>CALEAV010000019.1 GCA_937943575.1 uncultured bacterium | reverse complement strand
AGTCCCCCGGGGCAGCCGGGGCGTGGCGGTGGTGGAGTTTGCCCTCATCCTCCCCCTGCTGGTCACCTTCCTGGTGGGCATGGTGGAGTTCGGGCACGTCTGGTTCCTGCAGCATGCCCTCACCAATGCCAGCCGGGAAGGGGCCCGGGTCGGGGTGGTCTACCGCCTCAACAGCTGGGGCTACCAGCTGGAGGGCGGCAAAAAAGTGGAAAACACAGTTAAAAAATTTCTTGGAGAAGAATTTTGTAATTATCATAAAGTAAAAGTTGAATGGACCACCCCCGAAAAAGCAAAAACGGGAGATGATCTGAAGGTAACGGTCACCGCGCAGCAAAATGTCACCCTGCTTTTGGATGCCCTGATCCAGTGGTTCAAGCCTGGTTTCAAGGGCATCCAGGTGGGCGCCGTGACCACAATGCGCCTGGAATGATTCTGGAGTGATTTCGGTGTGAGGAGCCTTTTGCCATGGTCAAACTAACCCCTGGTGTGAAATATTTCCTGCTGGCCTGCCTGGTGGGTCTTGTGGCGGTCGTTCTCATCCATCGGTACATCACCACCCGCACCCAGGTGGTGCAGGTGCCCACGGGTCAGGTGGTGGTGGCGGAGGTGGACATTGCGCCGGGCACGGCTCTCGAGCCCCGGCTTTTGCGGGTGGACCAGTGGCCCCGGGACATCATCCCGCCCCGGACGGTGAGGAGCCCCCAGGAGGTGCAGGGCCGGGTGGTGCAGACCTTCATCGCCAAGGGCGAGCCCATCCTCACCACCAAGCTGGCCCCGGAGGGCACCGCCGCCGGCCTGGGGGGGCTCCTGGCCCCGGACAAGCTGGCGGTGACCATCAAGACGGATGAGGTCACCGGGGTGGCGGGCTTCATCAACCCCGGCGACCGGGTGGACGTGCTGGTGGAGTTGCCGGCTCCGGAAGGCCAGGGGGAGCACATCTCCAAGATCATCCTCCAGAACATCAAGGTGCTGAGCAAGGGGCAGATCTTTGACCCCACCGCCCCCAAGGACAAGCCCCAGGTGGTGAACACCGTCACCCTGGAGGTGACCCCGGAGCAGGCCGAGGCCCTGAATCTGGCCACCTTCCAGGGGAAGATCCGCCTGGCCCTGCGGAACCAGCTCAACCAGGCGATGTTCATGACCAAAGGGGTGGTGACCTCCCAGCTGGTGAGCCGCCCGGCCCTGGCCACGCCTCCCGCCGTCGCCCCGCCGTCGCCCCCGGAGCGCCAGGCCCCGGCCGCGGTGAGCATCGAGGTCATCAAGGGCATGAAGCGGGAGGCGGCCCAGTTGTAACCCCGAGGGCACCGGGGCCGGTTCCCGGGTGGTCCGGGGCCGCGGCGCTGCCTGCAGGCGGCGCTGGTTTTGAAAATACGCTACAATAAAGGCATCCGCAGACCATCACCCCGGAGGAGGGCACCACCGCATGGCCCCACCCCGCCTCACCCTGTCGGTCCTGACCGGTCCGGACTCCCCGGATCCGGGTCTGGCCGAGCTCCTGCCCCGGGTCCCGGTGCTGAAGCTCCTCCATGAGGCCAAGGACCCCCAGACCTTCCTGGAGCAGCACCGGGAGCGGCCCCCGGACCTGGTGCTGGTGAACTTAAACGGCCACGGCGGCGTGCCCGGCTGGCTGGAGGAGCTCATCAGCCGCTTCCCCCGCTCCGAATTCCTGGTCTGTTCCCAGAGCCGGGACCCGGACTTCCTCATCCGCATCATGAAACTGCGGGTGGGGAGCTTCCTGCCCCTGCCCCTGCGCCTGGAGGAGGTGCAGGAGGTGGCGGCCCGGGTGCTGGTGGAGCGGGAGAAGGAGCGGGCCCAGGGCTCCCGGGGGCACCTGGTGGCCGTGACCGGCGCCAAGGGCGGGGTGGGGGTGACCACGGTGGCCGTCAACCTGGCGGTGGCGCTGGCGGAGCGCCAGCAGGGCAGCGTGCTTCTGGTGGACCTGGCCCGGCCCTTCCCCCAGGTGGGGCAGTTTCTGGATTTGAAAAGCCCCCATTCCCTCCTGGATCTGGCGCACACGGCCGACAAGCTGGATCCCCTGTTTGTGGAAAAGACGGTGGTGCACCACCCCGCGGGCATGGATGTGCTCCTGAGCACCCCGGACTTCGACCTGGACACCCCGGTCTTTGCCGCCCCCGGAGAGCTGGCCAAGGTGCTGGCGGCCCTCAAAGGGCTCTACACCTGGGTGGTGGCGGATGCCGGCACCTGGCTGGACTCCTATTGCCTGCGGATCCTGCAGGAGGCGGAGCAGGTGCTGCTCCTCACCGAGCTCACCGTGCCGCACCTGCAGAACTTAAGGCGCATCCGGGGCCTCTACCGGGCCTGGGACCTGGAGATGGACAAGGTGCGGGTGGTGGTGAACCGCTACGAGCGGGATTACACCCTGGGGCTCAAGGACCTGGAGAAGGTCTTCGGCCAGCCGCCATTCGCCACCCTGCCCAGCGATTTCCCGGCCCTGGTGGACGCCATCAACCAGGGGGAGCCCCTGGCCGCGGTGGCCCGGCGCTCCCGGCTGTGGCGGCGCCTGAAGGAGCTGGCCGGGAAACTGGAGGAGGCCCTGCGGCCAGCGGAGGCCCAGCCGTCCAAAGGCGGCATTCTCAAACGACTTTTTGGTTCCTAAGACAAAGGAGAGGCCATGGGTTGGCTGCCCACGGACAAACAGGAGCGCAAGGCGCCGGTGACAGGAGACCCCGTGGCGGGTGATCTCCTCGCCAGCCGCAGCGATGGCACCCGGGAGAAGCATTTGAATGAGATCAAGCGGCGGCTGCACCGCACCCTGGTGGAACGCCTGGACATCGCCACCCTGGAGACCCTGGAGGACTCCCTGGTGGCGGCGGAGATCCGCCGGGCGGTGCTGCAGCTGTTGGCGGAGGACCCCTTCCCCCTCACCGCCGAGGAGCGCAGTCGGCTGGCCCAGGAGCTGGAGTTTGAGATCCTGGGGCTGGGGCCCCTGGAGCCTCTGATGCGGGACCACACCATCTCGGACATCATGGTGAACCGCTACAACGAGGTCTACATCGAGCGCTTCGGCAAGCTGGAGCTCACGGAGGTCAAGTTCCGGGACAACGCCCACCTGATGCGCATCATCAACAAGATCGTCAGCAACATCGGCCGGCGCATCGACGAGTCCTCGCCCATGGTGGACGCCCGCCTGCCGGACGGCTCCCGGGTGAACGCGGTGATCCCGCCTCTGGCCCTGGACGGGCCGCTGCTGTCCATCCGGCGTTTCATGGTGATGCGCCCCACCATGGAGGAGATCCTCACCCGGGGGAGCCTGAGCCCCGAGATGGCGGAGGTGATGGAGAAGATCGTCAAGGCCAAGCTCAACATCCTCATCTCCGGCGGCACCGGCACCGGCAAGACCACGCTGTTGAACATCATGTCGGCCTACATCCCCGACGGGGAGCGCATCATCACGGTGGAGGATGCGGCGGAGCTGCAGATCCAGAAGCGCAACGTCTGCCGCCTGGAGACCCGGCCCCCCAACATCGAGGGCAAGGGCGAGGTGACCCAGCGGGATCTGGTGCGCAACGCCCTGCGCATGCGGCCGGACCGCATCATCGTGGGCGAGGTGCGGGGGCCGGAGGTCATGGACATGTTTCAGGCCATGAATACCGGCCATGAGGGCTCCATGACCACCATCCACGCCAACAGCCCCCGGGATGCGCTCCTCAGGCTGGAGACCATGGTGAACCTGGCGGGCTATCAGATCCCCCAGAAGGCCCTGCGCAACCTCATCAGCTCCAGCCTGGATGTCATCATCCACCTGGCCAGGCACAGCGACGGGGTGCGGCGGGTGGTGTCGCTCTCGGAGATCACCGGCATGGAGGGGGACGTCATCAGCCTGCAGGACATCTTTGTCTTCGACCGCCACGGGGTGGCGGAGGACGGGGCGGTGCTGGGCCAGTATGTGGCCACGGGGATCCGGCCCCGCTTTGCGGAACGCTGCCGCCTCTTCGGGTTCCCCCTGCGGGAGGAGATCTTCCTGCCGCCCCAGACCGGGCGCAGCCGGGGCATGACCCGGATTCTCAAAGAAGCGAGATAAATCAGGACTATGGCCGTCACTGCCCGGGATCTCTGGTATGCATTGGGGCTGGCCGCCCTGTTTGTGGCGGTGCTCTTTCTCCTGTCGGCGGTTTATACCTTGGTCTGGCAGCCCCTGCGCCAGCGGCGCAAGGTGACCCAGCGGTTATCTGAGACCAGCCAGGCTTACGTGCGCCGGATCCAGATCGTCAAGGCCCGGCTGGAGGACCAGACCAGCCCGGGACTGAATCTGCTCCGGTTTCTCCTGGGCCGGGAACGACTCCGGCGATTGCAGAAAGAGCTGCTCCAGGGGGATGTCTACCGCAGCCCGGTGGAGTTTCTGGGGCTGGTGGCCATCCTGGCGGGCGCCGGGGTGCTGCTGGGGCTGGTGTTTGTCCGGAGCCTGCTCTTTGGCCTGCTGCTGGCGGTGGCCCTGGCTTTCCTGCCCTTCCTGTGGCTGAAGCAGAAAAAGGTCCAGAAGGCCCAGAAGGTGGAGGCGCAGCTGCCGGATGCCATGGAGATGCTGGCCCGCTCCCTCAAGGCCGGGCATACCCTGCCCTCGGCGGCGGAGCTTCTGGGTCAGGAGCTGGATCATCCCCTGGGCACCGAATTCCGCATCGCTTATGAAGAGCAGCGCTTCGGCCTCAGCATGACCGAGGCCCTGAACAACATGCTGGAGCGGGTGGACAGCCGGGACCTGAAGTATTTCGTCACCGCCGTCCTCATCCAGACGGACACCGGCGGCAATCTGGTGGAGATCGTGGAGAAAATCGCCCACCTCATCCGGGCCCGGCTCAATTTCAAGGTCAAGATCCGTTCCCTCACTGCAGAAGGACGCCTCTCCGCCGTGGTGCTCACCGTCCTTCCCATCATTGTGTTCATCGGCATGACCATCATCAAATACGACTACGAGATGGCCCTCTTCAAAGAACCGGCGGGCCGGGTGATGCTGGGCTTGGCCTTTGTTCTCCTCATCACCGGCTCCATCATCATGCGCCGCCTGGTGAAGGCGGTGGAAGTGTAGTCCGAGGGGAAGCGTGGAACTGTTCCTGATCTGGGTCCTGACCTTTCTTGCCACTTTTCTGATCACCTTCGCGGTGATCTCCTTTTGGGCCAGGAGGGGGCATGTCCGTAGCCGCCTGGAGGTGGCGGCGGCCGCAGAGATGGGCGGTTCGCTGATGAAAGCCCCGGCGGCCGTCGGTCCGGTGCAGCAGAAGGTCATGGATTTTCTGGCTTCTTCCGGGAGCTGGGCCTTAAAAGACCTCTCCAAGCTCTCTGAAATCCGGCAGCAGCTCATCCAGGCCGGCTACCGGCACCCCCAGGCTCTGGCGGTCTTCTATGGCCTCAAGGCTGTGTTGGCCCTGATCCTGCCCTTGCCGGTGCTGATGGTGCTGGTCATCAAAGGGCGGCTCACCCTGCCCTCGCTGGTCGTGGCCTTTGCCCTGGCGGGCCTGGGGTTTTTGGTGCCCAACTATCTTCTGTCCGTCAGGGTGCGCACCCGGCAGAACGCCCTGGACCGGGCCTTGCCCGACGTCCTGGATCTGTTTGTCATCTGCATGGAGGCCGGCCTGGCCCTGAACGCCGCCCTCAACAAGGTGGCGGAGGAGATCCGGGAGGTCTATCCGGAATTCTGGCTGGAGCTGCAGATCACCGCGGCGGAACTGCGGGCCGGAATCCCTTGGGATGAGGCCTTTGACCATCTGGGACAGCGCACCGGGGTGCAGAGCATCCGCTCCATGGTGGGGCTGATGATCCAGTCGGAGAAGCTGGGGGCCAGCATCGCCCAGGCGCTGCGCAATCACGGGGATTTCACCCGCACCCAGCGCATGCTTAAGGCCGAGGAGAAGGCGGCCAAACTGCCGCTGAAGCTCATCTTCCCCCTGATTCTCTGCATGCTGCCGGTGATGTTCATCGTCACCGTGGGTCCGGGGGTGCTGCATATCATCAGGATCTTTCTGCCGCTGGCCCGCCGCTCGGTGGGCGGCATGTAACTCACAACCCCAGGCTTTTCCAGGTGCTGGTCGAGGGAGGAGGCTGATCATGAAGGCGAGAATGAGGCGGTTCTGGCAACGGCAGGAAGGGGTGGTGGCGCCCCTCTTCGCCATTTTGCTGGTGTTCGGGATCATCGTCGGCATCCTGGCCCTGGTCCTGGATCTGGGGCACATGCACAATGTGAGGAGCGAACTCCAGAAGGCCGCAGACGCCTGCGCCCTGAGGGGGGCGCGGGCTTTTTACCCGGATGTCCTGCCCGCAGAACCTGAGGGCTTGATAAAGCCAGATCCTGTCAACGCACAGACCCAGGCCATTCAAACCATCGACAGAAACATGAGCGATTTCATCAAATTGACTGACCTGCCCGCGAATGATGTGGAGGTGGGTGTGTGGGATTTCGAGCAAGGGGAGTGGGTGCCCGGCACCACTACTGTCACCCCACCTACGGGGGAATGGTCGGCCTGGGACATTTCGAAGCTGTATGGGAAACCGGTGGGGCCGGGGGTCGGGGTGATCATCCGGCGGGAGGGGAGTCTGAACAAGGGACCGGTTCGCACCACCCTGGCCTCCGGGCCGCCCATGAACGTGGACCCCATGACGGTGAGAGCCGGGGCGGTGGCCGCCCTGAGCGGGGTAGGGGCCTTTACTGCGGGGATTGGGACCTTTCCCATTGCCCTCAACGTTGATTTGATCCATCCGGATAAAAACGGGAATTACACCATTACCTTAACCCCAGACCAAATCGATTGGGGGGGGTGGACAAGCCTTACCGAGAATTCACCCAATGCCGCTCTAATAAAAAGACTTATTAATAGAACAGAACCTACTCCTGAGGTCAAGGTAGGTGATGAAATTGGACTTCAAAATGGCGTTGCTTGCTCAGCCATAAAAGAATTTATTGATTATTATCATAATAATATGAAAGTGGTTGAAGGATACAATGGAGTCTATGATGTAAACCCTCCTGTTAAAGTTTGGTTTCCCGGCGTCAAGGAGCCTAAATTTAATCAATGCGGGACTGTGGTCGGGGGATTTTTAGCCGACATTATTCGGGTATATGATGCTAATTCTAATTATCCAGATCCAAATGAAGATAAAAAAACAGTCAAGTGCACAATCACCATAAAAATCAAACAAGGAGCAGCCCCCCTGCCCGGAGGTGGAATCTTTCTAGGATTAATCTCGACAGAGCCAAAATTGACTCGATAAATTGATTCCCGGCAATTGGCCTTCGAGGTAATGAGTGGCGGAGTAAATTAATTCCCTGGCGAATCCACATTTCCGATCAAAACCCCCACACCCCCCGGCGGATGAATCTGGGGGGTTTTTTAAAGAGAATACTGCCCTTACCAACCCCTCACTCACCTCCACAGAATATCTGTCAGGCACAATTGCCAAGGAACCCCCCCTTTGCTATATAAAGGGAGGATTTTGGCCTGCTGCATTCAGGCTGCGTGCTTTGGTGCAGAGTTACCAGTGCTGGCGTTTGGGCAGGAGGCGGCCATGCAGGTGACGGGGCTGGATCTGCCGGGGGTGGTGCTCCTGGTGCCCCGGGTGTTTGAGGACCGGCGGGGGTATTTCCTGGAGACCTTCCAGGCCCGGCGCTACGCCGAGGCCGGGGTGCCGGAGGCCTTCGTCCAGGACAACCTCTCGGTGTCGCTCCACGGCGTGGTCCGGGGGCTGCACTACCAGCTCCGGCACCCCCAGGGCAAGCTGGTGACCGTGGCCGCCGGCCGGGTCTTCGACGTGGTCCTGGACCTCCGCCGGGGCTCCCCCACCTTCGGCCAGTGGCTGAGCATCATCCTGGAGGAGGGCTCCCACCGCCAGCTCTACATCCCCCCGGGGTTCGCCCACGGCTTCCAGGTGCTGAGCGAGCGGGCCGTGTTTTTGTACAAATGCACCGACTACTGGGCCCCGGGGGACGAATACGGGGTGCGCTTCGACGACCCGGAGCTGGGCATCCCCTGGCCGGTCCCCGGGGCCATCCTGTCGGACAAGGACCGGGAGCTCCCCCTGCTGCGGGAGATCCCCCCGGAACACCTGCCGGAGTATCAGGGAAGGTGAGGTCCTGGGGGAGAGGAGGCCAGGGACCGCAGGCCCCTGCCCCCTCTCGCACACCCTCTCCCTCAACCGCTCCATAAATTAGGGGAATCGAGGCCTGGGCCTCGATTGCCCCACCACCCGATATGGGATTGGGGGTGGGGGCCTGGGGGAGGGGGTAAGGGTCGGCGACCCTTAACCCCCTCCCTCAGCTACAATTTTAGTATGCTATCACGACTGCGGATTCTCATCACCGGGGCCAAGGGGTTGCTGGGATGCGAGC
This sequence comes from uncultured bacterium, assembly GCA_937943575.1. Classification (GTDB taxonomy): domain Bacteria; phylum Desulfobacterota; class Desulfobaccia; order Desulfobaccales; family 0-14-0-80-60-11; genus JAILZL01. The sequence continues at coordinate 56,965 of CALEAV010000019.1, read as the reverse complement.
TTGTCCAGGTCCTGTCTCCGGCCCATGAGGTGGCGGCTTTCGGGCGGGAGGAGCTGGACATTTCCGACCCCCGGCAGGTGGAGGCGGCTCTGGCCCGCTACCGGCCCCAGTGGCTGGTGAACGCCGCCGCCTTCACCCGGGTGGATGCCTGCGAAAGCGACCCCGAGCTGGCCTTCCGGGTGAACGCCGCCGGGCCGGAGGTCCTGGCCCGGGCCGCGGCCCGCCACGGGGTGCGCCTGCTCCATATCTCCACTGACTATGTCTTTCCCGGGGACCGGCCGGCGCCCCTGCCTTATCGGGAGACGGATCCGGTGGGGCCGCTCTCAGTCTATGGCCACAGCAAGCTGGCCGGGGAGGAGGCGGTACGGGGCGTTTTAGGGGAGGAGGGGCTCATCGTCCGCACCGCCTGGCTCTATGGGCTGGGAGGCCCCAATTTCCTCAAGACCATGCTGCGCCTGGCTCTGGCCGACCCCGGCCGGACGCTCAGGGTGGTGGACGACCAGCACGGCTCCCCCACCTGGGCCAGACGCCTGGCGGAGCAGCTCAAAGAGCTCATCGAAGCCGACGCCCGGGGGCTGTTTCACGCCAGCGCCGAGGGGCACTGCACCTGGTATGAGCTGGCGACAACCTTCTTTGAGCTCCTGGAGCTGCCGGCGCGCCTGGTCCCCATCCCCACCCGGGACTACCCCACCCCGGCAAGGCGGCCCGCCAACTCCATCCTGGACAACCGCCGCCTGAGGGAGCTGGGTCTGAATGTCATGCGGCCCTGGCAGGAAGACCTGGAGGAATTCGTGCGCCGCAGCGGCGCGGCATTGATGAAGGAGTGTGGGGGCGGGGGCCAATAGTCGCAGATCATTGCGCATGGGGAGAGGGGCCACGGGTCATGGGGCCCCTGCCCTCTCTCACACACCCTCACCCCCAATCCCATACAGGGTGGGGAGGGGGTCCCGGGGAGGGCAGGGATGTGCCATCTCTGGCCCTCCCCCGGCATTCCTGGGGAAGGGGGCTAAGGGGCGAAACCCCTTACCCCCTCCCCCACCCCCACCCCAAATCCCATATGGCATGAGGTGCCGATGAAATCGTATCGCAAGGAATTGTGGTTTCATGTACCCGGGCGGCGGGCGTTCATCAACATCACGCCCCAGGTCATGGAGTGCCTGCGGGAAAGCGGCATCCAGGAGGGCCTGTGCCTGGTGAACGCCATGCACATCACCGCCAGCGTCTTCATCAACGACGATGAGCGGGGGCTGCACCACGATTACGAGGTGTGGCTGGAGAGGCTGGCGCCGCATGCGCCGGTGTCCCAGTACCGGCACAACGACACCGGGGAGGACAACGCCGACGCCCACCTGAAGCGCCAGATCATGGGGCGGGAGGTGGTGGTGGCGGTGACTGGGGGCCGCCTGGACTTCGGCCCCTGGGAGCAGATCTTTTATGGGGAATTCGACGGCGGCCGTCGCAAACGGGTGCTGGTGAAAATCATCGGCGAGTAGCTAGGGGAGGGCCCCAGGGCGGGGCCCTTTCTCCCGGTCCACATCCACTCATCTTCCCCAGCGGGCCGCACGGCTAGCCGCGGCATGCTGGCGCTGCCCTTCCCCCTTCCCAAATCCCCTGCACTCCCCACCGCGGGGTGGTGCACACTCCCCGGCCCTCCTCAGTCCCGGGCGGGGACCACCGCCCCGCCCCGGCGCCGGCCGCCCACTCTCTCCGCCACGGCCTTGAGCCGCTCCATGTAAAGGTAGAAGACCGGGGTGAGGTAGAGGGTGATGAGCTGGGAGAACAGCAAGCCGCCCACCACCGCCAGGCCCAGGGGCTGCCGGGCTTCGCCGCCGGCTCCGAACCCCAGGGCAATGGGCAAAGCGCCCATGAGGGCCGCCATGGTGGTCATCATGATGGGCCGGAAGCGGATGAGCGCCCCCTGGCAGATGGCCGCGGCGGGCGCCTGGCCCTGGCTGCGCTGGGCCTCCAGGGCGAAGTCGATCATCATGATGGCGTTCTTCTTGACGATGCCCACCAGCATGAGGATGCCTACAAAAGCATAAATGTTGAGGTCGTGACGGAAGAGGAGGAGGGTCACCAGGGCCCCCAGCCCGGCGGAGGGCAGGCCCGAGAGGATGGTGAGGGGGTGGATGAAGCTTTCATAGAGCATGCCCAGGATGAGATAAATCACCAGGATGGCCATGAGGAGGAGGAGCCACAGGCCCTTCAGGGAGCTCTGATAGGCTTGGGCGGTGCCCTGGAAGCCGGTGGTGATGGTGGCGGGCAGGGTCTCCCGGGCCAGCCGGGAGACGGCGTCCACCGCCTCGCTCAAGGCCACCCCGGGCTTGAGGTTGAAGCTCAGGGTCACCGCCGGCAGCTGACCGGCGTGGTTGACGGTCAGGGGCCCATAGCTGCGCTTCAGGCTCACGGCGGCGTTCAGGGGCACCAGCCGGCCGGTATTATTGCGGACATAGAGCAGAGGCAACGCCGCCGGGTCGGCCTGGTACTGCGGCAGCAGCTCCAGGATGACCTTGTACTGGTTGTTGGGGGCCAGGATGGTGGAGACCTGCCGGGTGCCATAGGCGCTGTAGAGGGCCTCCTCGATTTTATGGGCCGAGAGGCCCAGGGCCGCCGCCTTGTCCCGGTGGATGACCACCTCCACCTGGGGGTTTTTGATGAGGAGGTCGCTGTTGACATCCATCAGGCCGGGCAGGGCCTTCATCCTGGCCTCCAGCAGCCCGGCGTAGTGGTAGAGCTCCTGGATGTCCGGCCCCTGGAGGGTGAACTGGTAGAGGCTTTTGGTGAGGGTGCCGCCGATGCGGATGGGCGGCATGTTCTGGGGATAGACGGTGATGCCGGGGATACCGGCCAAAAGGGGCCGGAGCTCCCTGATCACCTCATCCACGTGGGGCCGCTCGTGGCGGGGCTTGAGCTGGATGAACAGGCGCCCGGTATTGACCGCCGGGTTGTGGGGGCTGGCGCCGATGGCGGAAAAATAGGAGCGCACCGCCGGATGGCGGAGGACCACCCGGGCCACCTCCTGCTGGCGCTCCTTCATGGCTTCAAAGGAGATGCCCTGGGCGGCTTCGGTGAAGCAGAAGATGGTGCCCTGGTCCTCGCTGGGGAGAAACCCCTTGGGCATCACGACAAAAAGGTGGACCGTCACCGCCAGGATGACGCCGGAGGCCAGGAGGGTGATCCCGGGCCGGGCCAGGACCGCCTTCAGGGTAATGTCATAGCCCCGGAGCAGGAGGTCAAAGAAGCGCTCGCTCAAGGCGTAGAGGCGGCCGTGATGCTCCTCTTTGGGGGGCTTGAGATAGCGGCTGGAGAGCATGGGGGTGAGGGTAAGGGAGACCACCCCGGAGACCAAAATGGCGGCGATGATGGTCACCGCAAATTCATGCAGCAGCCGTCCCAGAATACCCCCCATAAACAGGATGGGGATGAAGGCCGCGGCCAGGGACAGGGTCATGGAGACGATGGTGAAGCCGATCTCCCGGGAGCCGTCCAGGGCCGCCTGCAGGCGCCCCTTGCCCATCTCCAGGTGGCGGACGATGTTTTCCAGGACCACGATGGCGTCATCCACCACAAAGCCCACTGCCAGGGTGAGGGCCATGAGGGACAGGTTGTCGATGCTGTAGCCGAACAGGTACATCACCGGGAAGGTGCCGATGATGGACAGGGGCAGGGCCAGGGAGGGGATGACCGTGGCCGAAAGGTTGCGGATGAAGAGAAAGATGACCAGGATCACCAGGGCCACGGCCAGGACCAGGGTGAATTTGACGTCCCGCACGGACTCCCGGATGGACTCGGAGCGGTCGTAAAGCAGCACCAGGTCCACTGCGCCGGGGATCTGGCTGCGGAAGGTGGGAAGGAGCCGGCGCACCCGGTTGACCACCTCGATGGTGTTGGTGCCCGGCTGGCGCAGGATGGCCAGGACCACCCCCCGGGACTGCTTGTACCAGCTGGCGATCCTGTCCTCCTCGACGCTGTCCAGCACCTGCCCCACGTCCTGGAGGCGCACCGGATGCCCCTGGCGGTAGGCGACGATGAGGGGCCGGTAGGCCGCGGCCCGGGTGAGCTGGCCGGTGGCCTGCAGGGAAAAGGCCTGGTGGGGTCCGGAGAGGAGCCCGGTGGGCAGGTTGACATTGGCCTGCTGCACCGCCTGGGCCACCTCGTCCAGCCCGATGCCCCGGGCCGCCAGGGCCCTGGGGTCCACCTGGATGCGCACCGCATACTTCTGGGCGCCGAAGACCTGCACCTGGGCCACCCCCTCCACCATGGAAATGCGCTGCGCCATGAGGGTGTCGGCATACTCATGAATGGTGGAGAGGGGCAGGGTGGCGGAGGTGAGGGCGATATACAGCACCGGCAGGTCCGCCGGGTTCACTTTGGAGTAGGTGGGCGGAGCGGGCATCTCCGGCGGCAGGAAGCGGGCCGCCTTGGAAATGGCCGCCTGCACATCCTGGGCCGCGGCGTCCAGGTCCTTGCTTAGGGCGAAGGTGAGGGTGATCTGGCTGAAGCCGTGGGCATTCACCGAGGTCAGGTTCTCGAGCCCGGAGATGGTGGAGAACTCCCGCTCCAGGGGGGTGGCCACCGCCGCCGCCATGGTCTCCGGCGTGGCCCCGGGAAGCTGGGCGCTCACCAAAATGGTGGGAAAATCCACGTTGGGCAGCTGACTCACCGGCAGATAGCGATAGGAGATCAGCCCGAAGAGCAACAGGCCCAGCATGACCAGGGTGGTCATCACCGGCCGCCGGATAAAAGGCCCTGCAAGGTTCATAGGCTGCCTGGGAGTGAGGGGAGGCGGGAGAGCCTGGCTCCCCCGCCCTCGCCTCACGCTCCCCTCCCCACCCCCTGATATGGGGTGGGGGGAGGGTGAGGGAGGGGGTAAGGGCCTGTGCCCCTTAGCCCCCTCCCCCGGAATTCTTCACGGTCACCCGCGCTCCGGGGGTGAGGCGGAGGTGGCCGTCGGTGACCACCATCTCGCCGGGTTTGACGCCACCGGCCAGGACGGCTTCGCCCTCCAGGTGGCGTTTGACGGTCACCGCCCGGTATTCCACGGTGCTCCCGGCGGTGATGGTGTAGACGTACTGCTCCCCCTGGCCCGTTTGGACGGCCCGGGCGGGGACCACCAGGGCGTCAGGGTCGTCGGCCAGCTTGACGGCCACTTCCACGAACTGGCCGGGCCAGAGGCGCCGGTCCTCGTTGGGGAAGGTGGCCTTGAGGCGGAGGGTGCCGGTGGCCTGGTCCACGGCGTGATCCACAAAGCTGAGCCGGCCGCTCACCGGGCGGTCGGTTTCCCCGGGGATGACTGCGGTGACCGTCACCGGACCGGCGGCCTGGGCCGCCTGGATGGCGCCCAGGTGCTGCTCGGGCAGGGTGAAGCTGATGTAAATGGGCTGAATCTGGTGGATGACCACCAGCACGTGTTTTTCATCCTCGGCTTTGACGATGTTGCCCTGGTGCACCAGGAGGCTGCCGGTGCGGCCGGTGATGGGGGAGCGGATGGTGCAGTAGGCCAGTTTCAGGCGGGCGCTCTCCACCGCCGCCTCATCGGCCCTGACCGTGGCCTCCAGGGCCTGGGCGGTGGCGGTGACCTGGTCGAACTGCTCCCGGCTGATGAGGTCGTCCTGGATGAGGCGGGCGTAGCGCCGGGCGTCATCCCGGGCCTTTTTGAGGAGGGCCTGGTCCCGGGCCAGCTTGGCCTGAGCCTCCCTGAGGGCCGCCTGGTGGGGCCGGGGGTCGATGGTGAAGAGGAGGTCTCCCTCCCGCACCTCCTGGCCCTCCCGGAAATGCACCCTGAGGAGCTCGCCCCCCACCAGGGCCTTGACGGAGACGGTGGCGGAGGCCTCCACGTTGCCGATGGTCTTCAGCACCAGGGGCACGGTTTTCTGCTGCACCACGGCGGCGCTGACCGGGACCGGCGGCGGCGCCACCGGAGCCTCGGAGCGGGAGCCGGAACAGGCCCAGAGGCCCGGGGTCAGGAGGCAAAGGAGCAGGCCCAGGGAAACCAGGAGCCGGCTTCGGAGGGCGAAAGCGGCAACATGCAAGGTCTTTTCAGGTCGCATCCCGATGAAGGTGGGGGGAGGGGCTGAGGGGGCGGTTGCCGCCCCCATCCCCCCACCCCCAATCCCCTCCGGGGGGCGGGGAGGTTGAGGGGCAAGCGGCGACTCCGCTGAGCCCACAGCGCCTCCGGCAAAAATCACTTCCGCCACGGTCTCAATGAAAGCTTACCCTTTTTGGAGGCGGAGGGAAAGGGCGGATGGGGACAAGGGGGGAATTCTCCTTTTTTGGCGCCGGCCGGCAGATTTTCCTTGACAATTGTCCGGCGGCAGCCGATGATGATAGTGGATGGCAGGCACGCAGATACCAGGGGGAAAACTCCCTGGCCAAGGATCGAAGCGGCCGCGGGCCGTTTCGATTTTTTTTGTGGCCTGCCCCTTACCGGTCTGCTTTTCTTGCAGGCGATTGACATTTCGGAGGATAGTTGCATGAGAGTACGTGGTACGGTCAAGTGGTTCAACGACGCCAAGGGGTTCGGATTCATTTCCCGGGAGGACGGCCCGGATGTGTTTGTGCATCACAGCGCCATCCAGATGAACGGGTTCCGGTCCCTGCAGGAAAACCAGACCGTGGAATTCGAGATCGTCCAGGGCGCCAAGGGCCCCCAGGCCCAGAACGTCACCAAAGTCTGACCCGCCGGCGGGCTCCCCGATCCCGGGGGGCCCGCCCCTTCGTCTTTCCGGTGGGGCGTCAGGGATCCGGCCCTTTCCGGATCCCCCACCCTCAGGCCGAGATGTAAACCAAGGCTTTCCGTCCCCGGGGGAAGAGCGGCCGGCTTCGGCGGCTGAACCTGTGGCCTGCCGGGACGGAGATGGTTGCGCCGCTTCTTTGCACTCTCCTTTGGGCTCAAGGGCCGCCCCCCCCGCCTTCCGCCGCCGATCCGCCGGGCGGTTCATGGCATGGTCCGGCCCGGCCTTGGGGGCCTCCGCCATCCCGATCGGAAGCATCACCCTCCTTTCCCGGCCGATGGAGCTCCCTGCCCCCCGGGCTTCCCTGCCACGCAACGTTCACCCGGCCCGATACCTGCTCCCCTGCCCAGGAGCTCGGAGCGGACGACGGCCCGGTCCTCTCCCCTTCCCTGCCCGCCATCCGCCTTTCTCCCGCTGCGGTCCTTCCCGGCTTGCCGACTACTGCGCCATCCCGTGTGCAGGCAGACCGGATCCGGCGGCCGGCACCAGGCGGCCTCCCGGGGCACCCGCTTGGCGCCAGCCGCGGTGGCCCTGAAGGAAGCCCCCCCCGGGAAATGGCGCCCGCCCCTGGCGGACGGCCACCGGCCCCTGGGGGCCCGGCCGGGGGGTGTGGGCTTGCTTCTTCTTGGCCTCGGCGGTCGGAGAGGGAATTCGGGCACCATCCGGAAGAAAAGCCAGGGGGGTAGGGGGTCTCTGCTAAAGGCACTGTATGTCCTTAATGAGGAAGGCCGTTTTTCAAGCCGTATTTCTTGAGCTTATATCTGAGCATCCGTTCACTCACCCCCAGGAGCCTGGCGGCCTGGGTCTGGTTGAAGCCGGTTTTTTCCAGGGCCTCCCGAATCATCTGCCGCTCCAGGTCCTCCACGGCCTTCTGGAGGCTTGCCGGCGGCGACGGGGCGGCCCCGGCCCGGGCTTCCTGAAAAGGCAGATCCTCCCGGGAGAGAACAGGCCCCCGGGAGATCACCACGGCCCGCTCCATGATGTTTTCCAGTTCCCGGACGTTGCCGGGGTAATCGTATTTGACCAGGAGATCCCGGGCTTCCCGGCTGATGCCCTCAATGGCCTTGCGGTTTTCCCGGGCAAAGCGCTGGAGAAAGTGCTCGACGAGCAGGGGGATGTCCTCCCGGCGCTCCCGAAGGGGCGGAAGGCGCAGGGTGACCACATTGAGGCGGTAAAAGAGGTCCTCCCGGAAAGTGCCCTGCCGGACCATGGCCTCCAGATCCTGATGGGTGGCGCTGATGATGCGCACGTCGGCCTTCAGGGTGCGCTCCCCGCCCACCCGCTCAAACTCCCGCTCCTGGAGAAAGCGCAGGAGTTTCACCTGGATGGACAGGGGAATTTCGCTGATCTCGTCCAGAAACAGGGTACCGCCGTGGGCCTGCTCCACCCGCCCCAGGCGCCGCCGCACCGCGCCGGTGAAGGCGCCCCGCTCATGGCCGAAGAGCTCGCTCTCCAGCAGGGTCTCGGGGATGGCGGCGCAGTTGACGGCAATGAGGGGCCGGTCGGCCCGGGGGCTCAGCTGGTGGATGAGCCGGGCGAAGAGCTCCTTGCCGGTGCCGGTCTCCCCCTGGATGAGGACCGTGGCCTGGCTGGGGGCGATGCGGGCCGCCAGGTTGATCAACTCGGCCATCCTGGGGCTCTGGTAGATGATGGCGGCAGTGGTCACCTCCCTGGCCTGCAGCTCCTGGCGCAGAAGTTCATTCTCCCGCACCAGGGTCCGGTGTTCGCCGATTCTCCTGATGAGGAGCAGGAGCTCGTCCAGGTCGATGGGCTTGGTGAGATAATCCCGGGCCCCGGCCTTCATGGCGGCCACCGCCGCGTCGATGGTGCCGAAGGCGGTGATCATGACCGCGTCGATCTCCGGGTCCAGGCGTTTCGCCTCCTTAAGGAACTCCAGGCCGTTCATGCCCGGCATTTTGAAATCAATGAGCACAAGATCGAAGGCCTGGCGGCGGAGCAGCTCCAGGCCCTGCTCCCCGTCGGGGGCGGTCTCCACCAGGTGCCCCTCCTTGAGGAGGAAGGTGCGGAGCATCTCCCGCTGGGAGGCCTCATCTTCCACGATCAGGATATGGAGAGCCGTCATCTGTCCTCATCTTCCCAGACCCAAGGGCCGGGGCCCTCCGGTCTGACCCGGCCTGCCGACGTTCAGCCCGCCGGCAGGAAAATCTCAAAGGTGGTGCCCCGGCCCGGTCGGCTGGCCACCCTGATGTCCCCGCCGTGGGCCCGGACGATCTCGTGGGCGATGGCCAGGCCGAGCCCCATGCCCTTGTCCTTGGTGGTGTAGTAGGGGTCAAAAATACGCTGCTGCTCTTCGGGGGACATGCCTTTCCCGGTGTCTGCCACGGAAATGCACAGATAGTCCCTGCCCGCCGGCGCGGCGGCCAGGGTGATGGTGCCCTCGCCGGAGATGGACTCCAGGGCGTTTTTCACCAGATTGAGGAGCACCTGCTGCATCTTCGGCAGGTCCATGACCACCGGGGGACAGGAATCCGCCTCCTGCACCCGGATCTGAACCCCCCTGGCTTTGGCCTCCTCCTGGACCAGGAACAGGGTCTTGTGAAAGAGGTTCCCCACGGGCTGGGGGTGGAGATCCAGCCTGCCGCTGCGGGAGAGGCTGAGGAAATCCTCGACGATAGCGTTGAGCCGGCTGATCTCCTCCCGCACCACCTGGGTCAGCTGCTGGAATTCCCCGTGCTTGGCCTGGCTTTCCGGCAGGAACTCCCGCTTCAGGCGCTGCACTGCAATGCTGATGGCGTTGAGGGGGTTGCGGATCTCATGGGCCACCCCGGCCGCCAGCCTTCCCAGGGAAGAGAGGCGCTCGGCCTGATGCAGCCGGTCCTGCATGGCCTGGAGGCGGGAAAGGTAGCGGTTCTGGAAGGAAAACAGCAGCACCATGGCCAGAAGGCCGATAAAGATCATCACCCCGGTCCAGATGAAGATATGGCGGCGGTTTTCGCCCAGGAGGGCATCGGTGTCGCTGGTCGTGAGCCCCACCCGGGCGGTGCCGATGGTGTGGCCGTTTATCTGGAAGGGGGCCGCCACCTCCAGGATGCGCATCTCCCCCACCAGGGTGCAGCGGCCGGCGGTCCCTCCCAAAGCCGCGTCGATGGCGGCCAGGAGCCGGCATTGTCTCAAGGTCTCCTCCGGCAGGGCGCCCCCTTGGGCCAGGAGCTGGTTTTGCGGGGTTTCCAGGAAGAAATAGGTCAGCCCCTCGCCCCAGGGAAATTCCCGGAGGGTCTCCTGGACCGCAATGCGCCATTCCCAGAATTGCAGCCCCTGCGTCCCCAGAACCAGGAAGACCGCCCCCTTGCCGTCCAGGCGGCGCAGGCCGATGAAGTGGACCGGGGCCGACGGCTGGAGGGGCTCGAAGAGATGGAGGGAGACCTCTTCCCGCCCGGCAAGAAACGGCGCCGCCAGGGCCTGGAGGTTCGGGGGGCTTTTACCGGTCTGGGCGGTTACTTGGCCGTCGGCATTCACCAGGATGATGCCCTGGAGATTTTCGGCCGCAGCAATACTTTCCAGCTCCTTAGCGGAAATCCCCTTTTCCTGATCCTGCAGGTCCAGATGGCGGGCCAGATCCATGAGGGCGCGGGCCAGGGCCTCCCGGAGCGAGAGGTCCTCCTCGGCGCCGAAAAAGCCGGCGGTCCCCGGGAAATCGCCGCCCCGGAGCAGTTGCCGGTACCTCTCCTGGGAAGCCTGCTCGATGGACCGGATGGTGGCCAGGGCCCGGTGGTGCAGCACGGCGGCGAGGAGTTTCTCGATGCGGCTCAGGTCCATCAGGGCCAGGGCGCAGAAAAGCGCCGCAAAGAGCAGAAAGGCCAGGGCGGTGGCCAGAGGCGGGAGCAGACGGCGTCGGCTGATCTCGGCAGGTTTTGCCTTATCCGCGCTGGTCGTCATGTTCTCTGTCCAGGTTCCGGGGGGAACCGGGCGGGGGGGCGCTGAAGCATTTCTGTCGCTGTTCCGGGGTCAGGACCGCCCTGATGGCCAGGTAGTAGTCGGTGGTGGTTCGCTGGCACTGCAGCCACAGGCGCTGCACCTCCTCCGCCTTGCTTCTGATGGCCTCCTCCGGTGCCTGGGGATTGGCCAGGGCGGCCCTGAACTCCAGGCGCCTGGCCAGCAGCCGGCGGCGCAGGCCCTGGAGCCGGTCCTGATAAGACCGGTGGATATCCGCCAGGGCCCGTTCCTGCTCCGGGGTGACCCCTAAATTTTCCAGGGGGAGGCAGGGTGAAGGCCCGGGCCCCCTGCCCCTGGGCTGGGCCGGCAGGCTCCCCGGCAGACAGAGGTGCAGAACCAGCACGCCGGCGACGAGGGCGCATGCTTTCATCAGGACTCCGGCAGGGTGGAATACTTATTTATACCATTTCCCGGCGCGACGCGGCCCTGACGGGGGCCGAAATATCCGCCCCCTGCCCTCCTGCCCTCCCCCGGGGTCGACATTTTCGTCGAGGGCGGGAAAAGGGATGTCGAATCCATAAGGGCTGATTTTTTCAGGATAAACCCCCTATTTCCCGGTCCTCCCCCTCCGACACTCATTGCCGGACCGCACCGCCGCAGCCCTGGCCGCGGCGGCCCGCCCATAAAATATTACCATATAATTTCAATAAGTTATACCAAGTCGGGAGCGGTTGTCCCCGGTTGGCACCAAGATTGCCATATAAAAGGGCAAGGAACCGCACCTCAGTGGGTCGCCGGGGAGCAACCGCATGACAAGGTTGGGAGTGCTTCTCATCATCAGCCTGATGGCGCTGGCAGCGGCCCCTCAGGCTGACAGCGGCCCCCTGAGCCTGGGGCCTGAGTGGTGGCAGGACCCGGCACTCTCTGCAGAGCTCAACCTGAGCGAGGAGCAGAAGGTGAAGCTTGCCGGCCTGCACCAGGCCCTGCTGGCGGAGCTCACCCCCCTCCGGGACCGGCTGCTCAACGCCAGGATGGAGATTCGGGCCCTGTGGTCCCACACCCAACCCGACCGGAGCCGGATCGCCGCCCGGCAGCAGGAGATTCTGGCCCTGCGCAGCCGTATGCAGGAGGTGGTCACCCGGTTCCAGCAGGAGAGTCAGGCGTGCCTGACCCCGGAGCAGCGCCAGAAGCTGGCGGCGGCGCTGGCCGGGCGGGGCTGCAGGTGGTGCGGCCCGGGGCGCTGGGCCAGAGGCCGGTAGCGCCCCCGGGGGGGAGCAAGGCCCCCCGCCTTCCCCGGCCGGTGGCGTGGAGTTCCGGGTAAGCAACGCAACGGTAAATATCCACAGAGAGATGGGAGGAAAAGCACATGAAGGCGTGGCATCGGCACCTGCAAGTCGTGTTCCTGCTTCTGGCGGTGGCCCTGGTCTTCGGGATGGCGACCACCGACCCGGCGTGGGCCCAACGGGGCATGGGACGGGGAGCCGCCCTGACCCCGGAGCAGGCCCAGAAAATCTACGACCTGCGTCAGCAGTTCCTCAAGGAGACGGAGGACTTGCGCCAGCAGCTGTTCACCAAGCGCAATGAGCTGAACAGCCTCTGGGCGGTGGAAAACCCGGATGAAAAACAGATCCTGGCCAAGCAGAAAGAGATCAACGCCCTCCGGGACAAGATTCAGGCCATTGCGGTGAAATACCAGACCCAGGCCCGGAAAATCGCTCCCAACGCCTATTTCGGCTGGGGCAAGGGCGGGGGTCCCTGGAAGATGTGGTAGGCTTGCGGCACCCGGATGAAGGAGGACACATCTCATGCGGAGCACATTCACCCGGCTCATGGTCATGGTTTTGGGGTTGAGCCTGGGGCTGGCCGCTTCCGCCTGGGCCGGCCCCTGGGGCCGGGGATGTTGGGGGGGCGGAGCTCCCTTGACCCCGGAGCAGAGCACCCAGATTTTCAACCTCAAGCAGAAATTCTACAACGACACCACCGACCTCAGGCGGCAGATGGTCCAGAAGCGGGCCGAACTGGCGGCCCTCTGGCAGGCCTCCCCTCCTGACCAGGCCAAGATTGCGGCCAAGCAGAAGGAGCTGAACGCCTTGAGGGACAAGCTCCAGGAAAAGGGCCTGCAGTTTCAGCTGGAGGCCCGCAAGGTCGCCCCCGGTGCGGCCCTGGGACCCGGCCCGGGGATGGGCAGGAAATGGGGCATGGCCTGGGGTTGGTAACCACCCCCCTCACCGCCGGGCAGGCCCGGGGGAGAATCCCTATCCCCCCAAGACCCCCGGCCTGCCCGGCCATCTTCCCCGGGGGAGGGACCTGACCCGCAACCTCTCTGCCTCCCTTTCTTGCCGGACTGCCATGTCGAGGCCTTGCCACCGGGCTGTCAGCCCGGGGAGGCGGGATGCGCCGGCGCCCGGGGATATGCCGGGAACCACGCAAGACGGGGGCGAATGCACCCCGCACCGGGTGGAGCATGAATCTGAGGCGAGTGGCTTTTCTGGTGGATGTGCTGCTGCTGCTGTCACTGGCGGCCCTGGCCGGCCTCGCCCTGGTGCTGACATTCGTCCTCATCCCGGCGGCCGGCTCCGGCGGGGAGGCGACCCTCACCTGGCTGGGCCTTCCTCGGCACCACTGGGAGATGGTGCAGTTTTCGGGCCTCCTCTTCGTGCTCTCTTTGGCAGTGACGCACCTCGTTCTTCATTGCACGCAGGACGTCAAACCGTCTGAGGAGGCCGCCCCCCAGGCCCGGACAGGAAAAATCCTGGCGCCCCTGGGCGCGGCGGGCTTGCTTCTCTGCCTGCCCCTGCTGGCCGGGCTGGGGATGAAAGAAGGGGCGACCGTGGCAGGGCCGGCCGCCGGCCCGCCCGCGGTCCAACCTGCGGGCTCCTCCCCGGCCCGGATTCCCGAGGCCAGGGCAGCGGTGCCGGCGGTCCAGCCATCCCCCCGGCAGGCCGAAAGGAAAACCGCCGCGGTCACGAAGGCCCGGCCCCGGAAAATCCCCCGGCTGCGGGCGGCATACCGGCATCCGGCCCGGTATCCCACACGGGCCGCACGGAGCCCCCGTCATTGCCCCCCCGGGATCCGGGGGTATCTCCTGACCGCCGCACGACGCTGAGATATTCACCATGGTGCGGAATGGTGGGGCGTTGAGCCGGATCCCCTGCGCATGGCGGGACTGCCGGGGCCGGCCCTCTGCCGCCTCCCCGCCCCCCGATCGGGCTGTCAGCGCCGGGAAGGTGTCCGGGCATGGTCGCAGAAGCAGGAAAGCGCATATCCGCATATTTTGTGAGGAGGGAGCCATGAGAACCCCCGGATGTCTGGCTGCCGCAGGGCTTATGAGCTTCATGGTCATCCTCTCCGCCGCCGGGGGGGAAAGGGGGGGGCGCCTGCATTACAGCACGCTGTTCAACCCCGGGACCATCGGGGCCGTCTCCGGGGAGGTGGTGCGGGTGGAGCATGCCTTTTCCGGCAGCGGCGAGGATTACTGCGTCCATGCCCTCCTCACCACCCCGAAGGGACAGGTCACCGCCATCCTGGCGCCCAGGGAGTACATGCAGGAAAAAGGCCTCGCCCTCGCCACGAAAGACCGGGTGACGATCACCGGCTCCTTCATTTCGGTTCTGGGAAAGCCCCACATTCTGACCATGGAGGTGAAGGGCGACCGCACCATGAAACTCAGGGAAGCCGACGGCCGGCCGGATTGGGCCTCGGATGAGGAGTGGCATGCGCCAGACCCCCCACGTTCCCCGGTTTCTCCCCTGTCCCCGGTCCATCTCACCCCCTGAGGCACATTCCATGGATAAAGCCAAGCTCAACTTTGTCATTGACTCCCTGATGTTTCTCTTCCTGGCGGCCATCGCCGGGCTGGGTTTCCTGATGAAATATGTCCTGCTTCCCGGACGTGAAGCTGCCCTCACCTATGGCCGCAGGGTGGACCTCTTCCTCTTCGGCCTGGACCGGCATGACTGGGGCACCATCCATCTTTATCTGGGGTTTTTGTTCCTGGCCCTGCTGGCGCTGCACCTCGTGCTGCACTGGCACATGATCCCGGGGCTGTTCGCCCGGCTGGTGCCCGACTCCCGGAAACGGGCGTTCATCGCCTGGGTGTATGCGGCGCTGGCCGCGGCCCTCCTCCTGTTCCCCTTCTTCATCGGCCCCGAACTGAAGGAAGGCGATGGCGGTCCGAGGCGGGGCTATGGGGCCCTGGGCCAGGCAGGGGGGCATACGCCGGGGTACCGGGGAGGACCACCGGGACCATGACTGCTCCGGCGGCAAATGTGCCTGAAGCGGCCTGCTCCTGTGCCCTTTTGCGCCGACCCAGGCCCTGGGGCCTGACGGGGTGACCGCCCGCCGCCGGGGTGGGGGAGCAGGACCTCGAAGGCAGGCAAAAAGACGGGCAACTCCGGCTGCGTCCCCGGCTTCTTTCCCTGTCGGCCTTGTCCCTCGCCTCCGCCTACGGAGGCCTCGGGGCCCGGCAGGAAAGGCCGGCAGGGGAGATGGTGCCCCCGCGGCGGCCCAGCCGGCCTCCCCACGGGCCGGGACCGGGGGCCGGAGCCGGGAAGTGCATGCCCAAAAAAGCCGCCCACGGAATGCGGCTCGACCAACCGGGAGGAGTTCAGGAGTGAACAAGAGCAGCGGGATGAGCTTCTGCATGGGAGTGATTCTGATGTGCCTCTCGGGTTGCGCCCTCGTGCAGCCCACGGACCCCTATGGCCCGGTGCCGGAGTTGAAGACTTACGGCACCCTGCCGCCCCCGGCTGAGCCGCCACCCCGGCTCAGGCAGGTGGAGGCCCAGGGTCCCCTCACCCTGGAGCGCTGCCTGGAGGTGGCCCTGGCCAACAACCCGGAAGTGGCCGCCACCACCCGGGAGGTGTCCGCCTCCCAGGCCAAGGTGGACCAGGCTAAGGCGACCCGCTGGCCGAGCCTGGCTTACGAGGCCAACTACCTCCAATACCAATATCCCCGGCCGATTCGGGAATCCCGCTACCAGGGGGAAAGAAGGATTTTTTCCGACCAGATCACCCGGGGCGACCTGGTGCTGAAAATGCCTCTGTTCACCGGCGGCCGCATCGTCAATGAAATCCGGGCGGCGGAACTGGTCCGCCTGGCGGAGCAGAACCGCCTGTCCCGTACCAAAGACGAGCTGGTGTTCAATGTCTCCAGCACGTTTTACAGCCTCCTCGGCCAGGGGAAGGTGATTGACTCCCTGAAGTTTTCCCTGCAGGCCATGCAGGAACAGCGCCGCAAGATGGCCCGGATGGTGGAGGTGGGGAAGGCGGCCCGGGTGGATCTTTTGCGCACCGAGGTGCGGCTGGCGGACCTGGAGCAGAATCTGGCCAAGGAGGAAAATGTGCTGGAACTGCAGAAAAGGGTCATGGCCAGCCTCATGGGCCTGGACCACGGGAAGACCTCCCTGGACTTCGTCGGCCAGCTCTCCTATGAGGACCTGAGATTGCAGGTGGAGGGGCTGATCCCCCTCGCCCTGAAACAGCGCCCGGACGTCAACGCCGCCCGGGAGCGCCTGGCGGCTCAGGCCCGGAGGGTGGACGCGGCCCGGGCCGCCCATTGGCCCACGGTCACGGCCGTGGGCTCCTATGGCTACCGGGGCTCCGGCGTGCTGGGGGTGCTGGATGACCGGGACCCCAAGCATCCGGTGGATCGGGGGCCCTATTACGACAAGGACGGCCAGATCGGCGTGGCCCTGACCCTGCCCCTATTCGAAGGCGGCCGCATCTCCGCCAAGGTCAGGGAGGAGGTGGAGATCCTGGCCGCGGCCCAGGAGCGGCTGCGCAAGCTCCAGCTGC
Source organism: uncultured bacterium (assembly GCA_937943575.1). Taxonomy (GTDB): domain Bacteria; phylum Desulfobacterota; class Desulfobaccia; order Desulfobaccales; family 0-14-0-80-60-11; genus JAILZL01. The sequence continues at coordinate 40,542 of CALEAV010000019.1, read as the reverse complement.
AGGTGCGCCAGGAAGTGGAAAGCGCCGTGTTGGACATCTCTTCCAGCAGCGAGCGCATCAAGGCCCTGGAGAAGTCTCTGGAGCTGGCCCGGGAGAGCCTGCGGGTCGAGACCCTGAAATACAACCTGGGATCCGGCACCATCACCGATGTGCTGGATGCCCAGGCGGCCCTGCTGCTCACTGAAACCAACTATTACCGGGCCCTGGCGGACTTCCGCACCGCCGTGGCCCGGCTGAAACTGGCCGTGGGGGGGAATCTGACATGAAGAAGATGCACGGGGTGCTGGCCGGCGTGGTGGCCGTCGGACTGCTGTTGCCATGGGGTCCCGGCGGGGCTGCGGCCCAGGACCGGCCCAAGGAGGGGGCGAAGGCGCCCCCCGTGGTGGCAGTGCACAAGGCGCAGGTGGGACTGGTATCCCGCACCCTGGAACTCACCGGGACGGCGACCCCGACCCGCCAGGCGCGCCTGGCCTCGCCCTCGGAAGGCCCGGTGCAGAATTGCCGGGTGCGGGAAGGGGACCGGGTGCAGCGGGGCCAGCGCCTGGTGACCATCGGCCGCTCCGGCGCGGCCGCGGCCCAGGTGACCGCGGCGGCGGAGGCCGTCAAGGAGCAGGAAGCGGAGCTCAACCGGGTGAAGATCCTGGTGCAGAGCGGCGCCCTGCCCGGATCCCAGCTGGACACCGCCAGGGCCAGATATGAGGGGGCCCGGGCGCTGCTGGCCAAGGCCCGGGAGCTGGCCGGGGACTACGCCGTGGAGGCCCCCTGGGAGGGGGTGGTGTCCAAGGTCCTGGTGAAGGACGGTGACTTTGTGGCCCCCCGGGCCCCCCTGGTGGAGATGTATGACCCCCGGAGCCTGGTGATCCGCGTGGCAATCCCCGAGGCCCACTCCATCGAGGTTTCCCGAGGCACCCCGGCCCTCGTGCAGCTGGACGCCTACCCGGACAAGACCTTCCCGGGCAAAGTCAGCCTGGTGTATCCGGACCTGGACCCCCGCATGCGCACCCGCACCGCCGAGGTGACCCTGGAGAGGCCCGTTGATCTGATTCCCGGCATGTTCGCCCGCCTGAAGCTGACCCTGCAGACCCAGACCGAGGCGCTCACCGTCCCGGGCGATGCGGTGCTGGTGACGCCCCAGGGCGAGAAGGTGGCGTATGTCATCCGGGACGGCAAGGCCGAGCGCCGCCTGGTGCAGACCGGCCTGGAGGTGAACGGCCGGGTGCAGATTCTCTCCGGCATCCAGGCGGGGGAACTGGTGGTGACCGCCGGGAATGAGAAGCTGAAGGACGGCCAGGAGGTAAGAGTGCAGGGAGGAGCGGGCCAGTGAGAATAACCACTTATGCCGTCAGGCGGCGCATCGCCACCGCAGTCATCACCCTCGCCCTGGTGGTGCTGGGAGTCTACAGTTTTGTCCTGTTGCCGGTGAATTTCCTGCCGGATATCACCTATCCCCTCATCAAGGTGCATATCTGGTGGCGGGGCGCCACGCCGGAGGAGATCAGCACCAATATCGCCGATCCCATAGAGCAGCAGATGGCCATGGTGGACAACCTGGACTATCTTGAGTCCTCCTCCATCGAGGGGATGTACACCCTGCTGGCCAACTTCAAATACGGGGTCAACGTGGACGTGGCCTACCAGGACGCCCTGGCGGCCATGGCCCGGGTGGCCCGCAAGCTCCCCAAGGACATCGACCCGCCGGTGATCTTCAAGGCTGACCCCTCGCAGCTGCCGGTGGTGCAGCTCACCATCAGTTCCGACACCTGGGATCTGACCAGGTTGCGCACCTGGACGGAAAACTGGCTGCAGTATCAGTTGCAGGCGGTCCCCGGGGTGGCGGGCACGGACATCGTCGGCGGCCTCAAGCGGGAGATCCGGGTCCACCTGGACCCCAACGCCCTGGAGAAATTCAACCTCACCCTGGCGGCGGTGATGAAACGGCTCCAGGAGGAGAACATTGAACAGTTCGGCGGCCGGGTGACCGTGGGCCGCCGGGAGTTCATCGCCCGCACCATGGGGGAGTACCGCTCCCTGGAGGACATCCGCCATGTGGTCCTGGCCAACGGCAGCTCGGGCAAGGTCTACCTCCAGGACGTGGCCCAGGTGGAGGACGCCCACGAGGAAGTCCGGGTCATCACCCGCCTGGGGGGCAAGCCCGCCATCAAGCTGAGCGTCCTCAAGCAGGCGGACGCCAACACCGTGGAGGTGGCCCGGGCGGTGAGCCAGAGGGTCCAACAGCTCATCCCGTCGCTGCCGGAGGGAGTGAAGCTGGGGATGGTGGAGAACCAGGCCGACTATGTCTCCGCCGCCCTGGCCGGGGTGCGCAACGCCGCGGTGGAGGCCGCGGTGCTGGTGATGCTCATCGTTTATCTCTTCCTGGGGAGCTGGCGCCACGTCTGGGTGCTCCTCCTGGCCCTGCCCATCACCCTGATCCTCAACTTCGCCCTGATGAAGCTGGGGGACTTTTCCCTGAACATCTTCTCCCTGGGCGGCCTGGTGGTGGCCATCGGCGTGGTCCTGGACAACTCCATCGTGGTGTTGGAGAACATCACCCGGCTGCGGCGTCTGCATCCCCAGGAGGACGGGGCCTCCCTGGCGGAGCGGGGCACCCGGGAGGTGGGGCCGGCCATCCTGGCGGCCACCCTCTCCTTCCTGGCTTTGTTTCTGCCCTTTTTGCTGGTCCCGGGCCTCACCAGCCTGCTTTTTAAGGAGCTCATCCTGGTGATCTCCGGGGTGTTCGTGGTGAGCCTGGCCCTGGCCGTCACCCTCACCCCCATGCTCACGGCCATCATCGTGGGCCGGGAAAGGGGGGCCCATGGGGAGAGCCGCTTCCTCCGGTGGATTAGCTCCCTGACGGATGCCTACATCATGTCCCTCCGCCACATCCTCCGCCATCGCCGGTGGGTCCTGGGGGCCTTCACGCTGGTCCTGTTGGGGGCCGTCTCCCTCTTTCCGTTTCTCGGCAGCGAGTTTCTGCCGCGCATGGACGACGGCCGGGTCATGGTCAAGGTGAAGCTGCCCACCGGGGCGGCCTTGGCGGAGACCAACCGGATTCTGGCCCGGGTGGAGGAGAAACTCCAGGGCGACCCCCTGGTGGAGAGCTATCTCACCATGGCCGGGGGCAAGGTCTGGGGCCTGGCCACCTATGAGATCGCCAACGAGGGGCAGATCGACATCCAGTTGGTGCCCCGCCATGCCAGAAAGATCAGCACCAGGGAGTATGTGGCCCAGCTGAAGAAGACCCTGGCTCCCCTGGCCATGCCCGGCGCCGTCCCCATGGTGATGCCCTCCCCCATGAAGGGCATCCGCAAACTGGGGGAGGCGGATATCGAGGTCAAGATCAAGGGCCAGGATCTGAATCAGCTCTTCGCCCTGGCCCGGCAGACCTCCGAGGCCATGACCAGGCTGGCCCATTTCACCAACGTCTACGTCTCCATGGACATGACCAAACCCGAATACCAGGTGGAGGTGGACCGGGTGCGGGCCGCGGAGCTGGGGGTCTCCCTGGCGGAGGTGGCCGCCGCGGTGCGCTCCTCCATCAGCGGCCAGGTGGCCACCCGCTACCGGGAAGGGGATTATTTTTATAACATCCGGGTGATGATCCCCGAGGAGCACTTCACCTCCCAGGAGGCGGTGGAAAACCTGGTGCTGAACTGCGCCCAGGGCGGCTACCTGCGCCTCAAGGACGTGGCCCGGGTGATCCCGGCGGTGGGGCCGGTGGAAATCGCCCGGGAGAATCAGGTGAAGGAGGTCATCGTCCGGGGGGACGCCGCCGGGGTGAGCGTGGGCCAGGCCCTGGGCGAACTGAAAGAGGCCCTGGGCACAATCAACCTGCCGGTGGGCTATGAGATCTCCTTCGGCGGCCAGGCCCAGATGATGGCCGACATGCAGCGGTCGGTGCTTTTCATCCTGGCCTTTGCGCTGTTCTTCGCCTTCGTGGTGCTGGCGGTGCAGTTCAATAGCCTGCGGCTGCCCCTGGTCATTCTGGCCTGCGTGCCCTTCTGTCTGGCGGGCATGGTCTACGCCCTCCACCTCACCGGTCTGCCCCTGGGGGCCACGGTGATCATCGGGGTGCTCATCGTGGTGGCCGCCAAGGTGAATGAAGGGGTGCTCCTCATCACCTACTCGGAGGAGTTGCGCCGGGAGAGGCGCCTGTCAGCCCTGGAGGCGGTCATGGAAGCCGCCCGGATCCGCTTCCGGCCCCGGCTGATGATCGCCCTGGCGGTGATTTTCGGCTTTATCCCGTTGGCCCTGAACCTGGAGGAGGGGGGGGAGATGCTCCAGCCCATGGCCGCCTCGGCCATCGGCGGCCTGGCCCTGGGGATCTTTGTGGCCCTGTTTCTCTGCCCCGTCCTTTATGTCATGTTCACCCGCACCGGGGAACCCGGGGGGACGGCCCCGGTTTCGCCGAAATGACCCGGGGGCCCGGGAAGAAGGAGAGCAGGGGGATGCGCTTCGGTCTGAGATTTTGCCTGATTCTGGCCGGCACTCTGTGCCTGCTGTGGCCCGGCGGCGTCCGGGCGCAGAAAGGGAAGGGCCCCTGGGGCGGCTGGGGTCCGGGAAGCCGCTATGCCGGCATCTACAACCCCCAGACGGCGGAAACCCTGAGAGGCGAGGTGCAGCAGGTGGAGCGCTTCACCGGCGGCAAGGGCATGTCCTCCGGAGTGCGCCTCCTGGTGAAGACCGACGCGGAGACCGTGCCGGTGCTCCTGGGGCCCTCCTGGTACCTGGAAAAACAGGCCGTCCAGCTCAAGGTCCACGATCAGGTGGAGATCAGCGGTTCCCGGGGCTGGGTGTGGGGGCGCACGGCGGTCATCGCCCGGGAGGTCAGGAAAGGCGGCCAGGTGCTGCGCCTGCGGGACGCTCAGGGCATACCCCTGTGGACCGGCCAGGGCTGGCGGCAGAGGCGGTAGCGGGACACCATGGGGTCGGCACACCCCCCAAAGAACAGAGACCTCGGCAGACAGCACCCCCGCCGTGGCCTTCCTTCCCTGGTGGCCGGCTGGTTTCTGCTGGCGGCCCTCTTATTTGGGGGGGCGACCTCCGGCCGGGCCGCCCTCCGTCCGCCCCCCGATCCGCCGGAATACCACCTGACGGTGTCTTTCGACCTCTCCCGGGGGAAGATCCTGGGGCAGGCCGCCATCCTGGCGCCCCCAGGGAGCAGACTGATCATCGACCCGGGGGAATTGAACCTCATCAGGCTGGAACATGACGGAGAGAACCTCCTTTCCAAACGATGGGCCCCGGGCCGGGAGATTGTGGTCTCCCCTCGGGGGCCGGTCCGGATAATCTACGAAACGGACACCGACAGAACCGACAACAACATCGTCAGGCCGGGGGAGATCCTCCTCACCGGCATGTGGTACCCCACGGTGGAGGGGTTTTGCCGTTTCCGCCTGACGGCAGTCTTGCCCCCGGGCTATCAGGCCGTCTCCGAAGCGGAGCGGGTCACCGTCACCCAAACAAACGGCCAGGTGGAATTCGCCTTTGACTTTCCCTTCCCCCTCCATGACCGGGACGGCATCAATTTGGCGGCCTCGGACCGGTATGTGGTTTCCCGGGCCACCTGGAACGAGGTGGAGCTGTTGACGTATTTTTTCCCGGAGGAAGCCCACTTGGCCGCCCGCCACCTGGAACGCACCAAACAAGCCCTGGCGGTGTATGAGAGACTTCTGGGGCCTTATCCCTACCGCCGGCTGGCCCTGGTGGAGAATCTCCAGGGGGTGACCCAGGCCATGCCCACTTTCATCCTCCTGGAGCGCCACTATGTGCAGCCGTCCGGCCAGGACCGCCACGACCTGGAACACGAGATCGCCCACCAATGGTTCGGCTGCGCCGTGGGGGTGGATTATGACCGGGGCAACTGGTCTGAGGGGTTTGCCATTTATGTCGCCGAGCACCGCCTGCAGGAGGAGCAGGGCCAGGGGTGGCAGTGCCGCCGCCGCATCCTTTCCGGGTTCCAGAATGCCATGCAGCGGGGCCGGGAAGCCCCCTTACGCGACTTTACGGAGCGCTTTGACAACCCATCCCGGATGGTGGGCTACGGCAAGGGGGCCATGGTGGTGCATATGCTCCGCCGGCAGGTGGGCGAGGAGGCGTTTTCCGAGGCCCTGCAGCTCTTCTTCCGAACCCATCTGCACGCCGCCGCCTCCTGGCGGGATGTGCAGGAGGTCTTCGAAAAGGTCTCCCGGCAGAAACTGTCCTGGTTTTTCCGGCAGTGGGTGGAGGACACCGGCCAGCCGGAAATTGTCCTGGACCGGGCCCGCCTGAGCCGGGTGGGGAAGGGGTTTGGGGTGGAGATCACCCTGAGGCAGAAAGGCCGGCCGAAACGCCTGCTCCTGCCGCTTGAGATCGCCGGTTCCCGGGGCAGCCGGAGTTTTCAGGTGGACTTCGGCGGCCCCGCCGAGACCTTCTCCTTCCTGCTGGATTTCCAGCCGGAGGAGGTGATCATCGATAAAAACTTTGAGGTCTTCCGCAAGCTTGCGCCGGCCGAACACCCTCCCACCCTGGAGCGTCTGCTGGCGGAGCCGGATCTGCAGCTGATACCGCCCGCCACCGACCGGGGGCGCTACCGGGAGGTCATCAGGATGTTCACCGCCTACGGCGCCCGGCTCCGGGAAAACCCCGGCGCCCGGTTGCCGTCAACCTCCCTGATCATCCTGGGGGAAGACCCCGGGCAGCGGGAGCCCCTCCCCGATGTGGCCGAGCCGCTGACCTGCCTGGCCAGTCTCAGGGTGCGGCCGCATCCCCAGTCCCCCCACCGGGTGGCGGCGTCCTTCCTGGCGGCCGCCGAGGTGCCCGCCGCCCTCCTGGAGGAGATGCTGGCCTTTCCCTTTTACAGCACCTACTGCCTGACCCCGGAAAGGACCTTTTCCCGGACGCTGTGGGAGACCCCGCGGGGCATCCGGGTGCGGCTCCCTCCCCCTTGAGGGCGGCGGTGCCCCTGCCCCCCGGGGTCTCCCGAGACTCAACGTGGGCGGGGAGGGTTTTTCCGGTCTGGGAGAAAGACGCACTGGGGCCGTGACACCCGCTATGGGAAGGGAGGGTCGGGGGCCCGAGCTATCTCTCCCCGGAACCCCTGGAGTCTGCTGCAGGAACGGAGAGGATGGTCTCAAAGGTGCATTTCCCCCCTGCAGGATGATCCGTCATAGGCGGAAGGGGTTGGCAGACAACGAAGTTCCCCTGCGCCCCTGCGGGGTGGGATCATCGGGGGACTCAAAGGGCGGCGGCAGGCGCCAGGCCGGGATGCCCGGGCTCACAGGCAGGGTCCGACCGGCCGGAAAGAAGGGAGCGGGGTGCGCCGGTCAGCCCAGGTGCGACTTGAGGCCCCGGGCCTCCTGCTGCTCGACCTGTTTGACCATCTCCCTCAACAGGCGCAGGGCCTCCTCTGCGTCCTGATCCATCACCGCGGCCTTGACCCGCTGCCATTGGGCCTCTGTCAGCGTCACCACGAAATTTTTCCCCATGCAGGAAGCCCCCCAGTTGATGTCTCCGGATGGTTCCCGGAGAGAAAACGGAACCGCCCCCGATTTCGCCGGCGCTACCCTGCCTTCGGCCCGGTCCCTGCTGAGGGGCTCCGGCCAGGGGTGATGCCTGAGCGTCTCCACCCAAAATGACTCCGGCAGGGGCCTGCTCACCAGGCGCCGGCCGTCCTGCCATTGCAGCTCCGGGAAAAGACCAGGGTCCCCGGGGGTGACCGCGACGGATGCCTTCTTGTTCATCCGGGTCCTCACCCCGGCGGGAGACACCTCCGGCCGGGCGCCCGCCCCCACCGCTTCCCCGGTGGATACTTTTGGGCCAAGGAATTCGCCTTCCTTTGAGTCGTGGTCGAGGTGCTGGCTGCCGAACCCAGCCCGGGCCCGGTCCCCCCGCAGGCCGGGGTGTGGGAGACGAGACGCCCGTCGGGGCGGAGGACCGGTCGAAGGCCGGCGCCTTCCGCCAGCCCGCCGCAGAAGTGGTTGTGGCACCTGATGAGGTCCTTCAGGGTAATCCTCCCAATCCGGGCGGCCTGGCGCCCGGACGTGTTGGTGGAGTCCCGGGCCTCAGCCAACGGGCGCCTGCGGGCCGGTCCCCGGCCATTCGGGGCGACCTCCCGGTGCGCCACGTCCCCTCCCGGGCCGGCGGCTTAAAAGTTCAGGGGCGCCAGGGCCGGCAAAGCGCCGGCCAGGAGGGGGAAGGTCCTCAGCATTTCTCCGACCCAAGGCGCCGGCTGATAAATTCCGGGGTCTTGCCCTGTTCCAGTTCAAAGACCGGGCGGCAGTGGGGCTTGCTGGCGGCGTCCGCCTTCTTCTTGATGACTTCCGCCAGGAACTCCAGGGCCGCTGCCTGGTCTTCGTCCAGGAGAATGGCGTTGAGCCGCAGCATCTCCTCCGGGTAAAGGGTGATGACGGTTTTTTCCTTCAGCATGGCAGCGCCCTCCGCCAGGCGGCCTGAATTCAGGCCTCCCTGGCCAGATGGTGGCAGAGTCGGCGGGACAGGCAGCCGATCCCATCCCCCCTTCCCAGGGCAGCGGGGGTTTTCAGCCGCCGGGGGTCAGGTTTTTTGACAGGCGCAAGTCATGGGTTGGCCCTGAATGTCAGCGACCTCGCAGCAGATGACATCCGGGGGCCCGACTTGCGCCAGTTTGATCGTTTCCGGAGGGGGATAGGGACAATAGGGACCGGAAGCGAAGGTACCGGGAAGAGACTGCACCGCCGCCTTCACTCGGGCAAGATCCTCCTCCCCCGGTTTGGTCTTATCAATGCCCAGCTGGGTGAGCACCAGGTGACCCCGCACGGGCACCCCGGCCTGTTCCAGGACTTTTTTGGCGCAGGCCACCTCACAGCCGTCAAGCACCACCATCTGCGGCACCTTTTTGGCGGAGTCAACAAAGCCGCTCAGGCGGGCGCCGATGGCGGCCAGGCAGAAGAGCCTGCCGAAGCCCTCCCGGGTGAGTTCCACCGCCGCCTGGTTGGTGAGCTGGCCGGCGTAGGAGCCCCCGGCGCAGGCCAGGATCATCGTCGGCACGGTGGATGCACAGCATTCTTCCGCCATAGCTCAAACCTCCCGTCTCCCCTGAATTTTCAGCGGCCTCCCTTGCCGAAGCTCCGGGGCGCCCTGGCGTCTGCTCGATTGGGGGGCCGCCTGCGCACCACCTCGGCGCGGCCGCGCCTTTATCCGGTCTGTCCCGCTTCCCCAGCCTGCACCGGGCCCTGAGGTGCCCTCGCACCCCCCTGCAGGGGCCCGGCAGCCGAAGAGAGAGCCACTGCTCAATTTTTAATAACCGCATATCCGGTTAAAATCAAGAACATTTTCTTGCAATCGCCCGGCCCGGTTTGGCCTCCCCACCCCGGCTGCGGCTTATTTCACCATACCGAACACCTCGGCAGCTCCTTCCCCGGGGGAAGGTGGCGCCGGGCCCCGAAAAGGGGTGCGGAAACCGGGCTTATGGGCGATGGCCCCCCTGATTTCCGGCGGCCTGACCTCCGGCGCCGTGGCCGCCTGAGCCCCTGGTCCGCTCCCGTCCCCGCCGGTCCCCGGCGCAGGGCCGGGCCGCCGCCAGGCCGTCAGATCACCGCCGCCACTGCTTCAGGCACGCTTTGCCGCGAGGCCGGCTGGGCGGGAAGGCCCCGGGCCGGGGGGAGGATGTGACAGGGGGGGGCCGTCCCAGCAGACAAAGCCCCGGAGCCTGCCGGAGCTCCTGCAATGGGTGCGGGAGCGGGACAGACCGCGACACTGATGCCGGGCAGACCGTCTAAGCGGCTTGGGCTGCCGGGCATCTCAAGCCCTGCTTATCCGAAACGCCCGGTGAGATAATCCTGGGTCATCGGGTGGGCCGGAGTGGTGAACATCGTGGCGGTGCGGTCAAACTCAATGAGCTCTCCCAGGTAAAGGAAGCCGGTGAAGTCTGACAACCGGCCGGCCTGCTGCATATTATGCGTGACGATGATGATCGTCACCCGGCTTTTCAGGGAGATGATCAGCTCCTCAATCCTGGCGGTGGCCACCGGGTCCAGGGCGGAGGTGGGTTCATCAAAGAGGAGGATCTCAGGATCGGCGGCCAAAGCCCGGGCAATGCACAGGCGCTGCTGCTGTCCGCCGGAAAGTTTGTAGGCCGATTCCCGCAAACGGTCTTTGGTCTCCTCCCACAGGGCGGCGGCATTCAGCGCCGCCTCCACTTTGTCCTGCAGGAGACTGCCCCTCACTCCCCTCAGACGGAGACCGAAGGCGACATTTTCAAAAATCGACTTGGGGAAGGGGTTGGGCTTCTGGAACACCATGCCGATGCGCAGCCGCATCTCCAAGGGGTTGGTGTCCGGATGGATGATATTGATGCCATCCGGATACAGGATGATCTCGCCCTCATAACGGGTATGGGGGTAGAGGTCGTGCATGCGGTTGAAACACCGGAGCAGGGTGGTCTTGCCGCACCCCGAGGGACCGATCAGCGCGGTCACCCGGTTTTGATAAAAATCCAGGCTCACTGATTTCAGAACCTGGTTGTTGCCGTAAAAGAAATTCAGATTCCTCACCGATGCCTTGCAGACGTGGCCTGCCGGGGCGGCTTCAGGGTTCATAAACAGGTTCTCCACCGGTTCGAGGTGGGCCTTGGCCGCCATCCGGGAGGATGGTTTCACCAGGGTCGCCCGGGAGAGCTTGTCCGCCATCTGTCGACCCTCCCTCACCATTTGATCCGCCGCCGCATCCGATAACGGATAATGATGGCCAAGGCGTTCAAAGACAGGGTGAACACAATCAAAACCAAGCCGGTGGCCGCGGCGTTGAGATGAAACTCCTGCTGGGGCCGCGACACCCAGTTGAACATCTGGATGGGCAAGACCGTGAAGGCGGAGTGGAGCCAATCCAGGGAGAGAAAGGGAGGGGAGGGGCTGACGGGGGAGGGGGGCAGAAAAGCGATGAAGGTCAGGGCCCCGATGGTGATCAGGGGGGCGGTTTCTCCGATGGCCCGGGACATGGCGATGATCACCCCGGTGGCGATGCCGCCGCTGGCATAAGGGAGGAGGTGGTGCCACACCGTCTGCCACTTGCTGGCCCCCAGGGCATAGGAGGCTTCCCGGATCTCCGTGGGAATGGCCCGCAGGGCCTCCCGGGTGGCCACGATGACGATGGGGAGCACCAGAAACCCCAGGGTGAGACCGGCGGCGAGCACGCTTTGGCCCAGATGCAGCAGGTAGACCAACAAACCCAGGGCCATCAGGCCGAAGATAATGGAGGGCACCCCCGCCAGGTTGGCGATATTGACCTCAATGATATGGGTGAGCCAGTTTTTGCGGGCGTACTCCTCCAGGTAAATGCCGGCGGCGATCCCCAGGGGGATGGCTGTGCAGAAGGTGACGGACATCACCACCAGGGTTCCCACCCAGGCGGACAGGATTCCGGCCCGGCTGGCGTGCCTGGAAGGGTAGGAGAAGAAAAACTGCCAGTCGATGCGGCTGGCGCCATCCAGGGCGAGTTTCACCAGCAGGGCACAGAGGGCGGCCAACCCGAAGACCGTGCACAAGACCCCCAGGCAGGCAAACATCCTGTCCTGCCAGAGGCTCCGGGCGATGTAGCTGTCCATTTCCCGCATGCTAATACACCTCCCGAAAACGGCGACGCAGCAGGTGGCCCAGGATGTTGAACACCAGGGTCAGGAGGAAGAGGGCCAGACCGGCGGCAAAAATGGTCTGATAGCCGATGCTCCCGTGGGGCAGGTCTCCCAGGCTCACCTGCACAATGTAGGCGGTGACGGTGGCCGCCCCCTTGAGGGGGTTCCAGGTCAGGTTGGGCTGCATGCCGGCCGCCACGGCCACGATCATGGTCTCCCCCACGGCCCGGGAGATGGCCAGGATGTAGGAGGCGCCGATGCCGGAGAGCGCCGCGGGAAACACCACCCGCAAAGCCGTGGTCAACCTGTTGGCCCCGCAGGCATAGGCCCCCTCCCGCAGGAGCATGGGCACGGCCTGCATGGCGTCCTCGCTGAGGGAGCTGACATACGGGATGATCATGATCCCCATGACCAGGCCGGCGCTCAACATGTTGAAGCCCGGCAGGTCGGGGATGAATTTCTGCAGGAGGGGGGTCATGAACAGCAGGGCGAAATAGCCGAACACCACCGTGGGCACTGCGCTCAGAAGCTCCAGCACCGGTTTGATGGCCTCCCTGACCCAGGGGGAGGCGAACTCGCTCAGATAGAGGGCAATGATGGTGCCCACGGGCACGGCCACCGCCAGGGCAATCAGACTGGTCATCACCGTGCCGCACAACAGGGGCAGAATGCCGTAATGCGGGTCGGCAAAGAGGGGCGTCCACAGGGGGTCGGTGAGAAAATCCCACAGGGAGACGTGGCGGAAAAACACCAGGGACTCATAAATCAGGGTCCCCACAATGCCCACATTGATGAGAATCGAAAATCCGGCGGCGCCAAAAAGCAGCATCTCAATGGGCCACTCCCGCCAGCGGACTCTTTTCAAACGGGTGAGATGGGCAGGCGAGGCGGCGGAGGTCTCGAGGACCGGCGCATCGCCGGCCCGGTTCTCCAGAAGGTATTGGTCCTGCATGGGGTCCTCTCCGAGGATGGAGGCGGGAGCGGGGGGCCGAGGCCCCCCCCTCGTCAGACGGACGTGCCGGGTTAATCCGTCAACTGCCGCTGAAAGATCTCCCGGATCGGCAACCCCACCTCGGATTTGCCGCCGAAGGCGGTGCCGGTCCGGCCGGCCTTGAAACGTTCCATGGCCTTCTGGTAGGCATCCGGCGGCAGGGGGACATATTTGACCTCCTTGGCCAGCCGGGCGGCGTTCTTGAGGTAGAACTCCACAAAGTCCCTGACCTCCGGGCGTTCCAGGGACTTTTTGTTCACATAGATGAAAATGGGGCGGGACAGGGGATAGTAGGAGCCGTCAATGACCGTCTCCTCGGAGGGGGGCACCGCCTTCCCCTTGCCCGCGTCAATGGCCACGGCCTTCAGCTTGCCGGTATTCTCGGCGTAGTACGCATAGCCGAAGAAACCCAGGGCATTGGGATCATTGGCAATCCCCTGCACCAGGACATTGTCGTCCTCGCTGGCGGTGTAGTCGCCCCGGCTGGATTTGGCTTTGCCCACGATGGCCTCGGTGAAATAGTCAAAGGTCCCGGAGTCCGCCCCGGCGCCGTACAGGGTCAGAGGCCGGTCGGGAAACCCGGGCCGCACCTGGCTCCAGTTGGTCACCTTGCCCTGGGCTTCCGGTTCCCAGATTTTCTTCAGTTCCGCCACCGTCATGGTCGTGGCCCAGGTGTTGGAGGGATGCACCATCACGGTGAGGGCGTCGAAGGCCACCGGCAGCTCCAGGTAGCTGATGCCGTTTTTCTTGGCCTCCTCCATCTCCTTCTCCAGGATGGGCCGGGAGGCATTGGAGATATCCGTCTCCCCCCGGGTGAATTTTTTGAACCCGCCGCCGGTCCCGGAAATACCCACGGTGACTTTGATCTTGCCCTGGGTGGCCTTCTGGAATTCCTCGGCGACGGCCTCCGTAATTGGGTAAACCGTGCTGGAGCCATCGATCTTGACCACCTTTTGCTGGGCCTGCAGGGCTGCGGGGAACGCCCAGAGGGCTAGCATGGTCACCAATAAAACGGCCTTGAACCGCATAGCGACCTCCTGGTGAAGATTAGTTTTTTAATATAGATATCCAGACTGTAAAAAAGGATTGTTAGAAAGCGGTCTGGCAAAAGTTAATTATTCATTTCCCTTTTGGGCTTCCACGGGGGAAGGGGGAATCTTCCCCGGGGGGCGGAGAGCGGAGAGACCCGGTTGGGGCGGCGGACCGGACAGACCCCGGCGGAGGGCTTCGGGAAGCCAGTTTCCCGCCCGCCGGAGCCGGCCCCCTGTCGGCCCCGGGGGCCATGGCCTGGGGGGAGGGGCGGCGCGGTCAGTGAAACCCGACTCGGGGCAGGGGGCGAAGAACCGCACCCCCTCCGCAGGTGACCCAGAGCGGGGCCAAGGACGGCCGGCGGCCGCGCCGTCCGCAGTCACCTGACCGGAGGGGAATGCCGAGGGCGCCGTCAGGGTGCCGGGGCGGCCGCAGATCGGGGGGCCCGCATCCCTTGCTTTGCGGGCCGGCGGGCGGTGGGTGAGGAGGCGGCGGCGGGAAGCTCAAGCAGGACCCAGGCGGGCGCCGGCGCCGGCACCTCCTCCCGGGCCGGCAGCATTATCCTGAAAGGGGCATCGGCTTTGCCTGCTCACCTTCCGCCCCCGCCGGGGGCCACACGCCGGCCCTTCCATTTACCGGCAAGCCCTCCCCGCCTTGCCGAGCCCGGGATGACCCGGTGCCATCGGCCTGCCCTGGCAAAGAGATTCCCCGGGGGCCATGGTTTCCGGCCATTTCCCGGGCCTGCGCCCCGCCTCTCCTTCCCGGGGCTGGGGGAGAAGGCGGGGGGCCTCCGGCCGGCCCCTTGGCCGATCCTCAGGTCCGCACCCGGGCCCTTTTATCGTCCACTGCCGCCAGGCCTGGCCCTCCTTCGCCCGCCGCCAAGCCCCGCAGGGCCGACGCAGGGCAGGTGAGCCGGGCCGTTCATGTCCGGCGCCTCCTCCCCCACTGCGGCGTTCCCGGGGCGAGGCCTCCCCGGCAGGCCTGCGGAGCAGCAGCAAGTGCAGCCGGGGCCGGGACCACAGGGCATGGCCGGCGCCTGCATCTCCCGCCCGCCGAGGCCGGGCCCGTTCCCCGCCGGCGAAGGGAGGGAGGGCGGCGGGATCCTGAAGCTCCCAAGGGGGGGCCCGCATGGGGGTCAGGGACAGGCGGTGCTGTCCCTTCCGCCTGGGGGCCTGCCCGGTTGTCCGCACCTTTGACCTCTGCCGGTCCTCCCGGCCCTGACGCTGGCCTCCCTTTTCCGGGGACCCGGAGCCGGGTTGCGCCCCCAGGTCCGGGCTTAAGACTCCCTTCCAGACTTTTCCGATTCCTTCCAAACGGATTTTTTTTCCCCGGAGATTTTGTTATTTTTTCCGTTGAAGAAAATTCACCGGCAGGCCGATTTTCCTCTGCAGGTATGGAGAGCTGGCAGTTCACCGAGCAGGACCGCTGGCAGATGGCCGCCCTGGGGATCTCCGAGGCCCGGGTGCGGGAACAGCTCGCCTTTTTCACCCGGCCCCGCCCGGCCCTCAGACTGGCCCGGCCCTGCACTTTGGGGGACGGGATCCGCAGGCTTGACCCCGAGGAGCACCCCCGGTATCAGGCCCTCCAGGCCGAGGCGGCGCACAAGGGGCGTTTTCTCAAATTTGTCCCCGCCTCCGGGGCGGCCAGCCGCATGTTTCAGGCGCCTTTGGGCTACCTGGCGGGGCTGCCGCCGGAGCATCTGACGGCAGAGAGCTTCGCCTGCCCGCCACCGGAGGGGCCGGTGGCGGCATTCTGTCAAGCCCTGAGCCGGTTTGCCTTCTTTCCGGACCTGGCCCGCTGTCTGGCGGCGCGGGGCCTGGATGCCGAGGGACTGGTGGCCTCCGGGGCCTATCACTGCGCCCTCTTTTACCTTCTGACCCCCGCCGGCCTCAATTATGCCGCCCTGCCCAAGGGCCTGCTGAAATTTCACCGCTACGGCGGGGAGTGCCGCACCGCCCTGGAGGAACATCTGGTGGAGGCGGCCCATTACGTGCGGGATGGCCACGGGCGGTGCCGGCTGCATGTCACCATCCTGCCGGAGCACCGGGAGCTCTTTGCCGCCTTGGCTAGGGAGGTCCTGCCGCGCTGGGAGGCCCGGCTGGGCTGCCGCTTTCAGGTGGAGTTTTCCCATCAGAGCCACGCCACCGACACCCTGGCGGTGGATCTGCACAACCGCCCGTTCCGGGAGGAGGACGGCCGCCTGCACTTCCGCCCGGGGGGACATGGGGCGCTTCTGGACAATCTCCAGAACTGCGGCGGCGACCTGGTCTATATCAAAAACATCGACAATGTGGTGCCGGACCGCCTGAAGGAGCCCACCATCCTCTGGAAGCGGCTCATGGGGGGGCTGCTGGTGGAGCTGGAGGGCCGGCTGCACCGGCTGCTGCGGCGGCTGGAGGCGGGGGAGTCCGACCCCGGGGTGCTCAGCCGGGCGGCCGCCTGGGCCCGGGAGGAGCTGGCGGCGCCGTTGCCGGAGGACTTCGCCGCGGCGCCGGCCTCCCGGCAGCGTGAGCTGCTGATGGCCGCCCTGAACCGGCCCCTCCGGGTCTGCGGGGTGGTGAGAAATGAGGGGGAGCCCGGGGGGGCGCCCTTCTGGGTGGAGGAGCCGGACGGCCGGGCCAGCCTGCAGATTGTGGAGGGGGCCCAGGTGGACCTCACTGACCCGAAGCAGCGGGCGGTCTGGGAGGCGGCCACCCACTTCAACCCGGTGGACCTGGTGGTGACGCTCAGGGACCATCACGGCCGCCCCTTTGAGCTCAGCCGGTTCGCCGACCCGGAGGCGGTCTTCATCAGCCGCAAGTCCTATAACGGCCGGGAGCTCAAGGCCCTGGAGCTGCCGGGCCTGTGGAACGGCGGCATGGCCCGCTGGCTCACTCTCTTTGTGGAAGTGCCGGCCGTCACCTTCAACCCGGTGAAGACCGCCCTGGACCTGCTCCGGCCGGAGCACCTGCCGGAGTGAGGCCGGTTTTGCCCGAAGGCGGGAAGATGTTCCCACTTTTATTGCGGAACCGCGGGGTCTGCGTCCTGCTGCTGACGCTGGCCTTTCTGCCAGCCTCAACGCCTGCGGGCGCGCAGTCCTTATCTTCTCATGGCAATCCCGTCATCACGGTGCTCATCCGGGAGGTGCCCGTCACCGCCGAGGTGGTCTCCACTCCGGAGAAGCTGTATCTGGGTTTGAGCCACCGCCCGGCCCTGCCCCCCGGCCACGGCATGCTCTTCCTCCTCCCCGCCGCCGACGTGCAGCACTTCTGCATGCGGGACATGCGGTTCGGGCTGGATTTCCTGTGGCTCAAGGACGGCCGGGTGGTGGGGGTGACGCCGCAGGTGCCGGCGGATTTCCCCGGCACCCTCAGCTCCCCGGTGCCGGTGAGCCAGGTGCTGGAGGTGCCCGCCGGCTTTGCCGCCGCCCATGGCATTCAGGTGGGCGACCCGGTGGAGTTCCGCCCCTGAGGCCGCAAGGTCTCCCCTGTCCGGAGCCGGGAGGCGGACAAACCTCTTAGTTCCCGGGTCTGAGGCGCCATCACGGAGCTGAGCCTGCTCCTTGGCAGTGAGGTTTCCGCCACCGGCCCGCTATGGCGCGTCCACTGATAACCCCTGAGGCTCCCTCACTTCGGCATCCTCCCCCTTTGGCCCCCTCCCATGCAGGGGGTGAGGGGTCCGGGATGGGGCAGAAGTCCTTCCTCCCCGGCCCTCCCCGTCCGGGGCCCGTCTTGTCAACTTCCCCGCCATCATTTATAGTCCCGGGAAACAGGAGCACGGCATGGAGCTGAGCGATCTGGAGCAGCGGGTCATTTTGGCCCTGCAGCAGGACCTGGAGGTGGTGCCGGAGCCCTTTGAGGCGGTGGCGAAGCGGGCTGGGGCCACGGTGGCGGAAGTGCTGGCGGTGATCCGGTCTCTGAAGGACCGGGGCATCATCCGCCGCTTCGGGGCCACGCTGCGGCATCAGCTCTCCGGCTTCAGCGCCAATGCCCTGGTGGTCTGGCAGGTGCCGGCGGCGGACCTGGAGCGGGTGGGCCGGCGGCTGGCGGCCTACCGCCAGGTGAGCCACTGCTACGCCCGCCGGCCGGCGCCGGGCTGGCCCTACACCCTTTACAGCATGGTGCACGGCCGCACCCCCGAGGACATCACCGCCCTGGTGGCCCTGATGGCCGGGGAGGTGGGCGTGGACAGATATGAGCTTCTGTTCAGCGATCAGGAGCTGAAAAAGACCACCATGCGCTACTTCCGGGAAGAGGCCCCGGAGGGATGACCCGGGGGGGCGGGGCCGGAGGCCTTAAGGACTCGGCCTACCCCGGCTGCGCCCGCCCCCGTGACGCTCATTCCACAGGAGATCTGCATGTCGGATGGTGATCAGTCGACCCGGTTGTTTGAGGCGGCCGTGAAGCTCATGCCCGGAGGGGTGAACAGCCCCGTCCGCGCCTGGGGCGCCGTGGGCGGCAGCCCCCGGATCATCGCCCGGGGGGAAGGCGCCCGGGTAATTGACGTGGACGGCAACCGCTATCTGGATTACGTGGCCTCCTGGGGGCCGCTGATTCTGGGCCATGCCCCCCCGGCGGTGGTGGCGGCGGTTAAGGAGGCGGCGGCCCGGGGTATGAGCTTCGGCGCCCCCACCCCCGGGGAGCTGGAGCTGGCGGAGCTGCTCTGTGAGGCGGTGCCCTCCCTGGAGATGGTGCGGCTGGTGAGCTCCGGCACCGAGGCCTGCATGAGCGCCCTGAGGCTGGCCCGGGCGGTCACCGGCCGGCCCCGGGTGATCAAGTTTGACGGCTGCTACCACGGGCATGCCGATTCCTTCCTGGTGGCGGCGGGCAGCGGCGTGCTCACCCAGGGCATCCCCGGCAGCCCCGGGGTGCCCCCCGCCATTGCCGAGCTCACCCTGTCGCTGCCGTACAACGACCTGGAGGCGGTGCGCCAGGCCTGTGAGCGCTACCCCGGCGAGATTGCCGCGGTCATCGTGGAGCCGGTGGCGGGGAATATGGGGGTGGTACCCCCGGAACCCGGATTTCTCCCGGGCTTAAGGGAGATCACCCGCCGGGAGGGGGCCCTCCTCATCTTTGACGAGGTCATCACCGGCTTTCGGGTGGCCTGGGGCGGGGCCCAGGCTCTGTATGGCGTCACTCCGGACCTCACCTGCCTGGGGAAGATCATCGGCGGGGGCCTGCCGGTGGGGGCCTACGGCGGCCGCCGGGAGCTGATGGAGCAGGTGGCGCCGCTGGGGCCGGTCTATCAGGCGGGGACGCTTTCCGGCAACCCGGTGGCGGTGGCTGCGGGGCTGGCCACCCTGCGAGCCCTGCAGGAACCGGGCACCTATGACCTCCTGGAGGCCAAGGCGGCCCACCTGGCCGGGGGCCTGGAGGCGGCGGCCCGGGAGAAGGGGCTGCCCCTCTGCCTGCAGCGGGTGGGTTCCATGCTGACGGTGTTTTTCACCCCCGGTCCCGTGCGCTCCCTGGCGGACGCCCAGAAGGCCGATCTGACCGCCTTTCGGCGCTTCTTCCAGGGGATGCTGGCCGCGGGGGTGTATCTGCCGCCCTCCCAGTTTGAGGCCTGGTTTGTCTCCCTGGCACACCAGGAAGCCGATCTGGAGGCCACGGTGCAGGCCTTTCGGGAGTTATGCTGGTGAGTCTGAAACAAAACAGAGAGGGTCGGAATCAGAACAGGAAAATCGCAGCCGGCTGTCAATTTCTCTTGCCAGGAAAATTTTTCCTTCGCTAATATGGAATTGGAGTACCACCCTTCCGAGGAAAGCCCGCCCCCCAGAAAGGAGGTGACAGGAGGCCGGTCAAGGCCGGGGGAACATTGGCGCTCAAATATGGCGATGGTTGTGTGGGCTTTTTGGCACTCAGTCCTTAGACAATGAGGAGGGTTACATGGCGGACAAAGTCCCTGCCAAGGCGTGGGTGGTTACCTTTTCCGGAACCGCGGTCAACCTGTGTCTGGGTATTCTTTACGCCTGGAGCGTCTGGGCCAAGGCCCTGATCAACGAGAAAATGGTCGGTCAGCCCATGACCGGCATCAACGAGGGTTGGGTCTATCTCAGCAACGCCCAGGCCTCCATGCCTTTTTCCATCTGCGTTCTCGTTTTCGCCTTATTCATGATTCCCGGTGGCCGCATCCAGGACAAATTCGGTCCCAAGGTGGGGGCCATCACCGGCGGCCTCTTCCTGGCGGCCGGCTGCATCATCTCCGGTTTGGCCAAAAGCTATGCCGGTCTGATCATCGGCTTCGGCATCCTGGGCGGCATCGGCATGGGCATCGGCTATGCCGCGCCGACGCCGGCGGCGTTGAAGTGGTTCGGCCCTCATAAGCGGGGTCTCATTGCCGGCCTGGTGGTGGGCGGCTACGGCGGCGCCGCGCTCTACATTTCGCCTCTGGCCAACTATCTCATCAAAAACGGCATCACTTACAGCTTTGTGTGGCTGGGCATCTTCTTCGCCATCGTGGTGATCATCGCCGGGTCGCTTTTGGCGTGGCCCGAGCCCGGCTATGTGCCGCCGGCGCCGCCGGTGAAGGCGGGTGCGCCTCCGGCAGCCCCGGTGGGCACCGCCATCGACTGGGCGCCCTCGGAGATCATCGGCACCTGGCAGTTCTACGCCCTGGTGCTCATGTTCATCGGCACCACCCAGTCGGGCCTGATGGTCATCGCCAACGCCGCCAAGCTGATGGCGGAGACCGCCAAGGCCAACCCCTCGGTGGCGGCCATGGCCTGGCTGCTGCCCTCCTTCGGCGGCGCGGTGAACGCCCTGGGCCGGGTGGGCACCGGGCTCTACTCCGACAAGATCGGCCGCTCCAACGCCTATGCCCTGAACTGCATCGTCTCCGCCCTGTTCCTGTTCCTCACGCCGTTCATCATCGCCTCGGGCAACGTCATTCTGCTGTTTGTGTCTTTGGGCGTGGCGTACTGGCAGTATGGCGGCGGCTTGGCTCTGATGCCCTCGTTCACCGCGGACTTCTTCGGGCCCAAGAACCTGGGTATGAACTACGGCCTGGTGTTCATCGGTTGGGGTCTCGGGTTCTTCATGGCCCGGATCGCCGGCACCATCCGGGACATTTACGGCACCTTTGATTATGCCTTCTACCTCTCCGGGTTGGTGCTCATCATCGCCGTGATCATCAGCTGGGTGACCAAGCGGCCCATGCACGCCAAAGAGTAGGCCGACCTTCGGCTCCGCCCTGCGGCGGGGCCGCCCACCGGGAGGCAGGGCCCACGGGCTCTGCCTCCTTGTTTGTGCACCATAAGACGACGCGCCCATGCCCTCGTATAAGTCCTGGCCGGTCCCCTATTTTCTGGATCCTGCCACTCTGGCCCTGGATGCGGTCATCTCCTTTATTCTGGCCATCTTGTTTGCCGTGCTGGTGAATGCCGAGGCCCAGGCCATGGTGGCCGCCCTCCTGGGGGACCGCCGCCTCGGCGCCAAGGACCGCCACCACTACATCGCCTTTCTGCACCTGGACCCCGTGGGCACCCTCTGTTTTCTGGTGGCGGGCTTTGGCTGGGCCAAACCCATGGACATTGATGCCGCCAGGTTCTCCCGGCCTTTCCTCTACACCGTGCTGGCCCGGGCCGCAGGTCCGGTGGCCAACCTGCTTCTGGCCAATATCGCCGCCAGCCTGGTGGCGCTGATGCGCTGGTTTGGGGCGACGCCCCTGGTGTTTGAGATGGTGGTGGGGGTGAATGTCACCATGGCGGTCTACAACCTGCTGCCGCTGCCGCCCCTGGCCGCCGGGGAAATCCTGGCGCGGCTTTTGCCCTCCCAGCCCGCCTGGATCCTCTCCCGCCTGGGCCCCTTCGCCCTCCTGGGGCTGGCCCTCCTGGACCGCCTCACTCCCGGGGGCATCCTCAGCCCCCACCTCCACCCCCTGGTGCAGTCCCTCTACGGCTATATCCTGGGAGGCTGACCCCGGGATTTTTTCCTTGCCGGGCAGAGAGGAAACGGGTATATAGGGAGATGGGATGCCGGTCCCGCCCGGAAAGCTCGCCCAGGCAGGCCATAGCGGGGTTAACGGGGGTCCCGTGGACGTGACTTGCCAGGACGAAAGCCCGACACTTTCCTGCCCCAGTTCTGCAAACCAACCGGCAACTTTCTTACTCTAAGAGATTACAACCAGGTTAAAGTTTACAGCCTGAATGTCGTTAAAGAGAGGAAAGGCTGGCGGAGATTTGTAACCCGGGAGCAGAAAAAGGGAGTATGAATTCCCGGCGGGGAGGCGGTCCCGGCCGGGAGAACGCCGAGGTGGGGCAGCCTGACCACAGGCAGGAGGGGAGGAGCGCGTGACCACGGTGCTCGTGACCGGAGGGGCAGGCTTCATCGGCGCCAATTTTCTGCATTTCCTGCGCCGAAAGCGGCCTCGGTGGCACCTCATCAACTTCGACCTCCTGACGTATGCCGGCAACCCGGAGAACCTGGCCGATCTGGCCGCTGATCCGGGCTATACCTTCATCCAGGGGGATGTGGCCGACTGGGAGGCGGTGAGCCAGGTCTTCCGGCGCCATGACCTCGACCTGGTGGTGCATTTTGCCGCCGAGACCCACGTGGACCGCTCCATCCTGGACCCTGGGGTGTTTGTCCGCACCAACGTGGTGGGCACCGGGAACCTCCTGGAGGCGGCCCGCCGGGCCTGGGGTCCCGAGGCCTCAGCCCGGGGGCGGCGTTTTCTGCACGTCAGCACCGACGAGGTCTTCGGCTCCCTGGGGAGCCATGACCCGCCGGTGCGGGAGATTGCGGCCTACGCCCCCTCCAGCCCCTATTCCGCCTCCAAGGCCGGGGCCGACTGGCTGGCCCGGGCCTATTTCCGCACCTATGGGCTGCCGGTGCTCATCACCCACTGCTCCAATAACTACGGCCCCTACCAGTTTCCCGAAAAGCTCATCCCCTTCGCCCTCTGCCAGGCGCTGGAGGGCAAGCCGGTGCCCATCTACGGCACCGGGGGCAATGTCCGGGACTGGATCTACGTGGAGGATCACTGCCGGGGGCTGTTGGCCGTCCTGGAAGGGGGAGAGCCCGGACAGAGCTACAACCTGGGAGGGGAGCAGGAGATCTCCAACCTGGAGCTGGTGCGCCTGCTGCTGGCGGAGCTGGAAAGGCAGCGGCCCGACCTGGGCCCCCGGGACCACCTCATCACCTTTGTGCCGGACCGGCCGGGACATGACTGGCGCTATGCCCTGGACTTAACCAAGGCGCGCACCACCCTGGGCTGGCAGCCCCAGGTGACCCTGCAGGAAGGGCTGCGCCGCACGGTCGCCTGGTATTTGAGCCATCCGGGGTGGCTGCGGCGGGTCCGCACCGGGGAATATCGCCAATTTCTGCGACGCCAGTATGGAGGAGTGGCGGGATGAGGATGCCCCAGGAAGAGGATGCCGCAGGAGCCGGTCTCCCCGAACAGGAGCAATCCGGGTCGGGCACCCACGCCCCCAGCCTCTCCGGCCCCCACCAGGCCCCGCCCATCGAGCGTCCGTGGATTTTGGTGGTGGATGACGACCCCGACTTGGCGAAGCTGGTCCAGGATATGCTCTCCCGGTCCTACCTGGTGGATATCGCCACCCACCCCCGGGAGGCCCAGGCCAAGCTCCGGTCCCGGGCGTATGATGTGGTGCTCACCGACATGGTGATGCCCGAGGTCAATGGCCTGGAGCTGGTGCAATTCGTCAAACGGCACCATCCCGACACCCCCGTCATCGTCTTCACCGGTTTTGCCAATTTCAAGGACGCGGTGAGCGCCGTGAAGCTGGGGGCCTTCGACTACCTCAGCAAGCCGGTGCAGAAGGAGATGCTCCTCCACGTCCTCAGCCGGGCGTTGGAGTTCCGGCGGCTGAAGCGGCTGGAGGAGGAGATGGAGATCCTCCTGGCCGGGGCCGAGGCCCTGGGCTGGCAAAGCCTGGAGTTGCTGGCCGAGACTCCGGAGGCCGAGATCCTGACCTCCCTTAAGGAAGCCTGCCGCCAGGAAAGCGACCTCTCCCAGGCCGCGGCGCGGGTGCTGGAAGCGGCGGAACTCCTCCTGGGTGCCAGCCGCAGCTCCATCTTTCTCTATCATCCGGAGGAACAGCTCTTCACCGGGGTGGCCGCCCGGGGACCGAAGGCCGAGGCCCGCCGGCGGGCAGTGGTGCCTCTGGGCGAAGGCGTCATGGGGCAGGTGGCCGTCAGCCAGCGTCCCCTGCTGGTCCAGGACGTGGCCTCGGCACCGGGCTTGGCCTCCCGCCGCTTCTCCTACTCCGGCTCCAGTTTTCTCCTGGTGCCGGTGAAGGGCACCCGTCTGTGGGG
Organism: uncultured bacterium; assembly: GCA_937943575.1. Classification (GTDB taxonomy): domain Bacteria; phylum Desulfobacterota; class Desulfobaccia; order Desulfobaccales; family 0-14-0-80-60-11; genus JAILZL01. Next base: position 16,685 of record CALEAV010000019.1, on the reverse strand, counting down.
GGTCATCAACCTCACCGACCGCCGGGATGGCACCCCCTTCCAGGCCCGGGAGGTCTTCCTGGGATGGCTCCTGGCCCGGCTGCTGGCGGACTATCTGGAGAACCGCCAACCGGCGGCCCCGAGGCCGGAGGCCGCCCCCCTGGTACGGTCCCTGCTCCAGGAACAGGTGCCTGTGGGCCTGGCCCTGGTGGACCGGGAGCTCAGGATCGTGGTGGCCAACCGCACCCTGCCCCGGCTGGCGGGAACGCCCGGGGAGGACCTGGCAGGGGCCTCCTTTCCAGCCTCCCTGGGGCTATCTTCCGGGGACCAGGAGGCGGTGGCCCAGGCCCTCCGGGCCCTCTTTCGGGATGGGGAACCCCGGGAATTCCCCATCCTCAAGAGCCACCGCCCCGGCCGGGCCCCGTGCTACCTGGGGGTGAAGCTCCTGCCGTCGCTGGCCACCTCCGGAGACCAGCCGGCCTTGGCGGTGGTGGAGGATGTCAGCGAGGTGGAACAGCTCCGCCAGCGCCTGCACCTCTACGAGCATCTGGCCATCATGGGCAAGCTCAGTCTCTGTGTGGCCCACGAGCTGAACAACCCCTTAGACGGCATCCGCCGCTACATCTCCCTGGCCCAGCGCAAGAAGGAGCAGCCGGAGGAGGTGGAGCGCTACCTCACCGAGGCCCTGAAAGGCCTCCAGAAGATGTCCCTCACCATCCGCTCCCTTTTGTCCTCGGCCAATCCCCTGAAAGCTCCCCGGACCACCGAAAACCTCCTGAATCTCCTCCAGGAGGCGGTGAAGATCATGATGTTTCAGGCCAGCGACCACCGGGTGCAGGTGGATTTCCACCCCTCCCCGGAGCTCCGCCAGGTGCCGGTGGAGGGCGACCTCTATCATGTCTTCATCAACCTCATCAAAAACGCCTTGCAGGCCATGCCTCAGGGTGGCCGCCTCCTGATCCAGGGCTCCCTCACCCCCCAGGGGGTGGAGATCTCCTTCCAGGACACCGGTCCGGGCCTGCGCCCGGAGGAAGTGGAGCAGATTTTCCAGCCTTTTTATTCCACCAAGGAGGGGGGTGAGGGCCTGGGGTTGGGACTGCCCATCTGCCGGAAGATCCTGGAGCGCTACCACGGCACCCTCATCGTGGAAAGCGAGCCGGGGGCCGGCACCTGCGTGCGCATCCTCCTGCCGCAGCCGTCATCGGGAGGACAGGGTGGCAAAGAGTAAGATCCTCGTCGTCGATGATGACCCCCTGGTGTGCGACTCCCTGAAGGAGCTCCTCCTTTTGGAGGGGTATGCGGTGGACACCGCTCCCGACGGCCAGGTGGCGGTGACCAAGGTCAAGGGGGATCACTTCCACCTCATCATCTCCGACATCCAGATGCCCGGCCTCAACGGCATGGAGCTCCTGAAGGAACTGAAAGGGGTGGAACCGGATGCCCCGGTGATCTTCATCACCGGGCATGGGGATATTGAGGGCGCGGTGGAGGCCATCAAACAGGGGGCCTATGATTACGTCACCAAGCCCATCGACGATGTGCGCCTCAAGCTCACCATCCAGCGGGCCCTGGAGCAGCGGCAGCTGTTGCGGTCGCTCAACGATCTGAAAAAACGCCTCAAACCCTGGGATGTTCAAACCACCATCACCTTCCGGGACCCCAAGATGGCCCAGCTCCTGGAGCTGGTGCATACCATCGCCGACACCCAGGCCACGGTGCTCATCACCGGGGAATCCGGCACCGGCAAGACCCTGCTGGCGAAATACCTCCACGAGCACTCCGACCGCAAGGACCGGCCCTTTGTGAAGATCAGCTGCGGGGCCCTCTCCGAGACCCTTCTGGAGAGCGAGCTCTTCGGCCATGTGAAGGGGGCCTTCACCGGCGCCCTCAGGGACAAGAGGGGCAAATTCGAGGAGGCCCACGGGGGCACCATCTTTCTGGATGACATCAATACCGCCTCCCCCTCGCTGCAGACCAAACTCCTGAGGGTGCTGCAGGAAAAGTGCCTGCAGCGGGTGGGGGGCAATACGGACATCCAGGTGGATGTGCGCATCATCTGCGCCACCAATACCTCCCTCCAGGAGGAGGTGGCCCAGAAAAAATTCCGGGAGGACCTCTATTACCGGGTCAATGTGGTGGGGCTGCACATTCCGCCCCTCAGGGAGCGCCTGGGGGACATCGCCCCCCTGGCCGAGCATTTCATCCGACGCTTCAACCTGCTGCACCGCCGCCGGGTCAAGGGCCTGGCCAAAAGCGCCCTGCAGATCCTCTTGCGGCACCCGTGGCCGGGGAATGTGCGGGAGCTGGAAAATGTCATGGAGCAGGCGGTGATCCTGAGCCGCGGGGATTGGGTGGTGCCCGAAAGCCTGCCGGCCTTTCTGCGGGAGAAACCCCTGTCCCCCCTGCCCCAGACCGAGAACCTCACTCTAGATGAGGCCCTGGCCCTGGCCGAGCGCCATATCCTGCAGGAGACCCTGGAGCGCTGCCACTGGAACCGGCAGGAGGCCGCCAAAATCCTGGGGATCAGCCGCACCACCCTGTTCAACAAGATGCGGCGTTTCCAGCTCTTCGGCCACCGGACCCGAGGGCGGTCCCCCCTGTCCCAGCAAAGCCCTCCCGCCTGAGGGGCAAGGGAGCCAGGGGGGACGCAGCCGGGCTGAGGGCAAGGGCTTGATCAATGCCAAGCCGAATCCGGCAAGATAACCCGTGGTCACCGTTCCAGTGGCGCTGCGGACCCAGGACACCTGCAGTCTCAGGCTGAATCATGGAAGGAAGCCGGGCAGCGGGCGGACGCAGGCGGGCAGGGGACAGGAGCGGGGGGAGAGGACAGGGGAAGGGAGGCAGAGGGCGAGGGCCCCGGGGAAAATGCCGGGCCGGCTTTCCCACCGCCTCCATCAAATCCGGGAAGAGGTTCAGGGGACTTGCCGGGGGTGGACCAGGGCTGAATTTTCGCCCTGCGCCCAACCGCCATCGCCGGCAGGAGGCCGCCCCTCCCCAGCCCCCCGCCATTACTGCGCTTTCGGCCCCCTAAGACAGAGCCTGAGGGACGGCGTGGGGGTACTGCCGCCGCCTCAGGCTCTTTTCCTTTGCCCTCCCTTTACTTGGCGCTGCGCAGGAATTCCTTTACCAGCCGTTCCCACCCCAGGTCCGGATACTGCCCGTAGATATCGTCCAGGAGCACACCGCCGGCCTGGAGGGTGGCGCCCAGGCCCGGCTCCAGGAGGTTGATCAGGCGCAGGGTCTCCTCCTCCATCCAGGAGACTCCCTGGGCGCCGGGGATGAGCGTGGCGAGGTCAGGCTCCAGGCTGATGGGGGCCACCTCCAGGATCCAGCCGTCCCCGTAGGGGTCGTCGTGCACCAGGGAGGGACGGCTCAGCACCCTGGGGTTGACCTTCTCCACCACCCCATAGAGGGGCGCCAGCACCGGGGCCAGGTTCTTACCACGATAAAGGATGAGGTGGGCGAGATTGCGGCGGATCTCCTCGCCCACCAGGGGCACCTGCAACCCGTCGCCGGGGCCCAGGAGCTTCTGGGAGAAGTCGTCCAGCCCCAGGCGCACCCGGCCGCCGCCCTCCAGGGCCACCCAGGTGTGCCCCTGATGGAAATAGCGGGAGACGGGTACCCGCACCCCGAAGATCTCCTCGAACTCCTCCGTCATCCTGGCCAGGTAAACCGCCAGACCCCGGAACCGGGGCAGGGCTGCCTGCGCCTCCGCCGCCAGACGCTGAACCAGACTTTGGTCCAGAGAGGCGGGCAGATAGGCCGTGCCCGGCCGCACCCGGGGATTGAGCCGCACCGTGGCCTGGAGCTTCTCCTCCCGGGCGCCCACGGTCACGGTTTCGCCGGGCTTGAGTCCCAGGTCCTCGGCATCCCGGGGGTGGATCTCCAGGGCCAGCTCCCGGATCTCCACCGCCAGGGGCCGATGGGTGATGGGCCGGGTAAGGGCGGTGCCCACGGCGAGCCTCAGGGGATGCTCCTCGTCCGGCGCCGGCGCCAGGGCGACCAGCTCCGCCAGAAAATGATCCACGGCGTCCAGGAAATCCCCCACGCCGTTGGCGGCCAGGGACTGAAAGGCGAGCCGCACGGGATCGATGCCCGCCTCCGCCAGCATGGCCTGCACCTGGGTCACGGATTTTTCGGCGCAGTGGTTGCCGTGGCCGGACTTGCAGTTGTCCCTGGGGCAGCCCAGCACCAGGACGGCGTCAGCCCCGACGGCGAAAGCCTGCAGGAGGTATTCCGGGTCCACCTTGCCGGCGCAGGGGAGCTTGATCGCCGCAAAGCCCGGGGGCAGGATGCCGGCCTTGAGGCGCACCACGGACTGGTAGGCCTCCCAGGCGGAGTTGCGGCACAGGAAGGCCACGATGCGGGGGCTGAGACCCGGGTCCAGGGCGGTCAGTTGCGCCGCCACCTGGTCATCCCGGCAGGGTTGCAGCTGGATGGCGTCATTGGGGCACTGGCTGGCACAGATACCGCAGCCCTGACAGGCCAGTTCGTCGATGACGGCCCGGCTGTCCCAGGTGATGGCGCCATGGGGGCAGTACCGGTAGCAGGTGAGGCACAGGACGCATTTGCCCCGGTCCACCAGTGCCCGTCCCTGAGGGGCCTTTGCGTAGCCCTCCCCCAGCAGCTCCTCGATGGCCAGCACCGCAGCCTGGATGTCGGCCTCAGTCTCCTCCAGGTCCAAAAGCCCCCGGGCCGGTCCCACCGTCAGGATGCCCCGGCGGTAGGTGTTCACCGGCAGCAGGTGCACGTTGTCATCCTGGAGGAAGCCCCGGGGGCCGGGCTCCAGCCGGAATTTTTCCGCCAGCCCGGCATTGTCCGCCGCCGCCCGGTAGTGGTCATCCAGGACGATGAGGTCCGGGTGCAGGGTGACCTGCTTTCCCAGGGAAGGCTCATAGAAGCTGAGGCTCACCCCGGCCTCGCTCACCTGGAAGGTGGGGCAGTCCTTGAGTTTGATGAGCACCAGCCCCGCTTCCTGGGCCTCTCTCAAGGCCCGCTCGATGCCGGGTCCGGCCAGTTTGGCGTTCCCCACCAGCAGGCAGACCTCCCTGTCGGCGGAGAGCAGCCGCCGGGCGGCAGCCAGGGCCCGCTTCAGGGACAGGGGGTGCCCCTCTCCGGCCAGACCCACCAGGAAGGCGGTCATCCCCGGGAGGCTCTCCGGGCTGTCCGACAGGAGGGCTTCCAGCCGGTTTTGGCAGAGGATGCGGGGATCCTCCGGCGCCGGATAACAGGTGAGGGCGGGCTGGCGGTGCAGCTCCGGGGCCAGCACCACTGCGCCCACCATTTCGTCCACCCGTCCTTGAGGGGTGCGGAGCTTGACCCCGAACCGGCCCGCAGTGCCCTGGAACTCCAGAAGCTCGACTTCATACAGGGCTTTGACCAGAGGGTGTTCCCGCACCTGGCGGATGAGCTCGGTCAAGGCCTCCCCGCCGGCAGTACCCCGGGCGTACTCAAAGGCCAGGGGGCTGGGCGCCGGTACAGGGCCGGCCAGGAGCACGGGGTAGCCCCGCTGGGCCAGTTCCAGGGCGGTCCGCAGCGCCGCGTAGGAATCCCCCCACACCAGCACCTGGCGGCTCACCGGCACCGTTTGGGTGCCCACTGGCAGGGCAAGGCTCATCTGGGCCGCGGCCTGGCGGATGAGCTCCGCCCCTTTGGCCCGGCGCAGGTCCAGCTCAGGATAGTCCAGGGCCGGGCTCAGGTCCACCGGCGCCACCAGGGAGGGAGCCAGCCCCAGTTCCTCCTGCAGGCGGAAGAGAGCGGCGGCCCGATGCTCCGGCTCCCGGGCGGCCACCACCAGCGGCTGGCGGTCCGCCGTGCTCAGGAAATCCGCCATGGCCTGCCGCTGCTCCGCCTCCGGCCGGGCCGCGTCCACCGCCAGCACCCGGCAGTGGGGCAGCTCCTCCAGCCCGCGGCACAGCTCCTTAGGATCGAGGCCGGCGCCGCCCAATTCCGGGCCGTGCATGAGGACGATGTGGACTTTGGCTTCGGGATTCAAGGGGGTCATGGGGACACCTCCAGATACCGGCAGACCTGTTCGGCCGCCTTGGTGGCCTGGGTGATGCATTCCAGGATGCTGAAGGGGCCGGTGGCAGTGCCAGCCAGAAAGACGCCAGGGGGCGGGGAGACGGCACCGTTGCCGGAGCCCAGAAAGCCGTCCGCCGTCATCGGCAGGCCCAGGATCTCCGCCAGCCGGGGGTTGTCCGGCCCTGGGGCGATCCCCACCGCCAGCACCAGCAGGTCCACCACCCGAAAGAGGGCCTTGCCGCTGGTGTCGTCAAAGAAACGGAGGACCAGGCTGCCGTCGGTAGTGGTGGCCACATCCCCGGGCAGGGCCCGGATGAGCTCCAGCTCCTGGCGCACCGCCACCTCGAACTCCTGGGGGTCGGGCCCCACGTTCTGCAAATCCATGTAAAATGTGCTCACCTGCACCTCGGGCCAGCGGTGGCGCACCAGGCGGGCGAGCCTCAGGCCATAGCCGCAGCAGACCCGGGAGCAGTAGGCGTGCTCCCGGTCCCGGCTGCCCACGCACTGGATGAAGGCCAGCCGCCGCACCAGACGGCCGTCCGAGGGCCGGAGGAGCGGCCCACCCTGACGCAGGGTCTCCTCCAGCTCCCAGCCGGTGATCACCTGGGGCAGGCCGGCGCGGGCAAAGACCGAGCGGGAAGGCGGCGGGGAGGGCTGATAGCCGGTGGCCACCACCACCCCGGCGGCGGTGAGCTCCAGGGTGGCTTCCCTGCGGCTGAGGTCCATGGCCCCCGTGGGGCAGACTTCCTCGCACCGCCGGCAGGAACCGTCCCGGTAGTGGAGGCACTTTTCCGGCTCCACGGCGAACCGCGGGTGATTTTCGGCGGAGACCGTGGTCAGGATGGCCCCGGGGGCCGGACACTCCTCGAGGCAGAGGCCGCAGTCGGTGCAAAGGCCCGGGTCCACCGCCTGGGGCCGGCTGACCAGGGTCAGCTGAAAGCCGCCCTCCACCGGGCGGCCGGCCGTCACCTGGGTATGGGGGAGGCAGCGGATCTCCGGCGTCTCGAAGAGCTCCCTCAGGGCCTGCTCCACCCGGCAGGCGCCACATTTCTGGCAACTGTCCGTGGCCTTGCAGACAAAGCTGGCCGCCCGCCCGCCGAAAAAGGGGCTCTTCTCCACCAGGACCACCGGCACTCCGGCCCGGTTGAGCTCCAGGGCGGCGGTGAGGCCGGCAATGCCGCCGCCCAAAACCACCACCGGATGCTGAACGTGCGCTTTCATAATCCGATCCGTATCATCTGCGGGCGCAGTCCCGACGGGCCAGCGCCCCGGTCAGGGGTCCAAGGGGGTCGGACCCGGTTGTCAGAACCCGGCGGCCTTAAGGAATGCCGCCGCCAGATCCGGCCGGCCCTTGGCCTTGAGATAGATGCCGTCGGCCAGCTTCTCCTCCCGGAGCTTCCTGGCCAGGCGCCCGGCCACAGCCGCGCCCTTGGCCAGCACCTCCTCGGGGTCCCCCCCGGAGAGTTCCTGAATCACCGCCGGCGGCAGGGAATACACTTTCCGGAGCTCGCCCCGGGCGGCCTTTTCCACCTCGTCGGCGGAGGGCACCTTGAGGCAGGCCAGGATCTTTACCCCCTCGGGCACCGCCTCTTTCCGGAAGGCCCGGTATTTCTCCAGGTCAAAGATCGGTGCGGTGACAAAGAAATCAGCCCCGGCCTCCAGTTTTTTCCGGAATTTCAGCCGCTGGGGCCCCAGGGGCTGGGCCTCGGGGATGACCACCGCCCCCAGGAAGAACCGGGGCGCGCCGCTCAGGGCGTGGCCGGCGCTGTCCCGGCCGGCCATGAGCTCCCGGGCCACCATCAAAAGCTGCACCGAGTCGGCGTCATAGACCGGCTTGGCGTCCGGGTGGTCCCCCTGATGGACGTAATCGCCGCTCAGCACCAGGATATTTTCCACTCCCAGGGCGGCGGCGCCCAAGAGGTCGCTCTCCAGGGCCAGGCGGTTGCGATCCCGGCAGGTGAGGAGCATCAAGGGCTCGCCCCCGGCCTCCTTCACCAGCCGGGCGGCAGCCAGGGCGGAGAGGCGCATCTTGGCGTGCTCGTTGTCCGGCACCCCGAAGGCCGTCACCTGGCCGTTCAGGCCCGTCACCGGGGCCAGCATCTTGGCCACTTCCACCCCTTTGGGCGGCTTCACTTCCACCACCAGGGGAAACCCCCCGGCGCTCAGGGCGTCCTCAAGCTTACTCATGGGCGGCGTATCTCCTTAAATAGGCAGGGTGAATCACCGTTCCCGGGCTGGTGGTGCGGCTGTGGGGGTGGAGCGGCAAAATGGCCTCGATCTGCTGAAGGCGCCCCTGGCTTTCCAGGCGCTCATAGATCTGACACCAGGCGCAGTCCCGCGCCGGGTCCACTTCGCACTTCCCCCCGATGGGGCCGCCGCAGGGGCCGTTGAGCAGACCCTTGGTGCACATGGTCACCGGGCAGATGCCCCCGGTGATCCCCAGATAGCACTGGTGGCAGGAGCGGCAGCGCTCGGTGTAGTGGCCGGCGGCCTCGTTCACCCCGATGAAGGTGGTGTTGAGGGCCGGAAAGACGGGCTTGTCCTGGAGCAGGGCGGCCAGAAACTGCACCCCGGCGCCGCAGGCGGTGGAGATGACCGCCTCATAGTCGGTCGCCACCTCCCTGAGGGGCTCGATGAACTCCCGGTCGCACTGGCGCTCCACGGTGATCTCGCCCAGGCGGCCGGTCTGCCCCGCCAGGTTGCGGGCCAGTTTCAGCTGGGCCGCCAACAGCCCCACTTCCTTTTCGCCCCCAGCCAGGCAGACGGCCACGCAGGTGCCGCAGCCGGCGATGAGGACGTTGCCGTAGGGGGCCACCATGTCCTGGATCTCTCTAAAAGGCTTGCGCTCTGCGATGATCATTGTGCCACCACCCGTTGAACTGCCGCTTCCACCTGGGCGAAGCTTGCGCCCACCCGGTGCAGCGGGCTGGGACCCAACTTTTCCACCCTCTCCGTCATCTCCCGCACCACCTGGACCCACTTGGGGGCGTCGGAGGCCGCCACCTCAAACATCTCCAGGCGCTCGGGTTCGAGGCCCACTTCCGCAATGAGCTTTTTGGCATATTCCACCCGTTCCCGGGCCCGCAGGTTCCCCTCCAGGAAGTGGCAGCTCCCGGCTTCGCAGCCGCTCACCATCACCGCATCCGCCCCCGCCTCGAAGGCCTTGAGGATGTGGAGGATGTCGATGCGGCCGGTGCACAGATATTTGACGATGCGCACGGTGGGCGGGTACTGCATGCGGGCCGAGCCGGCCATGTCCGCGGCGGTGTAGGTGCAGTAGGTGCACACTAACGCCAGGATTTTGGGGACAAATTCCGCTTCCGGAGCGGCGGAGATCACTTTGGAGGCTTCCATGGGGCTACCTCGCCTCGGCGCCCATCGCCGGCCAGGTGTCGCTCACGGCCAGGATCTTGGCGATGAACTGCTCGTCCAGATGGTGTTTCACTTCGATGGCCTTGCGGGGGCAGGCGCTGGCGCAGTTGCCGCAGCCCTGGCAGGAGGCGGCGTCGATGCGCACCACCCCCTCGCTCTCATCCATCTGCGGCACCCCGAAGGGGCAGGTGCGCATGCAGGTGAGGCAGGCGACGCACTTTAACGGGTCCACCTGGGCCACCGCGCCGGCCACATACATCTCCGCCCGGGAGAGCACCCCCAGGGCCCGGGCCGCAGCGCCCATGGCCTGGGCCAAGCTCTCCTCCAGGGTCTTGGGGCCGTGGGCCAGACCGCACAGGAAGATGCCGGCGGAGGCAAAATCCAGGGGCCTCAGCTTCAGGTGCGCCTCCATGAGGAAGCCGTCGGCGTCCACCGGCAGCTTGAAGACCCGGGCCACCTCGGCGCTGGCCGGGTGCGGCCGCAGGCCTGCGGAGAGCACCAGGTAGTCGGCCGCCAGTTTCAGGGGCAGCTTCAGGGACTGGTCAAAGACCGTGACCGTCAGGCCCCGGCCCCCCGGGGTGACCTCGGGGCGGCGGTCCGGCTCAAAGCGCACAAACTGCACCCCCGCTTCCCGGGCCCGGCGGTAGGAGAGCTCCTTCAGGCCGTAGGTGCGGATGTCCCGATAGAGGACAAAGACCTGGGCCGTGGGGTCAAGCTCCTTGATCCGGAGGGCGTTTTTCACCGCCTCGCCGCAGCATATCCGGCTGCAGTAGTTGCGCTCCGGCTCCCGGGAGCCCACGCACTGGATCATCACCACCGTCGCCCCGGCGGGCAGCGCCCGGGGGTTTTCCGCCAGGAGCTCCTCCAGCTCCAGCTGGGTGAGGACCCGGTCATGCTGGCCGTAGAGGTATTCCGTGGGCCGGTATTCCTGGGCCCCGGTGGCCACCACCACCGCCCCGTACTCCAGCTCCCGGCGGAAGCGGCCGGCTTCGGCGGTGCTTTTGAACCTGCCCATGTGGCCCTTCACGTCCAGAAGGCGGGTGAAGGGCAGCCACTCGATGAGGGGGTGCTCCTCCACCTTTTTCACCATCCCGGCGATGAAGGGCTGAATGGCGTGGCCCTCCAGGGTCTGGTGCTGGCGCCGGGCCAGGCTGGCCCCCAATTTTTCCCCGGGCTCGGTGAGATACACCGGGTAGCCGGCCTCGGCGATGGTGAGGGCGGCCTGCAGCGCCGCCAGCTCGCCGCCCACCACCAGGGCCTTCTGGGTCACCGGGAAGAGGAGGTCGCCCACGGGTTTGAGGAGCGCCGCCCGGGCCACGGACATGCGCACCAGCTCCTTGGCCTTCTCGGTGGCCAGGGCGGGCTCGCCCTGGTGCACCCAGGAATCCTGGTCCCGGATATTGGCCATCTCAAAGAGGTATTTGTTTAAGCCCGCCTTGCGCAGGTTTTCCTGGAACAGGGGCTCGTGCGTCCGGGGGCTGCAGGAGGCCACCACCACCCGGTTGAGGCCCTGTTCCTCGATCACCTGGCGCATGCGGTCCAGAGAGTCGGTGGAGCAGGTGAAGGTGAAGTGGTCGGCATAGACCACCTGGGGCAGGGTACGGGCGTAGTCCGCCACCGCCGCCACATCCACCACCCCGGCGATGTTGATGCCGCAGTGGCAGACGAAGACGCCGATGCGGGGCTCCTCGGCCAGGATGTCCCGCTCGGGGGGATATTCCTCCTTGGTGACCAGGGTGCCCCGGGCGTCGGCCAGAAGCGCCGCGGCGGCGCCGGCGGCGGCGGAGGCCTGGCCCACGGTCTCGGGGATGTCCTTGGGAGCCTGGAAGACGCCGCAGGTGTAGATGCCCTCCCGGGTGGTGGAAATCATCTGCAGGGGCGGGCTTATGGCGTAACCGTAGCGGTCGGTGTCGATTCCGAGGGTGGCGGCCAGCTCCCGGGCTGCCGGGTGGGGATTGAGGCCCACGGACAGGACCACCAGGTCGAAGGTCTCGGTGACTACCTGATTGTCTTCGCTCACGTAGGTGAGCTCCAGGTTGCGGGTGGTGGGGTCCTGGGCCACCCGGGAGATCATGCTCCGGACATAGCGCACCCCGTGGGAGGCTCTGGCCCGCTCGTAATAGCGGTCAAAGCCCTTTCCCTGGGCCCGCATGTCGATATAGAAGATGGTGGGCTCGATGTTGGGATCGTGCTCCTTGGCGATGATGGCCTGCTTGGTGGCATACATGCAGCACACATATGAGCAATATTCCCGGCCCAGGGAGGCGTCCCGGGAGCCCACGCACTGGATCCAGGCCACTTTGCGGGGGGCCTGGTGGTCGCTGGGCCGCACCACATGCCCGCCGGTGGGGCCGGTGGCGGAGAGCAGGCGCTCAAACTGCAGGGAGGTGACCACGTTGGGGTAGCGGCCGAAGCCGTATTCCGCCTTCTGGTCCGCTTCGAAGGGCCGGAAGCCCGGGGCCAGGATGAGGGCCCCCACTTCCAGCTCCCGGTGGGCGGGCTGCATGCGGTGGTCAATGGCCCCGGCCTGGCAGGCGGCCACGCACTGGAGACACTCGGAGCACACGCCGCAGTTGATGCAGCGCTCCGCCTCGCTTCTGGCCTGCTCCTCGCTGAAGCCCAGGTTGATTTCCGTAAAGCCTTTGGTCCACTCGGCCAGGGGCAGCTCCGGCATGCGGGCCCGGGGTTTGCGGGCCGATTTGGGCGGCAGGGGGGCCCAGTTGCCTTCGCCCTTGGGGAGGGGCCGCAAGGGAAACTCCCGGTCTTCCCTCAGGTCCCGGCCGGAGAGGTAGCGGTCAATGGACTCCGCCGCCTCCCGGCCGGCGGCCACCGCGGCGATGGCGATGAAAGGGCCGGTGGTGACATCGCCGCCGGCGAAGACCCCTGCCCGGCTGGTGGCCAGGGTCTCCGGGTCCGCCTCGATGAGGCCCCGGGGGGTGAGCCGGATGCCGTCCGCCTCGGTGAGGAAGCTCAGGTTGGTCTTCTGGCCGATGGCCAGGATGACCACGTCGGTCTCCCGGCGGGTGGTCTCCTCCTCCCGGTAGGTGGGGGCGAAGCGGCCCTGCTCATCGAAGACCCGCTCCACCGCCTTGAGCACCAGGCCGCTGACCCGGCCCTGGGGGGCCACAATCTCCTTGACGCCTAAGCGGTGCAGGATCCTGATGCCCTCCTGCTCCGCTTCGGCCACCTCCCAGGGCGAGGCGGGCATCTCGTCTCTGGTCTCCAGGCAGATAATGGTGACCTGGCCGCCCTGACGGCGGGCGGTGCGGGCCACGTCCATGGCCACGTTGCCCCCGCCGATGACCGTCACCCGGCGGCCCCGGAAGTCCTGGGGCCGGCCGGCGGCGGACTCCTTGAGATACTCCACCCCCCACAGCACCCCCTGAGCTTCGGCCCCGGGGACCGGCAGGCGCAGGGAATCCTGGGCCCCCACCCCCAGGTAGACGGCCTGAAAGCCCTCCCGGGTGAGGAGGTCATTCACCGTCAGGCCCGGGCCGATGGGGGTGTTGACCCTGAATTCCACCCCCAGGCGGCGGATGTAGTCCACCTCCCGGTCCAGCACCTCCCGGGGCAGGCGGTATTCGGGGATGCCGTAGCGCAGCCAGCCGCCGATCTCGCTTTGGGCCTCAAAGACCGTTACCTTATAGCCCCGGCGGGCCAGGTGATAGGCGCAGCTTAAGCCCGAGGGCCCGGAGCCCACCACCGCCACCCTCTCCGGCCGGGGGGTGATCTCCGGCACCGGCAGGCTCTGCCAGTCCGCCAGGTCGGCGGCAAAGCGCTTCAGGGCACAGATGGCCACGGGCTCGTCCAGCTCGCCCCGGCGGCACTGGTCTTCGCAGGGGTGGGGGCAGATGCGGCCGATGGTGCCGGGCAGGGGCAGCCGGTCCATGATGAGGGCCAGGGCCTCGGCATATTTCCCCACCTTGATAAGCTGGACATAGCCCTGGGCGCTCAGGTTGGCGGGACAGGCCCGGACACAGGGGGCCCGGTCCAGCTTTTTGATGGCGTAGGTGGCGGGGATGGCCTGGGGGAAATGGCGATAGGCCGCCGGCCGGGTGCCCAGGCCTTCGTCAAAGGTGCTGGGCAGGCTCACCGGGCAGGCCTCGGCGCAGGCCCCGCAGGCGTTGCACTTGGCCCGGTCGATGTAGCGGGGCTCCAGATTCAGGGTCAGCCGGAAGTTCCCCGCCTCGCCCTCGATGCCCGCCACCTGGGCCTGGGTGATGATCTCGATGTCCGGATGCCGGGCCACCTCGATGAGTTTGGGGGAGATGAGGCAGGTGGAGCAGTCGTTGGTGGGGAAGGTCTTGTCCAGCTGGGCCATGACCCCGCCGATGGAGATGTCCCGCTCCACCAGATACACCTTGTAGCCGGCGTTGGCGGCGTCCAGGGCCGCCTGCATGCCGGCGATGCCGCCGCCCACCACGGCGATGGCGCCCACTTTTCCGTTGGAGGCAGTCATACGCTTCCCGTCCGTGTGCGAAGGTGAAAGGCCATCACCACAGCCCCTTGGCCGTGAGCAACGGCCGGGGGTCCACCAGGTGGCGGGCAAGCCAGCCCGCCGCCTCCGGGTGCCCCAGCGCCAGCCCCAGAAGCTCCGTGAAATAGAGGACCGGCAGATAGTAGCGCTTGCCGGCCTTCTCCGAGATGCGGCTCTGGGTCAGGTCCAGGTTGGCCTGGCACATCTGGCAGGAGACCACAAAACACTCGGCCCCGGCGGCCAGGGCCCGCTCGTAGAGGCGGCCCACCAGAGTGTCGATGATGTCCGGCCGGGCCACCGCCAACCCGGCGCCGCAGCAGTCCGTCTTGTAGGACCAGTCCAGGGCCTCGGCGCCCAGGGCCTCCAGCAGCCGGTCCATGGCGGTGGGGTTTTCCCAGTCCTGCTTGTCGGTGATCTGGGGGGGCCGGGCCGAGAGGCAGCCGTAAAAGGCCACCGCCTTCAGGCCCGTCAGGGGCTTGGCCAGCCGCCGGGAGACCTGGGTGAGGAAGGTCTCCTGGGTGAGGAAGTCCAGCAGGTCCCAGATCTTCACCCTCCGGGCGGCCTCCCGCCCGCCCTGCGCTTCTTCCTTCTCGGCGGCCTTGAGGCGGTTGAAGCACAGGGCGCAGGGGACCACCACATCCAGCCCCCGCTGCCGGGCCAGGGCCAGGTTGCGCCCCGGCAGGGCCACCGCCAGCTCGTGGTTGATGCTGTGGGCGGCGCTGGCGCCGCAGCAGTTCCAGTCCTCCAGCTCCACCAGCTCCACCCCCACCAGGGGGGCCACCGCCGCGATGGAGGCGGCGTAATCGGCTGCGGTGCCCTCCAGGGAACAGCCGGGATAGTAGCTCACTTGCATGGTTTCTCATGCCCCCGCTTTCTGAAAGATGGCCCGGATCTCCTGGCGCCCCTTGAGGGCCGGGGGCCCAAAGAGGCGCAGGCGCCGCCGCCGGAAGAGTTCCCAGCCCAGCTTGAGCTGGCGCAGCAGCTCCTTGAGATTGGGGCGCCGTCGCAGCTGAAACAGGGTGTAGCGCTGCATCAGGGCGGTCTCCGACAGGCGGCCGCCGCCTTTGCGGATGCTGTCCAGGAAGTAGCGGTGGAAGGTGGCCACCTCGGGCTGGGGCCCCTCCACCCCCCGGCGCAGGGCCTCTTCTTTCAGCCAGTCCATCACCCCGGCGATGTCAATGCCGTTGGGGCAACGGGTGGTGCAGGTGACGCAGGAGGCGCACACCCAAATCGTCCGGCAGCGGAGCAGGGTCTCCTCCTGGCCCAGCAAGGCCAGCCGGATGACCGTATCCGGCAGGAGGTCCATGGCGAAGGTCAGCGGACAGCCGGCCGAGCATTTCCTGCATTGGTAGCAGACGGAGGGAGGGACACTGAAATGCGCCAACAGGCGCGCCGGCAAGGCGGTGGCGGGGATCAGCTCCCCAGTGGTCAGCCTGTCCATCATCCGGGCCCCCGATACGAAGGTGAGCAGCGGCCGCCGGCAGCCGGTGGGCTTGCCGGGGCTGTCCACCTGTAAGGCAAGGCCTGTGCCAACCCTTCCTGATAAATAAGTATTTGTTTTTCCTTCTATTTTTATACGACCTCGCTCCCTCCCCCTCCGGGAAGTGTCGGATTAGCCGACATAAATGCCTCAATCGGCTTAACCTATTGGATTCATTTAAAATTGTTTTGTTGGAAAAAACGACAGACCGGAAGGGGAAAATCCGTCAGGGGCGGTGGGGAGAGGCCGAGACAAAAGGGGTGGGGGGCCGGACAGGGTCCAAAAGGCAGGGGCCCTTCCTTCACTCCCTATGGATGCGGCGCCGGTCCCGGAGCCCCGGCGATCGCCGCATGGCTCGCCGGCCATGTGCTTACAGCGTTTTTTCCGGAAGCCCCGGTGAGCCCGGGCAAAAAGCAGGGCCCCTGCAGGCCCCTTCCCGGGCCGGTCCCTGCCGCCTGAGCAGCCGGAAGACCGGGATGCCAGGCCGGAAAACGATGATCATATTGGCTTCCTGGCTCCCTGCTCTTTTTCGGCGCTCCGTTTGTGGCAGGGGGAGTCCTGGGCAAGGGAGTGCCGCCCTGACCCTCCCACCGCGCCTTTGTCGGCGGCTCCGGTTGTCCGCCGGCGGGACCTGAGGCCCATGGGCCGCAGAAGGGGGAGGCGAACCTCACCGGGGAGGCCGGCAGGGGCGATGCAGACCCTCCGCCCGCTACAAAGCGGGCATTTCCCGGAGGCCGGCGATCTTCCAGGCGCCCCCCTCCCGCCTGAGCTCCACCTGAAAGACCTGGGTGGCGGTGAGGGTCTCCCCCTCGCCCCGGGGCTGGGCCTGCAGTTCCCAGGTGACCCGCACTTTGGCCTGGTCGGGTCCCTGGGGCGTCACTTCATCCAGGAAATAAAACATGTTGGTGAAGGTGTAGTCCTCCCAGGCCTTCTGGGTCTGCTGGCGTTTCTCCGCCAGGCCCGGGAAGGAAGGGGAATAGCAGCTCAGAAACAGGGTGAGGTCCTTTTTGAGCTGGGCCTCCCTGAGGGTATTAAAGAGGGCCTGCACCTGTTCCGGGAGGGAAGGTGCGGGCGCCGCCGGGGCGCTGGGCCCGGCTGGCGGGGCGGGCGGCGCCGAAGGAGGCGGAGGCGGGGCAAAAAAGGACAGGTAGCCCTGGGAATACGCCAGCCAGACCAGCACGGCGAGGCCCGCCGCCACCCCCGCCAAAGGGAGGAGGCGGGACCGAACCGCGGCGCGGGCCGCCAGGGGGGCCTCAGTTTCCGGCCCGGCGCCGCTCAGGGAGGCGCCGCAGGTCTGACAGACCCCGTGGCCTTCGGGATTCGGCATCTGACAACGGGGACAGAGAGTCATCT
>CALEAV010000018.1 GCA_937943575.1 uncultured bacterium | reverse complement strand
CGGGTGCGCAGCGGCACCCAGCCGGTGACCCCGGAGCTGGTGGACGCCATCCTCTTTGGGGTGGACCTCCTCCGGGAGATGCTGGCGGACCTGCAGGAGGCCCTGGCCGTCTCCCGGCCCCTGAAGAGCTTTGACCTCTCACCCCTGACGGAGCGTATTGCCGCCTTGAGCGAGAGCTCCTCCCCCACCCCCCGCCTGGGGGAGATTCTGGTGCGGGAGGGCGATCTGGGCCCCGAAGAGCTCCAAAGCGCCCTGGAGCGCCAGCGGCAGGCGGAACCCGGCCGGCCCCTGGGGGAGATCCTGGTGGACCAGGGCACGGTTCCCCCCCGGAAGGTGGCCCAGGCCCTGGTCCAGCAGCTCTCGGAGGCCAAGGCCGAGGCGGCGGCCCCGGCGGCCATCAAGGTGGACCTGGCCAAGCTGGACACCCTGGTGGACCTCATGGGCGAGCTGGTCATCGTCCAGAGCCAGATCCGGCAGAATCCCGCGGTGCTGGCCGCCGCCGACCAGAAGCTGGTCCGGGACCTGGGGCAGATGTCCCGCATCACCACCGAGCTCCAGAAGATCTCCATGTCTCTGCGCATGATCCCCATCGGCGCCACCCTCAGGCGCATGACCCGCCTGGTCCGGGATCTGGCCCACAAGACCGGCAAGCTCGTCAGCCTGCACCTGGAAGGCGAGGACACGGAGATCGACCGCAACATGGTGGAGGCCATCTACGACCCCCTGGTGCATCTGGTCCGGAACGCCGTGGACCACGGCCTGGAGACCCCGGAGGAGCGCCGGGCCCAGGGCAAGCCGCCGGAAGGGCGCCTGGTGCTCCGGGCCTACCACAAGGGCGGCAGCGTCATCCTGGACATCGAGGACGACGGCCGGGGGCTCAACCGGGCGGCCATCCTGGCCAAGGCCCGGGAGCGGGGCCTGGTGGGGCCGGGCGAGCTCTCCCCGGCCCAGATCGACCACCTCATCTTTGAGCCCGGTTTCAGCACCGCCGCCCAGGTGACGGAGGTCTCCGGCCGGGGGGTGGGCATGGACGTGGTGAAGCAGACAGTGGACCGCCTCCGGGGCAAGATCGACATCCACTCCCGCCCCGGGGAGGGCACCCGCTTCTCCCTGCGCCTGCCCCTCACCCTGGCCATCATCGACGGCCTGGTGGTGCGGGTGGGCAGCGAACGCTACATCCTCCCCACGGTGGCGGTGCGGGAGAGCCTGCGGCCCGCCCGGGAGGACTACTTCACCGTGGAGGGCAAGGGCGAGCTCATCCGGGTGCGCCAGATGCTCCTGCCCCTGGCGCGCCTGCACCGCCTGTTGGGACACACCGGGCCGGAGCCCGACCCCTGGGAGGCCCTCATCCTGGTGGTGGAGCACGAAGGCGACTGCCGGGCCTTTCTCGTGGATGAAATCCTGGGGAAGCAGGAAGTGGTCATCAAATCCCTGGGGCAGCTGCTGCAGAACCGCCCCGGACTGGCCGGCGGCACCATCCTGGGAGACGGCCGGGTGGGCCTCATCCTGGATGTGGGGGGAGTCTTCTCCCTGGCGGGGTGAACCCACCGGCCGCCGCCAGCCCCGGCCCGGGGCCGGTTCAGAAGAGCCGAAGGCCCGGGAGGCTGACGGCAGAAGGGCCGGAGGACCGAGCCAGCGGAGGGGGAGGGGGGTTTCCGCCGACGGAGGGAGAGGGAAGTTTCAATCGGCGAAGAGCCCCCCACCGGGAAACAGCCCGATCCGGCGGCTCGCCTCACTGTCCGAGGCCCGTTCGGCCGGCAGAGAGGGCCCCACGGGGGAACCGGCCCCAAAGGCCCCGGGCCAGAGGATCTGGATTGGGGGAAGCACAGCCAGCAAAGGCCACCGGGAGACAGGCCCCGGAGGCCCTCAGCCCCAGGATTGGGATGGAGGAAAGCAAGGCCACCGGAGAAAACCTCCGGAGGCGGATGGTCGACAGCGCACTCATTCACGGCCTACCGGGAAAAGCTACCGGGGGTCCACAGCCGACGCCCTCCGGGGGGAGGGCGCGGTAAACCAGAGACGGAATGACCCGGGGTCTGACCGGGACCATTTCGCGGTCAGGCCCGGGGGGAGATGCCGCTTCTCAAGCGGCGGAATAATCCGCGTTCTGAACGACACACTACTCCGGTGAAGGGGGACCATAAGGCCCGGAGGCCTTCCCGGGATGGAAAAGGAGGATGACCGGCGTGAAGCGGTTCAGGCTGCAGTTCACCTTGCGGGAGCGGATTCTGCTTCAGTTTGCTTTTGTCATCGGCGCTTTTCTGGCCCTCATCTTTCTTCTGCTCCTGCCGGCCATGCGGGAGATGGTCTTCACGGAAAAGGAAGTCCAGATCAAGAACATGGTGGATTCGGCGGTGGCCCTGCTCCACGAATATGAGGCCCGGGCCCAGAAGGGCGAATTCAGCCGGGAGGAGGCCCAGCTCCGGGCCAAAAAGCGCCTGGGCAGCATGCGCTACGGCCCGGAGGGCAAAGACTATTTCTGGATCAACGATTTTGCCCCCCGCATGGTGATGCATCCTTTCCGGGCCGACCTGGAGGGCAAGGACCTGAGCACCTTCAAGGACCCCCAGGGGAAGGCCCTCTTTCTGGAGATGGTGGAGGTCTGCCGGAGCAAGGGGGAGGGCACGGTGGCCTACATGTGGCAGTGGAAGGACGACGCCACCCGCATCGTCCCCAAGCTCTCCTATGTCAAGGCCTTCCAGCCCTGGGGCTGGATCGTGGGCACCGGCATCTACGTGAATGATGTGGCCGAACAGGTGGCCCAACAGCGCAACCGCCTGCTCGTCATCATCGTGCCGGTCATCCTCCTTTTGTTGGCCTGGCTCATTGTGCCCCTGCGGCGGTTGGGCCGGCTTCTGGGGGTGATGCAGGACATCACCCAGATCTCCCAGGAGGTGCAGAGCGGCGCCGCCCAGGTCTCCCAGACGGCCCAGAGCCTGGCCCAGGGGGCCAGCTCCCAGGCCGCCTCCTTGGAGGAGACCTCCGCCTCCCTGGAGGAGATGGCCGCCATGACCCGGGGCAACGCCGACCACGCCCGGGAGGCCGACGCCCTGGTGGCGGAGACCACCCGGGTGGTGGAGGAGGCCCACCGGGCCGTCCAGGAGCTGGCCGCCTGCATGCAGGAGGTCACCGCCGCCGGACAGCAGACGGCCAAGATCATCAAGACCATCGATGAGATCGCCTTCCAGACCAACCTTCTGGCCCTCAATGCCGCGGTGGAGGCGGCCCGGGCCGGGGAGGCGGGGGCCGGCTTTGCGGTGGTGGCCGATGAGGTGCGGGCCCTGGCCATCCGGGCGGCGGAGGCGGCCAAAAACACCGCCGGCCTCATCGAGGGCACCGTGCGCCAGGTGCAGCAGGGGGCCCAGCTCATGGACCAGACCCAGGAGGTCTTCTCCCAGGTGGCCGGCCGGGCCGGCAAGGTGAAGAACCTGGTGGCGGAGATCGCCGCCGCCAGCGGAGAGCAGGCCCAGGGGGTGGAGCAGATCACCCGGGCGGTGGCGGACATGAACCGGGTGACCCAGGAGACCGCGGCCAGCGCCGAGGAGAGCGCCGCAGCAGCGGAAGAGCTCTCGGCCCAGTCTGAGCAGCTTAGGGCCATCGTGAAGGAACTGGCCGCCATCGCCAGCATGCGCCTGCAGGAGGGGGACATGCGGGACCGCCCCGCCCCCGGGCTTTAGGGCCGCACCCAAACCGGGACCGCAGGGCCAACGGGAGCTCAGGTGGCCGCCCGGACTGGGGCGCCATTCACAGGGGGCCGCATCGAAAGCGGGACGGCAGGGCCAACATGAGCCAGGGCCGCACGGGGCTTGGTCCCTTAAGCCCGCCGCGCCGGGTGCCTGATGTGCCAGGGGGGAGAAACCTTGCAGGCCCGCCCCCCCAAGGAGGTCGACGGCAGCCCGTGAGAGCTGTGGAAATAAAACCATCCGAGGTGACCCATGTGGAAGAACCTGAAGCTTGGCACCAAACTGCATCTGGCCTTCGCGGTCATGGGGCTTCTGGTCCTGGCCGTGGGGGGGGTGGGCTACTATGCCGCCGGCCGGGGGGCCGTCCAGGTCCAGAGCCTGGGCGAAATCGCCCTCCCCAAGGCGGAAACCCTCCTCGTGCTCCGGGCCGAGGCCGAAAGCATCCGGGGGTCGCTGCGCACCCTGGCCATCCCCGGCCTGGAGGCGGCCGTCCGCCAGCGCCAGTACCGCAACATCGACGCCAGCCGGGAGCGCTACGGCAAGGCCTGGAAGACCTATGACGGCCTCCCCAAGACCCCGGAGGAGGCGGAGCTCTGGCGGCAGCTGGCCCCGGCCTGGGAGGCCTGGCGCCAGGAGAACACCAAGGCCCTGGAGCTGGCCCGCAAGGTGGACGGGACGGGCATCGCCGATCCTGCGGAGCTGAGCCGGCGGCTGGAAGGCTTCACCAAGGACCACTACCTTCTGGTGCAGAGAGTCCTGCAGCTCATCTTCACCCAGCAGGGCACCTTCGCCGGCGGGGAGGACCACACCACCTGCAACCTGGGCAAGTGGCTGCCCACCTTCACCACCGACAACCCCGCCCTCAAGCAGGAGCTGGCCGCCATCGCCGAGCCGCACCGCCAGTTCCACCAGGCGGTGAAGCGCATCAAGGAGCTCATGGCGGCCGGCCAGCGGGCCGAGGCCCAGGCGGTCTATGAGCGCCAGCTGGTCCCCGCCATGCAGGAGACCTTCAGCCACTTCGAGGCCCTCCTCAAGGTGGCCCAGGAAGCTCATGAGGCCTTCATCCGTCTGGAGGAGCAGCTTCTGGGGCCGGTGATGGAGAAACAGCGCGCCGCCGGCCAGATCCTGGACAAGCTGGTGGAGGCCGGCACCCGGAACGCCGCCCAGGAAGTGCAGCAGTCGATGAGCAAGGCCGCCTCCCTCAAGGGCATCAGTCTCGCCGCCGTGGTTGCCGGGCTGCTGCTGGCGGCGCTGCTGGGCTTCCTCCTCACCCGCACCCTCACCCGCACCCTCACCCGGGTGGTGAACGCCCTGAAGGAGGGCTCCGAGCAGGTGGCCGCGGCCGCGGCCCAGGTGGCGGGGGCCAGCCAGTCCCTGGCCCAGGGCGCCAGCGAGCAGGCCGCCTCCCTGCAGGAGACCTCCGCCTCCCTGGAGGAGATGG
>CALEAV010000017.1 GCA_937943575.1 uncultured bacterium | reverse complement strand
GCGGCTTGCGCCGATGAAACTCCGTGGCCTGCTCAAAGGCGTAGGCCGTCTGGAGCACCGCCTCCTCCCCCAGGGGCGGGCCCATCAGCTGCAGGCCGATGGGGAGGCCCTCCGTGCTTATCCCGCAGGGCACCGAGATGGCCGGCAGCCCCGCCAGATTCACCGGGATGGTGAAGATGTCCGAGAGATACATGGTGAGGGGGTCGGCCAGCTTCTCCCCCAGGCGGAAGGCCGGGGTAGGGGCCACCGGCCCGGCCAGCACCCGGCAGGCGGCGAAGGCGGCGTCAAAATCCCGTCGGATGAGGGCCCGCACCTGGGAGGCCTTGCGGTAGTAGGCCTCATAGTAGCCGGCGGACAGGGCATAGGTGCCCAGCATGATGCGGCGCCGCACCTCCGGCCCGAATCCCTGGGTGCGCGTTTCCAGATAAGTGTCCAGCAGGTTTTTCCCCGCCGCCCGGAGGCCATACTTCACCCCGTCATAGCGGGCCAGATTGGAGGAGGCCTCGGCGGTGGCGATGAGGTAGTAGGCGGCCACGGCGTAGGCCGTATGGGGCAGGCTCACCTCGATAAGCCTCGCCCCCAGACCCTCCAGGGTGGCAAGCGCCCGGGCCACCGCCTCCTTCACCGCCGGATCCACCCCCTCCCCCAGATACTCCCGGGGGACGCCCACGGTGAGGCCGGTGATCTCCCGCCCCAGGCCCGCAGTGTAATCCGGCACCGGCGCCCGCATGGAGGTGGAATCCCGGGGGTCGTGGCCGGCGATGGCGGTGAGGAGGACGGCGGCATCCCGCACCTCCTTGGTGATGGGGCCGATCTGGTCCAGGGAGGAGGCGTAGGCGATGAGGCCGAAGCGGGAGACCCGGCCGTAGGTGGGCTTGAGCCCCACCACGCCGCAGTGGGAGGCGGGCTGGCGGATGGAGCCGCCGGTGTCCGACCCCAGGGAGGCGGTGCACAGGTCCGCCGCCACCGCCGCGGCGGAGCCGCCGCTGGAGCCCCCGGGGGTGCAGTCCCGGTTCCAGGGGTTGTGGGTGGGGCCGAAGGCCGAGGTCTCCGTGGAGGAGCCCATGGCGAACTCATCCAGGTTCACCTTGCCGAGAAACACCGCCCCCGCCTCCCTCAGGCGGGCCACCACGGTGGCGTCATAGGGCGGCACGAAGGTGGCCAGCATCCTGGAGGCGCAGGTGGTGCGCAGGCCCCGGGTGGCCAGGAGGTCCTTGAGGGCCAAGGGGATGCCGGTGAGGGGGCCCGCCTCCCCCTTGGCCAGCCGGGCCTGGGCGGCCCTGGCCTGCTCCCGGGCCCCTTCGGCGTCCACCGTGAGGTAGGCCCGGATATGCGGGTCCACCCGGTCGATGCGGGCCAAAAAGGCCTCGGTCACCTCCACCGGGGAGACCTCGCCGGCCTGAAGCCGCCGGCTCAGCTCGGTGAGGCTGAGGCGGCACAGTTCGTCGGTCATGGCAGCCAAAACCGTCTTTATCCCTTACGTTCTCTTGCCGGGTCGCCGAAAAGCACGGAGGCGCTCTTCAACCATGCCGCCTGCGGGGTTCAGATCACCCGGGGCACCACAAAGGCGCCCTCCTCCGCCGCCGGGGCGTTGGCCAGGGCCTCCTCCCGGGGCAGGCTCTCTGTGACCACATCCTCCCGGAAGGCCTCGGGCTCGGGAAGCACATGGGTCATGGGCGCCACCCCGGTGGTGTCCACCGCGGCCAGCTGGTTGACGTAAGCGAGAATGTCACCCAGCTGGCGGGTGAAGAGCTCCACCTCCTCCGGCGCCAGGGCGAGTCGGGCCAGGGAGGCCACGTGCAGCACTTCGTCCCTGGTGATGGCCATGGTATCACCTCTGGGGCAGGCCTGCCGCCGCCGGGCCGCTCTTCCGGCTCCGGGGCCTGCTGCAAGACCCGTCCCCTGCAGCCATGGGCATTATTGGTGAAGAATTTAACGGTTTCCTGCGGCCGGGCACGGTCCTTTCCGGCCTGTTCTCTCCCAAGCCTTCCGCCCCCTGGATCGGGAGGAGGTGAGCCCGAGGGGAGGGCGGGAGTGCAGGCCCCACCGGCCCTCCCCCCCATTCGGCCACCGTTTCATTATATACCCCGGCCAAAGCCAGGGGACAAAGGAAATCCGGAAGGGGGCAGAAAGGAAAATCATCCGCCCTTATTGTCGCCCTTGCAGTGCACCCCGGCTTATGATACCAAGTTAAAAGAAGGGGTGGCGATTTTCCTGGCAGCCCGCCTGAAGCACTCATCACCGCCGGTGCCTTATCGATGGAGTTGATCGCCGACCCGGAGCGACTGCGGGGGCTCTCCCGCCAAGTGCGCCGGGACATCGTGGAGATGATTTACCGGGCCGGTTCCGGCCATGTGGGGGGGTCGCTGTCCGCCACGGACCTGCTGGTGACCCTGTTTTTCGCCCACCTGCGCCACGGCAACGGCCGAGAGCCCCGGGACTACTTTGTGCTCTCCAAGGGGCATGCCGCCCCGGCCCTGTATGCGGTCCTGGCCCGGCTGGGGCATTTCCCGCCGGAGGAGCTGCTCAGCCTGAGGCGCTTCGGGAGCCCCCTGCAGGGCCACCCCGACTCCGGCTGGCTGGCCGGGGTGGAGGTGCCCACCGGCTCCCTGGGGCAGGGGCTGTCGGTGGCCAACGGCCTGGCCCTGGCGGCCCGCCTCAACGGCACCGGCCAGCGCGTCTATGTCCTTTTAGGGGACGGCGAGGTGCAGGAAGGCCAGATCTGGGAGGCGGCCATGACTGCGGCCCACTACCGCCTGGGGCACCTCACGGCGCTTTTGGACCGCAACCGCCTGCAGATCGACGGCCGCACCCGGGAGGTCATGCGCCTGGAGCCCCTGGCGGAGAAATGGCGGGCCTTCGGCTGGCAGGTGGTGGAGGTGGACGGCCACGATCCCGCTGCCATCCTGGCGGGCCTGAGGGAGCTGGAGCACGACGCCGGGACGCCGGGCATCCTCATCGCCCACACCGTCAAGGGCAAGGGCGTCTCCATCTTTGAGGACCAGGTGAAATTCCACGGGGTGGCCCCCACCACCGAGGAGTACGAGCAGGCGATGAAGGAGCTGACGGGCGGTTGATGGCTGGTAAGGCAAACAGAGACGCCCAGACCGCCGGCGTGCCGAAGGAAAGCACCCGGGTGGAATACGGCAAGACCCTGGCGGAGCTGGGCGGGGAAAATCCGGACATCGTGGTCCTGGATGCCGATCTCTCCGGCTCCACCCAGACCAGCCGCTTTGCCAGACTCTACCCGGAACGCTTCTTCAATGTGGGCATCGCTGAGCAGGACCTCATGGGCACCGCCGCCGGCCTGGCCGTGGGGGGCAAGATCCCCTTCGCCAGCACCTTCGCCATCTTCGCCGCCGGCCGGGCCTGGGAGCAGATCCGCCAGACCATCGCCTACGGCCACCTGAACGTCAAGATTGTGGCCAGCCACGGGGGCCTGACGGTGGGCGAGGACGGGGGCTCCCACCAGGCCCTGGAGGACCTGGCCCTCATGCGGGTGCTTCCCAACATGGTGGTCCTGGTGCCGGCGGACGGGCCCGAGACCCGGGCCATGGTGCGCTGGGCCGCCGCCTATGACGGCCCGGTCTATATCCGCACCTCCCGGCTGCCCTTCCCGGTGCTCCACCCCCCGGATCATCAGTTCCACCTGGGGCAGGGCACAATTGTGAGGGAGGGCACGGATGTCACCCTGGCGGGCATCGGGCTCATGGTGCACCACTGCCTGGAGGCGGCCCGGCAGCTGGAGGCGCAGGGTATCTCCGCCCGGGTCCTCAACCTCTCCTGCCTCAAGCCCCTGGACTGGGAGCTGGTGGTGGACTCGGCCCGCCGCACCGGCGCCCTGGTGACGGTGGAGGAACACCTGGTCACCGGCGGCCTGGGGAGCGCCGTCAGCGAGGTGGTGACAGACATGTATCCCGTCCCCGTGGAGCGCCTGGGGGTGAAGGACGTCTTCGGCCAGTCCGGGAGGCCCGAGGAGCTGCTTCAGCACTACGGCCTCACACCCGGGGACATTGTCCGGGCGGCGCAGCGGGTCATGCAGCGAAGACCGGGGCGCCCCTTTTCCTGACCTCCACGGCCGCCGCCGGCAGACCCCGCCGCCGGGCCGGGGAGGCGGGCTTCGGGGCGGACCCCCGGGTTAAAATGGAGGGAAAGACTCGGGGAGGGACACTAAGGTGGCCGACTCCCCGGAGTCTGATCGGTCATCAGGTGAACACCCGGCGGTATCCGGGTGTAGCCGGCCGCCGGCAGCGGGTCCGAGCGGCCCGCACCCACTACCTTTCATGAGGCAGGCCCATCCGTGAAACCAGCAGGTCTGGCCAGCTTTTGGCGTCGCCGCTTCCTTTCCCT
Source organism: uncultured bacterium (assembly GCA_937943575.1). Lineage (GTDB taxonomy): Bacteria > Desulfobacterota > Desulfobaccia > Desulfobaccales > 0-14-0-80-60-11 > JAILZL01. Next base: position 40,831 of record CALEAV010000017.1, on the reverse strand, counting down.
GCTCCTGTTGGCGGGGCTCTGTCTGGCCCTGCCTGCCGCCGGGCCGCCCTCGGCACCGGCCACCTCCGGCCAGGACAGCTATGAGGCCCTGAGGCTGGCCTCGGAAGCCTTTTACGAAATCGGGCAGAAATACGTGCAGCCCAAGGACGAAGGCGAGCTGATGCAGGGGGCGCTCAGGGGCATGATGAACGCCCTGGACCCCGATTCCTCCTACCTCACCCCGGAGGAATACCGGGAATTCCAGCGGGGCGGGCGCAGCGCCCCGGCGGAGGCCGGGCTGGAGCTCATCTACAAGGACCACCTGCTCACCGCCGTGTCAGTGCTGGACCACGGCCCCGCCGCCCGGGCGGGCCTCAAGCCCGGGGATCTCATCCTGAAGATCAACGGCCAGCTGGTGCGCAATCTCACCACCCAGGAGGGCATGCGCCGCTTCCAGGGCCCCCCCGGGACCGTCATCCGGGTGCAGGTGGTGCGCAACGGCCTGCCCAAACCTCTGGAGGTGACCCTCACCCTGGAGCCGCTCCCCCCGCCGCGGCTGACCCTCCAGATGCTGAAAGGCGACTATGCCTACCTCCGCATCCCCTATTTCCAGGATGACACCCCCGCCGCCCTGGCCGGCCTCCTGCGGGACCTGCGGCGGCAGCACCCGGGCCTGAAGGGGCTCATTGTGGATCTGCGCAACAACGCCCGGGGGTCCCTGGAGCAGGCGGTGCGCACCGCCTCCCTCCTGGTGGGCAACCGGGAGGTGGTCTCCACCCGGGGCCGCAAGGGCGGCGAGTCCCAGGTCTATCGGGGCAGGGAGCAGGACCTGGTGTTTAAGACCCTGCCCCCCACCGTGGTGCTGGTGGATCAGGGCACCGCCCGGGGGGCGGAGATTGTCAGCGGCGCCCTGCAGGACCATGGGCTGGCCACCCTCCTGGGGGACAAGACCTTCGGGCTGTGCGGCATCACCCAGGCCTTCCCCCTCAAGGATGGCGCCGCGGTGATCATGACGGTGGCCGCCGCCTACACCCCCAAAGGGCGCAAAATCACCGGCCACGGCCTGGTCCCGGATGTGGAGGGGAAAAAGCCTGCCCCCGGGGAACCGGCCAGTGCTCCCCCTTCCCTGGAACAGGATCCCTGGGTCATGCAGGCGCTGGACCATCTGAAACGGGGCGCCGCCATGGTGAAACGCTCTTAAGGAGACCGCCCGGCGGCTGCCCGGCCGGGAGAGAATGCCCAACCTCAGGCGTGAGGACGTGAAGAACATGCTGGCATCTTATGCCCTCCGTATGCTGATCCTGCTCTTTGCCCTCCTGGGCCTGGCGGCCGGCGCCGCCCTGGTGGCGGGGGAGCCTCTGCAGCCCCCGGCCCGGGAGACCCTGCGCCTGCGCCTGGGCGGCCCCGCCTCCGCCCCCCCGCCCCTGGCGGATGTCCACCTGCAGAACTTCTCCCAGGTGCTCAACCTCATCGAACAGCACTATGTGGAGCCCAAATCCGCCAAAGAGATCATCCACGGGGCCATTCAGGGCGCGGTGAGCACCCTGGACCCCCACTCCTCCTTCATGACCCCGGAGGAGTTCCGGGAGCTGCAGATCGAGACCAAGGGGAAGTTCAGCGGCATCGGCATCGAGATCACCATGAAGGACCGCATCCTCACGGTGGTCTCCCCCATCGAGGGCACCCCGGCTTTCCGGGCGGGGCTGCGGGCCGGCGACCAGATCGTCAAGATTGACGGCAAGCCCACCCGCAACCTGAGCCTCACGGAAGCGGTGAAGATGATCCGGGGCCCCAAGGGCTCCAAGGTGACCCTGACCATCAACCGCCCGGGTTTTCCGGCCCCCAAGGACTTCACCATCGTCCGGGAGATCATTCCCATCCGCAGCGTCAAGGCCCGCATCGTGGAGGGCGGCCTAGGGTATATCCGGGTGGCCAACTTCCAGGACCAGACCGACCAGGATGTCCGGGGCTACCTCACCAAGATGCAGCAGAAGGCCGCCCCCTTAAAGGGCCTCATCCTGGATCTGCGCAATGACCCGGGGGGGCTGCTGGAGCAGGCGGTGCAGGTGGCGGATGAATTTTTGAGCTCTGGCCTCATCGTCTACACCCAGGGCCGCACCCCCCAGCAGAACATGCGCTTCTACGCCCGCCCCGGCCAACCCGGGGAGGACCGCTCCCTGCCCATGGTGGTGCTCATCAATGAAGGGAGCGCCTCCGCCTCGGAGATTGTCGCCGGCGCCCTCAAGGACCAGAAGCGGGCGGTGGTGGCCGGGGCCAAAAGCTTCGGCAAGGGCTCGGTGCAGACCATCATCCCCCTGGAGGACGGCTCGGCCCTGCGCCTGACCACCGCCCTGTACTACACCCCCAGCGGCCGCACCATCCAGGACAAAGGCATCGAGCCGGATATCCTCCTCAAGGAGCCGGAGCCGACGGACGCCAAGGCCCTGCAGGCCCTCCGGGAGGAGGCCATGGAGCGCCACATGCGGGGCGAGGGGATCACCGACAAGCCCTGGAACCAGCCCCTCACCACCGCCGACCTGGAGCAGGATCAGGTGCTGAAGCGGGCGGTGGAGATCCTGAAAAACTGGCCCCCCAAAATCGTGGCCCAGCAGCCGGCCTCCTGAGCACGTGAGCCTCATGACTGCGGCCGTGAGGCGCCCTTCCCCGCCGGCCCCGGCCGGGAAGGCAGCCGGCGGCCGCAGTGGTTTTTGGGTTCCGGTGTTATGACCTCCACGCCTTCTTCCGCCCCCGGCCTGCCCCTGGTGGCCATCGTCGGCCGGGCCAACGTCGGCAAATCCACCCTCTTCAACCGCCTCACCCACTCCAGCCGCGCCCTGGTGGCGGACACCCCCGGGGTCACCCGGGACCGCCTGGTGGAGAAGGTGGAGTGGGGGGAGCGCACGTTTCTCCTGGTGGACACCGGCGGGCTCACCGGCGCTGAGGATGAGCTGGAGCCCCTCATCCGCCGCCAGGCCGAGGCCGCGGTGGCCGCCGCCGAGGTCATCCTCCTGGTGATGGACGGCAAGACCGGCCCGCTGCCCGCCGACGCCGAGGTGGCAGCGTATCTCCGGGCCACCGGCAAGCCGGTGCTGTTGGTCATCAACAAGATGGACCATCCCGGCCGGGAGGAGGTCCTGCCGGAGTTCCACCGCTTCGGCTATGACCCCTTGTACCCCGTCTCCGCCGAGCACCGCCTGGGGCTGGAGCGGCTGCTGAATGACCTGGCGGCCCTGCTGCCCCCTCTGGCCGCGGCCCCGGAAGACCCGGAGGCCGTGCGGGTGGCAGTGGTGGGGCGCCCCAACGTGGGCAAAAGCTCCCTCATCAACCGGCTCCTGGGGGAGGAGCGCCTCATCGTCAGCGAGCGGCCGGGCACCACCCGGGACAGCATCGACACCCCGGTGAGCGTCGGCGGCAGGCATTATGTGCTCATCGACACGGCCGGCCTCAGGCGCCCCAGCCTGCGGGAGCCGGGCCTGGAGCGCATCATGGCCCTGAAGGCGGTCAAGACCCTGGAGCGGGCCCAGGTGGCGGTGCTCCTGATCGACGCGGCCGAAGGGGTCACCGCCCAGGACCTGCGCATCGCCCGCCTCATTGACGAGGCGGCCACAGGCTGCCTGGTGGGCCTCAACAAATGGGACCTGGTGCCCAAGGAGGCCCACAAAGACGTGCTGGCCCAGGCCAAGGCCGCCCTGACCTTCCTCCCCTACGCCCCCTTCCTCACCCTCTCGGCCCTGACCGGCCTGAACGTCCGGCGCATCTTTTCCTGGATCGACCGCATCCACGCCCAGATGGGCCTGAGGGTGGGGACGGGACAGCTCAACCGGGTGCTTCAGGAGATCACCGGCCGGACCAAGCCGCCCCTGTTTCAGTACCGGCCGGTGAAATTCTACTACCTCACCCAGCCGGAGACCCACCCCCCCACCTTTGTGGCCTTTGTCAACCACCCCGAGGGGGTCACCGAATCTTATCGCCGCTACCTGGTGCGCCAGCTCAGGGAGCGGTTGGGGCTCACCTACACCCCCTTGCGTCTATTTTTCAAGCAACGCCGCCGCTGAGGCCCGCCGTTCTCCCCTTCCCCCACGGCGGCCGGGGGGAATTGTTCGCCCCCGACGCCAGTCCCCCTTTGCGCAATCAGGGGGCAGCGGAGGATCACGCCTTGCAGCTTAGCACCCGGGGTTCCCCCCGCAGGTTGAACCTGAACGCAACTCTCCAGATGCCCGGGGGCGGGGATTGCCTCAGGCGGCCTCTGGCTGCGGCGGCCTGTCCCCGGCAGGCCCTGAGCTTTGGGAAGGCGGCCTGAATGACGCGTCGGCTCCAGGGGGGAGGGCTTTCAGGCTCCCGCCGGCAAGGCCGAGGTCAGGGGGCGTTCGAGGTGGGACAGGAAAAAAAGGGGGCGTCTCCGGAAAAAGCGCCTTTCCCGGATCACGGGGCATCAGCGGTGAAACTGCGGTTTTGCGCGGCCTCAGGCCTTGACCAGGCGCAGACTCGGGGTCTCCGGCGGCCGGCGGTGCCGTTCCTTGCCTTTCTTGAGCACGTTTTTCATTCGGAGACCGTTGAGGAGGAAATAGGCGATGACGGCCCGCTCCCAGGAGCGGTCGGGTTCATCCCCGGCCATTCTCCTTTTGTAGTGCTCCAGGAGGTGGTGCCAGTCCGAGTCGTCGAGGGCCAAGACCCGATCTGCAATCATTTCAATTGCTTCAGGAATCATAGAGGGCATATCATCCGTGGGCGGGGTTTACTTCATGAAAACCATCTCATGTTTACTAAACCTGACCCTCATGTCAAGCAAAAGATGGCGCAAGAGTTACAAGCCCGGGATTTTTTCCAGGCTGTCGATAACCTCGCATAATCGCTGGGTTTCTGCCTCAAGGAGCGCCTCGCCCTGCTCCGGGGTGGCTTTGCCCGGATCGCCCCACACCCCGCCGGGCCAGAAGCGTCGCTTGTCCCGCACCAGGAGATGGCGGGGGAAGGCGGGCCATTCCGCCGGGGCCCGGCCCTGGACCAGCTCCGGCCGGCAGGCCAGCATCAGGGCGGTCTCCACCTCCCCGGCGTGGGCGTCCCCCCGGGTGGCGACCAGATCCGGCCGGGCCGCCAGCACCTCCCGGAGGAGATCCAGGAGGTTGACCACCGCCACCCGGAGGTCCGGGAGCTCGGTGAGCAGGGCCTCCCCGGCGTCGGTGAGCATGGCCAGGTGGGTGCCGCCGGCATGCCCGCTTAAGATGAGAAAGCGGGTGAAGCCCTGGCGGTGAAACTCCCGTCCCAGGTCCAGGATCACGGCCCGGAGCGTCAGGCTGCTCAAGCTGACGGTGCCCGGATGGTCGGAGGTGGAGCGGCACAGGCCGTAATACAGGGGCGGCGCCACCAGCAGCGGCCGGCGCTCCGCCACCCGGCGGGCCAGCTCCAGGGCGTGGAAAGCGTCGGTGCCCAGGGGCAGATGGGGCCCGTGCTCCTCCACCGAGCCCACCGGCAGCAGCACCGTCCGGGTCTTGGCCCGCCACTCGGCCAGGGCGGGCATGGTCAGGTCCGCCCACTGGGGCATGGCTCCTCCGTCAGGGCGCCTCCCGGGGCATGAGAGGCATTGGCGGCGAACCCCGAAAGACCGCAGCGACCATACCTGGCCCTCTGCGCCTCCCGGGGCACCGGCGGCATGGGCCCGTCATGGGCCCCGGCGGCCCCTGCCCCTGCCCTTTCCATACCTCTTCCCCCCCTTATCGGCAAGGGGAATTTTTTGTGAAAATTTTCTTGAGAAAATTGCCCGCCCGCGGTATATAAGGCGGCAGATTTTTGTACTTTAATGCACAAGGGGTGGCGCTTGGAGATCCCTGAGGCCCTGACGGATTTCTCCTATGTGTTGGTCTTCCTGGTGGCCGCGGCCCTCTTCGCCCTGGGGCCGCTGATCATCGCCCATTTCATCGCCCCCAGAAGTTTCGGAGCCGCCCGGGACGAGATCTACGAGTGCGGCATGCCCATCATCGGCGGCGCCTGGGTGCAGGTGGCGGTCATCTACTACCTCTTCGCCCTGCTCTTTCTGGCCTTCGACGTGGACGTGCTCTTCCTCTTCCCGGTGCTGCTGGCCTACGGCAAGGGCTACGTCTGGCGGGATTTCATCGAAATCACCATCTTCATCGGCATTCTCTCCCTGGTGATCGTCTATGCCTGGTGCAGGGGGGTCTTCACTTGGAAAAGAAAACCGGAGAACCTCTGATCCATCTCGGGGTCCTGGAAGAGGCCCTGAACCTGGCCCGGGCCAACTCCCTGTGGCCCATGACCTTCGGCTTGGCCTGCTGCGCCATTGAGATGATGGCCGCCGGCGCCGCCCGCTTCGATCTGGACCGCTTCGGGGCCGGCGTCTTCCGACCCTCGCCCCGGCAGTGCGACCTCATGATCGTGGCCGGCACCATCTCCAAAAAGATGGGCCCCGCGGTGGTGCGCCTCTATGAGCAGATGCCCGCGCCCAAGTGGGTCATCGCCATGGGCAACTGCGCCATTTCCGGCGGGCCCTTCTTTTACCCTGAGATGTACGCCATTGTCCCCGGCGCCGACCTCCTCATCCCCGTGGACGTCTACGTGCCGGGCTGCCCGCCCCGGCCGGAGGGCCTCATCGAGGGCATCCTCCTTCTGGAGGAGAAGATCACCGGCCGCGGCCGTCTGAGGAAATTCCGCAATGCTGCTGAATGAACTGACCCAGGCCTTAAGCCGCCTGAATCTGGCCCAGGTGGCCCCCGGGGACTACGCCAAGACCGGCTGCCACCTGGAGGTGGAGGCCGCCCCGGCCCAGATGCCGGAGGTGGCCCGGCTCATGCTGGAGAAGGGCTGCTTTTTGGAGTCCCTCACCGCGGTGGACTTCCCGGAGCACTTCACCCTGGTCTATCACTTCAACCATTTCCGGGAGCTGTGCCGCACCGTGGTGCACGCCCGGGTCCCCAAGGAGGCCGAGGCCCCCACCATCAGCCACATCTACCCGGCGGCCAACTGGTACGAACGGGAGGTCTACGACCTCTTCGGCCTCAAGTTCGCCGGCCACCCGGACCTCAGGCGCATCCTGCTGCCCTTTGAGGCGGACTTTCACCCCCTGCGGAAAAAATTTGCCCCCAGCGAGACCCCGGCCGATGCTTGAGCGCGGATTGGAAGAAAAATTCTACGTGTTGAATCTGGGCCCCCAGCATCCCAGCACCCACGGCGTGCTCCGGGTGGAGCTGCAGATGGAGGGGGAGTTCATCGTCAAGGCCGACCCGGATATCGGCTACGGCCACCGCGGCCACGAGCACATGGCGGAGAACCGCAGCTACCTGCAGTTCCTCCCCAACCTCGGCCGGGTGGACTACCTCCACGCCCTGGCCTACAACCAGTGCTACTGCATGGCGGTGGAGAAGCTCCTGGAGCTCAAGGTGCCGGAGCGGGCCGAATTCATCCGGGTCATCACCTGCGAGCTCAACCGCATCGCCAGCCACCTGTTGTGGATCGGCGCCTATCTCCTGGACCTGGGAGCCTTCACCCCCTTCCTCTACTGCTTCGATGACCGGGAGAACATCCTGGACCTCCTGGACCGGGTCACCGGCTCCCGCCTCACCTACTGCTACTACCGCTTCGGGGGCGTGCCCCGGGACGTGGACGACGACTTCCTCGCCGGCTGCAAGGCCTTCGCCCGGCGGCTGCGCAGCCGCTACCGGGATTACGAAAACCTGGTGAACAAGAACGTCATCTTCCTGGAGCGCACCAAGGGGATCGGCATCATCAGCCAGGAGCAGTGCGTCAAATACGGCCTCACCGGCCCCATGGTGCGGGGCAGCGGCATCCCTTACGACCTCCGCAAGTGCGAGCCCTACTCCGCCTACCCCCTCTTTGACTTTGACATCCCCGTGGGCTCCACCGGCGACATCTATGACCGCTACATGGTGCGCTACCGGGAGATGGAGCAGAGCCTGCGCATCATCGAACAGGCAGTGGACAAGATCCCCGCCGGCCCCATCATGGCGGAGAAGGTGCCCAAGCGTATCAAGCCCGCCCCGGGGGAGGTCTATACCGCGGTGGAAGCCGCCCGGGGGGAGTTCGGCATCTATCTGGTGAGCCAGGGCGACACCACCCCCTACCGCCTGAAGCTGCGGGTGCCTTCCTTCGGCAACCTGAGCATCCTGCCGGAGATCGCGGTGGACACCCTGGTGGCGGACCTGGTGGCCATCCTGGGCTCCATCGACGTGGTGGTGCCGGAAATCGACCGTTAGCGACTTACAACGACAGGCTGACTCTATGGCGACCGCAGCGCACAGTGTGAGTGTCTTCGGCATGATCGCCGGACTCATCGGGGTCATGGCCCTGGTGGCGGTGAACGCCCTCTTCCTCATCTGGATGGAGCGCAAGGTCTCGGCCCACATGCAGCTCCGCCCCGGCCCCATGGAGGTGGGCTGGCACGGCGCCATCCAGACCATCGCCGACGCCCTGAAACTCTTGGGCAAGGAGCTCATCACCCCCCGGGACGTGGACAAGCCGGTCTATCTGGCCGCACCCATCGTCATCTTTCTCCCGGTGCTCGTCTCCTTTCTGGTGATCCCCTTCTCCCAGAATCTCATCATCCGGGACATGCACGTGGGGGTGCTCCTCATCCTCTCCTTCGCCGCCCTCACGGTTTTGGCCATCCTTATGGCGGGCTGGGCCTCCAACAACAAATATGCGGTCTTCGGGGCCATCCGCTCCGTGGCCCAGAACGTGGCCTATGAGATCCCTTTGCTCATCACCCTGATGAGCGTCATCCTCATGGTGGGCTCCTTCCGGCTGACGGACATCGTGGCGGCCCAAAACCGCATCTGGTTCGTCTTCGTGCAGCCGGTGGCCTTCATCCTCTATATCATCTGCGCCACCGCCGAGACCAACCGGGCCCCCTTCGACCTGCCGGAGGCCGAATCCGAGCTGGTGGCCGGCTTCCACACCGAGTATTCCGGCATGCGCTTCGCCCTCTTCTTTTTGGCGGAGTACACCAACATGTTCATCGTGGCGGCCCTGGCCACCATCTTCTTTCTGGGCGGCTGGCGGGGCCCGTTTCTCCCCGGCCTCGTCTGGTTCCTCATCAAGGTCTACGCCATCATCTTCCTCATCATGTGGTTCCGCTGGACCTTTCCCCGGGTGCGGTTCGACCAGCTCATCACCCTGTCCTGGAAGATCCTCATCCCCCTGGCCCTGGCGAACCTCATCGTCACCGCCTTTGTCCTGAAACTGGTGTAACCGGCATGAGCGCTTTGACCAAGGTGTCCTGACCTATGACCAGTTATGTGAGAGAGATCCTGACGGGCTTTTACAGTTTGCTGGCCGGTATGGGCGTCACCATCCGCTATTTTGTCAAGCCCATCGTCACGGTGCAGTATCCCCGGGAAAAGCTCCAGATGAGCCCGGCCTACCGGGGGCACACCGAGTTCGTCCTGGACCCGGAGACCAAAACGCACCGCTGCATCGCCTGCGAGCTCTGCGCCCGCACCTGCCCCTCCCAGCTCATCCACCTGGAGGGGGTGAAGGTGGGCAAGAAAAAGCTCCCCAGCAAATACGTCATCGAATACCACCTCTGCAGCCTCTGCGGCCTGTGCGTGGAGGTCTGCCCCACCCAGGCCCTGCAGTTCTCCAAGGAATACCGCTTGGCGGGGTATTCCAGGCAGGATGCGGTCATCGACGTCTTTGCCCGGATGCAGGCCCAGCAACGGCGCCTGGGCTGGCCCGTGACCCCCATTCCGGAGCCCCAGCCCGAGGCCGAGGGGGAGGCCGAGGCCAAGCCCAAGGCGGCCAAGGCCAAGGCGGCGGCCAAAAAGGCGGAGCAGCCCCCGGAGGCCGAAGCCGCCCCGGCGGCACCTGAGACCCCGGCCGCCCCGGCGGAGGAGGAGAAGGAGACATGAGCCTGCTCATCGCTACCATAAGCTTCTATCTGGTGGTGGCCGCCACCGTGGTGGGGGCGGTCATCGCCGTGGCCGCCCGAAATATCTTTCACAACGTCCTGGGGCTGGCCCTCTCCCTCATCGGCGTGGCCGGGCTGTTTTTGTATCTCAACAGCCCCTTCGTGGCCCTGATGCAGATCCTCATCTACGTGGGGGCCATCACCATCGCCATCTGCTTTGCCATCATGCTCTCCCAGCCCCTGTATCTGCCCGCACCCCCCCGAAACCCCCTGAAGATCCAGGGCGCCGCCTTCGGGGCCGGGCTGGTCTTCATCTTCCTGGGTCTGCTCACCCGCCAGACCCTCTGGACCCCGGCGGCGGAGCGGGTCCACGACTGGTCCATCACCACCATCGGCCACTACCTGCTCACCCAGTATGTGGTCATCTTTGAACTCATCTCACTTCTGCTCCTTGTGGCCATGCTGGGCGCCATCGTCACCGCCCGGGGCGGCCGGGGCGGCGCGTAGGAAAGGGGGCTGCCGGATGCCTGCCTTCAACCAGCTGAACACCTATCTCTACCTGGCCGTCATCCTCTTCTGCCTGGGGCTCTATGGGGTGCTCTCCCGGCGCAACCTCATCGCCGTGCTCATCTCCGTGGAGCTGATGCTCAACGCCGCCAGCATCAATTTCATGGCCTTCAACCGCTTCCTGGCGCCGCACCCGGCGGTGGGCCAGATCGCGGCCCTGTTCATCATGGCGGTGGCCGCGGCGGAAGCCGCCATCGCCCTGAGCATCATCGTGGCCCTGTATCGGAAGCTCAAATCCATCAACATTGAACAAGCCAACGAGCTGAGGGGTTAAGCATGCCGGCGCTCGATCCCTTGTTTGTCCTCTGTGCCGCCTGCGTCATTCTGCCGCTTTTGTCTTTCGGCGGCATCATGATCTTCACCTGGCGGCGGCCGTTTCTGTCCCTGGCGGTCTCCCTGACGGCCTCCACCGCCTGCCTCCTCATCGCCTGGTACATCTTCTGGCAGCGCTGGGGCGACCCCACACCCCTGGTCCTTAATGTGGACTGGCTGGTCTCAGACCTGGTGCGGGTGCCCTTCGGGTTCCTCCTCGACCCCGTGAGCCAGCTCATGCTGGTTTTGGTGGCCACCATCAGCTTCCTCATCCAGATCTACTCCATCGGTTACATGTGGGGCGATCCGGGCTTCGGCCGCTACTACGCCGATCTGTCCCTCTTTGCCATGGCCATGCTGGGGCTGGTCATCTCCAGCGGCCTGCTCCAGCTCTTCATCTGCTGGGAGCTGGTGGGCCTGGCCTCCTACCTCCTCATCGGCTTCTGGTATGAGAAATTCTCCGCCTCGGAGGCCGGAAAGAAGGCCTTCGTGGTCACCCGCTTCGGCGACATCTTCTTCTTCATGGGTCTGGCCCTCCTGGTGATCTTTTACGGCTCCCTGGACATCGCCAGCATCAACGCCGCGGCGGTGGCCCAGAAGATGGAGCCCTGGCTCCTCACCACCTGCGCCCTGCTGATCTTCGGGGGCATCTGCGGCAAGAGCGCCCAGTTCCCCATCCATGTGTGGCTCCCGGACGCCATGGAGGGCCCCACCCCGGTCTCGGCCTTGCTCCACTCCGCCACCATGGTGGCCGCGGGCGTCTATCTTTTGACCCGCATCTTCCCCTTCTTTGCCGCCTCGGCCCCGGCCATGACCTATGTCCTGGCGGTGGCCAGCCTCACCTATGTGCTCTCCTCCACCGTGGGCATGGTGGCCCGGGACATCAAGCAGGTGTGGGCCTATTCCACCATCAGCCAGCTGGCCATGATGGCCATGGGGCTGGCGGCCGCCGGCCTGGCCCACGGCACCCTCTTCGCCGGGTATTTCCACCTCACCACCCACGCCGGCTTCAAGGCCCTCCTCTTTCTGTGCGCCGGCGCCTTCATCCACCATTTCGGCACCAACAGCTTCTTCATGATGAGCAAGGGGGGGGCGAAAAAGCTCACCATCCCCATGGTCACCGTCACCATCGGCGCCCTGGCTTTGGCGGGCATCTTCCCCTTCTCCGGCTTCTTCAGCAAGGAGCTCATCCTGGGGAACCTCTGGCACCTGGACAACAAGCTCTGGGTGGGGATCGGCCTTTTGGGCGCCTTCCTCACCGCCTACTACACCTTCCGGGTGATCTTCGTGCTCCTCTTCCCCCGGCCGGAAGGCCACCCCGCCTGGGAGAAGTACTATGAGCCGGTGGCGGGCGGCCACGGGCATGGCCACGGCCATGAGGAAGAGGAGGCCCACGGGCATGGGCACGGCGGCCACGGCGGGGACTTCCCCGGCCACGCCCCGGAATGGGCCATCAACCTGCCCCTCATTGTCCTGGCCGGGGTCACCATCATCCTGGGCTTTCTCCAGGGCACCCTGGAGCGCTTCCTTTTGGGGGAGTCCCACCCCCACGAGATGAATTATCTGCTCCTGGTGCTGGCAGTGGGCCTGGCCCTGGCCGGCATCGCTCTGGCGTGGTGGGACTGGGGCCGCAAGGGCGCCGCCTGGGAGGGGTTCCTGAGCAGGGTGCCGGCCCTGGAGAACTTCTTCGTCCAGAAGTGGTACATGGACCATTTCTGGCGCTGGTTCCTCAATGCCGTGATCTACAACCTCTTTTCCAAAACCTTCACTTATAACGACCGGCGGGTGGTGGACGGCGGCGTGGACGCCGTGGCCCTGGGGTGCATCGGCAGCGGCCGCTTCTTAAGCTTCCTCCAGACCGCCTTGCTGCAGTTGAACCTGCTTTTCATGGTTTTAGTCCTGGCGGGCGTCGGGATCTATCTCCTCATGGGTCGCTGATATGGCCGAGCATCCAGCTTCCTTTCCGGTTCTCACCTGCATGCTGCTCTCCCCGGTGGTGGGCATTGCCATCCTCCTGTGCCTCAAGGAGGAGCAGCGCTTCCTCATCCGGGCGGTGGCCCTGGTGGCCGCAGGCATCAGTTTCGCCCTCTCCATTTACACCTTCGCCGGCTATGACAAGGAGCTGGGCGGCATCCAGTTCGTGGAAAAATACGACTGGGTGCAGGCCTTCGGCATCTCCTACTTCGTGGGCGTGGAAGGCATGAATGCGCCGCTTCTGCTCCTCACCGGCATCGTCATCTTCACCGGTGTCCTCACCATGTGGGAGCTGCAGCACCGGGTGAAGGAGTACTTCATCTTCCAGCTGGCGCTGGTCACCGGGGTCTTCGGCGTCTTCATGTCCTATGACCTCTTTTTCTTCTTCCTGTTCTATGAGATTGCGGTGGTGCCCATGTACGTCCTTATCCTGGTGTGGGGCTCCACCCGCCGCATCTACGCCGCCATGAAGCTCACCCTTTATCTCATGGCGGGCAGCGGCCTCATCATCCCGGGCATCCTGCTGTTGTATTCCAGCTCCGGGCTCTTCACCTTTGACATGCTGAAACTCCACGGCGTGCCCTTCTCCCCCTGGATCCAGAATATCGCCTTTGTGCTCCTGTTTCTGGGCTTCGGGGTTTTGGCCGCCGTCTGGCCGTTCCACACGTGGTCTCCCGTGGGCCACGTGGCGGCGCCCACCGCGGTGAGCATGCTCCACGCCGGCGTGCTCATGAAGCTGGGCTCCTTCGCCATCCTCCGGGTGGCCATGTACTTATGCCCCCTGGGCTTCCAGTACTGGGCCCAGTTCATGGCCCTCCTGGCCGCCATCGGCATCGTCTACGGCGTCTTTGTGGGGCTGGCCCAGACCGACCTCAAATACGTCATCGGCTACTCCTCGGTGTCCCACATGGGCATCGTCTCCCTGGGGCTGGCCACCGGCACCGTGGACGGCTTAAACGGCGCCGTCTTTCAGATGTTCGCCCACGGGGTCATGACCGCCCTCTTCTTCTCCGCCGTGGGCTTCATCTACGACCGCACCCACACCCGGGAGATCCACGAACTGGGGGGCTTCTCCCGCATCATGCCGGTGGCCTCCGCCTTCTTCATCACCGCCGCCCTGTGCGGGGCCGGCGTGCCGGGCATGGCCAGCTTCTGGGCCGAGCTGCTGGTGTTGGTGGCCGCGGTCAAGGTCTTCCCCCTCCGGGGCCTCCTGGCCATCGCCGCCCTGGTGGTGGGGGCACTTTTTGCCCTGCGGGTGGTGCAGACCACCTTCTACAACGAGCCCAACCCCAAGTTCGCGCATTTTGAGGACGTCAGTCCCTTCCTGGGGCTGCCCCGGATGATCCTCATCGGCTTTTTGGTGTTTTTCGGCATCTTCCCCCAGTATATGCTGGGTTTGATTAAGACCTCCATCGTACCCTTCATCCAGGGATTGTAACCATGAGCGTGCTACAGTTCGGAGTGGAACTCTATTACCTGGTGATGGCCCTGGTGCTGTTCTTTCTGACCCTGCGGCGGGAGCCCAAGGCGGCGGCGGACCATCGCCTGGCCTTCACCCTCTCCGCCCTGGGGCTGGTGGTGGCCCTGCTCTGCCTCACCCAGCAGGGGGAGCTCTTCTTCCGCTCCTACCGGGTGGATCTCTTCAGCCAGATCTTCAAGCTTGCCCTGGCCCTGGGCCTCTTCCTGGTGCTGGCCATCTCCCGCAGCCTCCCCAGCATCGCCGAACGCAACCACGCCGAGTTCTACCTCTTCCTCACCACCTGCACCATCGGCATGATGATGCTGGTGAGCTCGGTGGAGCTCCTCACCATCTACGTCTCCCTGGAGCTCTCCTCCTACTCCCTCTATATCCTGGTGCCGCTCCGGCGCGGGGATGACATCGACGTGGAGGCGGGCATCAAGTACCTCTTTTTCGGGGCGGTCTCCAGCTGCTTCATGCTCTTCGGCTTAAGCTACATCTTCGGGGCCACCCACTCCACCTATCTCACAGACATCCTGGCCCGCATGCCGGAGCTGGTGGCCAGCCCCATCGGGGTGGTGGGCCTGATTCTGGCCATGGCCGGCTTCTTCTTCAAGCTCAGCATCTTCCCCTTCCACTTCTGGGCCCCGGACGTCTACCAGGGCGGCGCCCATCAGGTGGTCACCTTCATCGCCACCGCCTCCAAGGCCGCGGCGGTGGCCCTGCTCATCCGCCTGGCGGTCCTGGGCGCCCAATACGGCTACCATTTCACCCAGATCCTGGTCTTTCTCTCCATCATCTCCATGACCCTGGGGAACCTGGTGGCCATCATCCAGAAGGACTTCAAACGCATGCTGGCCTACTCCAGCATTGCCCATGCCGGCTATGTCCTCATCGGCGTCCTCACCCTGCAGGAGACCGGGCTGGCCAGCTCCATCTACTACGCCCTGGCCTACCTGGTGATGAACTTCACCGTCTTCATGGTGCTGACCCAGGTGGCCCAGGACGGCCGGGACCTGAAGATCGCCGAGCTGGCGGGGCTCTATCACCGCAGCCCGCTGCTGTCCATGAGCCTCATCCTGGGGATCTTCGCTTTGGCCGGGGTGCCCCCCTCCATCGGCTTCACCGGCAAGCTCTTCCTCTTCACCAGCGCCATGAACCAGGGCTACTTCTGGCTGGTCCTCATCGGCGCGGTGAACGGCACCCTGTCCCTCTACTTTTACCTGCGGGTGGTCTACGCCGCCTACTTCGTGGAGGCGAAGCTGCCCCCCATCCAGCTCTCCCCACCCATGCGGGCCCTCAATTACGCTCTGTGCGCCACCATCCTCTATTTCGGGGTGGCGCCCAACAGCATCATGGAGCTGGCCCGCGCCGCGGTGCGCGCCGTCCTGTAATGCCTGAGGGGAGGGCCGGGGGAGCGCATGCCTCCCGCCCTCCCCTCACACTCCCCTCCCCCCCTTATGGGGTTGAGGGAGAGGGCTTGGGAGAGGGGGCGGGGATCGGTGACCCCTGGCCCCCTCTCCCTTTTTGGGCTTCTCAAACCTGAGAGTCGAGAGAGGAAAAGCGCGCAGTACCGGTTCTGCTCCAGGCGTGCCAGCCGGCAAGACTGACGGCCCGCAACTGCTGCACGTCCAGGTCCAAAGACTTGAGCCAGCGGTAGACGGTGCGGGTGCACACCCCCAGTCGCCGGGCCACGGCGGAGACATTGCCGCCGCTTTCCCTGAGCAGTTCCGCCAGTTCTTCCCGCACCGGGCGGGGGGCGGGGCCGGCGGGCCGGGGGGGGACAGGGGCCGCCGGGGCCGGAGCAAAGAGCAGGTCCCCCTCCCGGATGAGACTGCCCCGGCTGAAGACCACCGCCCTCAGGATGACATTTTTCAGTTCCCGCACGTTGCCGGGCCAGGAGTGGTGCCTGAGGCGGCACTCCGCCGCGGCGGAAAGACGCAAGGGGCCGCGGCCGTAGCGCCGGCTCTCCTCGGCCAGGAAGCGCCGGGCCAGATGGAGGACATCCTCCCCCCGCTCCCGCAAAGGGGGCAGGTGCACCACCAGCACCGCCAGGCGGTCGAAGACATCCTGACGGAAACGGCCCTGGGCGATGAGCTGGGGCAGGGGCTGGTTGGTGGCGGCCACAAGCCGCACGTCCACCCGCACAGGTTCGCTGCCGCCCAGGGGCAGGATCTCGCCTTGCTCCAGAGCCCTCAGGAGCTGGGGCTGGACCGCCAGGGGCAGATCCCCCACCTCGTCCAGGAAGAGGGTGCCCCGATGGGCCAGGCGGAAGCTTCCAGGCCGGCGGCGCAGCGCCCCGGTGAAGGCCCCCTTTTCATGCCCGAAGAGCTCGCTGGCGGCCAGCTCCGGGGTGAGGGTGGCGCAGTTGAGGCGGACGAAGGGCTGCTGCCGGCGGGCACTCAGGCCCCAGAGGGCCTGGGCCACCAGCTCCTTGCCGGTGCCGGGCTCCCCCAGGATGAGGACCGGCAGATCGGTGGCCGCCAGTTGGGGCAGACGGCGGATAAGCTCCGCCAGAGGGGGATGCCAGGTCCAAAACCCGGCCAGGGGTTCCCCGGGGAGAGGGACGGAGGTCTCAGGAAAGAGCTCAGAGGCGGCGGTGGCCGGAATCCCTCCCATGGCACCTCCTTGTGCACATGCCCGAGGGGCGGGCGGTCTGTGGCCTCTGGAACCGACCCATGGTAGGGATCAATATACAGCTATAAAAAATAATATGTCAAATATTTTTATATAAATAAAAATTTTTTCCACCACCCCCCCTCCCCGGCCGTCTCCTCCCCGCCTCTCAGGCCAACGCGGCCAGCAGCTCCTCCGCCCGCCGCCGCACCTGGGGCTGAGGGCTGGTAAGGTGGAGGATCTTCAGGCGGCTTTTGAACCCCTGCTGCTCCACAAAGCTGCGCCGGGGCCATTGCTCCGCCATGGCCGTCAGGGCCTGCAGGGCCACCTCGGCGTCCGGGAAATCCACAAACAGGTTGAGGAGGCCCCATTCTTCGGGCAGGCCGTACTCCTCCAGGAATTTCTGGGCCAGGGGGAGGAATTTTTTGCTCCCCCGGGCGGCCTCCAGCTCCTTGACCGCCTGCTGGTATTCCGGCCGGCCCCGTTTGCCCTTGAAGAGGGCCTCGGCCTGCTGCAGGGCCATCTTCCGCACCCATTCCGCCTGTTTTTGGGGCAGCCGCTCCCGGGCCGGGCCCCCCTCCCGGGGCCGGTCCCGCCGCCGGTCAATCTCCCGCCAGCTGGGGCGCTCCCGCTCCTCGTCATCCTCCCGCCTGGGGGTCATAGTCCCTCTCCTTCGGCCGGGGTGGCGCCGTGGCTGTGGACCACGGGCTTGCCCCCCGCCGGGTTCGGCCCGGCTGCCGCCCCGTGGAAGCGGTTCTGGGCCGTTGCCAGGCCTTCCTGGACCAGGACTTCCACGGCCTGGGCCGCCCGGGCCGCCGCCTCTGTCAGCCCCTTCCACTCTGCCGGCGCCGCCGGCTCCAGGACATAGGCCTCCGCCGGCATCCCCGCCGGGGGCCGGCCGATCCCCACCTTGACCCGGTAAAAATCCAGGGTGCCCAGGGCCTCGGCGACGGAGAGCACCCCCTTGTGCCCCCCGGCGCCGCCGTCCCACGCCAGTTTGAGGCGGCCCGGGGGCAGGTCCAGGTCGTCGTGGACCACCACCAGAGCTTCCGGGGGAAGCTGGAAATACCGCAAGAGGGGGGCCACCGCCCGGCCGCTCAGATTCATGTAGGTCTGGGGCTGGGCCAGGATCACCCGCCGCTCCCCCAGCCGCCCCTGGCCCCACCTGGCTTCCCACTTTTCCCGGCCCAGGGGAATCTGGAGGCGCTCAGAGAGGATCGCCACCACCAGGAAGCCCAGGTTGTGGCGCGTCCGGGCGTAGCGGGGGCCGGGGTTGCCCAGGCCGGCGATGAGCCAGGTATCCGGCGGCAAAGGTGGCGTCATGAGGTTCCGGATATGACCATGCAGCCTGGGGGCCCCAGCTCCGGAGGACAGAGACCCTTCGCCCGGCCTTGGGGTTACACAAACAGGGAGCTCACTGAATCCCGGTGGTGGATCCGCCGGATGGCCTCCCCCAAAAGGGGCGCCACGGACAGCACCCGGATCTTGTCCAGTTCCTGGGCCTCGGCGCTCAAGGGGATGGTGTCGGTCACCGCCAGGCTCTGCAACAGCGACCCCTTGAGGCTGGCCACCGCATTGCGGGACAGCACCGCATGGGTGACGCAGGCGTGCACTGAGCGGGCCCCGTGCTGCATGAGGAGCTCCGAGGCCTTAATCAGGGTGGCACCGGTGGTCACCATGTCATCCAGGATGACCGCCTCCTTGCCCCAGACGTTGCCGATGAGGCTCATGGCGGTGATCACGGTGGCCTCCCGGCGTTTGTCGATGATGGCCAGCCCGGCATTGAGGCGCTTGGCGAAGGCCCGGGCCCGCTCCACGCCCCCGGCGTCCGGCGACACCATCACCAGGTCGCCCCCCAGATTCTCCCGGATGTAGTCCAGAATCACCGGCGCGGCGTAGAGATGATCCACCGGGATGTTGAAGAAGCCCTGGATCTGGCCGGTGTGCAGGTCCATGGTGAGGAGGCGGTGGGCCCCGGCGCAGGTGATGAGGTTGGCCACCAGCTTGGCGGAGATGGGCACCCGGGGCGCAGTCTTGCGGTCCTGGCGGGCATAGGCGTAGTAGGGCACCACCGCGGTGATGCTCCCGGCGGAAGCCCGCCGCAGGGCGTCCATCATCAGCAGGAGCTCCATGAGGTGCTCGTTGCAGGGGATGCAGGTGGGCTGAATGACGAAGACATCCCGGCCCCGGACGTTTTCCCGGAATTCCACCGAGATCTCGCCGTCCGAAAAGCGGCCCACCACCGCCTCCCCCAGGGGCACCCCCAGGTACTGGCAGATCTTTTCTGCCAGCGGCCGGTTGGCGTTGCCGGAAAAGATCTTCAGATCATCCATACCTCATCCTCCCAGCCGGGGGGCTCCTGGCCTGTGAGCCCCCGGGCCACGGCCAGCCAGCCCGGAAACTCCCGCCGCAGGTCCCGGGCCGCCGCCAGGGCCGCCGCCTGCTCCCAAAACAGCCCGAAGAGGGTGGGGCCGCTCCCGGACATGCCGGCCGCCAGCGCCCCCGCCTCCTTCAAGCGCGCCACCCAGGCCGCCAATTCCGGATACGCCCGGAAGGTCACCGACTCCAGGTCGTTGGCCACCCACCCTTGTGGCCTGTCCCCCTCCCAGGCCTCCCGGCAGGGCGCGCCGGCTACCCGCAGCTGCTCCAGATCCAGGCTGCGGTAGACCCAGGCGGTGGACACCTCCACCCCGGGATTGAGGAGCACGTACCAGTAGGCGGGCAGTTCCACGGGGGTGAGTTCCGTGCCGATGCCCCGGCCCACCTGGGGCCGCCGGGTGAGGAAGAAGGGCACGTCGGCGCCCAGCCCCGCCGCCAGGCGATGCAGCTCCGCCGGCGACAGGGGTTCCCCCTCCAGGTGGTTCAGGGCCAGCAAGGTCCCGGCGGCGTCGCTGGAGCCCCCGCCCAGGCCCGCCGCCACCGGAATGCATTTGGTAAGCCGGAGCCGCACCCGGGGCTCCTGCCCCAGCCTCTCATAAAACGCCGCCGCCGCCCGCCACACCAGGTTGTCCGGCCCCCCGGGCAGAACTGCGCCCTCCAGCTCCAGCCTCAGCCCCGGGCTGCCCGCCTCCACCTCCAGCACATCCGCCAGGCTCAGGGGCTGCATGACGGTCACCAGATCGTGGTAGCCGTCCGGCCGCCGGCCCACCACCTTGAGGTAGAGGTTCACCTTGGCAGGGCAGAAGCGTCTCGTGCCCGTCAGCTCACCTCCTTGACATAGCGCATCCTCAGCTCATAGAGGAGGTGGTCAAAGAGCTTCTCCTCATCCTCCTGGAGGTTGTTCCGGGTCTTCTCCCGCAACAGGCCCAGAAGATCGATGGTCTGCTTGGCCAGGGGCAGGTTCTTGTTGATCTGCCCGGTGGTGGGGTCGGGCATGTCGCCCAGGTGAATAAAGGCCGAGGAGCTCAAGGAGATGATGAAGGAGGAAAAGGTGATCTCCGGCAGGGGGGTGTCCGGCGCCGCCTTTGCCGCAGCCTCCTGGGCCTGGCGGCGGGCGGCCTCCTCCTCCCGGACCTTGGCTTTCTCCTCCTCACTCATGTGGAGGTAGCGTCGGTCGTGAACCGTAAAGCCTTTGTCTTCCGCGTCGGCCATCGATGCTGCCTCGCCAGCGGCAATCACACCCCCTCAGGGGTGGGGGGGAGAACCCGGGCTCTGCTCCGTGCCTCCTCCCCCGCCTCCGCTGCTTCCCCCAGGGGGTAGCAGGGATTCGGGAGGGGGTCAGGGGCCTTCACCCCCCGACCTCCCCCCTGACATCATCTTACTACAATTCCAGCTGGATGGCCATGGCCACGTGTTCCAGGTTGCGCACCGCCTCCAGGCACTCCGGGGTCACCGGGGTGTCGGTGGTGAGCAGGATGATGTTCTGCCCCCGCTCCTTCTCCTGGCCCACGGTCATGCGGGCAATGTTGATGTTGTGGCGGCCGATGGTGGTGCCGATGGCGCCGATGACCCCGGGCCGGTCGGTATTGTAGATGAACAGCATGTGGCCCTCGGGGATGGCCTCCAGGCGGAACTTGTTGATCTGCACCAGCCGGGGCTCGTATTTCCCGAAGATGGTGCCCGCCACCACGTTCTCTTCCATGCCCGCCCGGACTGTGAGGCGGATGAGGGTGGTGAAGTCCTCCCCCGCGGCGATCTTTTCCTCGCTTACGGTGATGCCCCGGGATTCCGCCATGGCCGGGGCGTTCACGTAGTTCACCTCATCATGCATGATGGGGTAGAGGAGGCCCTTGAGGATGGAATGCGTCAGGGGTTTGGTGTCCAGTTTGGCCACCTCGCCGATGTAGGAGATGGTCACATTGGTGATGGCCCCCTCGGTGATCTGGGCTTGGAAGCTCCCCAGGGCCTCGGCCAGGGTGAGGTAGGGCTTGAGCTGGGCCATGGCCTCCCGGGTGACGCTGGGGGCGTTCACCGCGTTGCGGATGGTGCCGTAGAGGAGATACTCCAGGATCTGCTCGCAGATGGCCACGCTGACATTGGCCTGGGCTTCCTCGGTGGAGGCCCCCAGATGCGGGGTGCAGATCACGTTGGGGAGGTCCTTCAGGGGATAATCGGGCGGAATGGGCTCGGTCTCGAAGACGTCCAGGGCCGCACCTGCCACCTTGCCCTCCTTCAGGGCCTCCAGGAGGG
Organism: uncultured bacterium; assembly: GCA_937943575.1. Taxonomy (GTDB): domain Bacteria; phylum Desulfobacterota; class Desulfobaccia; order Desulfobaccales; family 0-14-0-80-60-11; genus JAILZL01. Next base: position 19,421 of record CALEAV010000017.1, on the reverse strand, counting down.
CCTCCTCGTCGATGAGGCCGCCCCGGGCGCAGTTGATGATGCGCACGCCCTTTTTCATCTTGTGGAAGGCCTCCCGGTTGAGGAGCTTGGTGGTGTCCTTGGTGCGGGGGATGTGCAGGGTGATGAAGTCGGAGCGGGCATAGAGCTCATCCAGGCTCACCATCTCCACTCCCAGGGAGGTGCCCACCTCCTTGCTGATGAAGGGGTCATAGGCCAAAACCCGCATCTTCAGACCCAGGGCCCGCTCCGCCACCACCCGGCCGATGCGCCCCAGCCCGATGATCCCCAGGGTCTTGTTGAAGATCTCGGTGCCCTGGAACTTCTTCTTCTCCCACTTCCCCTCCCGCATGGAGGCCGCCGCCTGGGGGATGTTTCTCGCCAGGGCCAGCATCAGGGAGAGGGCGTGCTCCGCGGTGGTGATGGTGTTCCCCCCGGGGGTGTTCATCACCACAATACCCCGCTTGCTGCAGTAGGGGATGTCCACGTTGTCCAGGCCGGTGCCGGCCCGGCCCACCACCTTGAGCCGCGGGGCGGCGTCGATGATCTCCTTGGTCACCTTGGTGGCGCTGCGGATGGCCAGGGCGTCCGCATCCCGGATGGCCTCCTTGAGCTCCTCCGGGCTCATCCCGGGCTTCACCACCACCTCGATGTTGGGGTTGCGCTCCAGGATGGCGATGCCGCTTTTATGCAGGTTGTCGCTGATGAGGACCTTCATGACCTAGGCCTCCTTCCCCAAAATCTCCTGGGCCGCCTTGACGCCGACCCCCAGCTCCACTTTATAGCCCAGGTCATTGAGCACGCTCTCCAGGGCGCCGATGGTGCCCAGGAGGTCCTGTTCATCGATATAGCCCATATGCGCAATGCGGAAGATCTTGCCCTTGGCCTGGGCCTGGCCGCCGGCGATCCAGATGCCCTTCTCCCGCATCCTGGCCACCACCTTCTGGCCGTCCACCCCTGCCGGCGCCTGCACCGCAGTGAGCACATCCGATGGATACTCTTTGGAGAAGAGCTCCAGGCCCATGGCGGCCACCGCGGCCCGGCAGGCCCGGGCCATCTTGGCGTTGCGGGCGAAGATGCGCTCCAGACCCTGCTCCCGGAACCAGCTCAGCACCTGCATGAGCCCGATGGTCAGGGTCACCGCCGAGGTGTAGGCCGTCTGGTTCTTGGCCTGGCTCTTCAGTTGCTTGGCGAAATCAAAATAGTATTTGGGGCAGGTGGAGGTCTTCACCATCTCCCAGGCCTTGGGGGAGAGGGCCGCAAAGGCCATCCCCGGGGGCAGCATCATGGCCTTCTGGGAGCCCGCCACCACCACATCCAGCCCCCACTCATCCATGGGCAGGGGGTAGCCTCCCAGGGCGCTGATGGCGTCCACCACCAGGATGGTGTTGGGGAACTTCTTCACCACCTGGGCCAGCTCCTGGACCGGGTGGGCCACCGCGGTGGAGGTCTCATTGGCCTGCACGAAGACCGCCTTGATGGCCGGGTTGGCGGTCAGGCGGGCCTCCACCTCGGCGGGCTTCACCGCATAGCCCCATTCCACCTTGAGGCGGTCCACCTTGATGCCATAGACCTCGCAGAGCTCGGCCCAGCGCTCCCCGAACTTGCCGCCGTCCACCACCAGGGCGGTGTCCCCGGGGGAGAGGGTGTTGGCCACCGCGCCCTCCATGGCACCGGTGCCGGTGGCGGCAAACATGAGCACCTCCTGCTCGGTCTGGAAGAGATATTTCAGGTCCTCCCGCACCTTGGCCAGGATGTCCATGAACGCCGGCGCCCGATGATGGATCATGGGCTGGGCCATGGCCAGCTGGGTTTCCGGGGCCACCGGGGTGGGGCCCGGAGTCATGAGTAATCTTTTCATCGCGCGTCCTTACCCTTCATCTGGGATTTAAAGTGAAATTTCTCGGCCTTTAAAATTCTTAATTTTATTGAGAGGGGCGGGAATTGTCAAGGATTTGAAGGAGATTTCACCGGGAAGGGCGCCCGCCACCGCCCCTCCGGCGAGACTCGCCCCACGACCCGGCATCATGAAGGGTGCAAAGAGACATCCTGTGCGACGGCTCCCCCGACAAAGAAAAGGCGGACCCCTTATGTCCGCCTAGTCATCAGCCCGCGGGGAGCAGCCCTGGCCCTCCCCCCACCTTTGCAGGCCCCGGTCACACTTCCGGGCCTGCCTCAGCCAGGGGATTACCGCTTGGGATAATGCACTTCAAAGACCCGTTTGGCCACCACAAAGGTGTTCTGGTAGTAGGGCTGCCTGAGATCGGTGATGACCACGCCGGTTCTGGGGTTGGAGGCATGGATCATCTTCCCCTCCCCCAGATAGATGCCGGCGTGGCCCACCGCCCGGCCGCCCCGGCGGAAGAAGAGGAGGTCCCCCGGCACCAGCTTGGAGAAGTCCATGGTGTGGGTCACCACCTTGCCCACCTGGGCCTGCTCGTAGCTGGAGCGGGGCAGGTCGATCTTGAAGCCTTCATAGATATACTGCACGAAACCGGAGCAGTCCGTGGCCGAGCTGGTGGCCAGAGTGGCGCCCCGGCTGTAGCGGGCCCCGGTGTAGGTCTTGGCCCGGCTTAAGATGAGCTCCTGAAAGTTCCAGGGTTCAAACTTGAAGTGCCCCTGGCTCGCCGCCGCCTCGCTGGGGGAGGGCTGGTTCAGGCGGGAGCTGGGCCGGATCAGGGGATGCAGGTCCTTCTTCGGGGTCAGGGGCTCCAGCATGAATTTGCCGTCCCGCTGGGGAATGACCCGCATCAGGGGTTTGTTGTCCGCCACCGGGGCACTGCTGCGGGGCGGGGTGACCACCTGGGCATTGGCCGGTTCAAAATCCTCATCCCGGGCGGCGCTGCGGTTGCGGCGCGGGGTGGTGGACTTCTTGACCTTCTTGCTGGCTTTGCTGATGGTGCTCTTGCTGGCGGTGGTTTTTTTCTTGGAGGTGGTGTTTTTGGTGGGCACGGCGTCTGCCAACGTGGGGGCGAGCACCAAGCCTAAACTCAACACTCCAAGCAAAAGCCGTTTCGCCATGAGAACCTCCTTGGTTAAGGGTCATCGCCGATGGGACGGGATGCCTCACCGTCCCTCACCAGGCCCATCTGGCCAAGGATTCGCCGGAACTCGTGCTGTCGGGGCTGACTTGGTCTTGCGTGCAATCGCACTGCTCTCGCAGGCAATCGCGGATGAGGCGTCAGATCTCGGGTGCGTGCGATTTCGGGCAGGTTAATACAGGAAGCTTGGGCATGTCAATCATTTTTTCATTTTTTTCACAAAATTTGTCACAGGATGAGAACGGCGCGGCAGAAATTTCAGGGGGGCCCGGGAAGTTGGCGCATGCCCCGGCCCCGGCCCGTGCCTCTGCGAAATCGGGCCCTGCGCTGCCCCAAGCCCCTCCGCCCAGGGAGGAAGCGGGAACTATCACCTCCCCACGGCAAGGAGCACCGGCGGCCGAAAAAAAAAAGCCCCGGTGGGGCTCGAGGTGGTGCTCACAGGGCCGGTCCGGGATCAGCCGGCGGCCTTTTTCTTCTTCTTGGGCAGCTCCTCGGGGCGGCCCACCAGCTCCAGGAGGGCCAGCTCGGCGCCGTCCCCCCGCCGGGGCCCCAGGGGAATGATGCGGGTGTAGCCCCCGTCCCGCTCCTGGTAGCGGTCCTTGAGCTCCCCGAAGAGCTTCACGAAGGCCTTCTTGGTGCGGATCACCTGGAGGGACTGCCGCTTGGCATGCAGGTCCCCCCGTTTGGCCAGGGTGATGATGCGCTCGGCCCACTTGCGGGCCTCCTTGGCCTTGGGGATGGTGGTCTGCACCCGCTCATGCTCCATGAGGGAGGTGATGAGGTTGCGGAGCATGGCCTGGCGGTGCTCCGTGGTCCGTTTCAGGCGCCGGCCGGCTTTCAGGTGTCTCATGGGGTCTCTTCCTTCCTCTCCGGCAGCTGGTCCGGGGGCACGAAGTTTTCCAGCTTCATGCCCAGGCTCAGGCCCATCTCCTGGAGGATCTCCTTGATTTCATTGAGGGACTTGCGCCCGAAATTCTTGGTTTTGAGCATCTCCTGCTCGGTCTTCTGCACCAGCTCGCCGATATAGCGGATGTTGGCGTTCCTGAGGCAGTTGGCGGCCCGCACCGACAGCTCCAGCTCCGTCACCGGCCGGTAGAGGTTTTCATTGAGGAGGGGCTGCTCCTCCGCCGGCCTCTCCTCCACCCCTTCGGGCTCCTCCGGGAAGTTGATGAACAGGGTGAGCTGGTCTTTCAGGATCTTGGCGGCGTAGGCCACGGCGTTTTCCGGGGTGACGCTGCCGTCGGTCCACACCTCCAGGGTCAGCTTGTCATAGTCGGTGCGCTGCCCCACCCGGGCCTGGGTGACCACGTAGTTGACCTTGCGGATGGGGGAGAAGCTGGCGTCCAGGGGGATGAAGCCCACCGGCTGGTTCTCTTCCTTGTTGCCCTCCGCCGGCACATAGCCCTTGCCGCTTTTGGCCACCATCTCCATGATGAGCTGGCCGTCCGCCGACAGGGTGGCCAGGTGCAGGTCGGGGTTCAGGATCTCCACCGTGCCGTCAGTGATGATCTGGCCGGCGGTGACCCGGCCCTCGCCCCGGGCCTCCAGGCGCAGGGTCTTGACGCCGTCGGAGAGGAATTTCAGGCGCACCTGCTTGAGGTTGAGGAGGATCTCCGTTACATCCTCCAAGACCCCGGGGAGGGCGGAAAATTCATGATAGACGTCCCGGATGATGACTCCGGTGATGGCGGCGCCCCTCAGGGACGACAGCAGCACCCGCCTGAGGGCGTTGCCCAGGGTGGTGCCGAACCCCCGCTCCAGCGGCTCGCAGGAGAACTTGCCGTAGGTGCCGGTGAGGGTGTCGTGGTCGATGTCCAGGCGCTTGGGTTTAATGAGCTCGGTCCAGTTTTTCTGAATCATGGCCCCTCGAAATGGATAGCGTGGGCGGTCGAGACGGAACCGGGAGCCGGCCGCATTGCCGGCACCCTGCTCCCGCCGGCCGCGACCGGCCGGGCCGGGTTACTTGGAGTAGAGCTCAACGATGAGGTGCTCCTGGATGGGCATGGTGATGTCTTCCCGGGTGGGCAGCAGGCTGACGCGGCCCCGGAAGGCCTCCTTGTCCAGGTCCAGCCACTGGGGCACGCCCCGCCGGGCCACCGCCTCCAGGGCGTCCCGGATGACCGCCAGGGAGCGGCTGCGCTCCGCCACCTCAATGACGTCCCCCACCTTGACGAGGTAGGACGGCAGGTTCACCCGCTGCCCGTTCACCAGGATGTGGTTGTGGCGCACCAGTTGCCGGGCCTGGGCCCGGGAATTGGCGAATCCCAGCCGATAGGTGACGTTGTCCAGGCGGCGCTCCAGGAGGACCAGCAGATTGGTGCCGGTGACCCCCTTCATGCGCTCCGCCTTCTCGAAGTAGCCCCGGAACTGCTTCTCCAGGACGCCGTACATGCGCTTGACCCGCTGCTTTTCCCGGAGCTGCAGGCCGTAGTCGGAGATCTTGGCCCGCCCGGCGCCGTGCATCCCCGGGGGGGTGTTGCGGCGTTTGATGGCGCACTTGTCGGTGTAGCAGCGGTCGCCCTTGAGATAGAGTTCCATGCGCTCCCGGCGGCAGAGCCGACAGCTGGGTCCGGTGTATCGTGCCAAGGTGCTTCTCCTCTTCCCTTAGACTCGACGGCGTTTGGGGGGGCGGCAGCCGTTGTGGGGGATGGGGCTGACGTCCCGGATCAGGCTCACCTGCAGCCCCGCAGCCTGGATGGCCCGGATGGCCGCCTCCCGGCCGGAGCCCGGCCCCTTGACCAGGACATCCACGGTGCGCATGCCGTGCTCCATGGCCTTCCGGGCGGCGTCGGTGGCGGCGAGCTGCGCCGCAAAGGGGGTGCCCTTGCGGGAGCCCTTGAAGCCCTGCACCCCGGCCGACGACCAGGAGACCACGTTGCCCGCCGGGTCGGTGATGGTCACCAGGGTGTTGTTGAAGGTCGCCTTGATGTGCACCACCCCGACGGGGACGTTTTTCTTCTCTTTCTTCTTCCGGGGGCCCGAGGGTCGCTTGGCCATACCTTACCCCTTATCCTTTCTTGCGTTTGCCCACCACGCTGCGCCGGGGGCCCTTGCGGGTGCGGGCGTTGGTGTGGGTCCGCTGCCCCCGCACCGGCAGGCCCCGGCGGTGCCTCAGGCCCCGGTAGCAGCCCAGGTCCATGAGGCGCTTGATGTTCATGGAGACCTCCCGCCTGAGGTCCCCCTCCACCTTGCAGGTGGAGTCGATCACCTGGCGGATGGCGGTGATCTGCGCATCGGTGAGCTCCCCGGTCTTGATGCCGGGGTCCACCCCCGCCTCCCTGAGCACCCGGGCCGCGGTGGTGCTGCCGATGCCGTAGATGTAGGTCAGGGCGATGTCTATCCGCTTGTTCCGGGGCAGGTCAATGCCGGCTATTCTGGCCAACGTCCGTCCTCCGCTTTAACCCTGGCGCTGCTTGTGCTTGGGGTTCTCACAGATCACCCGCACCACGCCCTTGCGTTTGATGATCTTGCACTTGACGCAGATCTTTTTCACTGAGGGTTTCACCTTCATGACTCCCTCCCTCTCCCGCCGGCTTCACCGCCCGGCCTTTCCGCCCGGCTCGCCCACCGGCCCTCGCCGGCGCCGGGCGACCTGAGGCCCCTGCCCGTCCCGCCCCCTTATTTCACCCGGTAGACGATGCGCCCCCGGTTGAGATCGTAGGGGGACAGCTCCACGATGACCTTGTCCCCGGGGAGGATCTTGATGTAGTGCATGCGCATCTTCCCGGAGATGTGGGCCAGGACGCGATGCCCGTTGGGCAGTTCCACCCGGAACATGGCGTTGGGCAAAGGCTCGATGACCTTGCCTTCCACTTCAATGGCGTCTTCTTTGGGCATCTGGCTCAAGGCGGCCCCGGGGGGCTTCCCCCCTCCCGGCGGCCCGTGGCACGGGTTTCATCTGGGCAGGTGCGCCCATCAGGTTAACTTATCCTAAATTCTACTCAAAATCAAGGGCCCCTTCTCCGTCACCGCCACCGTGTGTTCGAAGTGCGCCGCCAGGGAGCCGTCCTGGGTCACCGCGGTCCAGCCGTCGGCCAGGATCTTCACCTCCCAGGAGCCCGCCGCGGTCATGGGCTCGATGGCCAGGGTCATGCCGGGCCTGAGAAGGGGGCCCCGGCCCGGGGGCCCGAAGTTGGGGATCTGGGGATCCTCGTGCAGGGAGCGGCCGATGCCGTGCCCCACAAACTGCCGGATGACCGAGAAGCCGTATTTCTCCACCACCGTCTGGGTGGCGTGGGACAGATCCGACAGGCGGTTTCCCGGCCGGGCCTGCTCGATGGCGGCGTAGAGGGACTCCTCGGTGGCCTTCATCAGCAGCTGCGCCTGGGGGCTCACCTCCCCCACCGCCAGGGTCACCGCGGCATCGCCGTAGAAGCCGTCCCGGCGCACCCCGAAATCCAGGCTCACCAGGTCGCCGGCCTTAAGCTGGCGGCGGCCCGGAATGCCGTGGACCACCTCCTCGTTCACCGAGACGCAGATGGAGGCCGGGTAGCCCCGGTAGCCCTTGAAGGCCGGCTCCACCTTGTGGCGGCGGCAGAGCTCTTCCGCCAGTTCGTCCAGCTCCCGGGTCTCCACCCCGGGCTTCACCCGGGTCTGCACCTCCGCCAGGATTTCGGCCACAATCCGGCTGGCCGCCTCCATCTTGGCGATCTCGGCGGGGGATTTCAACAGGATCATAATGCTCCGGCGGCGGCCGCCCAGGGCCTCACCCCGCCCGGCGGCCGTCGACCCGGTCACCTTTCCGCCTCAGCCCAGAATGCTGCAGATCTGCTTGAAGATGTCGTCAATGGAGCCCACGCCCTTGATGGGCCTAAGCAGCCCCTTGGCCTGATAATAGTCGATGAGGGGCTTGGTGGCCTGGTTGTAGGTGGCCAGGCGGCTGCGCACGGTGGCCTCGTTGTCGTCATCCCGCTGGTAGAGCTCGCTGCCGCACTTGTCGCACACCCCCTCCTTCTGGGGCGGGCTGAACTTGATATGGTACATCTGACCGCAGTCGGGGTTCTTGCAGGTGCGCCGGCCGGTGAGGCGGGTCACCAGCTCCTCCTCATCCACCTCGATGCTGATGACGTGGTCGATCTTGGAGCCCAGATCCGCCAGCACCCTGTCCAGCGCCTCGGCCTGCGGCACGGTGCGGGGAAAGCCGTCCAGGATGAAGCCTTTCCTGCAGTCCGGCTGGGCCAGCCGGTCCTTGATGATGCCGATGACCACCTCATCGGGCACCAGCTTGCCGGCGTCCATATATTCCTTGGCCTTCTTGCCCATCTCCGTGCCTTCCTTTACTGCGGCCCGGAGGATGTCGCCGGTGGAGATCTGCGGAATCTGGTACTTGTCGATCAGCTTCTTTGCCTGCGTGCCTTTGCCCGCGCCGGGCCCCCCTAACAGAATCAGATTCATTCGAGCTCTCCTTTCAGCGCCGTACCCGGCTCATGCGTTTTTTCATGAACCCCTCGTAATGACGGGTAAGCATATGCGACTCGATCTGGGCCATGGTGTCCATGGCCACCCCCACCACGATGAGGAGGGCGGTGCCGCCGAAATAAAAGGGCACATTGAAACGGGCGATGAGGATGGTGGGGAGCACGCACACCGCCGAGACATAGAGGGCCCCGCTTAAGGTGAGGCGGGAGAGGATGCGGTCCAGGTAATCGGCGGTGGAGCGCCCGGGCCGGATGCCGGGGATGTAGCCCCCCCACTTCTTCAGGTTCTCCGCCACGTCCACCGGGTTGAAGGTCACCGCAGTGTAGAAGTAGCAGAAAAAGATGATCAGGGCCACATACAGGACGTCATGCAGCACGTGGCCCGGGGTGATGGTGTCCACCAGGTTCTTCACCCATTCCACCCGGATGAAGCTGCTGATGGTGGCGGGGAACATCAAAAGCGAGGAGGCGAAGATGGGCGGGATGACGCCGGAGACGTTGAGCTTCAGGGGCAGGTGGGTGGTCTGGCCCCCCAGCATGCGGCGGCCCACCACCCGGCGGGCATACTGCACCGGGATGCGGCGCTGGCCCCGCTCCACAAAGACGATGGCCCCCACCACCGCGATCATCATGATGACCAGCAGGAGCATCACCAGGGGCGAGAGTTCCCCCGCCCGGATGAGCTCGCCGCTTTTGATGATGGCCGAGGGCAGACGGGCCACGATGCCGGCGAAGATGATGAGGCTGATGCCATTGCCGATGCCCCGCTCGGTGATCATCTCCCCTTGCCACATGATGAAGGCGGTGCCGCTGGTCAGGGTGATGATCGTCAGCAACCGGAAGGCCCACCCCGGATTGGCCACCACCGGCGCCCCCGCACCCCCCTCCAGGCCGCCCATGCCCTCCAGGGCGATGCTGATGCCCAGGGCCTGGATGGCGGCGATCACCACCGTGCCGTAGCGGGTGTACTGCTTGATCTTCTTGATGCCCGCTTCGCCCTCTTTGTAGAGCTTGTCGATGGCCGGGATGACCACCTTCAAAAGCTCCATGATGATGGCGGCGCTGATGTAGGGCATGATCCCCAGGGCGAAGACGCTCAGGCGCTCCAGGGCGCCCCCGGAGAACATGTCAAAGAGTCCGAAGATGGTGCGCTGCTGCCGGGCGAAAAAGGCCATCAGGGCCTCGGCGTCGATCCCCGGGGTGGGGATGAAGCAGCCGATGCGATAGACGGCCAGCATCAGGAGCGTGAAGAGGATGCGCCGCTTCAGCTCCGGGATCTTGCCGATGTTGTACAAGCCGCTGGCCAAGCTACACGACCTCCACCTTGCCGCCGGCGGCCTCGATCTTGGCCTTGGCCTGGGCACTCACGGCGTGCACCCTGACGGTCAGGGGCTGGGTGATCTCGCCCTGGCCCAACAGCTTGATGCGGCCGCCGGTGCCCTTCACCAGACCGGCCCGGCGCAGGGCCTCTTCATCCACCACGCTGTCCGGGGCAAAGCGGGCCAGGTCCCTTACATTCACCACCTTGAAGTCCTGCCCGAAGATATTGGTGAAGCCCCGCTTGGGCAGACGCCGGATGAGGGGCATCTGGCCGCCCTCAAAGCCCGGTCTGACCCCGCCCCCGGCCCGGGAACGCTGGCCTTTGGTGCCCCGGCCGGCGGTCTTGCCGCTCCCGGAGGAGGGCCCCCGCCCCACCCGTTTCCTGGGCCGCCTCGCCCCGGGGGACGGAAACAATTCATCCAGCTTCATGGCCTCACTCCTCCGCCGGCACCCGGCGCACGTGGAGAAGATACCCCACCTGCCGCACCATGCCCACAACGGCGGGGGTCTCCTTGAGCCGCACCGTCTTGTTCAGCCTGGTGAGCCCCAGGGCCTTCACCGTCCTGCGGTGTGCCGGCACCCGGCCGATGGGGCTTTTTTTCAGGGTGATTTCCAGCATCATGGTCATCGCCTTCCTTGCCGGCCGCCTCCGGCCCGGCACGCACAGCCCTGCCCTCGGTGCCTTTCCCTGGAGGGGGCCGCCGGTCCTTCCGGCCTTTTGCCTAGGCCAACAATTCGGCCAGGGGCTTGTTGCGCCGCTGGGCCACCTCTTCCGGCGCCGCCAGCTGGCGCAAGGCCTCCATGGTGGCCTTGACGGCGTTATGGGGGTTGTGGGACCCGATGCACTTGGTGAGCACGTTCTTGATGCCGGCCACCTCCACCACCGCCCGCACCGGCCCGCCGGCGATGACCCCGGTGCCTTCCGCCGCCGGCCTAAGCAGCACCCGCCCGGAGCCGTATTCGCCCGTCACCATGTAGGGGATGGTGTTATTGAGGATGGGCACCCGGATCATGCTCTTCTTGGCCCGCTCCATGGCCTTGCGGATGGCCTCCGGAACCTCCTGGGCCTTGCCCAGGCCGGCCCCCACCCGGCCCTGGCCGTCGCCCACCACCACCACGGCGCTGAAGCGGAACCGGCGGCCGCCCTTCACCACCTTGGCCACCCGGTTGATGCTCACCACCTTGTCGATGAGTTGTGCCTCGGATACCTCGTTCTCGAACAAGCCTGCCTCCCTCGGGCTCGCAGGGGCGCTGCGCCGGGGTGCCGCCATGCCGTCCTCCTTCTGCTCTGGGAACCGTCAGCAGCCGGCGCCGGGCCCGCCACCTGTGAAGTTCGCTAAAAGATGAGCCCGTGTTCCCGGGCGCTGTCGGCCAGGGCCTTGACCCGGCCGTGATAGAGAAACCCGTTGCGGTCGAAGATCACCCGCTCCACCCCCGCCAGGCGGGCCTTCTCCGCCAAGAGCCGGCCCACCAGCCTGGCCGCCTCCACCTTCTTGAGCCCGGCGAGCCGGTCCTTGAGCTCCGGGCTTAAGGTGGAGGCCGCCGCCAGGGTGTGGCCCCGGGTGTCGTCGATGATCTGGCCGTAGATATGGCGGGCGCTCCGGAAGACGCTCAGCCGGGGGCGCTCCGGAGTGCCGCTGATCTTCTTGCGGATGCGCCGCTTGCGCTTCAGGCGCATCGCCAGTCTGAGATTGGTCTTGCCCATGGTCCGTCCTTACCTCCAGGGGGAGGCCGGGCCGCCCCGCCGGATGCCCCTCTCCTTTAGCGGCCGCCGGCCTTGCCCACCTTCTTGCGCAGCCGCTCACCCAGAAGCCTGACCCCCTTGCCTTTGTAGGCGTCAGGCGGCCTCAGGCTGCGCAGGTTGGCACAGGTCTGGCCCAACTGCTCCTTGTCGAAGCCCTTGAGCTCCACCCGGGTGCCCTTCTCCATGACGTTGGCGCTGATCCCCGGGGGAAGGGGAAACTCCACCGGCCGGGAATAGCCCAGGCTGAAGCTCAGCGTCTCCCCTTTGGCCTCCACCTTGTAGCCGGTGCCCACGATCTCCAGCACCTTGGTGAACCCCTGGCTCACGCCCACCACCATATTGTTGATGAGGGTGCGGGCCAGACCCCAGGCCGCGCGGCTGAGGCGGCTGTCGTCCACCGGCACCACCCGGGCCTCGGCCTCCCCCACCTCCAGGCGCACCCGGGGCGGCAGGGGCCGGCTCAGGCTGCCCAGGGGCCCGGTGACCCTCAAAGTGCCGTCCTCCAGTCTGATCTTCACCCCCTGGGGCAGGGGGATGGGTTTCTTGCCGATGCGCGACATAGCGGTTCCCCTACCAGATCTGGCACAAGACTTCGCCGCCCACCTTGAGCTTGCGGGCCTGGCGGTCAGTGAGCACACCCTTGTTGGTGGACACCACCGCCACCCCCAGGCCCCCCTGGACCCGGGGGAGCTCCTCCCAGCCCCGGTAGATCCGGCAGCCCGGCCGGCTCACCCGCTCGATCCCCTGGATGAGGGGCCGGTTGTGCTCGTCATACTTGAGATAGACCCGCAAAATCCCCTGGCGGTTGTCCTTGATCACCTTGTAGTTCTTGATGTAGCCCTCGTCCTTGAAGATGCGGGCCAGGGCGATCTTCATGCGGGAGGCGGGGATGTCCACCTTGTCAAAGCCCGCCTTGCCGGCATTGCGGATGCGGGTCAGCATATCGGCGAGGGGGTCGGTCATGCTCATACAATCGTCCTCCTCACCAGCTGGACTTGATGACCCCGGGGATCTCCCCCCTGAGGGCCATGGTGCGGAAGCAGATGCGGCAGATGCCGAACTTCCGCAGGAAGGCCCGGGGCCGGCCGCACAAGGGGCAGCGGTGGTAGGCCCGGACCGCAAACTTGGGAGGCCGCTTGGCCTTGGCGATGAGCGATTTCTTGGCCATCCTATCTCCTGAACGGCATGCCCAGCAGGGACAGCAGCTCTTTCCCTTCCGCGTCCGTCTGCGCGGTGGTGACGATGGTGATGTTCATGCCCTTGATCTTGTCGATCTTGTCGTAGTCGATCTCCGGGAAGATGATCTGCTCCCGGATGCCCAGAGTGTAGTTCCCCCGGCCGTCGAAGCCCTTGTCGCTCACGCCCCGGAAGTCCCGCACCCGGGGCAGCACCACGTTCATCAGCTTGTCCAGGAAGGCGTACATGCGGTCCTTGCGCAGGGTCACCATGCAGCCGATGGGCATGCCTTCCCGGAGCTTGAAGGCGGCGATGGAGCGCCGCGCCCGGGTCACCACCGGTTTCTGGCCGGTGATGGCGGCCAGCTCCGCCTGGGCCGACTCCAGGATCTTGATGTTCTGGATGGCCTCCCCCAGCCCCATGTTGATGACGATCTTCTCCAGCTTGGGGACCTGCATGGGGCTTTTGTAGCGGAACTCCTGCATCATCCGGGGCACCACCACCTCCCGGTAGTGGTCCAACAGCCGGGGCTTGATGCGCAGCGGCCGCTGGCCGGCGGGAGCCGCCGCCGGTTTCTTCGCCGCTTGGGGGGCGGCCTTTTTGGCGCCTTTCTCAGCCATCGATGAGCTCCTTGCACTTCCGGCAGACCCGGGCCTTCTTGCCCTCCCCCGTCACCGTCAGGCGGAAGCGGGTGGCGGTGGCGCACTTGGGGCAGATGAGCATCACGTTGGAGACATGCAGCGGCGCTTCCTTCTCCACGATGCCGCCCTGGCCGGTCTGGGGGCTGGGCCGGGTGTGGCGCTTGATGAGGTTCACCTTCTCCACCAGCACCCGGTTTTTGTCCCGCAGCACCTTGAGGATCTTGCCGGTCTTGCCCTTCTCCTTGCCGGCGATGACCTCCACCAGGTCGTTCTTCTTCAGGCGGATGCGCACCGGCTCGATGGGCTTCTTCTTCGCCTTGGGCATGCTCAGAGCACCTCCGGGGCCAGGGAGATGATCTTCATGAAGCGCCGGGCCCGCAGTTCCCGGGCCACCGGGCCGAAGATGCGGGTGCCGATGGGGTCCCCCGCCTGGTTGATGAGCACCGCCGAGTTGTCGTCAAACTTGATGTAGGAGCCGTCGGGCCGCTTGGTCTCCTTGACGGTGCGCACCACCACGGCCCGCATGACGTCGCCCTTCTTCACCTTGGAATGCGGCAGGGCCTCCTTCACCGACACCACGATGATGTCCCCCACCCGGGCGTAGCGCCGCTTGGTACCCCCCAGCACCCGGATGCACATGAGGCGTTTGGCCCCGGAGTTGTCGGCCACCGTCAGTTGGGTCTGAACCTGAATCATCCTCCACTCCTTGGAAGGCGGCGCTTAGCGGGCCTTCTCCAGGATCTCCTTCACCCGCCAGCGCTTGTCCCGGGAGAGGGGCCTCGTCTCCTCGATGAGCACCTTGTCCCCCACCCGGCAGACGTTGTCGGGGTCATGAGCCTTGAACTTCTTGCGTCGCCGGATGATCTTTTTGTAGAGGGGGTGGGCCTCCAGGCGTTTGACCTCCACCACCACGGTCTTGTCCATCTTGTCGGAGACCACCACCCCCACCCGGGTCTTGCGCACGCCCTGGGGGCGCTTCTGCGTCGCCATCGGTTCCTCTGCTACCATCTCCGCCCCGTCTTCTCTCTCAGCACCGTCTTCACCCGGGCGATGTCTTTTCTGGTCTGGCCCAGCCGGGCGGTGTTATCCAGTTGGTTGGCCCGGTGCTGGAACTGGAGGTTGAAGAGCTCCTCGGAGAGCTCCTTCAGCTTGGCGGCCAGCTCCTCCACCGTCAGCTCTCTCAGGTCCGCCGCCTTCATGCCTGCACTCCCTTGCCGGCCGTCTCCCGGGTGACGAACTTGCAGGGGATGGGCAGCTTATGGGCCGCCAGCCGCATGGCCTCCTTGGCCACCTCCGGCTCCACCCCGGCCAGCTCAAAGAGGATGCGGTCCGGCTTCACCACCGCCACCCAGCCCTCCGGGGAGCCTTTGCCCTTGCCCATGCGGGTCTCCGCCGGCTTCTTGGTGAACGGCTTGTCCGGAAAGATGCGGATCCAGATCTTGCCGCCCCGCTTGACGTGGCGGGTGATGGCGATCCGGGCCGCCTCAATCTGCTGGGCGGTGATCCAGGCATGCCCCTGGGCCTGCAGGCCGTAGTCCCCGAAGGCCACAAAGTTCCCCCGGGTGGCCCGCCCCCGGTTGCGGCCTTTCTGGACCTTGCGGTATTTGACTCGCTTCGGACTCAACATGGCTCGTATCCTGTCCTCCCGCTCCCCCCGTCCCGGCAGGAGCACGGCGAGGCACCTTTCTCATGCAATGGCCGGGAGGATGGCCCTCCGGCGCCCCGGGCAGCCCTCAGACGCCGGCCCGCTCCTCCGGGCCCAGGAGCTCCCCGTGGAAGATCCACGCCTTGACGCCGATGACCCCGTAGGTGGTCATGGCCTCGGCAAAGCCGTAGTCGATGAAAGCCCTCAGGGTGTGCAGCGGCACCCGGCCCTCCCGGTACCATTCCTGGCGGGCGATCTCCGCCCCGGCCAGCCGGCCCTTGACCCTGACCTTGATGCCCTTGGCCCCGAACTTCAGGGCCTGGCTCACCGCCTTTTTCATGGCCCGCCGGAAGGACACCCGGCGCTCCAGCTGCTGGGCGATGTTCTCCGCCACCAGCTGGGCGTTGATCTCGGGCTTGCGCACCTCCTGCACATCAATGACCAGGTCCCGGCCCACCAGCTTCTCCAGCCGGCGGCGCAGCTCCTCGATCTTCTTCCCCTTCTGGCCGATGACCATGCCGGGGCGCGAGGTGTGGATCTTGATGTTCAGCTTGTTGGCCGCCCGCTTGATGTCCACCCCGGCGATACCCGCCCCCTTGAGCTCCGGGTCCTTCTTGATGAAGTCCCGGATCTTCTTGTCCTCCAGGACGAGGGCGGCAAAATCCTTGCGGGCGAACCAGATGGAGTCCCAGGTGCGGTAGATCCCCAGGCGAAAGCCGATGGGATGAACTTTCTGACCCACGTCCGTCTCCTTAACGCTTCGGGCCCCGGGCCGCCGGCGCTTCGTCCAGAATCACGGTGAGATGGCTGGTGCGCTTGAGAATCCGGTTGGCCCGGCCCATGGCCCGGGTCATGAAGCGCTTCAGCATGGGGCCGCCATCCACCCAGATGCCCTTGATGTACAGGGTGTCCACATCCACCTGGGGCCGCTGCTCGGCGTTGGCCACCGCCTGCTCCACCACCTTCTTCACCAGCCGGGCCCCCCGCTGGGGCATGAAGGACAGGGCCGCCAGGGCCTCCTCCACCTTCTTGCCGGCAATGGGGCGGGTGAGCAGTCTCAGCTTGGTGGGGGACACCCGTAAATACTTGGCGCGGGCTTTGATCTCCATGGCTATTTCTTCCCCACCTTGCTCTTGCGGTCCCCGGCGTGGCCGCCGAAGTGGCGGGTGGGGGCGAACTCCCCCAACTTGTGCCCCACCATGTTCTCCGTGACATACACCGGGATGAACTTCTTGCCGTTGTGCACCGCCAGGGTCAGGCCGACAAACTCCGGGGTGATGGTGCTGCGCCGCGACCAGGTCTTGATGACCCGGCGGTCCTGGGTCTCCCGGGCGTTGAGCACCTTCCGCAGCAGGCAGTCCTGCACATACGGTCCCTTCTTCAGTGAACGGGCCACGACTCTTCCCTCTATTTCCGCCGTTTGATGATGTAGCGGTCGCTTTCCTTCGGTTTTCTGGTCTTATAGCCCTTGGTGGGCTTGCCCCAGGGGGTGCAGGGGTGCCGACCCCCGGAGCTCTTCCCCTCCCCGCCCCCCAGGGGGTGGTCCACCGGGTTCATGGCCACCCCCCGGGTGTGGGGCCGCCGGCCCAGCCAGCGGGAGCGGCCGGCCTTGCCCAGGGAGAGGTTTTCATGCTCCACGTTGCTCACCTGCCCCACCGTGGCCCGGCAGGAGATGGGCACCATGCGCACCTCGCCGCTGGGGAGCTTCAGGTGGGCGTAGGCCCCCTCCTTGGCCATGAGCTGGGCGTAGGAGCCGGCAGAGCGGGCCAGCTGGCCGCCCTTGCCGGGCTTGAGCTCCACATTGTGGATCAGGGTCCCCGCCGGGATGTTGGCCAGGGGCAGGGCGTTGCCCGGCTTGATGTCCGCCTCGGGCCCGGAGAGCACCTCATCCCCCACCTTCAGGTCCACCGGCGCCAAAATATAGCGCTTCTCGCCGTCCCGGTAGTGGAGCAGGGCGATGCGGGCGGAGCGGTTGGGGTCGTATTCGATGGCCGCCACCTTGGCGGGCACCCCCACCTTGTCCCGCTTGAAATCGATGATCCGGTAGAGGCGCTTATGCCCCCCGCCCCGGTGCCGGGCGGTGTTGCGGCCGTAGTTGTTGCGGCCGCCCTTCTTCCGCAGCGGCGCCAGCAGGCTCTTTTCCGGCTCGGTCTTGGTGATCTCGGCAAAGTCCGCCACCGTTTGGAAGCGGCGGCCCGCCGAGGTGGGTTTGCGCTGTATCAGGGCCATGGTCTGTCTTCCTTACGCGGCCTGATGGACGCCGGCGCACGGCCGTCCCGGGCCTGGCGGCCTTCCGGGTCCGGGGGCTGCCCCGCCCCCTGCACCCCGGACGCCTTCTCCTTAGATGCCTTCAAATCCCTTGAGCTTCTCCCCCGGGGCCAAAGTGACGATGGCCTTCTTCCAGTCGGACCGGTAGCCCTCGGTGCGCCCCAGGCGCTTTTTCTTTCCCCGCATGCGGATGGTGTTGACCTTGAGCACCTTGACCTTGAAGATCTCCTCCACCGCCTTGCGGATCTCGATCTTGTTGGCGTCGGGGGCCACCTTCAGGGTGATCTTGTTGCCCGCCTCCTTCATCAGGTGCGTCTTTTCCGTGATGAGCGGACCCAGGATGAGGTGATGGGCTGCTTTCATGACGCCAACCTCGCTTCGATCTGCGCCACCGCAGGGGAGAGGACCACCAGGTGGTCGTATTTCAAAATATCATACACGTTGAGCCCGGCGGTGGGCAGCACCTGCACCGTGGGGAGGTTCCGGGCCGACAGCTTCAGGGCCTGGTGCTCCCGGTCGGTGATCACCAGGGCCTTTTCCAGCTCAAAGGTCTTCATGAGCTGGACGAAGTCCTTGGTCTTGGGCGTGGTGTAGGGGTAGTCCTCCAGGATCACCAGCTGCCCGTTGGCCAGTTTGCTGCTCAGGGCCATCTTCAGGGCCAGACGCCTGACCTTCTTGGGGAGGGTGTAGTCATAACTCCGGGGCTTGGGCCCGAAGACCGTGCCGCCGCCCCGCCATAAGGGGGAGCGGATGGAGCCCGCCCGGGCCCGGCCGGTGCCCTTCTGGCGCCAGGGTTTGCGGCCCCCCCCGGAGACCTCGCCCCGGGTCTTGGTGCAGGCGCTGCCCGCCCGCCGCTTGGCCCGCTGCCAGGTCACCACCTCATGGAGGATGGGGGGATAGACCTCCACCCCGAAGATGTCGTCCTTCAAGGTGAGTTCCCCCACCTTCTCCCGCTTGACGTTGTAGACATCCACCACCGGCATGGCCTCACCCCGCCTTCCGGATGAAAACGATGCCCTGGCGGGGGCCGGGGACGGCGCCCTTCACCACCAGGAGATTGTCCTCGGGCCGCACGTCAATGACCTCCAGGTTCTTCACCGTCACCCGCTCATTGCCCATGTGGCCCGGAAGCTTCTTCCCCTTGATGACCCGGGAGGGGAAGGCGCTGGCGCCGATGGAGCCCGGGGCCCGGTGGTTCATGGAGCCGTGGCTCATGGGCCCCCGGTGGAAGCCGTGGCGCTTCACCGTGCCCTGGAAGCCCTTGCCTTTGCTGGTGCCGGTGACCGTGACCCGCTCGCCGATGGTGAACTGCTCCACCGTCACCTCCTGGCCCTCCTCAAAGGCGCCGGCGTCCGCCACCCGCACTTCCCGGAGGACCTCAAAGGCGCTCTTGCTGCCGTGCTTCTCCAGGTGGCCCCGCTCCGGCTTGTTCACCTTGGCCAGGCTCTTGCGGGCAAAGCCCAGCTGCACCGCCTCATAGCCATCCTTGGCGGTGACCTTCCTTTGCACCACAAAGCAGGGGCCCGCCTCGATGACGGTGACCGGCACCGACTGGCCGTCCGCCTCAAAGATGCGGGTCATGCCGATTTTTCTGCCGATGATGCCGTCTAGCATCGCCTCTTCCCTTATGCCTGCCCCTGACCCCGGTCTCCGTGGCCCCGGGCGCCCTCACTCAGTGCGCCCGGCCTCCGGCGGGAAGGGGCTTCCTCGCCCTTAAACCCGGATCTCCACGTCCACCCCGGCCGCCAGATCCAGCTTGCTGATGGCGTCCATGGTCTGCTGGGTGGGCTCCAGGATGTCCAGGAGGCGCTTGTAGGTGCGGATCTCAAACTGCTCCCGGGATTTCTTGTCGATGTGCGGCGAGCGCAGCACGCAGAACTTGTTGATCTCCGTGGGCAGCGGGATGGGTCCCGCCACCCGGGCGCCGGTGCTCCGGGCGGTCTCCACGATGTCCTGCACCGCCTTGTCCAGGAGCTTGTGGTCATAGGACCGCAAGCGGATGCGAATCTTGGGAGCAATCATGGCCCGTCCTATTCAAGGATATCGGTGATGACGCCGGCGCCCACGGTGCGGCCGCCCTCCCGGATGGCAAATCTGAGCTCCTTCTCCAGGGCCACCGGGGTGATGAGGTTAACCGTCAGCGACACGTTGTCCCCCGGCATCACCATCTCC
>CALEAV010000016.1 GCA_937943575.1 uncultured bacterium | reverse complement strand
CCCCTCCCCCCGCACAGCACCCACAGTTCACTGTTTCGGGGGAGATGTTGTGGACGGCCATGATGGTGGGGTACATGGAGGCGAAGTCCAGTTCCGCCACCTGCCAGTGGAGGCCGACGGGGGGGAGAAAGGTGAGGCCGCCCTTGTCGATGGTGAGGAGCTCGCCCGCGGTCTTGAAATCCTCCGGGGTGCCTTTGCGCCAGGGGATGAGGATGCCCTCGGCCACGGCCCGGGCCAGCTGCATGGAGGTGATGAGGCTCCCGGGGCTGGCCCGGGCGGCGGTCTGCAGGGGGACCTGTCCCAGACGGCTGATCTGCACCAGGCCCGCAAGCCCTGTCTCCCGCCAGAAGAAGGAGTTTTTCCGGTCCACGTGCCAGCGGCCGAAGAAGGGGCAGGAGGGGCCCTGGTAGACGATGCGGCCGTAGGAGAAGTAGGTGCGGCCGCCCCGGATCCGGCGGGGGGGTGGCACCGGTTCCCGGTCCCAGGGGAGGGGCCGGCGACAGCGGCGGCTTAGGGAGAGAAGGGGCGGGAGGATCTCTTCATCGCCCCAGTCGCTCACCACCAGGTCCGGATCCAC
This sequence comes from uncultured bacterium, assembly GCA_937943575.1. Taxonomy (GTDB): domain Bacteria; phylum Desulfobacterota; class Desulfobaccia; order Desulfobaccales; family 0-14-0-80-60-11; genus JAILZL01. Next base: position 37,971 of record CALEAV010000016.1, on the reverse strand, counting down.
CTGGCGCAGGATGCGGGCCAGCTCGCCCAGGGCCTGGGCCGGCCGGGCCCCCTCCAGCTCCAGGGTGCGGCCCTCCCAGGTGAGGGCCAGGTTGTTGCCCCGGGTGAGGGGGATGAGGGGGTCCCGGGTGAGGGCCAGGTGCAGCGTCACCAGCGGCGGCAGGGAGAGCTCCAGGGCAAACTGTTCCTCCAGGGGCGCCAGATCCCGGAGGCGGCCGCCGGCCTGCTCCAGCTCATACCAGGCGCAGGGCCATATCCCCCGGGTGTAGAGGTAATAGGCGGCCGCCTCCAGATCGGCGTTGTAGATGCCCACCTCCTCCCCCAGGCGCCCCAGCCAGGCCTGGAGCCGGGGGAGATGAGCGAAGGCCGCCAGCTCCACCCCCACCACCGGCAGCTCCGCCCCGGACCACAGGTCCCGGCCGGTGGCGGCAAAGACCCGCCTGACCCCGGTCCGGCGGGCCGCGGCCCGGGCCAGCCGGCGCCGCAGGGCCTCGCTCCCCCCCAGATAGAGGCGGTAATGAAACTCATCCTCCACCCGGAGGCGGTCCCCTGCCGGGGTGATGAACCACAGGATGAGGCGGTCCCCCAGGGGGTAGAGGTCAAAGAGCCAGCCGCGGAGCGTCATGGCGCAGGTTCGTCTTCCTGCGGCCTCAGCCGCTCTTTCAGCTCCGCCAGGGCCTTTTCATGTTCCAGGAGCATGGCCAGAAGCATGCTCTCCAGCGGCCAGGGGCTGGCGGCGTACACGCCGGCCTGCAGATGCCTTCTCGCCGCCTCAAAGAGCCGGTCAAAATGCGCTTGGTCCTCCCTGCGCAGGGCCCGCCGGAACCGCCGCCAGCGCTGGCGCTCCTCCTCCCACATCCGGCTGTAGGGCAAAACCGTCCGTCCCATGTGCGCCTCCGGGGAGTCGGGGGGAGGGGGCAAAGGAGCAGGGCCCCTCCCCCCTCCCCCAGATGCCCCCACCCCCAATCTCTTATTTATAGCGAGCCACCACGTCCACCAGCTCCCGCAACTCCCGGCCGAAATGGCAGTGGGTCGCGCCTGTGGGCCGCGGGGGCTGCAGGAGCAGAAGCGGCGCCCGGGCCTTGACCGCCGCCAGGGACGCGAGGAGCTCCCGGAAGAGCCGCCGGCGCTCCGGCAGCGGCACCTGGTCATCGTAAAACAGACTCACCGGCCCCAGGAGCACCAGAAGCGTTCCGGGCCCCAACACGTTAGGCACCCGCTCCTTCGCTAGCCGGACGAGCTGATGACAGGTGAAGGCCCGGGCCACCAGAACCCGCCGCAGGACCTCCGCCGCCCCCACCCCCAGGAGCGCCCCCTGCCGCACCACCTGGTAGGGATCGAAGGCCTGCACCCCGTCCAGCACCACCACCCGGCCGCCCCGGGCCACCCCCCAGGCCGCCGCCTGGGCCGCCACCTCCCGCACCCCCGCCCCCCATACCAACACCCCCCGCCCGGGGCGCAGGGAGCGCAGGGGTGAGGGCAGGGCCGGGGGGGTGGCACCCCCCTCCCCAGCCCTTCCCGGGGGCCGGGGGCGGGGGAGGGGGGGCGGGAGGGAACATGGCCCCGGGCCCCCGGCGTCCCCCCTCACCTGTATTTCTGTCGGCCTGCCCCTCATCGCAGCTCCCGGTAGACGCCGGTGACCTTGCCGATGATGTGAACCAGTTCCGCGGCTTCGTCGGGGGAGAAGCGCAGCGGCGGAAAGCGGGGGTTGTCGCCCTTGAGGACCAGGCCGCCGGCTTCTTCGAAGACGCGTTTGACGGTGGCTTCATCGTGGATGAGGACCACGGCGATCTCGCCCGGGGCCACCCGGGGCTGGACCCGCACCAGCACCAGGTCGCCGGGTTGCAGGAGGGGGGCCATGCTCTCCCCGGTGATGCGCAGCAGGAAGACCTCGTCGTCCTGCACCCAGGTCCGGGGCAGGGGCAGGGTGCCCTCCAGGTGCTCGGCGGCGAACAGGGGCCGGCCGGCGGCGATGCGGCCCAGAATGGGCACCTCCGCCAGCTCGCCTTCCCCCCGGCCGGCCAGGCTGAGGCCCCGGGAGCGGCCCGGCTCCCGGTGCAGATACCCTTTGCGTTTCAGGGCCTCCAGGTGGTCTGCCGCCGCCCGGGGCTGGATGCCGAAGTGGGCCGCCACCTCCCGCACCGTGGGGGGATACCCCTTGAGCCGGCAGAACTCTTCCACGAAGGCCAGCACCTGCCGCTGACGTGCCGTTAAGGGTCTCATGGCCATTAGGATACTAAACATATGAATACCTTGTCAAGAGAATAAACAAAGCACCGCTCCAGGGGCGCTAACCTGTCTTTTCCCTTGCCAAAAAGGGGTGCGTGTGCTAAGGGAGGCCTAGAGGACCTCAGGAAAGGAAGGTGGTGCGCATGCGGCTCAGAGGTCTTGCCAGCACCCTGGGGCTGGCGGTCCTGCTGCTGCTGGGCGGCGGCCCCGCGCCGGCCCAGCAGAAGGTGCAGGACCACCCGGTGATCAAACCCTTGCCGGAGGTGACGAAAAAGGACGGGGTCTTCCGGAAATTCGATGCCCACAAGTTCCGCATCAAGACCGAGGAGGGCTACCAGGACAAGGAGATCCGGGGGAAGTATTGGGAGTACAGCTACCACACCACCCCGGAGGTTTCCGGCCTGTATATCCTGGAGAACTACAAGGCCGCGGCCCTGGAGAAGGGGGGGAGCCTCCTGTATGAGGGGGAGGAGCGGCTGGTCTTCACCCTCACCACCCCGGAGGGCGGCACCCTCTGGGTGGAGGTCTTCCGCAACGGCTGGGACACCCACTATCGCCTGTACATCATTGAGGAGCAGCCCCTGAAAAAGGTCCTCACCTTCGGGGCCGCCCAGATCCGCCATGAGCTGGAGACCAAAGGGGAGGTGACCCTCTATGGCATCATCTTTGACTTCAACCAGGCCACCTTGAGGCCCGGCTCGGAGCCGGTGCTCCTGGAGGTGGCCAAAGTGCTCCGGGACCTGCCGGAGATGAAAGTGGAGATTCAGGGGCACACCTGCGACATCGGCGGCCGGGCCTACAACCTCAAGCTCTCCCAGGCCCGGGCCGAAACCGTGAAGAATTTCCTGCTGCAGCAGGGCCTTGCGGCAGAGAGGCTGGAGGCCAAAGGCTACGGCATGGATCAGCCGGTGGCCAGCAATGAGACCGAGGCCGGCCGGGCCCAGAACCGCCGGGTGGTGTTCAAACGCTTGTGAGTCGACCTCTGCCAGCCCCCCGAGCCATGTGCCGTTGTCGTCCAGGCCCCCGTCCTGCCGCCTGGCCGACGCACCTGCCCTTCCCCCACCAGTGAGTCAGATGGAACAGTTTCCCTTCTCCCCGGATGTCTCCCGGCGGGCCCGGGATATCACACCGTTTCTGGTGATGGATATCCTGGAGCGGGCCAAGGAGCTGGAACGGGCCGGCCGCCAGATCATCCACCTGGAGATCGGCGAGCCCGACTTCCCCACCCCGGCCGCGGTGGTGGCCGCAGCCCAGGCAGCCATGGCCGCAGGGGAGACCCAGTACACCCACTCCCAGGGGCTCCTGGAGCTTCGGGAGGCCCTGTGCGACCATTACCGGGCCGCCTACGGGGTGGACCTCACCCCCGAGCAGTTCATCATCACCTCCGGCACCTCCCCGGCCATGCTCCTCATCTTTGCGGGGCTTTTGGATGCCGGGGATGAGGTCATCCTCACCGACCCGGCCTACGCCTGCTACCCCAATTTTCTCCGGCTGGTGGACGCGGTGCCCCACCGGGTGCCGGTCTTCGAGGAGGACGGCTTTCGCCTGCGGCCTGAGGACCTGCCCCGCCATCTCAGCCGACGCACCAAGGCCATCATCATCAATTCCCCGGCCAACCCCACCGGCACCCTGCTGCCGCCGGAGACGCTGAGGGAGCTGGCCGATTTGGGGCCCTACATCGTTTCGGACGAGATCTACCACGGCCTGGTCTATGAGGGCCAAGAGCACTCCATCCTGGAGTTCACCGACCGGGCCTTTGTCATCAACGGCTTCTCCAAGCTCTACGCCATGACCGGCTGGCGGCTGGGCTACCTCATCGCCCCCCGGGACTTCATCCGGCCCCTGCAGCGGCTGATGCAGAACTTCTTCATTTCCGCCAATGCCTTTGTGCAGCGGGCCGGGATTGCCGCCCTCACCCAGGCCGGCCCTGAGGTGGCCCGCATGCGGGCGGTGTTCGATGAGCGCCGCCGCTTCCTTTTGGCGGGCCTCCGGCGTCTGGGCTTCCGCATCCCGGTGGAGCCCACCGGCGCCTTCTATGTCTTCGTCAACGCCCGCCATCTCTCCTCCGATTCCTACGCCTTGGCCTTTGACATCCTGGAGAAGGCCGGGGTGGGGGTCACCCCCGGCGTCGATTTCGGCCCCGGGGGCGAGGGCTTCCTGCGCTTTTCCTACGCCAACTCCCGGGAGAACCTGGCCGAGGCCCTGCGGCGTCTGGAGGCGTATCTGGCGGGCCGCCAGGCGGTTTCCAAGAGCACCTGAGCGCTCCTTTCTCATTTCAGGAAGCGCCGGCCGGGACCGCCGCCCGGCAGGCCGCCGTGCGCCTGATTCCCCCGCCGGCTTTTCGGAATGGTTTTTCAGATTGATACGCTTTGGCCTCTGCGGGGGGCCCGTCTCTCAGATTTGCACCGGCGGCGGGGCCGGTGGGCGGCGTCGGGGGGAGCCTTGGGGCCACATGCCGAAATAATCAATTATTATAAGATCTTATAAAATTTTTTCCCGTGGCCGTCTTTGGCAAGGCTGATGCATCTGAAAAAGGCAGTCGCAGAGAGCGACAGAAAATTCCAAGGGAATAAGAAGGACAGGAAAACACCATGAAGAAAGCGATCACCACCCTGACTGCCGTGGCTTTCACCCTGGGGCTGGCCGGCGTCGGCCTCTCCCAGAGCACCCAGGCCGTGGACAAACCGGCGGACAAACCGGCGGTGACCACCTCGGCCCCCCAGGCGGCTCCGGCCCCGGAAAAGGCCGTCACCCCGGAAGCCAAGCCCATGACCCAGGAGAAGGCCGGGGTCCAGAAGCAGGAGGAGAAGGGCAAGGAGCCGATCAAGAAGGCGGGCAAGACCGAGGTCAAAAAGGACACCGGCAAGAACAACGGCAAGGAGCCTAAGAAGGCTGAGTCCCCCGGCGCCGTCGAGTCCGGGGAGACCCAGAAGGGCAAGGAAGAGGTGAAGAAGTAACCCGAGTTCCGGGGGCGGCCTGGCCTGCCCCCCCTTCCTGCCGGCCGGCTGCCTCAGGGCGGCCGGTTTTTTTTCTCCTCACCCCTGTCCGGCGCCGGGGAATTCCTGGCGGGAGCCTGGGAGTTCCGGGGCATCCTCCCATGCTGACCCCCCGGCACTTGATCCCCTGCTTCCCTGCGGGCCGGCCCTGCCTCTTCCCTCCCCTCCCCTGCCACCATCCCTCCCCCCCGGCCTCCTGCCGGTTCCATCACCCAACCCGCCCCGCCTGAGGCTCTCCTCCTTTCCCTTCCCTCCCCTCCCCCTCCCTCCCCATCCCTTGGCCGGCTCAGCACTCCTCACGTCCCCCCCTGCTCCCGCTGGCTCCCGGTTTGCCGCCTTTGACCTCCGCGCCTTTCCCCCCGCACCCGTTGGCTCCCGGTTTGCCGCCCTCCATCTCCGCGCCTTTTTGCCCCGGGTCAGGGTCAGCTCCCGACCTCCTCCTGGTCTGCGGCGGGAGGGGGCTGGCATGTTGCGATGCTGTTCAGCACCCGGGCGGCCAAGACGGTGAGGGCCCGGCCGGCGGCGGATTTGGGAGCCACCTGGACAAAGGGGACCTGCTCCCGGACCCCCTGCTGCACCGCCGGGTCGGCGGGGATGCTCCCCAGGTAGTCCAGCTCCACCTCCAGGAAACGGGCGGCCACCTGGGAGAGGGTGGCGAAGGTGCGCTGGCCCTCGGCCTCGCTGTCCACCTGGTTGGGGAGGATCAGGAAGCGGCGCCGCCGGTGGGCCCGGCACAGCACCTTGATGAGGGCATAGGCGTCGGTGAGGGAGGTGGGGTCCGGGGTCACCACCACCAGGTTGTACTGCGCCCAGGTATTGAACCACAGCACCGAGGGCCCCAGACCGGCGGCGGTGTCCACCAGCACCAGCTGGAAGTCCTGGCACAGGCCTTCCAGGAGGCGGCCCAGGTGCCTCTGGTCTTCGGGGGGCAGGTTGGCCAGCTCGGCCACCCCGGAGCCCGCCGGCAGGACCGCCAGCCCCGGGGCCACCTGGATAAGGGCCGCCCGGGGATCCAGGTCATGGGCCAGGACCTCCCGGATGGTGGCGGTGGCGCTCAGGCCCAACAGCACGTCCACGTTGGCCAGCCCCAGGTCGCCGTCCACCAGAAGGACTCGCAGGCCCTGGTCCGCCAAGGCGTAGGCCAGATTGACGGCCAGGCTGGTCTTGCCCACCCCGCCCTTACCGCTGCTCAGGCAGAGGCGGGGCGGCTGCCACCGGTGTGGTCTCGCGTGCTCCATAGTTCCTCATCCGGGAAACGAGATGGTGCCGCTCCTGGGGGGTGACCGCAGTGCCGGCCCGGTCCGGCTGGCGGTCCCGGTGCCAGATGAGGTTGCGGCCCTGGGCCTTGGCCTCCAGGAGATAGCGGTCGGCCCGCTCCAGGAAGCCCAGGGCGCTTAAGTCCTCGTGGGCCTCGTAGACATCCACCCCGAAACTGGCGGTGAGACTGATGGTGTGCTCTCCTTGGGTGAGGGCCGTCTCGCTCAGGGCCCGGCGCAGGCGCTCGGCCAACTTCAGGGCCCGGGGCAGGCTCGTCCCCGGCAGGATGAGGGCGAACTCCTCCCCGCCGTAGCGGCAGGGGATGTCCAGCCGCCGGATGTTATCCCGGAGCAGCCGGCTGACCCAGCGCAGCACCGCATCCCCGAACTGGTGCCCGTGGGTGTCATTGACCTGTTTGAAGTGGTCCAAATCCAGCATGATGAGGCCGGTGGGGAGGCCGGTGCGCCGGGTGCGCTCCATCTCCCGGTCCAGCTCGCTTAAGAGGTGACGGAAATTGTAGAGGCCGGTAAGGGGGTCGGTGCGGGACAGCTCCAGCAGCCGGTGGCATTCCTCCCGCAGGCGGCGCACCTCCGCCGCCAGGGGACAGGTCCGGCCGTTCACCGGGCAATGGTCGGGGCGGGGGAATCCTTTCACCGGCAGGCCTCTTCCCCTTTATCGGCCGGCCCGCCGGAAACTCAAGGGCCCCGGTTCAGGTTTTCAGGGGCCGCCTCCCCCCGGGGGCGGCTTATTTCAGGCGGGGATCGGTGCCCCCGGGCCCGCCGCAGCCCGGAATGTAACAGCTGACATCCACAAATTCGCACTTCTGGCGGCACATGGGGCAGATCTCCGGCGGCGCCGCGGCCCTGAGTTGGAAGCCGCAGGTGCTGCAGCGCCAGGTGGGTTCCGGCGTGGTGCTCATTATGGTCCTCCGTTGAGAGTGGGGTGGGACAGGGGACCGAGGGGGCGGCCTCCCGTCGTCACAGTTTCCGCAGGCGCTGCCGGCGTCGGCGCTCCGGTTTGGGGAGCCGGCGGGCCGGACCCTTTTTGGCCGGTCCCCGGGGCCAGGGGTCGTCGGCCTCCTCCGGCTCCCCTTCGCCGGCCGCCTGGGTGGAGAGAAAGTCAAACTCCCGGGAGGACACCCAATCGGCCCCCACCCGGCGGGCCTGCTCCTGGAGCTCCCGGTCGGAGCTCACCACCAGCGCCCGGGGGCCTTCCCGGGCCAGGAGGCGCTTGATGACCTCGTCGGCCCGCTCCCCCCGCCGGGAATAGATGATCCGCACCCCCCGGTAAGAGTCCCGGGTCTCCAGGGGGCCGCCGGCCTGCCAGCCGTCGAAGACCACGGTGAGGCGATGCCGGGGGCGGCGCTGGCGGTAGAGCGCCAGGCGCTCCAGGAGGGCCTCCCGGCCGGCCTCCAGGTCCCGGGCATCCAGGTGCCGCAAGGCCGGCGACTGGCGGATGAGGTTGTAGCCGTCAATGAGGAGATGCATGGCCTGGGGTTTGACTCCCCCCTCACGTGAGGGGGAGGCGACAGGCACACGGGGCCTTCAGTCCCTCCCCTGTAAGGGGGAAGTGGGGCGGGGTGGTGCCGAATCCCAGCCCCTTGGATACATGCAGTCTATCCCTTCCGCCGGCCCCCGGCAAGGGCAGAGAGGGCTTGCCGCCCCGGCCCTCATTTGCTACCCTGATAGCCCAAGAACCGTGTGGCATCGTGGGGGGAGGAAGAGCGATGCTCAAACGCACAGGTGTCCTGACGTGGTCCGTCCTGATCCTGCTCACCGGTCTTTTCCTGAGCGGCTGCGGCCGCTCCCGGGTGCCGGTGGCCCCGCCCCTGGCCGCCGCTCCGGAACCGGCGCCCGCCCCGGCCCCGGCCCCGCCCCTGACCCCGGAGCAGGCCTATCTGAAGGAAATCCTGGAAAAACGGGGATATAACGGCCGGGGCTATCATCCCGTGGTCCTGCTGGTCTCCAAGGAGCGCCGCAGGCTCACCCTCTATCAGGGCATCCACCCGGTGAAGACCTACCCGGTGGTGCTGGGGGCCAACCCGGTGGCGGACAAGCTCCATCAGGGAGACAAATGCACTCCCGAAGGCGTCTACCGGGTGGTGACCAAGTTCGACCACCCCAAGTGGAACAAGTTCATCCTGCTGGACTACCCCAACACCAAAAACTGGCTGAAATTCGCCGAGGCCAAACGCCAGGGCCGCATTCCCTGGGACGTGGACATCGGCGGGGAGATCGGCATCCACGGCACCGACGACGACCTCAAAAACCTCATGGGGGAGAACTGGACCCTGGGCTGCGTCTCCCTCCTCAACCGGCACGTGGATGAGATCTACCCCTACGTCAGCTATGACACCCTGGTGGTGATCAGGAGGCGGTAAAGCGGAGGGCCGGCCTTCTTAACCGGAGGCAGCAGTGAACCCCCGGAGGCCCTGGCTTTTCCTTTTTCAGCCGGACAGGCCGGGGCGACGGAACAGCGCGCCGCCAGGACGGCGCCTGCCTCCACGCGCAAAAGCCCCGGCAGGCTCCCCGCCGGGGCGTGAGGGGTATTCCCCGGGATGCGGCGCTACTCCTTCGGCACCTCCAGGGTGATGAACAGGGTGTGGGTCTGGCGCTTGATGAGGAGGCGGGCGAAGCTCCCCTTCTCCACCCGGCTGAACTGCCGCTGGAAATCGGCGGCGGACTGGATGGCGGCGCCATTCACCTCCAGGATCAGGTCACCGGGCCGCAACCCCGCCTCCGCCGCCGGGGAGCCCGGGGCCACCCGGGTGACCACCGCGCCCCTGGTCTCCCGGACGCCGAAGCGGCGGGCCAGGGCGGGGGTCAGGTCATCCACCGTCAGCCCGGCCAGCTCCTCCACCTCCGGTCCCGCCTCGCCGGAGCTGCCGGGTTCATCCACCAGCTCCGTCACCGTCAGGCTGAAGGTCTTTTCCTTCCCCTCCCTGAGCACCTTCACCGTGGCCTTGGTGCCCGGGGCGGTGGCCGCCACCAGCCGGGGCAGCTCGTTCATCTCCCTGATGGGCTGGCCGTTGAACTCGATGATGATGTCCCCCCGCTTGATGCCTGCCTTTTCCGCCGGGGTGCCCGGCCGCACCTCGGCCACCAGGGCCCCCATGGGTTCGCTGAGCCCGAAGGACCTGGCCAGCTCCGGGGTCACCACCTGCACCTGCACCCCCAGCATGCCCCGGGTCACCTTGCCCTTCTCCATGAGCTGGGGGATGATGGACTTGGCCAGGTTGCTGGGGATGGCGAAGCCGATGCCCTGGCCGGCGGCCACGATGGCGGTGTTGATGCCGATGACCTCTCCCTTGAGGTTGAGGAGGGGCCCGCCGCTGTTGCCCGGGTTGATGGCGGCGTCGGTCTGCAGGAAGTTGTCATAGGGCCCGGCGCCGATGACCCGCCCCTTGGCGCTGATGATGCCCTGGGTGACGGTGTGCCCCAGGCCGAAGGGGTTACCCACTGCGATGACCCAGTCCCCCACCTTGATGGCATCGGAATCCCCCAGGGGGAGGCTGGGGAAGGGGCCGTTGGCCGTGATCTGCAGCAGGGCCAGGTCGGTCTTGGGGTCCCGGCCCTTGACGGTGGCCTGGTATTCCTTGCCCCCCGCCAGCTTGATCTTGATCTTGTCGGCCCCCTCAATGACGTGATTGTTAGTGATGATCAGGCCCTTGGGGTCGATGATGAACCCCGAGCCCAGGGAGCGCTGCCTGAAGTCCCGGTGAGGGCCGTCGCCGAAGAAGCGCTCAAAGAAGTCCCGGAAGGGGTCCCCCGGGCCGCCCGGGCCCGGGAAGGGCATGGGGCCGAAAAACTCCCGCATGCGGTCCCGGCCCTTCACCACCTTTTCGGTGCTGATGTTGACCACCGCCGGGCCCACCTTCTGGGCCAGCTCCGAGAAGCTCTCCGGCACTGACGCCCCCTGCACGTCCGGGAGGCTCAACAGCCCGCCTCCGCTCAGGCACAGGATGAGGGTGAAGGTGAGGGTGGTGCCCCATGCACTAATCTGTCGCATCGTTCTTCTCCTTCTCTCCGGCGGGGGTCAGGCCCGGCAGCTCCGGCAGCCGGCTGCGGTCTCCGGCCACCACCAGGAGGTAACGCTCGGGATGGAGATACTGCTGCGCCACCCGCTGCACCTCCGCCGCGGTGACGCCCCGGATGAGGTCGGCATAGCGGCCGGGGTAATCCAGCCCCAGGCCGTAAAATTCCACGTAGGCCATGAGCGCCGCCCGCTTGCCGGTGGCGTCCAGCCGCCGGGGGAAGCTGCCGATGAGGTAGGACTTGGCGTCCGCCAGCTCCGGGTCCGACACCGGTTCCCGGCGCAGCCGTTCCACCTCGGTGAGAATGAGCTTCACCGCCTCGGCGGCGTTCTCGGCCTTGGTCTCCAGGGAGATGTAAAAGGGGCCGGGCTCCAGCCCCGGCTCAAAGGTGCTGCCCACGCTGTAGGCCAGCCCCCGGGTCTCCCGGATGGTGTCCATCAGCCGGGAGGCAAAGCCTCCGCCCCCCAAAATGTAGTTCATCACCTGGAAGGCATAGAAATCCGGGTTCTGGCGGGTGATCCCCAGATGGCCCCAGAGGATGTTGGCCTGGGTGATCTTTTTGTCGACCACCTGGGTCTCCGGCCGGCTGAGGGGGGGCAGGGGCGGCAGCTTCAGCTGGGGGATCTCCCCCGGGCTCCAGGCGCCGAAGTATTTCCGCACCAGTCCCCGGGCCTCCTCCCGGGAGAGGTCCCCCACAATGCTCAGGATGGCGTTGTTGGGCCGGTAGAGGCGCCGGTGAAAGTCCACCACCTCCTGCCGCCGGACGGCCCTGAGGCCCTGGGGCGTGCCCTTGGGCGGAAAGGCGTAGGGGTGCTGGCCGTAGAGCCGGAGATCGAAGGCCCGCCGGGCCATGACCATGGGCTCGTCCTCGTCGCTCTCAAAGGAGGCCAGCAGTTGCTGCACCTTGCGCTTCACCTCCTCGGCCGGGAAGGTGGGCTGAAGGACCGCATCCGCCAGGAGCTCCAGCCCCGGGTCCACATCCTTGGCCAGGACCGTGAGGCTGACCATGGCGTAATCCTCTTCCGCCCCGGCCGAGAACTTGGCTCCCAGAAAGTCAAACTCCTGGGCCATCTGGGTGGCGCTCCGCTTCCTGGTGCCCTGGGTGAGGAGGAGGGCGGTGAGGTGGGCCAGCCCCTCCTTCCCCCGGGGGTCCCACAGGGCCCCGGCCTTGACCAGCAGGTTCACCGCCACCAAGGGGACGCTCCGCTGCTCGGAGAAGAGCCACACCAAGCCGTTTTCCAGCTCCTCCCGCTCGCCCAGGGGCACAGGGCCCGCCACCGCCGGCCCCAGGGCCAGGATGCAGGCCAAAACCGCCGCCACCGCGCGGGGGAGGACCCATCGGCGCACAGTCAGCATGACGACATCTTCCCTTCCGCCGCCTTCAGCCATAAAACCCCGGCGCGCTGCACATCCGGCGCCGGTCACTCAATTTCATGCCCGGGCCGGAAGCCTTCCCGCCGGGGTTTGTCGGTTTTCAGGGGCACCAGCACGCCCACCGTGCGGTTGGCAGGCACCAGATACTGGCCCGCCACCCTTTTTATATCCGCGGCGGTAACCGCCTGGATCTTGGGGACGAATTCCCGGGCCAGGGTCCAGCGGGCCACCGTCTCCAGCCGCCCCAGAAGCATGCCCCGGAAGAAGAGGGAATCCATGGCCTGATAGTAGGCGGCGGTGGCCTGGTTCTTCACCTTGGCCAGCTCCCGCGCCCCCACCTCTTCCTGCTGCAGGCGCCGGATCTCGGCGATCAGGGCGGCCTCGACTTTCTCGGCGCTCTTCCCCGGCAGCGGCTGGGCGTAGAGCATGAAGAGGGAGGGATCGGCGGTGTCCAGGTCGTAGTCGGCCCCGGCCTCCAGGGCCAGGCGGTCAGTGTAGATGAGCTTCTGGTAGAGGCGGGAACTCCGGCCCTGGGAAAGCACCCGGGCCAAAAGCTCCAGGGCGAAGCAGTCCGCGTGCTGCCAGTTGGGCACATGGTGCACCATGACCACATAGGGCAGCTGGGCCTCCCGCTCCACCCTCACCCGGCGCTCCCCGAACTGCCGGGGCTCCCGGGCCGTGGGCCGGGGCGGCTCCGGCCCCCGGGGGAGGGCCCCATAGACCTCCCGGATGTCCTTCCGGACGGCCTCGATATCAATATCCCCCACCACCACCAGAGTGGCGTTGTTGGGCTGGTAATAGGTCTGGTAATACTGCTGGAAGTCCGCCAGGGTCAGGCTTTTGAGGTCGTCGTACCAGCCGATAATGGGCCACTGATAGGGGTGGGCCTTGTAGGCCGCGGCATAGACCTCCTCCACCAGGAAGCTCACCGGGTCGTCTTCGGTGCGCAGGCGCCGCTCCTCCAGGACCACCTTCTGCTCGGTGGCGAAGGCCTCTTCGGTCACCTTGAGGCCCCGCATGCGGTCGGCCTCCATCTCCATCCAGCGCCTCAGTTCACTGGCCGGACCGGTCTGGAAATAGGCGGTGTAATCCCGGCTGGTGAAGGCGTTGTCATTCCCCCCGGCCTTTTGCACCAGGCGGGAGAAGACCTTGGGGCCGTATTTCTCCGTGCCCTTGAACATCAGGTGCTCGGTGAGGTGCGACAGCCCGGTCTTGCCGACGGTCTCAAAGCGGGAGCCCACCCGGTACCAGACCTGGTGGGTGACCAGGGGCGCCCGGGGCTCTTTGAGGAGCAGCACCCTCATGCCGTTGTCCAGGGTCTCCTCCACCACCCCGGCGAAAGGGTCGCCCAGGGCCGGCGGCTGGGTTTCCGCCGCCCCGCCGGGGGCGGGCCACCCGGCCGCCACCATGCCGAAAAGCAGCAGCCAGAGAATCCACTGCCAGGATCGATCGGCAGTTCGGGTCTGAAAGGGCATATTCCTGTCCTGAATCGCTTCCGGGCCGATGGGGACCGGCTCCGGGGCGTTTCTTTGTGAAGATAGCCTTTTGCAAGGGGGAATGCAAGCCGGAGGCCGGTGCGGGGACCGGTGGGGCGCCCGGCAATCTCATGTCCGGGAGGTCGGAGAGGCCCGGCCGGGGCGCCAGAGGCCGGGGACAACCGCCGCCGCCAGGAGGGCCCCCACCATATCCAGCCCCACGTCCAGGGGGGTGCCGCTGCGGGCCGGCACCAGGGCCTGGCGGGTTTCATCGGTGATTGCCACCCCCAGGGTCAGGGCCAGGGCCACCAGGCAGGTGTGACCGGGACGCCAAGCCAGATGCAGGTGCGCCGCCCGGAAAAAGAGGAGGTACAAAATGGCATAGGCGCTCAGGTGCCCCAGCTTGCGGAACCAGACGTGCCAGGCCTCCACCTCCATGGGGGTGAGGTGGGGGAACCAGCTCATCAGCCAGTAAAAGAGGCTCAGAGTGCGGCGGGAGGAGCCCAGGTCGCCGGAAAAGAGGAGGATGGCCACGCACCAGGCCACAGGCGGCCCCCAATACCGCAGCACCTGGAAAAAGCCCGGGAGCCAGCCCCGTCTGGCGATGACGCACACCTCGCCCACCGCCGGTCCGGGCCGGCAGGGGTTGTCCTTGGGGCTGGGCTTCAGGGTCATGGACACGGGGAGCCGGCCGGCCTTCTCAGGCGAGGATGGCGGCCACAAAGGCCTCGGGGTCGAAGGGTTTGAGGTCATCCAGCCCCTCCCCCACCCCGAGATAGCGCAGGGGAAGGCCGGTTTCATGCACCACCGCCAGGGCCACCCCCCCTTTGGCGGTGCCGTCCAGCTTGGTGAGGATGAGGCCGGTCACCCCCACCGCCTCCTGAAAGAGCCGGGCCTGGCTTAAGGCGTTCTGGCCGGTGGTGGCGTCCAGCACCAGGTAGGTCTCGTGGGGCGCCCCGGGCACCTTCCTGGCGATGGTGCGGTGGATCTTTTTCAGCTCCTCCATGAGGTTCACCTTGGTGTGCAGGCGGCCGGCGGTGTCGATGAACACCGTGTCCACCCCCCGGGCCAGGGCGGCGGTGAGACCGTCGAAGACCACCGCCGCGGGGTCAGCGCCGGCCTGCTGTCGGATGACCTCCACCCCCAGGCGCTCCCCCCAGGCGGCCAGCTGTTCCGCCGCCGCCGCCCGGAAGGTGTCCCCGGCGATCAACAGCGGCTCCCGACCGGCCTGTCGCTCCCGCTGGGCCAGCTTGGCGATGGTGGTGGTTTTGCCCACGCCGTTCACCCCCACCACCAGCACCACCCAGGGCCGGGCCTCCCGGGGCTTCGGCGCCGGGGCGGCCAGCATCCTCAGCATGGCCTCCCCCAGGGCGGCCTTGAGGCGCTCCGGATCATTGAGCTCCCGGCGCTTCAGCCTGTCCTGCAGGCCCTGCATGAGGGCCAGGGTGGTCTCCACCCCCAGGTCGGCGGTGATGAGGAGCTCCTCCAGCTCCTCCAAAAGCTCGGCGTCCACCACCTTCCGGCGGGCCAAGAGGCGGGCCAGGCCGCCGGAGAGGGCCTCCCGGGTGCGCCCCAGCCGCTCCCGGAAGCGCCGGAACAGGCCCCGGCGCTCCTCCTCCAGCGGGGCTTCCGGCTCCGGGAGCACGTCCGGCGATACCTCCTCTGCCCCTTCCGGGGCCGCGGTCTCGGAAGCCGACTGGACCTCGGCGACGGCCGGCTCAGGCTCGGCCGCCTCCGCCACCAGCTCCGTTTCCGTTATCGGAATCTCGGGGGTTTTCCCAAAAAGCCGCCGGAAAAAGCCCGGTCGGGCCGGGGCCTCACCCTCCTCCCGGAGACCGGCCTCCGCGTCGGGTGAGGCCGGCGATTCCCCTTCGCCTCCGGCGTTCACGTCCGGCGTCTCCCCGGTCGCCTCCGGATCAGGGGAAGCCTCCGGCTCCTTCAGTTCCGGGGTGTCTTTGTCTGAGGAACGGCGGCGCAGCCAACCCATCGTTGCTCTTTATCCTGAAACAAAAGCAGGGCACCCGCCCCGCCCTTTTTTCGATAAAATCCCGCCGGCGCCTGCAGCTCAGGTGCTGATGCGGGAGAAATCCGCCATCTTGAGGAAGGTGTGGCCGATGCGGCTGAGCAAGGCCAGGCGGTTGGCCCGAAGTCTGGCGTCCTCCGCCATCACCAGCACCCGGTCAAAGAAGGCGTCCACAAAGCCCTTGAGCCTGGCCAGGGACCGGCACACCCCGGCGTAATCCCGGCGGCCCAGGGCCTCCTCCACCTCGGCCTCCATGAGCTGGGCGGCCTCGAAGAGCTGGTTCTCCTCGGGGTGTTCAAAGAGCAGGGGGTCCACCTCCCCCACCCCGGCACCGGCGGAGATGTTGAGGACCCGCTTGAAGGCCACCGCCAGGGCCGGAAAGTCGGGGCTGCGGCGCACCTCCTCCAGGGCCTGGACCTTGTCTGCCGCCTCCACCATATCCCGGGCGCCAGCGGCCAGCACCGCGTTCACCGTCTCATGGTCGAAGCCCTCGGCCAACAGCAGGTGGGTGAGCCGGGTCTGGAAGAAGTCCAGCACCTCCAGGGCGGTCTCTTCCGGGCTCCGGGAGATCTTGCCTCCCAGAAGCCTTAAGGCCTCCCACACCGCCTCGGGCAGGTCCAGATGGAGGCGGTGGTGCCTCAGGATGCGGATGACGGCCAGGGCATGGCGCCTGAGGCCATACGGGTCAGCAGCGCCGGTGGGGGAGAGGCCCACCCCGAACATGCCGCAGACGGTGTCCAGGCGGTCGGCCATGCCGATGATGGCCCCCACCAGGTCCCCGGGGAGGTCGTCCTCGGCATGGCGGGGAAGATAATGGCTGAAGATGGCGTCCGCCACCGCCGCCGGCTCCCCGGCGTTTTTGGCATAGACCTTGCCCATCACCCCCTGGAGACTGGGGAATTCCCCCACCATCTCCGAGACGATGTCCGCCTTGCACAGGGTGGCGGCCCGCCGCACCACTTCGGGGTCCACCCCTACCGGGGAACCATCATCCCGGCTGAGTTTGGCCGTGAGATACCCCGCCAGCTCCCGGAAGCGCTCCATCTTCTCGTAGGAGGTGCCCAGAAGCGAATGGAAGACCACCCCCTTGAGCTGCTCCACCCAGGTCTCCAGGGGCACCTTGGAATCCACCTGATAGAAATACATGGCGTCAGAGAGCCGGGCCCGCAACACCCGCTCATGGCCCTGGCGCACCACCTCGGGGTTGCGGGTGAGAGTGTTGTTCACCGCCATGAAATGCGGCAGCAGCCGGCCGTCGGGGCCCCTCAGGGAGAAATAGCGCTGGTGCTCCCGCATGCAGGTGATGAGCACCTCTTCGGGGAGGGCAAGGAACTTCTCCTCGAAATGTCCCACCACCACCGAAGGGTATTCCACCAGGAAGGTGTTCTCCTCCACCAGCCCCGGATTGGGCACCAGAGTGCCCCCCACCTGGGCTGCGGCCCGACCCATCTCCTCCTCCAGGAAGGCCCGCCGGGCGGCGGGGTCCACGATGACGTAGGCCTGCCGCAGGGTCTCCAGATACTCGTCGATGGTGCGCACTTCCCGGCCTTGCGGGCTCATGAAGCGGTGTCCGTAGGTCACCCCGCCGCTGGTGACGTCCCCCAGGGTGAAGGGGATGACCTCGCCCCCGAAGCGGGCCAGGATCCAGTGGATGGGCCGGGCGAAGGTGATGGTCTCGGATCCCCAGCGCATGGATTTGGGAAAGCTTAAGCCCAGGATGAACTCCGGCAGATACTCCCGCAGGATATCCGCCGTGGGCCGGCCGGCCGTGGTCTTGCGCACTGCCAGATAGATGCCCCGGGGGGTCTCCACCTCCACCAGGTCGCTCACCGCCACCCCCTGGGCCTTGGCAAACCCCTGGGCCGCGGCGGTGGGCTGCCCCTGGGCATCCAGGGCCACTGCCTTGGGAGGCCCCAGGATCTCCTGGGTGAGCTCCGCCTGGGTCTCCGCCAGATCCCGGGCCGCCAGCGTCAGGCGCCGGGGGGTGCCCCAGGTGTGAATCTCCCCCACACGCAGGCGCTCCTGCTCGCAGCGCCTGGCAAAAGTGGCGGCCATCTCCTGCAACACCGGCGGAATGAACCGGGCCGGAATCTCCTCCGTGCCGATCTCCAAAAGAAACTCACATCCCATGACGGCCCTCTGTGTTGGCAGTGTTGGGGGAGGGGGCCTAGGGCCGGTGACCCCCTGCCCCCTCCCCCCCCCACCCCCAACCCCTTAAAGGGGGTGGGGTGGGGAGTCTGAGGGGAGGGCGGGGGAGTCACTGCTCCCCCGGCCCTCCTCTCAATACTTCACTTCTTCAACAAGGGGAAGCCCATGGCCTCCCTTTGTTTGAGGTAGGTTTCGGAGCACAGGCGGGCCAGGTGGCGCACCCGGCCGATGAGGCTGGCCCGCTCCGCCACGCTGATGGCACCCCGGGCGTTCAGCAGGTTGAAGGTATGGGAGCATTTGAGGCAGTAGTCGTAGGCCGGCAGCACCAGGCCCTGCTGGATGATGCGCAGGCTTTCCTTTTCGTACATGTCAAAGAGGCGGAAGAGCATGTCCACGTCAGCCTGCTCGAAGTTGTAGATGGAGTGTTCCACTTCGCCCCGGTGGTGAACATCGCCGTAGGTGACGTCCTTGTTCCACTTGAGGTCGTAGACGCTCTCCACCCCCTGGAGATACATGGCGATGCGCTCCGGGCCGTAGGTGAGCTCCACGCTGATGGGATGGAGATCGATGCCGCCGCACTGCTGGAAGTAGGTGAACTGGGTGATCTCCATGCCGTCCAGCCAGACCTCCCAGCCCAGGCCCCAGGCCCCCAGGGTGGGGGATTCCCAGTCGTCCTCCACGAAGCGGATGTCGTGCTCCAGGGGGTCCAGCCCCAGGGCCCGGAGGGAATCCAGGTAAATCTCCTGGATGTTTTTGGGGGAGGGCTTCATGATGACCTGGTATTGGTAGTAATGCTGCAGGCGGTTGGGGTTCTCGCCGTAGCGGCCGTCGGTGGGGCGCCGGGAGGGCTCCACGTAGGCCACGTTCCAGGGCTCCGGCCCCAGGGCCCGAAGCAGGGTGTGGGGGTTGAAGGTGCCGGCCCCCACCTCCACGTCATAGGGCTGGGCGATGATGCAGCCCCGCTCGGCAAAGAAGCGTTCCAGGGTCATGAGCAGGTCTTGGAAGTACATGCCGCCTCTCCTCTGAGCTGGCAAAACTCGGATTACACTAACAATTTTGCCGCCTCCTGTCAAGCGCTTCCTCCGGCCCCGCCTTTTTCCTTGACATCGCCCTCCCCTGGGTGCAGATAAAAGGTAAACGGCCGCCGCAAGGCGAAAGCCCGGCCCTTCGCCCCTCACCTTTCCCCACGCCCGGGGAGCCACGGCTCAGAGCGTGGCCTGCCACGTCCCTTGCTGACCCCCTTCCGCCCCGCCTGCGGGGCAGCCCTGACCGCGCTACCACCCTTAACCCTTCAGCCAGGAAAGGAGCGGAACATGTGCCGGACCCGTGGACGGATATCATTGCTTGTCGCAGGCATTCTGATGCTGCTGCCCACCGGGGTGATGGCCCAGGAGGCCAAGCCCGGGGGCGTCAAACCGGAGGCCCAGGCGGCGCCGGAGGTTCAGGTGGTCAAGCCCGAGCTGGTGCAACCCCAGGTGTATTGGCTGAATCACCTGGATCTCCTGGCCGGGGACGCCAGCGTCGCCACCTCCCACAATGCCGTGTCCTCCGGGGTGGGGGGCGGACTGGCCGGCTTGGTCATCACCTCCACCACCACCGGTGAGACCACCGCCGGCGGGGGCAACAAGGTGGTGTGGATGGCGGTGGAGGCCCCCCTGGGACGGCGCCTCGCCGGGGTGCGGGTCTGCTACGAATACTCCACCGGCAAAAACCCCTCCCCCACCTACCTCAGCCAGATCCGGCTGGCCCAGGTGCAGGATCCCCCCAAAACCGCCCTGGTGCTCCTGGATGACCCCACCGACCACACCCATCCCGGCCCCATCTCCGTCAATTCCAAGCCGCCGATGGACATCGACCCCGCCAAGGGCCCGCTCCTCTTGTCCCTGCGGGTCAATTTTGCGGACACCCGGGACAAGATCGTCATCCGGGGGGTGGGACTGCTGCTGAAATAGACTCCTCGCCATGGCCGGCGGCGGCTTGCCGGGCTTTGGCGGCCTCCCTCAGCCCCTGGCAGCCGCCGCCGGTGGCACCGGGCCGTCTGTCCACCCGGAGGGCGGCCCGCCTCTTTTCCCTATTGACGCCGCCGGGGAGAGGCGATATTAAATATAATGTCACTCGCAGGCACGTAGCTCAGGGGGAGAGCACCACCTTGACGCGGTGGGGGTCAGGAGTTCAAATCTCCTCGTGCCTACCAGGGAAAGTACAGGGGTGCGGGAAAGGCCGCACCCCTTTCGTGTTTTTCTGGCCCTCGGGGGTTAAGCCGCGGCCATGAGCCCCAAGGCCTAAGGAGGGCATTTCCCGGTGGGGCTCGAGGTGAACCTCAATCTGGGACCGGGGTGGCGCCGCAGGCCTGCGACATTGACTTCCTTTACGCCATGATTATTTTTCGGTAATGATTTTTGACAGTGAAGAATCATCCCGGCTCCCCAGTGCGGTCGGAAAGAGGAGGACATCCTTATGGCGGATGTTACCCGGGTGAAACCGGCAGAGGTCTACCCGCGGGTCAAGTCAGGGGAATGCCTGCTGGTATGCGCCTATGACAGCGACGAGGCCTTCCGGGCCATGCGCCTGGAGGGGGCTATCTCCTTGAGGGAGTTCAAGAGCCGGGTGGCTGGTCTGCCCAAGGATCAGGAAATCGTCTTCTACTGTGCCTGAGTCCAGGAGCATTCCTCTGCCGGTCTGGCAGCGGAGTATCAGAAGCAAGGCTTCAAAAATGCCAAGGCCCTTTTGGGAGGGGTGGTCGCCTGGAAGGAGGCGGGTTTGCCCATCCTCCCGCCGGAGCCCTGATCACCTGAAACTTTAATGGACACCATCTCCGTTTTTTTCCCTCCTCGGCCTGAATCTCCTGGCGGCGGTGGTGTATATGGCGGGGGTATGGCTTCTGAGCCTGCCCACCCGCAACGCCAGCCTGGCGGACATCTTCTGGGGCCCGGGATTCGTGCTCATCGCCTGGCTGACTTTCGCCCTCACCCCGGGTTACCCCGGGCGCAAGCTTCTTCTCTCTCTGCTCACCACCCTGTGGGGTCTCAGGCTGGCGGTGCATATCGCCTGGCGCAATCGGGGGAAAGGGGAGGACCGGCGCTATCAGGCCTGGCGGGCCAAATGGGGGGCCAGCTTCTGGTGGGTGAGTCTGTTCACGGTCTTTCTCACCCAGGCGGTCCTTCTGTGGCTGGTTTCCTTAAGCCTGCAGCTGGGGCAGATCTCGGCCCTTACGGCCCGCCGCACCACCCTGGATTTCCTGGGGGCCGGGCTTTGGGCCGTGGGGTTTGCCTTCGAGGCGGTGGCCGACTGGCAGCTGGCCCGCTTTAAGGCCGACCCGGCCAATCGGGGGCGGGTCATGAACCGGGGTTTGTGGGCTTACTCCCGCCACCCCAACTACTTCGGCGAAGCCCTCATGTGGTGGGGCCTCTTTCTCATCGCCCTGGCGACGCCGGGGGGCGGCTGGGCCCTCATCAGTCCCCTGGTCATCACCTTCCTCCTCCTCAAAGTCTCCGGGGTGGTGCTGCTGGAAAAGGACATCGGTGAGCGGCGCCCGGAGTATCGGGAATACCAGGAGATCACCAGCGCCTTCATCCCCTGGTTCCCCAAGCGGCGGCCATGAGAGTGCTGATGGAGCTGGCGGAACGGGGCCTTATCCCCGATCCCCTGGTGCGGGTGGGCATCCGGGCCCTCTGCCGCCGGCGTCTGGCCAAGGAGGCCCGCCGGGAGCGGGCGGCAGAGGGGGAGCACCTGCAACGCTTTCTCACGGATCTGCGGCACAGCCCCATTGCGGTGGCCACCCGGGCCGCCAATGAGCAGCATTACGAACTGCCGCCCGCCTTTTTTGAGCACGTGTTGGGGCGGCGGCTCAAATACAGTTGCTGCTCCTGGCCCCCAGGGGGCACCTCCCTGGATGAAGCGGAGGAAGCCATGCTGTCTCTCACCGCCCGGCGGGCCGACCTGAGAGACGGTCTGGACATCCTGGATCTGGGCTGCGGCTGGGGCTCTTTCACCCTATGGGCGGCGGAGCATTTTCCCCGGGCCCGGATGCTGGCGGTCTCCAACTCCCGCCCCCAGGGGGAGTTCATCCGCCGGCGGGCCGCTGCCCGAGGACTTCCTCAGGTGGAGGTGGCCACGGCGGACATGAACGACTTTGCCCCCGGCCGGACCTTTGACCGCATCGTCTCGGTGGAGATGTTCGAGCACCTGCGCAACTGGCCGGAGGTTTTAAAACGGGTGGCCGCCTGGCTGAAGCCGGAGGGGAGGCTCTTCGTTCACGTCTTCAGCCACAGGCGGTATGCCTACCTCTTTGAGACCACGGGCGCGGCGGACTGGCTGGGCCGCACCTTCTTCACCGGCGGCATGATGCCCTCGGACGACCTTCTCCTCCACTGCCAGGAGGACCTGGTGGTGGAGGGCCACTGGCGGGTGAACGGCCGGCACTATCAGCGCACCGCCGCGGCCTGGCTGGCCAACCTGGACGCCCACCGGGAGGAGATCCGGGGGATTTTCCGGGATTGTTACGGCACCGCCGCAGCGGACCGCTGGCTCAGGCGCTGGCGCCTCTTTTTCCTGGCCTGCGCGGAGCTCTGGGGTTACCGTGGGGGCGAGGAGTGGCAGGTGTCCCATTACCGGCTCCGACACCGGAATTCATGAGGGAAAAGAGATGTCAGCCAGGATTATCCTTCTCTGGTGCAGTTTGATTCTGGTTGTGAGCGTGCTCGTCATGAAGGCGGCATGGGGTGGGGAGAGGAGCGATCTGACCCGCTACCGCTGGCAAAACCGCCTGCTCCTTCTCTTTGCGCCCACCGCCGAGCACCCCGCCTACCAGGCCATGGTGGGGGAACTTAAGGAGCAGGCCAGAGGCGTCACGGACCGGGATCTCCTTGTGTTCCGGGTCCTGGAGGCGGGGAGAAGTTTTCAGAATGGCCGGGAACTCTCCCGTGAGCAGGCTCAGGCCCTGCGGCAACGCTTCGGGGTCCCCTCCGGCGCCTTTACCGTGGTGCTGGTGGGCAAGGACGGCGGGGTGAAGCTGCAAGAGAGGCGTCAGGTGCCTCTGGCCGACCTCTTTGCCCTCATTGACAGCATGCCCATGCGCCGCCAGGAGATGCAGGAGCGCAAGTCATGAGGAATCGGTGTGAAACCTGTGTCAGACAAGGAGAGCCCCATGGCCGAGGCCAGAAATGTCCTGGGCGGCAAGCTGGAGATCTGCTCCCTTTCCCCCCGCACCGGCTTTTTTCGCACCGGCACCTGTGTGACGGGGCCGGAGGATACGGGCACCCATGTCATCTGCGCTCAGGTGACGGCGGAATTTCTGGCCTTCACCCGAGCCCGAGGCAATGACCTCACCACCCCGGCGCCGGAGTTTGGCTTCCCCGGCTTAAAACCGGGAGACCGCTGGTGTCTGTGCGCCCTGCGCTGGCGGGAAGCCCTGGCGGCGGGAGTGGCCCCGCCGGTGGTCCTGGCGGCCACCCACGAGGCCGCCCTGAAATTTGTCTCCCTGGCGGATCTGAAAAGGCATGCCCTGGACGAGGCCTGACTCAGAAGAGTGGCTTATACGGTCAGCGAGCCGGAGGTGGAGATAAGGGCCCAAAGGAGGAGGCGTGGGCCACTGCCCCCTGATTCCTCTGGTGAAAGCTGCCGGCAAAAGCTTGAGGCCGCCGGCGCCTCCGTCGGCGGGGCTTTTATCCTCGCCCGGGACACTCGCCGGCAGGACAGCCAGATACCATGAGCACAGCCAGCCTTCCTGACCATCTGGGTCCCTGCCCCATCTGCGGCCGGCCTTTGCTCCCAGGCGAGAGCACCGACCGCCACCACTGGCGGCCCAGATCCCACGGCGGCACCGAGGCCGCTTACCTGCACCGCACCTGCCATCGCAAGGTCCATTCCCTGTTCACCGACAAGGAGCTGGCCACTGAATTTTTCAGCCCGGACCGGATCCGCCGGCACCCCGAGATGCAGAAATTCCTCCGCTGGGTGCGCCGCCAGCCGCCGGAGCGGGTGCTGCGCCACCGGAAGCCTCGAGCTCAGCCACAAGGTCACCGAGACTGAAGTCGGGGCGGCGTCTTCCTGTTCCCCCAGGGCTCAGATGGTCACGGCCCTTTCGCCCCCGGGCCGAAACTCATAAAAAATTCCGGTATCTCCTCCAGGAGGCCCCATCCAGGTGCCGGGGGCTCCCATGCCCTTCCTTTCCTCCTGAAACCGACCGAGGCCCCACCGGCCTCCCGGTCTCAGGCGCCGGCGGCACCCGGCAGGGGCCAGCGGCTCTCCCGATACCCGGGTTTGGCCAGCACCATCTGCACATCCCCGATGCGCCGCTCCGCAAAGCCCCCCTCGCAATAGCACAGGTAGAATTCCCACAGGCGGATAAAGCTCTCCGGGAAACCCAGGGCCCGGGCTTCGTCGAGACGGGCGAAAAAGCGCTGCCGCCAGTGCCGTAAGGTGGTGACATAATGCGGCGTGATCTCTTCCAGGTGGATGAGCCGCAGATCCGTGACCCGGGCCAGGGAGGCCGTCATGGCCGCCACCGAGGTGAGGCAGCTCCCCGGAAAGACATGGCTGCGGATGAAATCATACGAGCGCCGGTAGCGGTCAAAGGCCTGGTCGGCCATGGTGATGGCCTTAAGGCACATGAGGCCGTTCTCCCTCAGGCGCTCACTGCACACCTTGAATAAGGTGTCCCAGTATTCGCAGCCCACCGCCTCGATCATTTCGATGGAGACCAGCTTGTCGTACGTCCCCTCCAGTTGCCGGTAATCCTAAAGGAGCAGCGTCACCCGGTCGCCCAGCCCGGCGGCGGCAATGCGTTCCCGGGCCAGCTCATACTGGGCCCGGGAGAGGGTGGTGGCGGTCACCCGGCAGCCGTAGCGGCCGGCGGCATGGAGGGCAAAGCCGCCCCAGCCGCAGCCGATCTCCAGGACCTGATCCCCGGGACTGAGGTTCAGCTTGCGGCAGATGCGGTCGTATTTGGCCAGGGAGGCTTCTTTCAAGGTGCTGTCCGCCCGCTCGAAGATGCCGCAGGAATAGGTGAGGGTCTCGTCCAGAAACAGGGCGTAAAAATCGTTTCCCAGGTCGTAGTGGGCGGCGATGTTGGCCCGGCTGCCGGACAGGGTGTTGCGGAACGGCCATTTCAGGAGGGTAAAAAAAGGCGCCGCCAGGTGGATCCACTTCCCGAAACTCTTATCCCACTCCGGGAGATTGCGGGCCAGGAGGCGGATCACCGCGGCCAGGTCGTCGGCGGACCACCAGCCGGCAATGTATGCCTCGCCCAGACCCCGGCTGCCGGACACAAGCAGGCTCCGGTAAAAGCGGGGGTGGTGGACGGTGACGGTGGCCCTGAGCTCTGCCTGCTGGGCGGGCTCCCCGAAGCTCATGACCTGGCCGTTGTCCACCAGGGTGAGGCGGCCCCATGTCAGCCTGCCCAGCAGCCGGAGAATCACCTGCCGGGCCAGCCGGTCCCAGGGGCCGGAGGTGAGGGGAAGCGAGTCGAGCCGCGGCAAAATGGTAGGCGTGCTCATACCGGCGCCCGTCCTTTCTTGTGCCGTTTTGTGGGATGGACATAGAAGGTGGCCCCCTTGAGCCACAGACGCAGGGCCTGCCAGTAGATCAGGGTGATGACCTTGAAGGTCATGGAGGGAGACCTCAGCAGCACCCGGGTGAGATTGCGGGAGGTGAACTCCCGCCGGGAGAGCGTCAGGGTGGCGTCAAAAATTCTGCGTCCCTCCCGGAAACTCATGAAATGGGCGTTCAAGGTCTCCTTGGGCTCGGTGAAGCGCCAGTCATACCAGAGGTCCATGGGGAGGAAGGGGGAGACGTGGAAGGCCTTGGCAAACTGAAAGCGCTTGTGGCCAGGGACCCGGTGCTCATTTTGGCTCTCGTCCAGGACGTAGCAGTGCTCCTCCCCCCAGGGCGTGTTGTGGACCTCCACCACGATGGTCGTCACCCGCTCGCCGGCCGGGTCATAGCAGTAATAAAAGCTGGCCGGATTGAAGCAGTAACCGAAGTAGCGCAGGTGGGTGAGGAGGCGGATGGGCCCCTTTGGCCGGGTGCCGGTTCGGGCCGCCACCAGGTCCCCGACCGCCTGCTCCAGGGGCACCCGGGGGTCGCCCAGGTGGTCCCGGCGGCGGAAATAAGCCAGGTTCACCCGGTCAGCGGACCACAGCCACCGCCCCTGAAAGAGGGTGGGAAGCTCGGCCAGGTCCAGATAGAGGAAAAAGACCCGGTAACGGAAGCGGTTGACCACCGGGAAAAAGCGACGGTGGCGAAGATGGCCCTCATAGAGGCAACTGGCTCCCGTCACAAGGTTTTCCCAAATTCCCGGCAGACCTTAAGGGCGCTTGCCACCCCGTCTTCGTGGAAGCCGTAGCCCCAATAGGCGCCGCAGAAGGAGGTGCGGTAAACGCCATTGATCTCCGGCCAGCGCTGCTGCACCAGCGGGGCCTGACGCCGATACACCGGATGGTGGTAGACCAGCTTTTTGATCACCCGGGCCAAATCGATGTCCCGGTCCCGGTTCAAAGTGACCAGGAATTCCCCCGGGGCGCTAAGACCCTGGAGGCGGTTCATGTGGTAGGTCAGGGTAGCCCGCATTTGGGGTTCCCTGGGCAGATAATAATTCCAGCTGGCCCAGGCCGCCCGCCGCCGAGGGAGCAGCGTGATGTCGGAGTGCAGCACCACGGAATTTTCCTGGTAGGGGAAAGCCCCCAGAATCTCCCTCTCCCGCTCCGTGGCATCCTGCAGCAGGCGCAGGGCCTGATCGCTGTGGGTGGCGAGGATCACCCGGTCAAAGGTCTCCTGCTCCCCACTTCGGGTCCGAACCACCACGCCCTCGGCCTGCCGCCTGATGCCCGCCACCGGGGTATTGAGGCGCACCCGGTCCCGGTAAGGACGGGTCAGGGCCTCCACATAGGTCCGGGAGCCGCCCCGGATCACCTGCCAGCGGATTTTGCGGCTTAAGTTGAGGAAGCGGTGGCGCAGGAAAAACTCCGCCAGATAGCGGGCCGGAAAGGCCGACAGCTCCTGAGGGTCGGCAGACCACAGGGCGGAGCTCAAAGGGAGGAGAAACTGCTGCACAAAAGCCCGGGAATAGCCTTTGGCGGCCAGATATTCCCCCAGGGTGGTCTGATACCCAGTTCCGGGGCCTCCCGCCGGAAGCGCCAGATTTCATAAAGCAACTTCAAAAAAGCGGGCCGGAAGAGGTTGCCCGGCTGCGCCACCACGCCCCTCAGGGTGCGGAAGCCGAATTCCAGGCCGCTGGCCTCGTCCTGGACGCTGAAGCTCATGTTGGTGGGCTGCCAGCCAACCCCCAGGCGCCGCAACAGCGTGACGAAATGGGGATAGGTGGTCTCATTGAAGACAAGGAAGCCGGTGTCCACCGGGTAGGCCCTGCCGTCCACGGCCACGTCCACGGTGTGGGTGTGCCCACCCAGGTAGTCGTTGGCTTCATACACCACCAGCTCATGCTCCGGCGCCAACAGATAGGCAGCCACCATGCCGGCGATGCCGGTGCCGATGACGGCGATTCTCACCTCGGGGCCCCCGTGGAGGGCTTGCCCACCCGGAGGGGGGCCGGAGCCTCTCTGACCCTCTCCGGCACCGGCCTGAGATCCCGGATAATTCCCAGCCGGGACATCATCACCAGAAGGTAATAGGTGAAATCATATTCCCACCAAAAGAAACCTTGCCGGGCGGAGATGGGGTAATGATGGTGGTTGTTGTGCCAGCCCTCGCCCAAGGTGATGAGGGCCAGAAGGGGATTGTTGCGGCTGGTGTCCCGGGTGTCATAGCGCCGCCAGCCCCAGAGATGGCTCAGGGAATTGATGGTGCAGGTGCCGTGAAACAGGGCCACCGTGGAGAGGAAAAAGCCCCAGATGAGCAGCTGCGCCCCGCTGGTGTTCAGGTGCGGCCAGGCAGCGGCCAGGAGCTCCCCCACGGCATACAGGCTCACGCCCAAAAGGATGGGGACCACCTTGTCGAAGCGGTCCAGCCACACCAGCTCGGGATATGTGGCCCAATCCTGGACATATTCCCACCGGGTGGTCAGGTTGGCCGGGTCGGTGAGCCAGCCGATGTGGCTCCACCACAGCCCTTGCCGGCTGGGGGAATGCACGTCCCGGTCTGTGTCGGCGTATTGGTGGTGGTGCCGGTGATGCGCCGCCCACCACAAGGGGCCCCGCTGGGCGGCGCTGTTTCCCAGCACCGCAAAGACAAACTGCGCCACCCGGCTGGCGGTAAAGGCCCGATGGGAAAAGTAGCGGTGATAGAAGGCGGTGAGGGCGAACATCCTGAAAAAATACACCCCCATCGCCACCCAGACCGCCAGGGGGCTTACGCCCACCCAGTATATCCCCAGGCAGGCCAGGTGAAGGAAGAGGTAATTTTTGTAGCGCCACAGTTTCTTTCCAGGGCTGACCGCCGGGGACACCTCAGGGGGCACGCGGGAGTCAAACCAGCGATGCAGGGAACGGATAAGGGAGGTAAGCCTGGATGGCGTCACTCAGAATTGGGCTCCTGGCTCAGGGCGACGGCTCACATCAGCCAGCGGTCCAGTCTCACCGCCACATAGGAGGTCACGGCGCAGATGAAACCGCCCCAGGCGATGTCCACCACGGTCATGCGCCAGGGCCAGCGGCTGAGGAGGGAGTAATTGGTCAGGTCATATACTCCGTAAAGGATGAGTCCGTAAATGCATCCCCAGCCCAGGGCCAAGGCCGCCGGATGGTGCAGAGAGACCCTGGGCACCACGAAGAGCACGATACCCAGGGGAATGAGCAGGTAAACCACCAAGGCCGCCCACCACACCGGGGCCAGGGCCTCGCCGGCCCGGCGGGCCAACGGGCCCAGCTCCGCCTTGTAAAAGCCGGCCATCAGGATTCCCAGCCAGGTGAGGTCAAGGGCCAGAAAGATCACCCTGACGAGCAGATAGAGCTTCAGGGGATGTGTCATGTCTGTCTGGCATCCTGCCCCGGTTCATCCGGTACCGGGGTGGGCACACGAAACGCCTCCTGCCCCCAAGACCGTGGGATGGCTGGCACCTGAGCGGCCTTTTTCAGCCGCCGGCGCCAACACACCCCCTCACCCGTCGGGCGACAAGTCGCAGGCGGCCCCTCCGGGGCCGGCGGGGCGCTGTCAGCAGCCCGGCTCCCCGGGGTGGCCGCAGCAGTTCCGGACGTTTTTCAGCTTGAGCCAGTTGTTCCGCAGGAGCAGCCGGATTTTGGTTGCCCAGGGCTCCGGGCCGGAGAGGTTGGTGAAAAAGGCCCGGGGACTGGGGCGGGAGGGGCGATCCTGGCACATGGGCAGCGGTCCTCAGCGCTCAGCCTCGATCTGGCCGGCGGTGTGGGTGACCACGTCCCACTCCACACAGTTGTCCAGCTCCTCCGGGGTGGCCTCCGAGGCCTTCTTCAGCATCTCCACGGGGCACAGCCAGACGTTGCCAGCGTTGTCCTTCACCTTGACAAAGCGTTTCCCCAGTTCTTTGGGCTCCGGCATAAAGACCTCCTTGACCCGGGAAGGGTGAGGTTCTCAAACACGGGGGGGCGGGGGTGCCGCCCCCCCAGGGTTCCCGGAGAAAGAGCGGTCCCGTCCCTCCGGGTCTGGCCGTCGGCCCCCAGGCTGCAGGCCAACGGATGACAGGTTTCGGTTTACTTGGTGTATTTGGCCTTCAAGGGGATGGCGCACTTGGGGCACATGGGGGGCTCGCCGGGTTTCTGGCCCGGGAAGGCATGCTCGGCGTCGCACTCGGGACACACAAAGAGGTTTTCCGCCCCGGTCACGTCTCCGGAACCACCCTTGCCGCCAAATTCCTCCTGGGGCTTGTCAGCCATGTTGCATCCTCCTCAACCGGAATTTATCCTGAAACATAATCAGTAATTTTCTCGAGGCAACTCCCCCCCACGGGATTTTTGTTGGAACTGTCCCGGCGGCTGAAGTCATCGTCCAGGGGTGGCGATCCACCGTCAGCCCCTGACGAGAAAGGGCGCCTATGAAAGTCATTATCGTCGGCGCCGGTCTGGCGGGCCTGTGCTGCGCCCGCACGCTGTGCCAGGCCGGCATCCCCTTCCTGATTCTGGAGGCCGCGGACGGCATCGGCGGCCGGGTGCGCACCGACCGGGTGGAGGGCTTTCTCCTGGACCGGGGCTTCCAGGTGCTGCAGACCGCCTATCCTGAGGCCCGGCGGGTCCTGGATTACCGGGCCCTGGACCTCAGACCCTTCTCCCCCGGCGCCCTGGTGTATCTTAAGGGCCGCCTGCACCGGGTGGCGGACCCGTGGCGCCAGCCGCAGCACCTCCTTGCCACCCTGCTCTCCCCCATCGGCACCTTCGCCGACAAGCTCAGAGTGGCCCGGCTGCGCTGGCGGATCTGCCGGGGCACCGTGGAGGACCTCTTCCGGCGGCCGGAGACCTCCACCCTGGCAGCCCTTAAGGCTCAGGGCTTTTCCGACTCCATGATCGAGCGCTTCTTCCGGCCCTTTTTCAGCGGCGTGTTTTTCGACCGGGAGCTTGCCGCCACCAGCCGCATGTTCGAGTTCGTCTTCCGCATGCTGGCGGAAGGGGAGGCGGCCCTCCCCGCCCAAGGGATGGGGGCCATCCCGGCCCAGCTGGCTGAGCCGCTGCCGCCCGGGAGCATCAGGCTTAACTCGCCGGTGGCCCGGCTGGAGGAGGGCAGGGTAATCCTGGCCACCGGGGAGGAGATCCCCGCCCGGGTCGTAGTCCTGGCCGCCGATGGAGGCGAAACCGCCCGCCTGCTGGGGGAGGGGCGGCCCTTCCCCACCGTGGCCTGCACCTGCCTCTACTTTGCCGCCCACCGCCCTCCCATCATGGAGCCCCTCCTGGTGCTGGACGGGGAAAATACCGGCCCGGTCACCAACCTGGCGGTGTTAAGCAATGTGGCCCCCACGTATGCGCCGCCGGGCCGGGCCCTGATCCAGGCCACGGTGGTGGGGAATCCTGATCTCCCCGACCCGGAGCTGGAGGCCCTCAGCCGGGCGCAGCTCCGCCGCTGGTTCGGCCCCCAGGTCCAGGACTGGCGGCTGGTGCGGCTGTATCGGATTGAAAAAGCCCTCCCGGAGCAGCGCCCGCCGACTCTGCACCCCCTGGACCAGCCGGTGCGCCTCCGTCCCGGGCTCTTTGCCTGCGGCGAATACCGGGGGCTCTCCTCCATCCAGTGGGCCATGGTCTCGGGCCGCCGGGCCGGGGAGGCGGTCCTGCAGGAGCTCGGTTCATGAACCCGGCGGCCGGGAGGGTGGGGGAGGTGGATGATGACCGAGGCGGTGGAGGTTAAGCGGATTCTCACCGAACTATTCGCCAGTCAGCGGCTGGCAGTGCTGGCCACCCTGGCCGCGGAGGAGCCCCGGCGGCCCTACGCCAACCTCATCGCCTTTGCCGCCACCGCAGACCTGAAAGAGATCGTGTTCGCCACCACCCGGGCCACCCGGAAGTTCGCCAACCTGGCGGCCGAGCCCCGGGTGGCCCTGATAGTGGACAACCGCAGCAACCGGGAGACGGACTTCGGCGAGGCCGCGGCGGTCACCATCCTGGGGACCGCAGCCGAGGTTTTGGGTCCTGAGCGGGAGCGATATCAGGCCATCTTCCTTGCCCGGCATCCCTATCTGCGGGACTTTGTCACCGCCCCCACCTGCGCCCTCCTGAGGGTTCGGGTGGAGAAGTATATCCTGGTGACCCGCTTCCAGGAGGTGCATGAGGTGATTCCCGCTCCATGAACCTGGTGCTGCGTCTGGAGGAGGTCAAGCCGCGCCACCGACGCGGTGTGGGGGGCAAGGGCTTCGCCCTGGCGGCGCTCAAGCGGCATGGCCTGCCGGTCCCCACCACCCTCATCGTCACCACCCGGGCGTATGAGGAGTTCGTGGGTCTCACGGGCCTGCGGGGCCGCATCCTGTTGGAACTGCGGCGGAAACCCTTCCAGGAGCTGCGCTGGGAGGAGATCTGGGACCTGGCCCTGCGCTTGCGGCACCTCTTTCTCACCACCCCCCTCCCCCCGGGCCTGGAGGCCCGCCTGCACGACGCCCTGGGGCCTCACCTGCCGGCGCGCTGCGTGGTCAGGTCCTCGGCCCCGGGGGAGGATTCCCGCCGGGCTTCCTTTGCCGGCCTGCACGCCTCCTTCGTCAATGTGGCGGGCCTTCAGGCGGTTCTGGAGCATCTCAAGCTGGTCTGGGCCTCCCTGTGGTCCGATGGCGCCCTCCTCTACCGCCGGGAACTGGGGCTGGACGTGCGCACCAGCGCCATGGCCGCGGTCATCCAGGAGATGGTGGCCGGGGACCGGTCCGGCGTGGCCTTCGGCCTGAACCCCCAGGACCCCTCCCAAGCCGTGATCGAGGCCGTGTACGGGTTGAACCAGGGCCTGGTGGACGGCACGGTGGAGCCGGACCGCTGGCTGCTGGACCGGGCCACCGGACGGATTGTGGACTACCGGGCGGCACCCAAAGGGGAGGTGCTCCTCCCGGGCCGGGAAGGCGTGCGCCTGGCCGAACTGGCTCCGGAAAAACGGGAAGTGCCGCCCCTGAGCGAGGCGGAGGTGGACCAGATTTTCCGGCTGCTGCGGCGGCTTGAAGAGATTTTCGGCACGCCCCAGGATGTGGAGTGGACATGGCAGGAGGGCC
This sequence comes from uncultured bacterium, assembly GCA_937943575.1. GTDB lineage: Bacteria > Desulfobacterota > Desulfobaccia > Desulfobaccales > 0-14-0-80-60-11 > JAILZL01. The sequence continues at coordinate 5,844 of CALEAV010000016.1, read as the reverse complement.
GTCTGGTGGTCCTCCAGTCCCGGCCCATCAGCACGCCGCCCCCCGGCGGGGAGGGCGACCGGCGCTCCTGGTACCTGAGCCTGAGGCGCAGTTTCGGCAATCTCACGGCCCTGCGCCGGAAGGTGGAAGAGGAGCTCCTGCCCGCCATGGACCGGGAAGCGCGGGAGCTGGCGTCCCACTCCCTGGCGGAACTGGATACGGCATCACTCCGGGAAGAGATCCTCCGCCGCGGCCGCCTCTATCGCCAATGGAAAAAGGTGTATTGGGAGGATTTCATCCCCCTGGCCCACGGCGTCAGGCTCTTCGGGCAGCTCTACACCGATGCGGTGAAGCCCCGGGACCCCTATGAATTCCTGGATCTGCTGGGCGCCGCGGGCATGCTGGCCCTGCGGCGCAACCGCCTGCTCCTGGAGATGGCCGCCCGGGTGCGGGAGCGGCCGGAGCTCCTCGAGGAGGTGCGCCGCGGGCAGGTGAAGGATCCGGGCCTGGAACCCCTCTGGCGTGCCTTCATGGGGGAATTCGGGGACCTGGCCTGCGGCGCGAACACCTGCGGCCTCACCTCCGGGGGCCTGGCGCATCTCCTGGAGGAGATGGCCCGCAGACCCGTCCAGGCGGAGCGCTTCGACCCCCGGGAGGTGGAGGCCCTTAAGGGGCAGTTCCTCTCCCGGTTCAGGGGCGGGAAACGGGAGGAGATGGCCCAGTACCTGGAGCTGGCCCGGGCCAGCTACCGCCTCCGGGACGATGACAACCTGTATCTGGGGAGGATTGGGGCCCAATTTCTCCGGGCCCTGGAGGAGTACCGGCGGCGGGGCGGAGACCTTAAGGAGCTGGCGCCGGAGGTCCAGGAGCTGTGGGCCGAGTTGACGGCCACCCCGGCAGAGCAGCCGGGGGGTGTCGCGATCACGGGCCTCGGCCGCCTGAAGACCCGGCAGCTCATCGGCCAACCCGCCAGCCCGGGGGTGGCCCGGGGCCCGGCCCGGGTGGTCCTCCGGCCCGAAGGGCTCTTTCAGTTCCGGGCGGGGGAGATCCTGGTGTGCGACGCCCTGGATCCGGGCATGACCCTGGTGGTGCCGTTGGCGGCGGCCATCGTGGAGCGCCGGGGCGGCATGCTCATCCACGGCTCCATCATCGCCCGGGAATACGGCATCCCCTGCGTCACCGGCGTGCCTGACGCCACCCGCCGCATCCACACCGGGGACGCCCTCACCGTGGACGGCTATCTGGGGATTGTCATCCTCGGTTGACCCTCCCTCAGTGCTCCTGAGCCCTCCCTGGCCCCTGGTGAGAGGGCCCAGGTCCCTTCCCGGTTCACAAGGGAAAGTCCAAGGCGGGGAGAGGCGGGAGGGTCCTCGGCAGCCCCCGGGCGGTGGCCTGGGGGCCGGAAACCCCCGGGGGGGGCCTGCCACCCCACGGGGGCCTTGGACCATCCCTAAAGGCCGAGATGGAGGGCAGACAACTCCCTGACCGCAGCCAGCACCGCGGCGGTGGGGACGGCGGCCACCCCGGCCGGGTCGGTGAGCACCCGGGAGGGCGTCCGCCACGGGTGCCAGCCGGCCACGTTCTCCGGGGGCATCACCGCCACGGTGGGTTTCCCCGCCGCGGCGGCGATGTGCAGGGAGCCGGTGTCCGGGGTCACCACCAGATCCACCCCGAACAGGGCCGCCACCAGGGCCGGCAGGCCGGGAGTGGGATAGGCCAGGACCCCCTCGCCGAACCGGGCCTGGAGGCCCGCCGCGGCCTCATCATCCCCGGGGAAAAGGGGGTTGTGGGCCGACCCCGGGGCCCACAGCAGCACCACCCCCAGACGGCCGTCCGCCAAGAGCGCCTCAATGAGCCCGGCAAAACGCTCCAGGGGCCAGCACTTGTTGGGCGTGCGGGCGCTGATGGCCACGGCGATGAGGGATTTGCCCGCGGTGGCGGGGTGGACCAACGCCTCTGCCCGGAAGCGGGCCAGCTCCCGGGGCTCCGGAAAGAGGCGCAGGGGCCCCGGCGCCCCCGTCACCCCCAAGGGCCGGAGCAGGCGGTGGACCTTCTCCACCTCATGGCAGGGATCCCAGGGCTCCGGCAGGGGGTGGGTGTACCAGGGAAAGCGCAGCGGCCGGCGCACATAGCCCAGGCGCACCCGGGCGCCGGTGAAGAAGGTGTGGTGCGCCAGGGTGGGCGTGAAAGAGCCGCAGGCCACGGCCGCCTCAAATCCCTCCCGGCGGATCCGCCGATACACCCGGACGTTCTCCCACAGGACCGCCGCCCTGGCCCGCTCAGGGAGATGCTTGGGCTTCTGCACCGTGTAAAGTGCATCCAGGTCAGGGTGGCCCCGGAGGATCACGGCGTTATAGGTGTTGGCCAGCAGCGCCAGCCGGGCCCGGGGGAAGGCCTGGCGCAGCGCCGCCAACGCCGGGGTGGTGCACACCAGGTCCCCGATGTTGTCCCGCCGGATGAGGATGATGGAGGTGGGCTCCCTCACCCGGCCTTCCTCCCCCACACCGCATAGATGGGATCCGCCTGCCGGGCCTGGGGAAAGTAGCGGTCCTCCGGAGGCCTGGGCCAGTTGCGGGAGGAGAAGGTGTGCAGCTCCGTAAAGAGGCCGTCTTTGAGGAAATACTCCAGGACCAGCCCCACCCGCTCAAATTCAGTGAGTTCGGTCCAGATCCTGATGACCTTGGGGGGAAACCAGCGGTGGGAGAAGGTGTGCACCAAAAGCCCCCCGGGCTTCAGCACCCGGGCGCACTCGGCAAAGACCTCAAAGGGCCGGATGAGGTACTCCACCGACAGGTTGCAGATCACCGCCCCGAAGCTTGCCGCCTCGAAGGGGAGTCGGGGGTCCTGGTTGAGGTCGTGCAGGACGTGGCCCGTGAGCTGCGGGTTGGCCTGGAGCTCCTTTTCATTGAGGCCCAGGCCGATGAGGGTTTTGGGGGCCCACTTTGGGGGCAGGTGGCTCTGCCAGCTGCTCATCAGGTCGAGGATCTCCATCTCCGGCGTGAGCAGGCGGGCATACAGACCCTGGAGGAGCTCCTGGGCCTTGGCGTCCACGTGGCTCACCAGGCGGGGCTCCTCATAGAAGCGGGCGTCGCTGGAGATATCCCGGCGGCCGAAGGGGTTGTCCCGGAAGAAATCCGTGGGCTGTCCCTGCCAGCGGGCCTGCATGCCCGGGCCGCTGGTGGCCACATCGAACCAGTCCAGGCATTGCCCCCCGGTGCCGCCGCTCTCCCTGGCCTCGCCGGTAATGGTGGCTGTGAGGGAAAAGGCATGGGAGGAGAAGGGGTGATTGAAATCGGCCTGCAGTTCCTGGGAGTCCACCCCGATGCAGCGAAAAGGCAGGGGATTGCCGTAATATCCGGCCAGCAGCCCCCGGGGGTAGTAGCGGCCGAAGCGGGGCTGCACCGCCCCGCCCTGGAACTGCTGACGGGCAAAAGTGAAGACCCGCTTCGGGTCATAGGCCGGGAGAATCTCCCCGGGTCTGATGGTGAGGCTGACCTGCCGCCCCGCCTCCCAGCCATCCAGGGCGGCTTTGAGGGACTCCGGCAGGAGATCGGCATCCCGATACAGACTCAGGGGCACGAAAAATTCCTCCACATGGCTCGCTTCCTGACTCTGCCAGGCAAGCTGCCAGATCATATGCACGGTGCGTCGCTCGCTCATCTGTCATCCCATCCGCAGAAAATCCGGTCAAGGGGAGGAGACCTCCGCCAGCCGGCTTTTGGCCAGCCGCTGGCGGCGGGCCTCAAAGAGGGCCACCGCCCCGGCGGCGGCGGCGTTGAGGGAACTCACCGCGGCGCAGGCCATGGGGATGGCCGCCAGCACCTCGCACTGCTGCCGCACCCGGGGCCTGATCCCCTGGTCCTCGCCGCCGATGACCAGGACCAGGGGCCCGGTGAGGTCCACCTCGTAGAGACTCCCGGCGGCCCCGGCGTCGGTGCCCACCACCCGGAGGCCCTGCTCCTTGAGGAGGCGGAGGGCGTCGGCCAGGTTGGTCACCCGGCAGACGGGCAGAACCTCCAGGGCGCCGGCCGCGGCCTTGAGGACCGCAGGGGTCACGCCCACGGCCCGATCCTTGGGGATGATCAGGGCCTGGGCCCCGGCGGCCAGGGCGCTGCGGGCCAGATTCCCCAGGTTCATGGGATCGGTGAGGCCGTCCGCGGCCACCAGCAAAGGGGCCTCAGGCCCTTTCTGCAACCGGGCCAGGAGCTCCTCCAGGGACAGATAGGCAAACTCCGCCCGGCGGGCCGCCACCCCCTGATGGCGGGGGGTGCCGCTCAACCGGTCCAGGGCCGCCTTGGGGAGGTGGCGCAGCCTGATGCCCCGGCTGCGGGCCAGCCGGGTGATCTCCCCCACCCAGGCGCCTTTCAGCCCCTCGGCCAGGAAAACCTCCTCCAGGGAGGCTTCCCGGTGCCGGAGGGCGGTCAGCACCGGATGGCGGCCGTAGATGATCTGGGTCATGGACCAGAAGACCGGGGGGAGGCGCAGGGAGTCTTCGCAACCGCTCCCGATAACGATTATAATCAAATATACCAGAACCCCAAGGGAAGGACACAGGCGGCCGGGCGCCGGAAGGCCCGGGGCGACGCCTGACCGGGCGCCCGGGGAGATGAAACCCGGACCCGTTCTTGTCCCCTCCCCTGGTTGCCTGGGGCTCTCACATGAAAGAGGCCATCCGTCCACCGGCAGCCGGTGCTTTTCTGGTGCATCTGGAAGAGGCGGGCTGGTCCGCCGCTGAGCTGACCGCTGCGGCCGCCGATCTGGAGGCCCTGACTGCCCGGGCCCAGGGGCAGGCCCGGGAGGGATGGGACCCGGCCTGGCTTGAGGAGCAGGCCCGGTGGCTGCTTCAGGCGGAGGATCCCATAAGCCGCCGCCAGGGGGAGCTGGCCCGGCACCTGGCCCGCTTCCTGGCCGCCCGGGAGGAGGCGTCGCACCCCGGCCCGGCCGCCCGGGTGCTCTCGGATGAGGAGCTGAGCACACTCCTCTCCGAGCTGGCCCGGGAAGCCCCCCAGCGCCTGGACGAGGCCCTGGAGCGCTACCTGCACCACCTAAGCGTGGAGCGGGGCCTGGCGCCCCTCACCCTGGAGGCCTACGCCCGGGACCTCCAGGAGCTGCGCCGCTTCGTGGCCGCCATAGGCCGCCGGGGCTGGGAGGAGGTGAGCCTGACCGATCTGCGGGATTATCTGAGTTTCCTGGAGGCCCGGGGCCTGTCCGCCCGCAGCCGGGCCCGGCACCTGTCCGCCCTGAGGCGCTTTTTCCGCTTCCTGGAGCGGGAGGGGGAGCTCAGTGCCAACCCCGCCGCGCTGCTCACCGCCCCCCGGCTGCCGGCCCGGCTGCCCCAGGTGCTGAGCGAGGCCCAGGTGGAGGCCCTGATCAACGCTCCGGATGATGCCACTCCCCTGGGCCAGCGGGATGCGGCCCTCCTGGAGGTGCTCTACGCCACCGGCCTGAGGGTCTCGGAGCTCGTGGGCCTGACGTTGCGCCAGGTGGATCTCACCCGGGGGCTGGTCCGGGTCACCGGCAAGGGGAACAAAGAGCGCCTCGTGCCCTTGACCCCGGCGGCGGTGGCCAAACTCAGCCGCTATCTCCAGGAAGGGCGGCAGGTCCTGGTGCAGGGTGCAGGGTCCAAGCTCCCGAATCCGAAATCCCCGGGCCGCCATCCCCGGTTCCGGGCCCAAAGTGAGAAGCCGCCCAGCGCCCAGGGGCGCATGAGCCCGTATGTCTTTGTCAACCGCCGGGGCGGCCGTTTGAGCCGCCAGGGATTCTGGAAGCTCCTGGGAGATTACGCCCGCAAGTGCGGCCTCCCCCGGGTGAGCCCCCACATGCTGCGCCACTCCTTCGCCACCCACCTCCTCGGCCGGGGGGCCA
>CALEAV010000015.1 GCA_937943575.1 uncultured bacterium | reverse complement strand
GGAGGCGGGACCGAACCGCGGCGCGGGCCGCCAGGGGGGCCTCAGTTTCCGGCCCGGCGCCGCTCAGGGAGGCGCCGCAGGTCTGACAGACCCCGTGGCCTTCGGGATTCGGCATCTGACAACGGGGACAGAGAGTCATCTTCCTTCCTTTCGCCTACTGCCCAGCATGGCGCCTGGAGATGGTATGAGTTGGGGGTCATGACAAGTATAAAACACCTGCGGGGCTGAAAGTCAAATTGCAAGAAGGGGGGCACGGACCGGGGTCCGAACTCCCCCTTTTTGCTCCCTGGATGCCAATCAGGTTCGAGAGACTGCAGCAAGGATGGCTTCAAATTCCGTGTGCCGTTTCCTCGCGTGAAGGGTTTTTATTTCCAATGGGCGTAAACCTCATCAATGAACAGATAGGTTCCGTTCCAGGCCGGCGTCACCTTGAACCGCACTGCGAAGCTTGCGGCTCCGGCCGGGACTGGATAATTCCCTTTGGCTTTTGTCCAGGTGGTGATATTGCCCAGCAGGGCCAGCGACGCCGACCCTATTTCGTTGCCGCTGGCGTTGTAAAATTTGATTTCATTCCAGGGGGTCTCGTTCTGGGTGTTTTTGTAGAAGACGGTCAGGGTGAGCTCATTGACCCCAACGGGCACTGGGTTCCTCTGACTCACCACCTCCGTCCCCACGGTGGAGCTGGTTCTAGTCAGTCGCAGAGAGTAAGAGCCGTCATACTTGTCCGTATTGATTACCGCGGCCTGGGTGCCCACATCCACGGTCCAGCCCGTTAAGGTGCCGGTTTCAAAGCCGTTGTTCAAGATCCCGGAGAGTTGCCGGGATAACCTGGCCCGGGTCTCGGTGGTGTCCTGATAAAAGGAATTGGATGCTCTGAGCAAGCCTCCATTGACGAGATATTTCCCTTCGGGAAGACGGAGATGGCAATTGTCCATGTGCAGAATCCCATTGTTATTATTGATGATGGGATAATCTGATACATCATCTGTCCACTGACAGTTGATCATCGCCATATCGCCGTTTGTGTTGTTGATTCGATAGTAAGTCTGCGGCGGAGATACTGATGCTAGGTTTTCAAAATGGGTTGAAACAAAGTTCATGGTGGCGGCGATGTACCCTGATACCCTGGTTTCATTACCAGCAACATGTCCACGCAGATTGTAATCGAAGTTGCTGTTCGAGAAGGTCACAACACCTAGCTTGTTGTACACCCCATAGTTGTTGTTGGAGATGGCGCAGCCGCTGAAAAAGATCCGCGGGACGGTCTCGGTGCAGTCGATGTAGACGCCATAGTTGTTAAACCGAAAGGATGAGTCGTGAAAGTTGATGCAATAGGCGCCATTGGTCATCTTGACCGCCTGGTCAAAGCCGCAGATCTCCAGGTTCCGGAAGGTCATTTCCTGATTGGTGATGTAAATGCCGTGCACATTGGCCTTGTAGTTTCCGGCCGTATAAGTGGCATCGGCCACCAGCCGCAGATTCTCCATGGCTAGATAGACCCCGGTATTGAGGCCGAGAGGCCCGCCGGGTTTCCCACCCGTGACGGTAATGGCGCTCCCGGAGGAGAGATTGCCAAATCTCAGCCTGGGCCGATCCCCTCGCAAGGCAATACCCTTATACAGGATCAGGCCGGTGTTGAGGACGTATTCCCCCGTGGGGACGTGAACTGTGCCGGTGTATCCCAACCCATTGATCGCCGCCTGGAAGGCGGCGGCGCCATCGGTGCTGCCGTCGCCCTTGGCCCCCCACCACTGGGGGTAGACCTCTTTAACCACACCATCGGCAAAGGAGACTTTCCCTGTGCCGCTCCAGGCAAAGATCTGATACAGACCGGCGGTCAGGGCACCGTTGATGGTCAGGGTGACCCCGTTGGCAATGTTGAAAACTCCTCCCCGCTGCACCACCAGGTGGACATTGGCCGGAATGGTGGTATCTGCCAGGATGCTGACGGTACCTGCTGGAATAACCAGGCTGACAGGAGTAGAGCCGATGGTGCTTAAGGCTGCGGCCAGAGTCTCATAGCCTGGATCCCCCAGGGTCTTGTATCGACCCAGATGGGCGTCCACCAGATCCAAGCCGGCGTCAAACTGGCTCATTTCCGCCGTGCCCCGGGCCCCCAGGCCCGGCTTGTAGAAGAACTGGTTGCTGGTCTTGACCCCGGCTTCAGCCAAGGCCGCCCAAAGCAGGGCGACGCACAGCAGCCACCCCATCATCTTCCTGCGCATCTCTTTCCTCCCCCTGATGTCCACGTTTTCTGGCCTTGCCCCCACCCCCTTGCCAAAACCGGCTCGCGGCGGCAGGCCGGGTTCTGGGGGAGTGATACCCCAAAGCGGAAAAACACTCCAGCACAGGGGGGACGGATGGCACACAACCGCCCGGCGCGGCGGGAAACCGTGTCCAGGGGCCGGTCAGGAAAGGAGGAGGCGGATGATGCGCTCCTGGTCGGCAGGAGAGAGATAGGGGTGCATGGGGAGGCTGAAGATGCGTTGGGCCACCCCCTCGCTCACCGGGAAATCCCCGGCCTGATAGCCCAAAAAGGCATAGGCCGGCTGCAGGTGCAAAGGCAGGGGGTAGTAGACCGCGGTGGGCACGCCCGCCGCCTCCAGCCGGGCCCGGAGCTCCTCCCGCCGGGGGCTTTGAAGGGAGTACTGGGCCCATACCGGCCGGCACTCCGGGGCCACATAGGGGGTGATGAAAGCGTCAGCCAGGGCCTGGGAATAACGCTCCGCCACCTCCCGGCGCCGGGCCACCTCTTCCGGGAAGATCTCCAGCTTGCACAGGAGCACCGCGGCCTGCAGGGTGTCCAGGCGGCCGTTGAGCCCCAGGCGCACGTGCTCATAGCGGTGGCGGCCCTGGCCGTGCACCCGGATGGAGCGCAGGGCCTCGGCGAGCCCGTCGTCGTCGGTGAAGATGGCGCCGCCGTCGCCATAGCCCCCCAGGGGCTTGGCCGGGAAAAAGGAGGTGGCGCCGGCGTGGGCCAGCGCCCCGGCCTTTCTCCCCCGGTATTCGGCCCCGAAGGACTGGGCGGCGTCTTCCAGCACCAAAAGCCCATGGCGGGCCGCCAGGGCGTTGAGGCGCTCATAATCTGCCGGCTGGCCGAAGAGGTCCACCGGGATGACCGCCCGGGGGCGCAAGCTCTCCGTGCGGGGCTGCCGGCCGAACTCCGCCAGGGACCGCTCCAGGGCCTGAGGGTCCAGGTTGTAGGTCCGGGGGTCGATATCCACCAGGACCGGCGTGGCGCCCACCAGACAGATGACCTCCAGGGTGGCCACAAAGGTGAACGGGGTGGTGAAGACTGCGTCCCCTGGCCCGATCCCCCAGGCCATCAGGGTCATGAGCAGGGCGTCGGTGCCGGAGGCGCAGGTGATGGCGTGGCGCACCCCCACATAAGCCGCCAAGCGCTCTTCCAGTTCGAAGACTTCGGGCCCGAGGATGTACTGCCCGTGCTCCAGGACGCGGCGCAGGCGCTCCATCAGCTGAGGCCGCAGGCGCTCCTGCTGGGCTTTGAGGTCGATGAAATCCAGGCGTCGGTGCATGAGAAGCAAGCGTCGGGGGGCAAAGGGAAAAGGCCGGCTCCCTCCCACCTCCTGGGCCCCCGTCTCAAGGCCAGCTTGGGAAACAGCGGCAGGCCACACCCTGCCGGCTGCCCCCACCCTGGTCAAACGGAGATACATTATCACCGCCCGGGGAGCGCTGCAAGAATAAAGACCGCCGTGACCGGGGTCTCCTTCCAAACCCGGGGCAAAGAGGATATAATGGGAGGCGCCATGGCCACAAGGGACCCCGCTCCCGGGGCGGCCGGCCCCACCGGCAGGATCCGCCTGGGCATCAGCGCCTGCCTGCTGGGGCAGCCGGTGCGCTACGACGGCGGCCACAAGCTGGACCGCTTCATCGTGGACACCCTGGGAAAATATGTGGAGTTTGTGCCCGTCTGCCCGGAGGTGGAGTGCGGCCTGCCGGTGCCCCGGGAGGCCATGCGCCTGGTGGGGGACCCCCGCCACCCCCGGCTGGTGACGGTGCGCAGCGGCATCGACCACACCGAGCGCATGCTGGCCTGGGCCCGGCGCCGAGTGGTGGAGCTGGAAAAAGAGGAGCTGTGCGGCTTCATCTTCAAAAGCGACTCCCCCTCCAGCGGCATGGAGCGGGTCAAGGTCTATACCCCCCAGGGCATGCCCAGCAAGACCGGGGTGGGGATGTTCGCCCGGGTCTTCATGGAGCACTTTCCCCTCCTGCCGGTGGAAGAGGAGGGCCGGCTGCATGACCCCAAACTGAGGGAGACCTTCATCGAGGCCATCTTCACCCTGAAGCGCTGGCGGGAATGCCTGGCTCAGGGTCAGAGCGCCGCCGCCCTGGTGGACTTCCACACCCGCCACAAATTGCTCCTGATGGCCCACAGCCCCAAACATCTCCGGGAGATGGGGCAGCTGGTGGCCAGGGTGCGGGAGCTGCCCCTGGCGGACGTCTATGAGCGCTATCAGAGGCTGCTTCTGGAGGCCTTGCGCCTGAAGACCACCATCAAAAAGAACACCAATGTCCTGCACCATCTGATGGGCTACTTCAAAAAGGAGCTCTCCGCCGATGAGAAGCAGGAGCTCCTGGAGATTATCGGGCAGTACCATGGGGGGCTATTGCCCCTCATCGTGCCGGTGACCCTCATCAACCACTACGTCCGCAAATACCGCCAGCCATATCTCCAGACCCAGTATTACCTGAACCCCCACCCTCTGGAGCTGCAGCTGCGCAACCACCCCTGAGGCCGCTGGGACTTGGGGGCAGGGAAGCGGGGAAAATCGCCGGCGGCCTTGTCAGGAGGCGGCAGGCGGGGTAAGATACGACGATGTGCCGGATTTGGCCGTGGCAGCCCCAGGCTGCGGAGGCGTTTTTGCAGGAGGCCCGGGGGATCCTTGAGGCCGGGGGGCTTCTGGCGGTGCCCACGGAGACGTTTTACGCCCTGGCCTGCCACCCGCTCCGGCCCGAGGGCCTCCGGCGGCTGGTGGCGGTCAAAGGGCGGTCCCCGGATAAGCCCATCCTGCTTTTGGTGGCCAACACAAAGCGGGTGCCGGAGGTGGCCAGGGAAATTCCTCCTCTGGCAGAGCGCCTCATGGCCCGTTTCTGGCCGGGGCCGCTGACGCTGATCTTGCCGGCCCGGCCGGAGCTGTCGCCCCTGATCACCGGGGGGACCGGCACCGTGGGGGTGCGCCAGCCCCGGCAGCGGGCCACTCTGGCGCTCCTCCGGGCCCTGGATTTTCCTCTCACCGGCACCAGCGCCAACCGGGCCGGGGAGCCGCCGGCCCGCACCGCCATGGAGGTGGCTCAAGCCTTGGGGAGCGAGCTGGACGGCATCCTGGATGACGGCCCCTGTCCCGGGGGGGTGCCCTCCACGGTGGTGGACCTGATTACCCGGCCGCCCCGGCTGGTGCGCCCGGGCGCGGTGCCCCCGGAGGAGCTGCGGGAGCTGTTGCCGGATCTGGCCGCAACGGGAGAGGCACATGGCTAAAAACGCCGCGGTCATCGCCTTGGACCTGGGCGGCACCAACATGCGCTGGGCCCTGGTGAACGGCACCGGCCGCATCCTCAGGCGCTGGGAGCGGGCCACCGCCACCATGCCGGACCAGGAGGTGCTCGTGAGCACCCTGGTGGCGGAGTTTCTGGCCGCCGCCCGGGAGGCGGAGCGACAGGGGGTGGGGATTCTGGCCGCCGGGCTGGGGGTGCCGGGGCGGGTCCTGCCCGAGGAGGGGGTGGTGGCCTTCTCCCCCAATGTCCCGGCCCTCAACGCCTGTCCCCTCATCCCCAGCCTCAGCCCCCTGCTGCCGTGGCCCCTGCGTCTGGAAAACGATGCCAACCTCTTTGCCCTGGGGGAGTATTGGGTGGGGGCCGGAGAGGGCTATCCCCAGATGCTGGGGATCACTTTGGGCACCGGGGTGGGGGGCGGTCTCATCCTCAACGGCCGCCTCTGGTCCGGCACCGCCGGCACCGCCGGGGAGATCGGCCACATGACCATCGACCCGGACGGCAAGAAGTGCCACTGCGGCAACCGGGGGTGTCTCGAGACCCTGGCCTCCGCTGCCTGGACGGTGCAGTACGTCAAAGACCAGCTGGCGGAAGGCACCCCCTCCTGGCTCTCGGACCTGTATGAAAAGGCCCCGGAGGCCATCGACGGCGAAACCCTGGTGGTGGCGGGCCGCATGAGCGATCCTCTGGCTCTTAAGGCCTTTGAGCGGGTGGGCAAGGCCCTGGGGGTGGCCATCGCCAATGTGGTGCATCTGTTGGGACTCTCCCGGGTGGTTTTGGGCGGACGCTTCTCCCGGGCCTGGGAGCTCTTCCATCTCCCTCTCATGGAAGAGCTGCACAAACGCCTCACCATGTTCCCGCCTGCGGCCATGAGCATCGTGCCCGCACACCTGGGAGACGACGCCGGCCTGCTGGGCGCCGCCAAACTGGCTTGGGAGGCGGTGACCCCGCCTGAAGAATGAGACCGGGAGGGGGGGCAGGAGGCCATGGCTCCCGGCCCTCTTCCCCCCCTCCATCGACCCCCTCAAGGGAGGTGGGAGGGAAACCCAAGGGGAGGGCGGGGGAGCCACCGCTCCTCCGGCCCACCCCTTCATAAGACGGAGGCCGCACATGGGCCAGGTGAGCGTGGTGATGCAGTTTCCGGTGCCGGTGGAGGAGGTCTGGCGCCGCCTGCGGGATTTTGCCGGCATCATCAGGTGGTATCCGGAGCTGGCGGAACTCAAGCTCCTGGGCAGCGGCATCGGCGCCCGCCGCACCCTCACCGACAAGGAAGGCCGCCGGCAGGTGGAGCGCCTGGAGAGCCTGGATGAGGCTGGCCGCACCCTCGCCTACAGCATCCTGGAGACCCCCCTGCCCATGGAGGGCTGCATCGTCCGCCTGTCGGCCCGGGAGTCCGGCCCCGGCCGCAGCGAGGTGGAGTGGAGCGCCGCCTTCGGCCCCAAGGGCGCGCCGGAAGATGAGGTGGCGGCCCTCCTGACGGAGCAGTTCCGGCGCAACCTGGCCCGCCTGGCGCGCCAGCTCTCCACCTGAGGCGGGCCGATGAGTCACCCCCCCCTCATTCCGGTGGCCCGCCCCACCCTGGGGGAGGAGGAGGCTGCTGCGGCCCGCCGGGCCATCCTCTCCGGCTGGGTGGTGCAGGGGCCCGAGGTGGCCGCCTTCGAGGAGGAGTTTGCCGCCCAGGTGGGAGCGCCCGCGGCGGCGGCCTGCTCCAGCGGCACCGCCGCCTTGCACCTGGCCCTCCTGTCCCTGGGGCTCGGGCCCGGGGATGAGGTCATCACCGTCAGCCACTCCTTCATCGCCACCGCCAACGCGGTGCGCTATGTGGGGGCCACCCCGGTGTTTGTGGATGTGGAGCCGGCCACGGGGAACCTCAACCCGGAGCTTCTGCCTGCGGCCTTGAGCCCCCGCACCAAGGCCATTTTGGCGGTGCACCAGCTGGGGATGCCCTGCGACCTTCCCCGCATCCTGGCCTTCGCCCGCCAGCACGGCCTGCTGGTCATTGAGGACGCCGCCTGCGCCCTGGGCTCGGAGATAAGGATTGATGGCGGGGGGCCAGAGAGCGGCCCTGCCGGCTCCCCGCCCCCTGCCCCTTTGGAGCCCATCGGCCGGCCCCACGGGGTGCTGGCCACCTTTAGCTTTCACCCCCGCAAGGTCATCACCACCGGCGACGGCGGCATGGTGACCGGCCCCCCGGAGCTCGTCGGGCGCATCAAAAGGCTGAGGACCCACGCCATGAGCCTCTCCACCGCCGAGCGCCACCAGGCCGCCGGGGTGGTGTTTGAGGAGTATCCCGAGGTGGGCTGGAACTACCGCCTCACCGACATCCAGGGGGCGGTGGGCCGGGAGCAGCTCAGGCGCCTGCCGGGGATGATCGCCGCAAGGCGGCGGCTGGCGGCCCGGTATCTGGCCGCCTTTGCGGGACACCCCTGGCTGCTTCTCCCGCAGGAGCCCCCATACGGGCGCAGCAACTGGCAGTCCTTCTGGATTACCCTCTCGCCGGAATGCCCCCTGGGCCAGCGCCAGGTGATGGAGAGCCTCAAGGCCAGGGGCGTGGACAACCGCCGGGGAGTGATGTGCGCCCACCGGGAGGGGGCCTACCGGGACCTGCCGCTACGGATGCCGCTGCCGGTCAGCGAATACCTCCAGGACCACGCCATCATCCTGCCCCTGTTTCCGGAGCTCAGCGAGGCGGAGCAGGAGCGGGTGATCAGGGCGGTCCAGGAGGTGGTGGGCGGCTGAGGCATCAGGCATTTAATTCCATTAATGTTAATAAAATGAATATTTTTACAAAATTGATAGGCTTATTTTTGTCGTAAAACATTATTGTAAATCATAGCCCTCCCACCTCAAGTTCATCTCTCTGAAATAACCCCACTTTTTTTCTGGCACCCTCCTTGCTCTCTCTTGCCGGCAGAAATTCATGCTCCCCATTTTCATCCCGGCAAGGAGGGACGGTGCATCATGAACCCGGCAAATACCGCCTTTGTTCTCGTCTCCGCCGCCCTGGTGATGCTCATGACCCCGGGGCTGGCCCTGTTTTACGGCGGCATGGTGCGGGGCAAAAACGTCTTGGCCACCATCATGCAGAACTTTGTCCTCCTGGCCGTCATCGGGGTGCAGTGGGCCCTCGTCGGCTACAGCCTGGCTTTCGGGCCGGATGTGGGCGGGGTCGTCGGCTCCCTGGAGTGGCTCGGACTCCAGGGCGTGGGCGCGGAGCCCTTCAAGGCCTATTCGGAGACCATCCCCCACAGCACTTTCATGATCTTCCAGGCCATGTTCGCCATCATCACTGCGGCCCTGATCACCGGCGCCTGGGCCGAACGCATGAAGTTCAACGCCTTTCTGGTATTCATCCTCCTGTGGTCCACCCTGGTCTATGACCCCGTGGCCCACTGGGTCTGGGGGGACGGCGGCTTCCTTAAGGGCTTGGGCGCCCTGGACTTTGCCGGCGGCACCGTGGTGCACATCAACGCCGGGGCCGCCGCCCTGGCCGCCGCCCTGGTCATGGGGCACCGGGAGGGCTACGGCAAGGAGGCCTTCATCCCCCACAACCTGCCCATGACCATCCTGGGGGCGGGGCTTTTGTGGTTCGGCTGGTTCGGCTTCAACGCCGGCAGCGCCCTGGCGGCGGACGGTCTGGCGGCCTCCGCCTTTGTGGCCACGCATCTGGCCACCTGCGCCGCCGTCCTCTCCTGGCTGGCCACCGAATGGCTGGTGCGGGGCAAGCCCACCACCCTGGGTGCCGCCTCCGGCGCAGTGGCAGGCCTGGTGGCGGTGACCCCGGCCGCCGGGTTTGTCGGGCCCATGAGCGCCCTCCTCATCGGCCTGGGGGCCGGAGTGTTCTGCTACCTGGCCGTGCTGGCCAAGGTAAAGCTGGGCTACGATGACTCCCTGGACGTGGTGGGGGTGCATGGCGTGGGGGGCCTCTGGGGGGCGCTGGCCACCGGGCTGTTTGCCTCCAAGGCGGTGAACGACGCCGGCGCCGACGGGCTTTTCTTCGGTAACCCGGCCCTTTTGGGCATCCAGGCGGTGGCGGTCCTGGTGACCATCGTCTATTCCTTCGTCCTCAGCTTCGTGCTGCTCAAGGTGGTGGACGCCCTCCTCGGCCTGCGGGTGGCCAGGGATGACGAGGTGGCCGGCCTGGATCTCACCGAACATCAGGAAGCGGGCTACAGCCTGTAAGCCGCATAAGGAGGCAATCAGCCATGAAAAAGATTGAAGCCATCATCCAGCCCTTCAAGCTGGAAGCGGTCAAGGAGGCCCTGCACGGCATCAGTGTCCAGGGGATGACGGTCACCGAGGTCAAGGGCTTCGGCCGGCAAAAGGGGCTGCGGGAGGTCTACCGGGGCATGGAGTATCAGGTGGATTTCATCCCCAAAGTGAAGATCGAGGTCATCGCCCCGGATGACAAGGTGGAGACCATCGTGAAGACCATCATGACCGCGGCCCGCACCGGCCGCATCGGCGACGGCAAGATCTTCGTCTCCCCGGTGGCCCAGGTCATCCGCATCCGCACCGGCGAAACCGGGGATGCCGCCATCTGAGCCAAACCCACGCCGGAGGGGGCTGATTCCCCACCTCCGGCCTGACAGAGGTCAAAAAGGGGTAACCGATGCGAATCTCCAACTACGTCATGGGGGTAGTTATATTGGTGGGATCTTGTCTGGGCGCCTTGCCGGGGCGGGCGGAGGAGCCGGCGGCCGGGCAGGCCAAAGCGGAGGTGGCCCCTGGTCCGGCCGGTGATAAGGTGGAGGTCTTAGTGGGGGTGGACATTCTCTCTCAGTACGTCTTCCGGGGAATTGCCCTCAGCCGGGACAGCGCCGTCCTTCAGCCCAGTTTCACCATCACCTACAAAGGTCTGTCCGCCAATATCTGGGGCAACTTTGACACCAACGAGCGCAATCCCTACGGCATCCACTCGCCCAACCGCAACAACCCCAAGTGGAACGAAACGGACTTCACCCTGTCTTACAGCCGTGAGGTCCTGAAGAATTTCACCCTCACCGCCGGGGTGATCTATTATGCCCTGGACGGCAATACCGCCCTGGACGATTCCTTTGAGATCTTTGGGGGGTTTGCCTGCAAATTCCCCTGGTTCGAGGTGGCCTTTACCGCTTACCGGGAGGTCTCCCATCTGCCGGGCTGGTACTTGCAGTGGTCCATCAGCCGGAATTTCAGCCTCCCTTTTGCCGGGGCCACCCTGGATCTGCTGGCCGCCTGGAGTGCGGTGCTCTCCAACGACCGGGCCGCCTTCCCCACCAAGGACGGCGGCTACTACCGGGATGTCAACGCCGGGCTCATCTCGGCCAGCCTGAATATCCCGGTGGGGCAATACGTGAAGATCTCCCCCAAGATCCAGTACTGGTATGCCTTGGGGGGCGAGTCCACCTTTGTCATCCGTAACCTTTCCTGGGACCGCACCCACAATCATATCCTGGGCGGGGTGGGGGTGACGGCCTCTTTCTGAACCCTCCGGGCGGGGAAGCACTGTTCTCCGCCCTCCTTTTCTTCCCGTTTCCGGCTGCGGGGCCGATTCCGTCCCAGAAGGCCTGGCTTTCCCCGGCTTGCACTTTGCCCCTGCCCATGCCACAATTCATGGTAATTTCAGAGTCGACCCCATATGCATCCATGCGCGGCCGATCTCCTGCCCTGACGCTCACGCTGGAGGGTCTTCAAGCCCTGCTGGCGGAGCTGCGGCGCCAGGGCTATTCCCTTCTTGGGCCCTCCCTGGTGCAGGGCGATTTCGGGCACCGGGAGATCCGGGGGGTGGCGGACCTGCCCCGGGGCGTGGGCATGGAGCAGGAGGCGGGGACCTTCCGGCTGGTCTTCCGGGAGGACGCCGAGCTCTTCGGCTACCCGGTGGGGCAGCCTTCCTGGAAGCCGGTCTTTTTCCCGCCGAGCCGGCTGGTGTGGCAGGCGGTCCGGAGTGCCGGCGGCTGGGAAATCAGCCTCCCCCGTGAAGACCTGCCGCCTGTAGCCCTCCTCGGCGTGCGCCCCTGCGATCTGGCGGCGATGGAGGTGCTGGACCGCGTCTTCCTCCGGGGCCCTTATGTGGAGCGGTCTTATCAGGCCCGGCGGGAGGCCGCCTTCATCGTGGCGGTGAACTGCACCCGGCCCGGCGGCACCTGCTTCTGCGCTTCGCTGGGGACCGGTCCCCGGGCCCGGGAGGGGTTTGATCTGGCCCTGACGGAAATGGTCACCGGCGAAGGCCACTGGTTTTTGGTGGAGACGGGCAGCGATGCCGGCCGCGCTCTCCTTGAGACAGTGCCGCACCGGCAGGCCACGGCGGCGGAGGTGGAGGCCGCCTCCCGGGCCTTGGCGGCCGCGGCCGGCCGCATGGGGCGGCATCTGGAGATGGTGGGCCTTAAGGAACATCTCTACGAAAATTACGAGCACCGGCACTGGGCCGAGGTGGCGGGCCGCTGCCTCACCTGCGGCAACTGCGCCATGGTCTGCCCCACCTGTTTCTGTCATCATCTGGAGGACAGCCTCAACCTCCGGGGGGACCGGGCCAGCCGCCGGCGAGTGCAGGACGTCTGCTTCACCGTGGCCCATTCGTACATCCATGGCGGCAGCGTGCGGCCCACCCCCTGGTCCCGCTACCGGCAGTGGCTGACCCACAAGCTGGCCACCTGGCAGGAGCAGTTCGGCTGCCTGGGGTGCGTGGGCTGCGGCCGCTGCATCACCTGGTGCCCGGTGGGCATCGATCTCACCGCCGAGGTGGCGGCGCTGCGGAGGGGGGAGACGCCGCCGGCGAAGAGGGAGTAATGCCATGGCAAACCTGGAGGCCCTGGTGAGCGCCCACCCTTTCTGCCGGGAGCTGGCCCCGGGTCAGACAGCCAGGCTGGCCGCCTGCGCAATGGAGCGGCATTACGCCGCGGATGCGTTCCTGGCCCGGGAGGGGGAGGAGATCCGGGAATTCTTTCTCCTGCGCAGCGGCCGGGTGGCCCTGGAGATCTTCACCGCCCGGCGGGGCCCCCTCCTCATCCAGACCCGGGAGGCCGGGGACTTCCTGGGCTGGCTGGGGCTGGAGCCCTATGCCCTGTGGGTGGTGGATGCCCGGGCCCTGGAGGTGACCCGGGCCATCGTGCTGCCCCTGGAGTGCCTCAACCGGCTCCTGGAGGAGGATCCCCTCCTGGGCTTTCAGCTCCTCAAGCGCTTCACCCAGGGCATGGCCCGGCACTTTGCCTCCATGAAGCGCCAGGTGGTGAATCTTCTCCATGGCCTCTGAGCGGCTTTCCCCACCCCGGAGCAAGGCGGACCCCATGCTCCCGGTCCTCCGGCAGGTGCTCAGGCGGCGCCGGGAGACCCAAGACACCGTCACCCTGACCGTGGATCCGGGAGACGAGGGCTTCGCCTTTGCCCCCGGGCAGTTCAACATGCTTGCCGTGCCGGGGGTGGGGGAGGTGCCCATCTCCATCAGCGGCAACCCGGAGGACCCCCGGCGGCTGGTGCACACCGTCCGGGCGGTGGGGCCGGTGACCCGGGCCCTGGCCCGCCTCCGGCCCGGGGAGACGCTGGGGGTCAGGGGGCCCTTCGGCACCCCCTGGCCGGTGGCGGAGCAAACCGGGCGGGATCTCCTGATCGTCGCCGGCGGCCTGGGGCTGGCGCCCCTGCGCCCCGCCCTGTATCAGATTCTGGCCCGGCGCCGGGAGTTCGGGGCGGTGGAGGTCATCTACGGCAGCCGCAGCCCCCAGGACCTGCTCTACCGGGGAGAGCTCTCCCGCTGGCGGGGGCGCTTCGACCTGAGGGTGCGGGTCACCGTGGACGCCGCCGGCCCGGACTGGCGGGGGCCGGTGGGGGTGGTGACCACCCTCATTCCCCAGGCCCGTTTCGACCCGCCCTACACCAGCGCCCTGGTGTGCGGCCCCGGGGTGATGATGCGCTTCACGGTGGCGGAGCTCCTGGCCCGGGGGGTGCCCGGGGAGCGCATCTTCGTCTCCCTGGAACGCAACATGCAGTGCGGCCTGGGGTTGTGCGGCCACTGCCAGCTGGGGCCCGTCTTTGTCTGCAAGGACGGCCCGGTCTTCTCCTACGCCCGGGTGAAGAAATGGCTGCAACTCCGGGAGATATGACCACCAAGAGGTTCATAGAGCTTTCGGGAGAAGGGAGGAGGGATTGTGACCCGCTGCCCTCCCCCACGCCCCCTCACCCAACCCCATAACGGTTTACTCTGAGGCGGCCTGCCAGGCGCTGCCGGGAAGAAACTGGCCATGCCCAGGAAAAAACCCAAACTGGCGGTGTGGAAGTTCACCTCCTGCGATGGCTGCCAGCTCTCGCTGCTCTATCTGGACGATGAGCTGGTGGAGCTGGCGGAGTGCGTGGAGATCGCCTATTTCCCTGAGGCCTCCCGCCGCCGGCTTCCCGGCCCCTATGACATCTCCCTGGTGGAAGGCTCGGTGAGCCTGCCGGAGCATCTGGAGGAGGTGCAGCGGGTGCGGCGACTCTCCCGGGTGCTCATCGCCTTCGGCACCTGCGCCACCTCCGGGGGCATCCAGGCGCTGCGCAATTTCACCGATGTGGGGGACTATGCCCGGCTGGTCTATGAGCGGCCGGAGCTCATCCCGGTACTGGCCGAGTCCACCCCCATTTCGCAGCACGTCCCGGTGGACCTGGAGCTTCAGGGCTGCCCACCCCACCGGGGGCAGGTGGTGGCCGCAGTGGCCGCCTGCCTGCACGGGGCGCCCCCACCCCGGACCCCGGCCAGCGTCTGCCTGGAATGCAAAAGGGCCGGGCATATCTGTGTCCTGGTCTCCCGGGGGCTGCCGTGTCTCGGGCCGGTGACCCAGGCGGGCTGCGGGGCCCTGTGTCCGGGGTGCCACCGCCCCTGTTACGGCTGCTTCGGCCCCAAGGAGACCCCCAAGACCTCGTCGTTGGCCCGGTGGTTCAGGGAGCGCCTGGGGGCCAAGGAAGCGGAGCTGGTGCGGGCGTTTCGCCTGTTCTATGCCAATGCGCCGGCCTTCCGGCTGGAGAGTGAGGCCCATGAAGAACCGCCGCGTCCAGGTTGACTACCTCACCCGGGTGGAGGGGGAGGCCCGGCTGGTCCTGAAGGTTAAGGGCGGCCGGGTGACGGTGGCGGAGTTCGCCATCTTCGAGCCGCCCCGGTTCTTCGAGGCCTTCCTGCGGGGCCGGGACTTTAGGGAGGCCCCGGATCTCACCGCCCGCATCTGCGGCATCTGCCCGGTGGCCTACCAGATGAGCGCGGTGCACGCCCTGGAGGCGGCCCTGGGGGTGGAGGTCCCCGGAACCTTGCGGCAGCTCCGGCGCCTGCTTTACTGCGGCGAGTGGCTGGCCTCCCACGCCCTGCACGTCTTTTTCCTCCACGCCCCGGATTTCCTGGGTTTGCCGGATGCCCTGGCCTTGGCCCGGAAGCAGCCGGACGTACTTCGCCTGGGGCAGCTCCTCAAACGGGTGGGGAACGCGGTGGTGAGCCGCCTGGGGGGGAGGGAGACCCATCCGGTGAACGTCCGGGTGGGCGGCTTTTACCGGGCGCCCCGGCGGGAGGAGCTGCTGCCCCTGGCCGAGGGCCTGCAGGAGGCCGTGGAGGCCGCCCAAGCCGCCGTCCGCTGGGCGGCGGGGTTCGACTTTCCCGATTTCACCCCGGACTATGAGTTTGTGGCCCTCTCCCACCCTGGGGAATATCCCATGAACGAGGGCCGGGTGGTTTCCAGCCGGGGGCTGGATATACCGGTTACGGCTTATGAAGAGCATTTCGTGGAGGAGCAGGTCCCCCACAGCCACGCCCTGCACTCCCGGCTTAAAGAACGGGGGGCGTATCTGGTGGGGCCCCTGGCCCGCTACAACCTCAACTTCGCCCGGCTCAGCCCCACGGCCCAGGCCGCGGCCCGGGAGGCGGGCCTCACCCTCCCGGAGCGCAACCCCTTCAAGAGCATCCTGGTGCGGGGGGTGGAGATGCTCCATGCCGCCGAGGAGGCCCTGGAGATCATCCGCACCTACGAGGAGCCGGAGGGGCCGGCCGTGCCGGTCAGCCCCGGGGCCGGGGTGGGCATGGCCGCCACCGAGGCCCCCCGGGGACTGCTTTATCACCGCTATGAGCTGGACGCCGGGGGGCTGATCACCGCCGCCAAGATTGTTCCGCCCACCTCCCAGAACCAGAAGCGCCTGGAGGAGGATGTCCGGGCCTGCGCCGAAATGAATCTGGATCTCCCCCAGGAGGAGCTCACCTGGCGGCTGGAGCAGACGGTGCGCAACTATGACCCCTGCATCTCCTGCGCCACCCACTTCCTGCGCCTGACAATGGACCGGGGGGAAGGTGATGTTTGAGGGAGGAGCCGGAGGGTCAGCGGCCCCCCTCCCCTCTCCTGAGGTGTCGGGACAGCGGGGCCAAGGGTTGGGTCTGACCGGGGGAAATCGGCCCTGAAAAGGGGCTGAGGGGTCAGGCCCGGCCCTCCCCCAGCCATCCGCCGCGTTCTCTGAGTGATTTGGCAGAGGCCGGGTTGAGGAGGCGGGGCCTGAGAGGGGCAGGGGAGTTTTCCGGAGGTGATTCATGATGACCGAGGAAAAATCCGCCGAGGTGGCGGTGCTCGAGGCGGAGGCGGCCCGTCGGTTGATGGATGAGCGCCCGGTGGGGAGCTACACGCTTGTGGATGTCCGTCAGCCCTGGGAGTATGAGGAGCGGCATCTGCCCGGGGCCACCCTCATCCCCCTGGGGGAGCTCCCGGGGCGGGTTGAGGAGCTGGACCGGGAAAAACCGGTGCTGGCCTACTGCGCCACCGGGGGCCGCAGCCGGGCGGCGGCCCAGCTTCTGAGTGGCCTCGGTTTTCGGGAGGTCTACAACCTGGCGGGGGGCATCCGCGCCTATGAGGGTCGGACCGCCGAGGGCCCGGAGGAGCTGCACCTGGAGCTGCTCCGGGGCGATGAAGGCCCGGCGGAGGCCCTCACCCTGGCCTACGGCATGGAGCAGGCCTTGCAGGCCTTCTACGAGGCCGTGGCGCAGGCGGCCCGGGAGGCGGAGCTGGCGGCCTTCTGCCGGCAGATGATTCAGGTGGAGGCGGCCCACCAGGAGCGCCTGCGCCGCCGCTATGCAGAAATCACCCCCGGTGCCGACCCTGCCCCTCTGGCCCCCGGAGGCTCAGAGGTCATGGAGGGCGGCTTTCAGCTGTCCGACTTTCTCGCCCGCAACGCCCCCTTCCTGACAACCCTGGCCGCCGCCCTGGAGCTGGCCCTGACGGTGGAGACGCAGGCCCTGGACCTCTACCTGCGGCTGGCCAGGAAAAGCAGGGAGGAGGCCACCCGCCGGATCTTCCTGGAGATCGCCGAGGAGGAGAAGGCCCACCTGGCGGCCATCTCCCGGCTGTGGGAGCAAAGCCGCGGCTGAGCGGGGGAGAGGCGGCCGCCCCTCCCCCACTGCGGCGGCCCTAGGCTTCGCCCTTGACCTTCCCCAGGGCCTTGGTGAGTTCCACCACCAGCCCCAGTCCCTGCCGGGCCTCGGGGCTCCGCAGGCGCCACATGAGGCCCACGGGCCCCACCGGCCGGGCGGCTGCCAGATCCACCTCCACCGGCACCCGGCTGAGGCGGTCCAGGAAGCGGATCATCTCCAGGCTGGCGGCGTTCTTTAACACCCTAAAGAGGCCCGCCTCCTCCAGGTGATCCAGCTGGTCGATGAGGCGGGGCACCGCCACCTTGAGGATGGGCTCCACGTCCCGCCACCAGTCGATGAGGTTCTCCAGCTGGTCCAGGGACCAGGCCAGGTTGCGGAAGTTGAGGAGCAGCCTGCGCAGGAGGATAAAGACGTCCTCGGACTGGAAGCCGGTCTCCACCTCCGCCAGCTCCTCGGTGAGCATCTTGACGGTGGGGTGGACAAGCAGGGAGAGGTCCCGGCCCAGGTCATGGAGGCTCTCCCACCAATCCGTAAAGACCTGCAGTTTTTCCTCCAGGGCCAGGACCCGATCCAGCTTCTCCTCGATGCGGGCCAGCCGTTCCGCCAGTTCCGCCTCGCCGTTCATGGCCGCCTCCGGGCTCGCAGGGGAATCTCAATGTCAGGGGAGAGGATGCCCCGGACCTTGCCCGCCAGGATGAACTGCGGCTCCAGGGGCAGGTGGCTGCCCTTGAGCATCAGGTTGTAGTACACCCAGCGGAACATCATCTTGCCCATGTAGTTGGCGAAACTGACTCCCAAAAGATCAAAAGGCCCGATCCCCGGGAAGGGGAATTTGCCGGGCAGCGGCTCCACCTTGTAATTGAAATCGAGAAGGGACCCCTTCTCGTACCCGGTCACCACCATTCAGGTGGCGTGCCCGTCAAAATCCGGCCGGGGAGGCTGGCCGTCGATCTCCCGCCGGAGGTTTTCCGCCACCACATCCGCCTCGTAATGGGCCACGGCGCCGGCCTTGGAGGTGGGGACATTGGCGGCGTCCCCGATGACATAGACGCGCTCGAAGTTCTTGGCCTTGAGGGTGTGGTGGTCCGTGTCCACATAGCCCATGGGGTCGCCCATGCCGCTGTCGATGATGCACTGGGCGCCGAAGTTGGGCGGGATGGCCACCAGAAGATCATAGGGCACTTCCCGGCCGTCGTAGCTGGTGATCACCCGGCGCTTGGCGTCCACCCCGGAGATCTGGAAGTTGGGGGTGACTTTGATGTTCTTTTCCTGGGCCAGGCGCCCCAGCATCTCCGAGGCCATGGGCTTGGTGAAGGCCCCGGGCAGCGGGGTGGTGAGCTCGATTTCGATGTTGTCCCGCACCCCGTTTTCGGCGAAGAACCAGTCCGCCATGAAGCAGAACTCCAGGGGCGCCACGGGGCACTTGAAGGGGAGCTCGGCGATGTTCAGCACCACCCGGCCCTTGCTGAAGTACTTCAGCTTCTCATACAGGGCCAGGGCACCCTCCAGGGTATAGAAGGTGTGGATGTCCTGGCCCCAGGCCTCGCCGGCCATGCCCTCCACCTCCTCGGGGACGATGCGGCAGCCGGTGGCGATGACCAGGAAGTCATAGGGGAAGGTGGCCTGCTTGGTGCGGACCTGGCGCTTGTCCGGGTCGATGCCCAGGATGTCGTCCAGGACGAAGTTGACGCCCGGGGGCACGTAGCGGCTCCGGGGTTTGACACAGTCCTCCTTGGTGTAGATGCCAAAGGGGATGAAGAGCCATCCCGGTTGGTAGTGGTGCTGCCAGTCCCGGTCGATGACGGTGATGCGCCACTCCCGTTCCGGCAGCTTCTGTCGCATCTTGGTGGCGATGATGGTGCCACCGGTGCCGTGACCCAGAACCACCAGATTCTTCATGCGCCAGTCCTCCTTCCAGCTCATGAGCCTCCTGGTTGACGATAGAGCCGGGGGAGCGAAGTCCCCCCTGCCTTCCCTGGCAGACCCTGCGCCTGCAGAGGCTGAGGCCGCCAGCCTTGGGCTCCTTACCGGAAATTTTATCTAAATTTAATGAACATGGGAAATATTTTCATATGATTTAAGTCAAGAATCCGGCCGGAACCCCGAGGGGGGGAGAGGCGGGTAATTTCCCGAAAAAAAAAGGGGCCGAAACCCGATGGTTCGGCCCCCTCACGGGCAGGCGGCGTCGGCAGCCCTCAGCTGCACTTGGAGAAGCCGCAGCCCCGGCAGACCAGGCAGCCGCCTTCGTGCTCCAGGGCGCCGCCACAATCGGGGCAGGCCCCCATGGCGGCCACCGGGGCCGGGGCCTCCACCTGGGCCACCTTGGCCAGCACCTGGGCGATGGCGTCGGGGCAGGAGAGCACCTGGCGGCCGTTCATCCAGATGGGGTTGGGGCAGCGGATGCCGGTGATCTGCTTGATGATGGCGTCGATCTTGACTCCGGCCCGGAGCGCCAGGGAGATGAGGCGGCCGGTGGACTCGATCTGACTGGAGGCGCACCCCCCCGTTTTGCCCATCTGGGCGAAGACCTCGCAGAAGCCCAGGTCATCGGAATTCACCGTGACGTAGAGCTTGCCGCAGCCGGTGTTGATGCGCTGGGTGACGCCCTGGGTGGCCTCGGGCCGGGGCCGGGGGGTGATGAACTGCAGGGCGGGCTTGGCCTCCTTTCCCCCCACGCTCAGGACCTGGCCCTCCCGGCTGCCGTCCCGGTAGATGGTGACGCCCTTGAGCCCCAGCTCGTGGGCCATCAGATAGACCTGGCGCACATCCTCCGGGGTGGCGGAGTGGGGGAAGTTCACCGTCTTGGAGACCGCGTTGTCGGTATGCTTCTGAAAGGCCGCCTGGATGCGGATGTGCCAGTAGGGCGAGACCTCGTGGGCGGTGACAAACAGGCGCCGGACGTCCCGGGGGATCTCGGAAAAATCCCGGATGGAGCCGGTGGCGGCGATGGCCTTCATGAGCTCGGGGGAATAAAAGCCCCGGCGCCGGGCCAGCTCCTCGAAGTAGGGATGGACTTCGATGAGTTCGGTACCCTCCAGCACCCGGCGCACGAAGGAGACGGCAAACAGCGGCTCGATGCCGCTGGTGGCCCCGGCGATGATGCTGATGGTGCCGGTGGGGGCGATGGTGGTGACGGTGGCGTTGCGCATGCGGCCCAGGCCGTTGCCGTCGTAGCGGCTGCCGGGGAAGGCGGGGAAGCTGCCCCGCTTCTCCGCCAGGGCCGCCGAGGCCGCCTTGGCCTCCTGCTGGATGAAGGCCATGACCTCCTCGGCCACGGCCACCGCCTCCTCGGAGTTGTAGGGGATCCCCAGGCGCAGGAGGAGATCGGCGAAGCCCATGACCCCCAGGCCCACCTTGCGGTTCTGCTTGGTTTTCTCCTCGATGATGGGCAAAGGGAAGTTGTTGGCGTCGATGACGTTGTCCAGGAAGTGCACCGCGGTGTGCACCATCTCCTTGAGTCTGGCGTAATCGAGGGCGCCGTCCCTGGCCACCTGGGCCAGGTTGAGGGAGCCCAGGTTGCAGGATTCGTAGGGGAACAGGGGCTGCTCGCCGCAGGGGTTGGTGGCCTCGATCTCCCCCAGATGCGGCAGGGGGTTGGCCCGGTTGATGGCGTCCAGGAAGATGACCCCGGGCTCACCGGTGGCCCAGGCGCTCTGGACGATGAGGTCAAAGAGGCGCGCCGCCGAGACCCGGCGTACCTCCCGCCCGGTTCGGGGGTTGATGAGGGGAAAGTCCCGGTCGGCCCGGAGGGCCTCCATGAAGTCCTCGGTGATGCCGACGCTGAGATTGAAATTGGTGAGGCGTTTCGTGTCGTTTTTGCAGGTGATGAATTTTTCGATGTCGGGGTGATCCACCCGGAGAAGCCCCATGTTGGCGCCCCGGCGGGTGCCGCCCTGCTTGATGGTCTCGGTGGCCACATCGAAGATGGTCATGAAAGAGATGGGCCCCGAGGCCACCCCCTTGGTGGAGAGGACGGGGTCGTTTTCCGGGCGGATGCGGGAGAAGGAAAAACCGGTGCCGCCGCCGGACTTGTGGATCATGGCGGTGTGCTTGATGGCCTCGAAGATGCTCTCGATGGAATCCTCCACCGGCAAGACGAAGCAGGCGGAGAGCTGCCCCAGCTCCCGACCGGCGTTCATCAGGGTGGGGGAGTTGGGGAGGAAGGCCAGGGAGGCCATGAGGTCGTAGAACTTGCGGGCGGTGGCGGCCACATCGGCCTCGGGGTCGTAGAGCCGGTCCACCCGGGCGATGGTCTCCGCCACCCGGCGGAACATGTCCGGGGCGCCTTCGCTGACCCGTCCCTGGTCGTCTTTTTTGAGATAGCGGCGTTTCAGGACCACCACGGCGTTGTGGCTGAGGGGCAGAGGCCCGGCGATGTCCCTGAGTTCCCCCTGGAGTTCCATGATTTCCTCCACCTCTTTAAGGAGTTAGGGAAAAAGCCTGGAAAATCAATATATTGTGTTTATTTTTATAATAAACCACAATATCTTGATTGGCAAGAAAAATTTGGTCCCTCACCCTCGTCATTTTCCCGACCCTAGGGTCAGCCTTTCCCGGAGGCAGGATCATCCGAAAAGCTTATCATTTGTATAGTATAGTGGCCCGGCCCGGAAGCGTCAAGCCCCCAGGGGCCATTGCCTTTTTCCCCGCCCTCGGGTATAAACTCGGAACAAACTCACAGGCTGGAGGCGGCCGTGGCCCACCCCGCACGCGTCGGCATCCTGGGCACCGGGGTCTATGTCCCCGAGCGGGTGCTCACCAACGCCGAGCTGGAGAAGCTGGTGGACACCAGCGACCAATGGATCCGGGAGCGCACCGGCATCCGGGAGCGGCGCATCATCGGGCCCGAGGAGACGGTGGCCACCATGGCGGCGGCCGCCGGCCGCATGGCCCTGGAGAACGCCGGGATCGCGCCCACCGAGCTCAGTCATATCATCGTGGCCACCAACAGCCCGGATTACCTCTATCCCGCGGTGGCCATCCGGGTGCAGGACGCTCTGGGCCTCAACGGCACGCTCGGCGCCTTTGACCTGCAGGCGGGCTGCAGCGGCTTCAACTACGCCCTCTATCTCGCCGAGCGCCTGGTGGCGGTGGACGGGCGGCCGGTCTTGGTCATCGGCAGTGATGCCAACTCCCGCTTCACCGACTGGCGGGACCGCTCCACCTGCGTGCTCTTCGGGGATGGGGCCGGGGCGGTGGTGGCAGGCCCGGTGGCACAGGGCGGGATTCTCGCCTCCTTTGTGGCCTCCAGCCTGAATATGCGCCTGTACTGCCAGACGGAGTTCAATGCCGAGGTGAGTCCTTTCCTGCCCCGGCAGGAGACCACCCGGCGGCATTTCATCTACATGGACGGCCCGGAGATCTTCAAGTTTGCGGTGAACGCCGTCAAGGAATGCATCCGCCGCATCTCCGAGATGAGCGGCATCCCCCGGGAGGAGTTGGACTATCTCATCATCCACCAGGCCAACAACCGCATCCTGGAGGCCGCGGCCCGCTTTGCCAAGGTGCCCATGGAGAAGCTCTACGTCAACGTGGACCGCTACGGCAACACCTCGGCGGCCTCAGTGCCGCTGGCCCTGCACGAAGCGGTGCGCTCCGGCCACATCAAGCCCGGGGACAAGGTGCTGCTCTGCTCCTTCGGGGCCGGCGTCACCTGGGCGGCGGCCCTGGTGGAGTGGAGCGGCTGAGGCGAAGCGGCCTCCCTCGCCTTGACGCCGGCCGCAGCGGTGTAGGGCCGACCTCCTTTTTCAAAGCTCCACAGGTCATGGAGAAGATAAGCTGGAGGGAAGAGGGGCTTAGGAACCGGCGCCTTCCTCGCCACCCGGAGCCTTGGGGGCGCCGCCCAAGGCCTGGATGCGGGTCAGGGTCTCCTCGGCAGTGAGCTTGCCCTGGAAAAAGGCGGTGAGGGCCTGGATGAAGGGATTCTCCACAAAGAAGATCTGCAGGGCCAAGCGGTCCCCCTGGCTGGGGAAGGCGAAGTCCAGCTGAAAGTGGCGGGCCACCTGGAGGAAGAGGTCCTGCTGCAGGACCTCGGCCTGGCGCATCTGGCCTTCAATCTGAAAGAGGAGCCGGCGCAGGCGGGCCAGATAGTCCTCCCGCTCCAGGTATTCCCGGCGCTTGTGCTCCAGGTAGTTGAGATGCTGGGCTTTGGCCAGCTGACTGAAGGGAATGACCTTGCTCACGGGCACACCCTGTGGACGTGAGACCGGGGCGACAGGGATTCTTGGGTGCAGGACCGGGGGATCGCAGGCCCCTGGCCCCCTCTCCCACGAGTGGTCGGTAAGGCCATAAGTAACTGTATCATCCCCGGGGCCGCAGGGAAACCGAAAAGGGCAATATGCAAAGATGACACCGGAAGACGTGAAACCGGCTTTTGAGAAAATGGGGGGGCTGGTGCCGGCCGTGGCCCAGGATGTGCGAAGCGGCCGGGTGCTGATGCTGGCCTACATGAACGAGGAGGCCTTCCGCCTGACGCTGGCCACCGGCGAGGCGCACTATTTCAGCCGCAGCCGCCAGAGCATCTGGCGCAAGGGCGGCACCAGCGGCCACGTCCAGAAAGTCCGGGCCATCTACCTGGACTGCGACGCCGATGCGGTGCTCCTCCAGGTGGAGCAGGTGGGCGGCGCCGCCTGCCACACCGGATATGAGAGCTGCTTTTACCGTCGCTGGACCGCCGCCGGCTGGGAAACGGAAGGCACCCCGGTCTTTGATCCCAAGGAGGTGTACACGCGTGGATAAACTGCGTCTGGGAATCCCCAAAGGCAGCCTGGAGAAGGCCACCATCGATCTTTTCCGCCGGGCCGGCTGGCACATCCGGGTGAGCGGCCGCAGTTATTTTCCCGAAATTGACGACCCGGAGATCTCCTGCTCCATGTGCCGGGCCCAGGAGATGAGCCGCTATGTGGAGAGCGGCGTCCTGGACTGCGGCCTCACCGGCAAGGACTGGATCATGGAGAACGACTCCAAGGTGGTGGTGGTGGCCGACCTGATGTATTCCAAGGCCTCCACCAACCCGGTGCGCTGGGTGCTGGCGGTGCCGGCGGATTCCGACATCCGCACCCTCAAGGACCTGGCGGGGAAAAAGATCGCCACCGAACTGGTGAACTACACCCGGAGATACTTCGCCGAGCGCCACATCCCGGTGACGGTGGAGTTTTCCTGGGGGGCCACCGAGGCCAAGGTGGCCGCCGGGCTGGCCGACGCCGTGGTGGAGGTCACCGAAACCGGCAGCACCATCAAGGCCCACGGCCTCAAAATCATCCATGAGTTTTTCCAGTCCAACACCCAGCTCATCGCCAACCCCGAGGTCTGGGAGAAAAACCCCTGGAAGCGGGAGAAGATCGGCAACATCATGGTGCTGCTCCTGGGGGCGCTCAGGGCCGAAAATATGGTGGGCCTGAAGATGAACATCCCGGAAAAGGGCCTCAAGGCCATCGTGGAGATCCTGCCCAGCCTCCTTGCCCCCACCATTGCCCCGCTGTACGAGACGGACTGGTATTCCGTGGAGGTGATGGTGAACCAGAGCGAGGTGCGCCACCTCATCCCCCGCCTCATCAGCGCCGGAGCCCAGGGCATCGTGGAATACCCCCTCCATAAGGTGATTTGACCGCACCGTCAGCTGCTTCGGGAGAGGGGGCCAGGGAGCACTTCCCCTGCCCCCTCTCCCGGGCCCTCCCCCCCAGTCGACGCGCATCCCGGCCAGAGGCGGGAGTTGTCCTCCCCTCCAGGGCGGGAGGAGGGAGGACGCACCCCGGGCCTGCCCTCAATCT
This sequence comes from uncultured bacterium, assembly GCA_937943575.1. GTDB lineage: Bacteria > Desulfobacterota > Desulfobaccia > Desulfobaccales > 0-14-0-80-60-11 > JAILZL01. The sequence continues at coordinate 61,229 of CALEAV010000015.1, read as the reverse complement.
TCCGACAGCCGCCAGGCGTGGAGGGCGGCGCCCAGGGCCCCCACCAGATCCGGCTGCTCCGGCACCATGACCTCCTGCCCCAGGGCCTCCTCCAGAAGCCGGCGCACGGCAGGGTTGTGGGCCACGCCACCGGCGAAGACCAGGGGCGGCGTGATCCCCACCCTTCTCAGCATGGCCACGGTGCGGGAGACGACGGCCAGATGCAGGCCCAGGGCGATGTTGGCGGGCTTTTCGCCCCGGGCCATGAGGCTGGTGGCCTCGCTCTCGGCGAACACCGTGCACATGCTGCTCACCGTGATCCGCTTATCGGCCGTCAGGGCGAAGGCGCCGAACTCCTCCAGGGGGATCTGCAGGGCCACGGCCATGAACTCCAGGAATTTGCCGGTGCCGGCGGCGCAGCGGTCGTTCATCTCGAACTTGGCCACCCGGCCTTCCGGAGTGAGGAGGATGGCCTTGGTGTCCTGGCCGCCGATGTCCAGGATGGTGCGGGCGGTGGGCACCAGATGGCGGGCCCCCAGGGCATAGGCCTGGATCTCGGTGATGGTGCGCACCTCAAGCTGCCCGGGATTGCCCTCCAGCAGGCGGCGGCCGTAGCCGGTGGCCACCACCCGCCGGACCTGCACCCGGTCCAGCAGACTGCGGCATTGCTTCAGGGGGTCGTAGGTGGTGGGGAGGAGATCCCAGTGGACCACCTCCCCGTTTTCCAGCAGCACCAGCTCGATGGAGCGGGAGCCGATATCGATCCCCGCCACCAAGGCAGAAGGCCTTTCGCTCACAGCAATTCCCGCACCAGGCGGTCCCGGGCCTCCTCCAGCAGGCGGCAGGCCATCTCCAGGAGGCGCATTGCCTTGGCGTCCGGGCCCATAAGGGCGGCGTTGTCCAGGGCCACCTGGGCAAAGGCCAGGGTTTCGGCCAGGAGGGTGTTTTTCAGCTCCTGCAGCCGCCGCCGGTCCTGAAACTGGTGGTGGCAGGCGAAGGGGATCACCACGGCTCTGTCCGGGGCCATAACCTGTCTCCCGTCAGCGCACCATCTCCACGAAGGCCTCCACCCGGGTCTTGAGCTGCTCCACATCCTCCATGCTGTAATCCGTTTCGATGGGCAGCATGGGGATGCCTGCTTTCTCCAGGGCCCGGCCCACCTTGAAGGCCTCCATGGCATAGGGCTGGCAGAAATTGAGGGCAAAATGGATGACGCCGTTCACCTTCAGGTCCCGGGCCATCTGCACGATGTGCTCCAGGCGCTCCCGGTTGGGGGTGAAGCAGGCGCAGTCGATGCGCATGTAGCGGTCCACCAGGGCGTCGAGGAGCTCCTCCAGGGTCTGCCCCGTCTCGTCCACCAGGTCCCGGATGTTGCGGGTGCCGATGCAGGATTCCTCGCCCACCACGACGGCGCCTGAGGACTCGATGATATACGGGAGCTTCCAGTTGGGCACCGCCATGGGGCAGCCCGAGAGCATCAGGCGGGGGGTGCCGGCGGGCACCACGCCCTCCCCGGCCCGGACCCGCTTCTCCAGCTCGTCGCAGAGCTCGCCGATCTTGGCGGTGAAGCGCACCGGATCGTCATAGAAGCTCACCTGGTTGATGAGGAGCACATCCCGGCCGGAGATGGGGGTGGGGACGGCCGCCCGGAGCTCATTAAGGCGCTTAAGGACCCGACGGCGGGCGTTCACCAGGCGGACGGCCTCTCTGAGTTTCTCGGCGGTGATGGTCCTGCCGGTGATTTCCTCCACCTTGGCCTTGAAGCGCACCACCTCGGCCCGCCACAGGTCCCGATCGCAGGCCTGCTTCATCTGGGGGATTTCCATGACATAGACCGGGGCGTATTCCTCGAAGATCTCGTAGGCTTTCTTCTTGCCGTCACAGGTGGTCTCGCCCACCACCAGGTCGCAGGACTCGATGTAGGGGCAGAGGCGGGAGAGCTTGAAGCCGACGAAGGACTTGATGAGGGCGCAGGTGTTGCGGGGCAGGATCTTCTCCGCCGCCTCCTTGCCGATTTCGGCGCCGGCGCACAGGCCCACGCAGACGCCGTCGGCGGCCAGGATGAGCTCTTCGGGGACGAAGATGCAGAAGGTGCCGATGATTTTGCGGCCCTGGGCCTTGGCCGCCTGCAGCTCCTGGATGCGCAGGCCGTGCACCTCGGAGAGGACAAAGTCCAGATACTCCATGCCCTTGAGGCGGCCCTGCTGGCTGAGGTAGATGTCGCCGTAGAATTTTCCCAGGACCTGGAGCAGATGCTCGTGGGCGCTCAGGTCCAGGTTGAGTTTTTCCCACATCTCATCATAGGGACCAGGCATGCAGGGTCTCCTTGGGGAGGGATGCGGAGGGGGGAAGCCCCCCTCCGGTTTAAGGGGAGGCTTAGACGTCCAGGATGAGGGCGTCGGCCACCATCTCCCAGAGGTATTTCACCTCGATATCCAGGTTGTATTTGGGCTTGAGGTTTTTCATGATCTGGTCCCGGCAGTTGGAGCAGCCCACCACCACCAAATCGGCGCCGGTGGCCCGGATGTCGTCCACCTTGAAGCGGCCGTGCTCGGTCTTCTCCTTTTCGAAGGGGCCGGGCCAGTTGCCGGCGCCGGCGCCGCAGCAGAAGGCCTGCATGCGGTTGTGGGGCATCTCCCGGAAGTTGTCCATGTCGATGAGGTAGCTGATGATTTTGCGGGCCTTCTCGAAGTTGGAGGCGTCCCCGAAGGCCATCACCGCGGAGCGGCCGTGCTTACAGGAGTCGTGCCAGGTGACGATGCGGTCGGCATGCACCGATTTGTCCACTTTGATGCGCCCCTCTTCCAGGAAGCGCAGGAGCACGTCGAAGAAATAGACGTATTCGTGGCCCGTTTTCGGCCCGAACTCGTGTTTGAAGTACTGCTCGATGTTGTAGCGGGTGCCGTAGGAGGCGCCGCCGCAGTCCGGCAGGATGAGGGTGCGGGCCCGCAGGCGCTTCATATGCTCCACCTTGCGGCGGGCGATCTCCTTGGAGGCCTCGGCATTGGCGGTGAAGAGCCCCCAGTCCACGGACTCCCAGTTGGTGGAGGGGGTGGTCCAGCTCACCTTGGCGGCATAGAAGATCTTCCACCACCACTTCATGTCATCGGGCTCGGCGTAGGCCTCCTTGGAGTTCTGGAAGTGGAGGTAGTCCACGTCCTCCTTGTCCACCGGGGTTTCAAAGCCGGGGCAGCATTCCTCGGCCAGCTCCTCCCCCAGCTCCTGCAGCAGGGTGACGTATTCGTCGGTGGGGATGCCCATGTTGTTGCCGGTCTTGAGGCAGAGCTCCACGCCTTTATGGAGGATGCCCGGCACCTTGTCCCGGGGCCTGAGGGCCTTGGCCCGGTACCAGACCTTGGTGAGCTTGATGCCCATGGGGCAGCCTTCCTCACAGCGGTTGCAGGCGGTGCAGATCCAGGGGAAGCGGGAGTCGATGAGCTCCTGCTCCATCCCCAGAAGCACCATGCGGATGGCCTTGCGGCAGTCCAGGCCCTCGTCCCTGGTGCTTTCCATGCCGGTCAGGGGGCAGCCTCCCGAGCAGGTGCCGCAGGTGAAGCAGATATTGGCGTGGGCCTCGGGGATGATGTCGGCGAAGGCGCTCTGCCGACGCCGGGCGGCCAGATTCTTCAGATCCAGGACCTTTTCCATGATGGCACCTCTCTTTCAGGCAGTCAGTTGGAGGCGGCGGCCGCCGCGGGCTGAGGGGCGCGGCGCACCGGGTTGGGGCCCAGGCGCGCCACCCGGTCGTACATCTCCCGGCAGACCTGGGCAAATTTGGGGCCTTCGCCGGAGCTGACGTGGAACATTTCCAGGCGCTCGGGCTCCAGGCCCAGCTCCTCCAACACTTTTTTCAGCTTAGTGATGCGTTTGCGGGCCCGGACGTTGCCCTCCAGGTAATGGCAGTCGCCTTCGTGGCAGCCGGAGACGAAGACGGCGTCGAACCCGGCCTCGAAGGCCTTGAGGATGTGCAGAATATCCACCCGCCCGGTGCAGGGCACCATGACGATGCGGATCTCCGGGGGGTACTGCAGACGCATGGCGCCGGCCAGGTCGGCGCCGGCATAGGAGCACCAGCGACAGCACAATCCGAGAATTTTGTAGGAATTCCCCTCCATGTCCTCCTCCTCCCCCCGGACGTCAGTCCAGGAGCGGCCGGCCAAGCCAGGGCGCGCACGGGTGCGGGGCGGCAAGACCGCAGGACTCGCCCGGGGCGGAATTTTTTTCTGGTGGAAGCCGGCGGGGCGAGGGAGAGGAGGAGACCTTTCCCGGAAGAGAGGGAGTGAGGTGGGATCAGGACATCAGGACTGACGCTCCCAGGTGCTCCCTCCCTGCCGCCTCGCGCCGGCCGGGGTCAGGGGCCTTGCCAAGGCCCTGGACGCACCCGGGCTTCAGGATTTGCGGCGGATGCAGGGTCGCTGCACCTGGGATCACCCCCTTGGGGCTGTGAGCCATGACTGCAGCCAAGGGGTCCCCCCTCCCGGTGGGACATGCCGCCCTCGGGGGCGAAGCCTTGGCTGCGTCGGACGTGGTGGCGGGCAAGAGCGGAGCCGGTGCCCCCTCCCCTCCTCACCTTCTCCTCCCGCCCCTTTTCGAGACCTCAGGAGAGGAAGATGGGAGAGGGGTCAGGACCTTCCCTGACTCCTTTTCCCGCAAGTCCAACGGTAACCATACCAAAAAGCCGGGAAGGAGGGCAAGAGTTTTTCTCCCCCGGGAGGCAGGCACAACCCCGGGGCGGGGGCAAAGGCCCCTGAACCCCGCACCATCGTTAAAAATCCACGTATTCACCCCGGGTCATGCCCCGGAGATGGCAGGTGTCGTTGACGGCCATGATGTGCCAGACCTCCCCCACCCGGGTGAAGCGGTTGATGGCGGTGGTGTCCTGGCCGATGCGCCAGAAGTGGGAGTTGTCCAGGCCGATGAAGGCGGCGATGAGCACTTTGTTCACCGCCCGGTGAGCGGAGAGGAGCACGGTCTCATGGGGATGGCGGCGCACCACCTCCTCCACCGCGGCCAGGGCCCGGTCCCGGAGCTCGTCCAGGGTCTCGCCGTTGGGGAAGCGCACGGTATGGGGCGCGGCTTCCCATTGCCGGTAGAGGTCGGCGTAGCGCACCTTGACCTCGGTCAGGGGCAGGCCTTCCCAGTCGCCGTAGCACAGGTCGCTCAACCCCGGCAGGTCCTGGACCGTGAGGCCGTGATGGCGGGCGATGGCTTCGGCGGTGTCCCGGGAGCGGGACAGGGGCGAGGTATAAGCCGCATGAATGGTCTCCCCTTTAAGCCACTCCCCGGCCAGCCGGGCCTCCTCCCGGCCCTGGTCATTTAAGGGGATGTCCTTGGAGCCGCGAAAGATCTTGTCCTTGTTCCAGGGAGTCTGACCGTGGCGCACGAGGATGATGTGGGTCATAAGCCTGATCCTTTCTTGGGGTGGGACTTGGATCCCGGGGAATGCCGCCCCTTTCCCAGCCTTTAGGTGCCATTTTAGCCAACCACGGCCCGGAGCCACAAATTTTTTCTCTGTTACCGGCTGGTTGGGGCCTCAGGATTTTTCCCCGCGATTTTGAGCTTCGAGCCGAGGAGAGCCGAGAGAGGGCGAAAAAAAGACGGGGGTAATGCCCCCCGCCTCATGAATCTGAGCTCTTCTCCAGACGCAATCTCCGCTACTCCACAATCTCCCAGTTCAGATGAAAGGTGTTGTCGTAGAGGGTGTATTCATAACCCATGAGGCGGCCCACCCCGGGGGTGACCCCTTCCTGCACCTTCCAGTAGAGGAGGTAGATGGCAGGGACCATGCGGGGCTCACCGGTCTGGGGATCGGGGTCGATGTTGCGCCAGATCTCCTTTTTTTCCATGACGCGCCAGAGGGTGCCGTATTTCTTGCTGCGCACCAGTTGACCCACCTGGGGAAGACCTTTCTGCTTGATGATCTCATCATATTCCTTCATGGCCGCCTCCTTGGGGAAGTATTAAGATAAAGGCCTCACTCACAATATAGGTTCTGGAAGAGTCAGGTCAATTCCCTGACCGGAGCAAGGCGGCGATTTTTCCGCCGGCCTCAGGCGGCCAGGCGTTCCCGGAGGGCCAGCAGGTCGGCTTCGGCCTGGAGGATGGCCGCCAGGCTGCGGTCCAGCTCCCCGGCCCGGGCCGCCACCGCCTGGGCGCTGGCCTGCTTTTGGGTCCGGGCCCGCTCCAGGGCCTGGCGGATGCTGTTCGTGGTCTCATCCAGGCGCTCCAGCCAGCTTTGGCGCATCTCCCGGCCGATGTCCTGCAGGCGCTGGTGGAAGTCCCAGCGCAGGCGGCCGCAGTGTTTGTCCACCAGCTCGGCCACGTTTTCCTGGAGCTTCTTCAGCAGCATCCCCTTGGTGAGGGCCCGGGGCAGGAGGCCGGTGATGGTCATCTGCAGGATCTCCAGTCCCACCGGCTCGTCTTTGAATTTAAAGCTGAAGCGGCTGCGGTCGGCGAAGACCTCCTCCACCGCCACCCCCCGCAGGGAAAAGTCAAAGATGCGGGCGGTGAGCTGGGTGAGGCGCTCCAGGATGGCATTGCTGCGGGCGGCGAACTCCTGGTGGGTCTGCGCCAGGGTCTGGGAGAGCCTGTCGATTTCCTGGCGCCGCCAGCCGATGAACAGGTCCCGGAGGGCGGCGAAGAGGAATTTTTCCATCTCCTGGCGGAGGTCCCCCGCCTGACGGCTCTTTTCCTGAAACACCGCCTCGATCTCCCGGCGCAGGCGGGCGGTGGTCTCCCGGCGGAAGGCTTCCAGATCGGCATCGAACTGGGTGGCCACGCCCTTGAGGCGGCCGTCCAGAAGCAGGAGGGACATCTCCCGCTCCTTTTTCAGGCCCTCCAGTTCCTGGTTGAACTGGGAGATCTTGGCCTCCAGTTCGGCCACCGGCAGGGCGGCGGCCTGGCGCTCCACCTTCAGGGCCAGGGTGGAGTCGGTGATGGCCTTCAGAGCCCCGCTGAGGCAGGAGATGAGCAGCACCCGCCCCTTTTCCCGGAAGAGGAAGTCCCTGAGATGGGCTTCGAACTCCGGCAGGTGGCTGGCGGTGAGGAGCTCCGGATGGCCGTTGTGTTTGCCCTCCAGGGCCAGCTTGGCGGAGAGGGGGAAGATGTTGACCTGGCCGGTCCCGAGGTCCGCCTGCAGGACCTGGCGGGTGAATTCCAGGGCCTCCTGGCGCTCGGGTTCGTCCACGTAGTCAATCTTGTTCAGCACGAAGAAGAGCTTGTGGACATATTCCCGGATGTCCCGGAGAAACTCATGCTCCGCGGCGGACAGGGGGGGGTCCACCGTGACCACAAAGACGGCGGCATCCACGTAAGGGAGGTAGTTGTAGGCCACCTCGGTGTTGTGGCTGTAGATGGAGCCCACCCCGGGGGTGTCGATGATGCAGACGCCATCCTTGAGGTAGTCCGAGGGGTAGGTGATCTCCACCTCCCGCACCCCCTTGCGGTTGCCGGGATTGCCCCGCTCGGTGATGTAGTCCACCAGCTCCGGGGGGGAGATGAGGCGGGTGCTGCCGTCGTGGAAGCGCACCTCGATGCGGACCTGCTCGCCGTAGGTGAGGATGGTGACCACGGAGGTGAGGGGGACGATGGCGGTGGGGAGGAGGGCCTCCCCCAAGAGGGCGTTGATGAGGGTGCTCTTGCCCCGCTTGAAGGCCCCCATCACCACCAGGTGGAAGCGGTTCTGGCGCAGCTTGTCCAGCAGGTTCAGCACGGTGGTCTTGGGAGTTTCCGGCAGCTGCGCCAGATGGGTGAGCTGCCGCTCCAGGGCTTCCTTCAGCTGCTGATAATTTCCCATACGGGCCTCCCACACAACCGGGCCAATAAAAAAAACTTCTGCCCGGGGTCCTGGACAGAAGTCATCAGCCCTGCGCCTCATGGCCGGGCGGTTGAAGGCGGACTTCATCGCCTGAGTAAAGTATAAGGGAAAAATGAGCCAATGTCAATTGTGAAATAAATGGCGGGGAGGGAAAAGAGATTCTTGACAGGGGGGAAGAGACCCTGATAATTTCAAGGGGTGTGCGGCGATGGAGTCCGCCCGGGCGGCCGTGGCCGTCCGAACCGCGTGCTGGCGCTGATGACTCCTGATCCTGACGGTGGCGGGACAGGAGTTTTTTTTCGTCCGCCCCCAGGCATCCGGAGGAAAGCATGGAACAGGTCTGGTATACTGCCGCAGCCTGGATCGGGGTGGCGCTGCTGGCCAGCCTCATCTCTATCCGGGTGGGCATCTCGGTGGCCCTGGTGGAGATCTTTCTGGGCTGCATCGCCGGGAACCTGGGCACCGCCCTGGGCTGGCAGATCTTCACGCCCACCCCCTGGATCAACTTTCTGGCAGGTTTTGCCTCGGTGGTTCTCACCTTCCTGGCCGGGGCGGAGATCGAACCCGAGGCCTTCCGCCGCCTGTGGAAGCCCAGCCTGGCCATCGGCTTGGTCTCCTTTCTGGGGCCGTTTCTGGGCTGCATGGCCTATGCCTACTATGTGAGCGGCTGGCCCTCACAGTCGGCCCAGATCGCCGGGGTGGCCCTGTCCACCACCTCCATGGCGGTGGTCTATGCGGTGATGGTGGAGACCGGCCTCAACAACACCGAGCTGGGGAAGCTCATCCTCACCGCCTGTTTCATCACCGATCTGGGCACGGTGCTGGCCCTGGGGCTGCTGTTTGCCAACTATGACCGCTGGCTGCTGATCTTTGCGGTGGTCACGGTGGCGGCCCTGTGGCAGCTGCCCCGTCTCTGCCGCTGGTTTTTTGCCCTGTGGGGCGGCCGGGTGATTGAACCGGAGATCAAGCTCATCTTCCTGGTGCTCACGGTTCTGGGCGGGCTGGCGGTGACGGCCCGGAGCGAGGCGGTGCTGCCGGCCTACCTCTTCGGCATGGTCATCGCCGGGCTGTTTGTACATGACAAAATCATTCTGCATCGGCTGCGGGCCACCACCTTTGCCCTTCTGACCCCCTTCTTTTTCATCAAGGCGGGCACCCTGGTGTCGCTGCCGGCCCTGGTGGCGGGCTTTGGGGCCCTGGTGGCGCTGTTCATGATGAAGATGGTCACCAAGATTGCAGGCATCTGGCCCCTGTGCCGCCTCTTTGGGATCCCGGTGCGGGAGAGCAACTACACCACCCTGCTCATGGCCACCGGCCTGACCTTCGGGAGCATTTCCGCCCTCTTCGGGCTCACCCACGGCTATATCGACCAGTCGCAGTACTCCATTCTGGTGACCGGTGTCATCGCCTCGGCGGTCATTCCCACCATCATCGCCCAGGTATGGTTTCACCCCCGGGAGGTGTCCCTGGGTCTGGCGGTGGAGCCGGAAATAGTGGGCACCAGCGAACACTTCCTGCACATGCCGGAAGACTGAGGCGGCAGGGGTCAGGAGGAGAGCATGTACCGCAAGATGTTGGTGGCTTATGACGGCTCCGAGGGGGCCGTCAAGGCCCTGGCGGCGGGTCTGGAGCTGGCCAAACTCCACCAGGCGGAGCTCACCGCGTTGGCGGTGCAGGAGAAGCTGCCGCGTTTTGCCGCCACCATTGACGAGGTGGAGGAGGAAAAGGCGTACGCGGATGCCTACTACGGCAAGCTCCTCCAGGAGGCCAAGGCCCAGGCCCAGGCCGCAGGGGTGGAGCTGAAGACCGTGCTTCGCTCGGGGCACGCGGCTCAGACCATCGTGCAGGTGGCCCGGGAAGGGGGCTTTGACCTGGTGCTGGTGGGACACACCGGGCTTTCCGGGGTGTGGGCCGCCTTTTTGGGCACCACGGCGGAGAAGGTGAGCCGCCACGCCCCCTGCAGCGTGCTCATCGTGCGGTAAGCTGTTCTTTCCAGGGTCTGCCGGGGGCGGGTTCGGGAACGAGCCTGCCCTTTTTCTTTTCCATCACCTTTTCCTGGTATAATTAAGCCGCAGTGATTAGCTTGCAGGGAAGAGGGGAGGGAGCTGCGGTGAAGTATCTGGGGGGCGCGGCGGGGTGCCTGGCGCTGCTTTTCGGGCTTTTGGCCCAGGGGGCGCCGCAGGAACCCGGGGAGGCAAGGATGACCACGGAGAAGGCTGCGACCGCCACCTTTGCCGGCGGCTGCTTCTGGTGCATCGAGGCGGAATTCCGCAAGCTTCCCGGGGTGATCAAGGCGGTCTCCGGCTACGCCGGGGGCCAGGGGGCCGACCCCACCTACGAGGACTATGCCCGGAAAGGGCATGTGGAGGCGGTGCAGGTCACCTTTGATCCCGGGAAGATTTCCTATGCCGAGCTGGTGGAGCATTTCTGGCGGCAGGTGGACCCCACCGACCCGGGGGGTCAGTTTGCCGACCGGGGGCGGCATTACCGCACGGTGATTTTTTACCACGATGACGAGCAGCGCCGGGTGGCCGAGGCCTCCAAGGCGGCCCTGGCCGCCTCCGGGCGGTTTCGGCGGCCCATTGCCACGGAGATCCTGCCCTACACCACCTTTTATCCGGCCGAGGACTATCACCAGGACTTTGCCCGGAAAAACCCGGGGCGCTACTGCACCTACCGGAGCCTGTCCGGCCGGGAGGAGTTTCTCCGGGAACACTGGGGGAAATGACGTTCGGCCCCGAGGGAGTGTTTCTGTTGGGCGGGTTGTGATATTGTGGGAAGAGCAGTCGTCTCCGGGCCGGGGGAGGGCGGCCGTAAGCGGAGGGGCTCATGGATGAGATGATGCACACCCGGGAAGCGGTGGAGAAGGCCCGGGCCGCCCTGCAGGCGGAGGCCTCGGAGCTGGTCCAGGTGTCCCGACGCCTCAATGAGAACCTGGTGGAGGCGGTGCGCCGCATCTGGCGTCAACTCCTCCTCATCTGGACCGTGCTGGCGGTGCTGGCGGCGACGTATTTCCTGGTGATGGTCACGGTGCCCCTGCAGGTCCGGCAGTCGGTGGTGCCCGCAGCCCGCTCCCCGGCGCAGTCCATCCTTTCCGACACCTTTCCGGAGTTCCCGGCGCAGGAGGAGCTGGCCGGGCTGTTGAACCGCATCCGGGAGGCCCAGTATGCCAAAGACCCGGAGCTGTTTCTCAGCGCCTATGCCCCCACCCTGCCGGACCTGGGCCGGAAACGGGAGGCCATGGTCTCCCTGTGGCAGCGGTACGACTACCTGGACATGCACTACCACGTCCAGGATTTGCAGGCGGTGGGGGAGGGCGTAATCCGGGGCACGGTCACCTGGAACTTCACCACCCGGGACCGGGCCACCCAGGCGGTGAAGAACCACATCAAGACCTACCGGGTGCAGTTCACCCAGGTCTTTGGCCAATGGCTCATCCAGGAGCTGGAGGCTATCCCCGAAACCGGCCCGGCCCGCCCCCGGCCCCACTAAGGAGGACTCATGCCGGCTTATGCCCGGTTCCAGGCCCTCCGGCTGCTGGGGGCGCTGCTGGTTCTGGCTCCGGCCTGTGCCACTGTCCCCTCCCCCCCTCAGCCCCGGGTCTTCTACAGCATTCCGGCGGTGTCCTATCTGCGCTCCTGCCCGGGACTGGACTGTCCGGTGGTGAGCGAAATCTATCTCTCTGATGAAGTCCACCTCCTGGAATCCCGCCCTGACGGCTGGTGGCGGGTGAAATCCCGGCGGGACGAGGCGGTGGGCTGGACGCAGCGGGCCCTGCTCAGTGAGCGGCCGCTTTCGGGGCAGACCCACTATGTGGCGGCCAGGGAACTGCCCCTGAGGGATTCCCCCCACCCGGAGGCCACCTCCCGGCGGCGGCTGGAGTTCGGCGACAAGGTCCAGAAACTGACGGAACGGCGGGAGTGGTGGCGGGTGCTGGTGGAGAAAGACCGGGCCATCGGCTGGGTGACGGCCGCCCAGCTGGCGGACACCCTGCCGCCGGAACCGGCGGCGGAGGCGGCAAGCGGACCGGGAACGCCGGGGGTCTCACCCCCCGGAGCTCCGGTGTATTGGTATGTGGCCTCCGATTCCGCCGCCCTGCATCTTTTGCCCCTGAAGGACTCCCAGGTTCTGAAGCGACTCACCCTCAACGACAAGGTGGAGAGCATTGCTGAATCCGGGGCCCGCTGGCGCAAGGTGCGTTTTCCGGACACCGGGGCCGAGGGGTGGGTGGAGACCCGGTTCCTGAGGCAGGAGCCGGTCACGGCCCGGGGCCAGATCGTCCCGGCAAGGGTCAGACCGGCCAGGAAGGCGGCGCCGCCCGACAAGGCTGCACCGGCGGCCACGGTGCCGGAGCCCGGGCCCGAACCGGAGGCCATGTAGGCGGGGGAACCCGGGGCGGAAGGCGGCAGGACACAGCGGTCATGGGTCCCTTCTTTCTTTTCCTCAACGGCGTCTTCATCCTGGGGCTGTTGGTCCTCACCTACCTCCACGGCCGCGCCACCCGGCGGCTGCTGCGGCGGGCGCAAGGGCAGGTGGCGGACCTGGAGAGCCAGGCCATGGCCAAGATTGCCGAACTCCAGGCCTCCTACGCCCGCATTCTGCGGGAGATCGATGAGCGCCAGCAGGCCGAGGCGCGCCTCCGGGAGAGCGAGACCCGGTTTGCCGCCTTCATGCAGAATGTCCCGGGCGCGGCGGTGATCCTGGATGCGGCGGACACCATCCTCTATGCCAATGAGACCTGGAGGGAGATCTTCGGCGCCCCCCCGGGAACGACGCCGGGGGATCCGGGTTCTGCGGCCCGGTGGGAGGTGGAACTGAACCGGCAGGTGCGGGAGGGGGGGGAGGCCCTGCAGCATCTGGAAACCCTGGAGCGGCATGGGAAAACCCGTTACTGGCTGCTGACCCGGTTCCCCATCCCGCCCCCCGACAGCGGCACCCCCCTGGTGGGGGTCATCGGCATCGACATCACCGCCCGGAGGGTGGCGGAGGAGGCCCTCCGGGAGAGCGAGGCCAAGCTCCGGAGGCTGGCGGCCCAGCTTCTCAAGGCCCAGGAGAATGAGCGCAAGCGCCTGGCCGCGGAGCTGCACGATGAGCTGGGCCACCGTCTCCTCACCCTGAAGCTGAGGCTGGAGGCTCTGGAGGCGGAGCTCACTCCGCAGCTGGAGGCCATGAAAAATGAGATCCAGGAAATGCTTAAGGAGATCGCCGCCACCATTGCCGAGGTGCGGCGGCTCTATCTGGACCTGAGCCCCGGGGACCTGGAGGATTTGGGGCTGACCACCGCCCTCACCGCCCTGATCGACGACTTCCGGGCCCTCAAAAAAGACCTCACCTTCACCGTGGACCTGGACGATCTGGACGGTCTCTTTCCTCTGCCCGTGCAGACCGCCATCTACCGGGTGGTGCAGGAGGCCCTCACCAATATCGGCAAGCACGCCGACCCCCGGCGGGTCTCCCTGACGGCCACCCGGGAGGATGGCCGACTGATCTTCGAGATCAAGGACGACGGCCGGGGCTTCGACCAGTCCCTGACGTCCCGCACCAAAGGCACCCTGGGATTGCTGGCCATGGAAGAGCGGGTCCGCATGCTCGGGGGGGAGTTCCACCTCCGGAGCCGGCCGGGCCAGGGCACCACCATCACTTTCACCATCCCCAGAGAGGAGAGCACGGATGAACCCATACCAGATCGTGCTGGCCGATGACCATGCCCTGTTCCGGGCCGGGGTGCGCAAGCTTCTGGAACGGGTGGAAGGGGTCAGTATCATCGGCGAAGTGTCCGACGGCCTGGAGCTCTTGGAGTTCCTCAAGCGGCACACGCCGGACCTCATTTTGCTGGACATCTCCATGCCCCACATGCGGGGGCTGGAGGCCATGCGGGAGATCAAGCGGCAATACCCGGAAGTAAAGGTGATTATCCTCACCATGCACCGTAAAAAGGAATTCGTGCGTCAGGCCCTGGTGGACGGGGCCGACGGCTTTCTTCTGAAGGAGGACCCGGCCCCGGAACTGGTGCGGGCCCTGGAGGCGGTGCGCCGGGGCGAAAAGTGCCTCTCCCCCCTGCTCACCGAGGTGCTCATCAGCCTGCAGCGGGAGGAGGGCAGGAAAGACCTCCTGACGGCCCGGGAGCGGGAGGTCCTCAAGCTGCTGGCGGAGGGCAAGCGGGCCCAGGAGATCGCCGAGCTCCTGTTCATCAGCGTCAACACCGTGCGCCGCCACCGCTATAACATCATGGAGAAGCTGAATTTCTCCACCATGGCGGAGCTGGTGAGGTACGCCCTCTCCCAGGAATACATCGAGAACCAGGTTTAGGCTTCAGGTTGTTTGCGCCTTAGCCCTGCCCCCCGCCGGGGCGCTCCGCCCGGGGCGGAGTCCGCCCGCCAAATCCGTCGCACCTCCCCGCCCAAGCCCACCCGGTAGGCCAGCCCCTGCCAGTGCAGGACGTGAGTGAAACCGGAGGCCAGGTGCGCCCAGGCGGCCAAAACCAGGGCCGCCGGCCAGAGGAGCAGGGCCAGGCCTTCCCGGGCCGGGGGCTGAAGCAGACGGTGAAGGCGCAGCCACAGCAGGCTCATGGCGCCCAGATAGCCGGCGGCCAGGAGGGTTTCCGGACCCGCACCCCCAAACGGGGTCGCCAGGAGGTGGAGACCCGAGGCTGCGGTGAGGGCCAGGGTGAGGTGGACGAGGAGCCCGCCGGCCAGCCAGGTGCCGGGGAGGCAGTATTTCAGGTAGAGCCACTGGCGGGTGAGCCAGGCCACGGCCTGTCCCCAGGTTTCGGCCGCCACCGGGGTGCGCAGAAGGGCTCCCGGGGCGGACACCACCGGCATCCGGCGCTGCTTCAGCCTTGCCGCCAGGGAGACATCGTCCACCACGGTCCTGGCCCACAGGCCCGGGAGGCCCAGGCTGGTGACCAGGTCCCGCCGCAGGGCGGTGGCGCCGCCCCAGGGCTGCATCAGGGCGGGAAATTCCCGGGTGAGGCACAGCACCCCCACCACCGCAGCCCGGGCCAGGGCGGCGAGGCCGGGCTTTTCGGGATGGAGGCGGTGGTAGCCGCTGGCCACCTGGGCGCCCTCACGCAGGGGGGCCACCAGATGCCGCAGGAAAGCCGCAGGCGCCAGGCGGCCCCGGTCGCAGAAGGCGATCACCTGGGAGCGCTGATCCGCCAGCCTGAGTCCGGCCAGGAGGTTGTGGTTCTTCTGGCCGCACCCCCGGGCCGGCCCGCTCACGACATGGCGCAGATGGGGAAAGCGCCCCAGCAGCTCCCGGATCACCGGCACCGCCGGTTCGCCGGAGCTGGCGGTGATGACCAGGACCTCGTAGCCGGGGTAATCCTGGGTGAGCAGGGAGGTGAGCTCAGCGGCCAGGCCCTCAGGGCGGCCCGCCACCGGCACAATGAGACTCAGGCGGGGCCAGGGGGGGCCGGGAGGCGGGGGTTCCTGGCTGGCGCTGCGGGCCAGACGGCGGCCTCCCACGAGGGTGAGGGCCGCCAGCGGGGCCAGGCTGAGAATCATCACACCGGCGAGCAGCCATTCCATGGGGCCAAAGTCATTGATGCCCTGAGGGCTCTGCGGCCGGGGATTCGACCGGCCCTGACCCCCTCACGCCCCCTCCTGCGGCCGGCGGGGGTCCTTTCCAGGGTCAAGCCCGGCCAGGGTGGCCCGAAAGCGGGCCGCCAGCCGGCCGTAATTGTGGCGGGCGTTGTATTCCCGGGCCACCAGCTCCCGGCCGGCGAGGGCGCGGCGGCGGGCCTCGGGGGGATCGGCCAGGGCCTCCCGGATGGCCGCGGCCAAGGCGGCGGGGTCCCCGGGGGGCACCAGCCAGCCCGTTTCCCCGGGGCGCACCAACTCGGGGACGCCGGAGACGGCGGTGCTCACCACCGGGACTCCATGGACCAGGGCTTCCTTGAGGACGCTGGGGGTGGCGTCCCGGTCCCCCCGGGAATCCACCTGGCAGGGGAGGACAAACAGGTCCGCCTGGGGATAGAGGCGGAGCACCTCCTGGGGAGGCACATACCCCAGGAAGGTCACCTCCAGGCCCAGGGTGCGGGCCTGCCTCTGCAGGGCCCGGCGCCGGGGGCCGTCTCCGGCCAGGGTGAGGTGGAGGGCCAGCCCCTGGGCCTTCAGGAGGTGGCAGGCCTCCAAGAGCACGGGGTAGCCCTTTTTGTCCACCAGCCGCCCCACGGAGAGGAGGCGCACAGGCCCGGGGGGGCGCTCAGGAGGCATGGGGGTCGAATCCGGAAGGGACACGCCCACCGGGATGGTCAGGATCCTGGCGGCGGCAGGGGGGCAGAGGCCGGCCAGATAGTCCCGGTTGGCCCGGGAGACGGTGTGCACCCAGGCGGCCGCCTGGAGCTTGTCGTTCAGGGCCCCATCCGGCGGGTAGATATCATGGGCATGGGCGGCGAAACTGAAGGGCAGGCCGCTGAAGTGCGAGGCCACCCAGGCGGCGGTGGCGGGCCCGTCGGCCCAGGGGGCGTGGAGGTGGGCCGCGCCCTCCGCGGGGGCACGCTTCGCCAGATACACCCCGGCCAGCGCCGCCCACAGGGCTTCGGCGGCGGTCTCGAGACTGCGCCACCGCCGGCAGAGGACCTGCCGGAGGAAGGCCGGGGCTTCGGGGCCGAACTCCCGGCGGAGGCCAGCCAGATGCCGGAGGAGGGTGGCCCCCGCCGCCACCCCCAGCCGGGTGACGGGCACCGGGGGGGCCGGCGGGGCGCCCCGCTGCCGGCCGTAGAGGGTATACACCCGCAGCGGCAGGCCTGCCTCGGCCAAAGTGGCCACCTCATCCCGGATGAAGGTCTGGGTGCGCTCGGGGAACCACAGGAGAATGTAAGCCAGGACCGGGGTCAGCGCCATACGGGAACAGGCGGGCCGGGGGCAGTTCCCCCGGCCAGGCAACAGCAGTATGTCCGGCGATTTCCGGGACGGGGCAATAGCCACCGGCCCCGCCCCTTCCGGCGGGCCCTCATCCCCCAGCCCCTTGCCGGGGAGGGGAGTGGAGAGGCTGAGGGAAGGACGGGAGCCGGCGGCCCCCCTTTTCTTGCCTTTACCAGAAAACGATGCCGGCATCCCCCCAGGCCGGGGCAGGACGGAGCCTCGCAAGCCAAAGCCCGGTTTCCCCAATTCCCCTGCCACCCCGCCGGTTGAGTCCGGCACCGGGACGGGGGCCGGGAACACCGGATTCGCCCCTTCCGGCGGGCCTGCCTCCCCCCCCTCACCGGGGAAGGGGGGTGGAGAGGCGGCGGGATGACGGCAGCCGGCATCCCCCCTTGCCGCGGGAACACAAAAAAAGCTTGACAGCCCCTACGGGAACAATTTAGCATAAATCAGGTCGAGGGAAAATTCACATGCACCGTCCGCTCCTGCGTGGCTTTTATTTCAGCTACTATTATTATGGAGGCTCCAGGTGCGCCTCGACTTTTAAAAGTCCTTAATCGCACAAACCAGCAAACTTTTAAAAGCCGTGGCGCACCGGGGGGCCACGGCTTTTTTGTTAGGCCGGCCCCGGGTGCGACGGCGGGAGGAGGCGACGTGATCGGCAAACTCATCCGCATGGAACGCATCATGAACCGGGAGACGGGACGCACCGTCATCGTTCCCATGGACCACGGGGTGACGGTGGGGCCCATTGAAGGCCTCATCGACATGAAGACCACCGTCAATGCGGTGGCCTCCGGGGGCGCCAACGCCATCGTCATCCACAAGGGGCTGGTGGAGGGCGGCCATCGCCGCCGGGGCAAGGACGTGGGGCTCATCATCCACCTGTCGGGCTCCACGGTGCTCTCCCCCTTCCCCAACGCCAAGACCCTGGTGTGCACCGTGGAGGAGGCCATCAAGCTGGGGGCCGATGCGGTGAGCATCCATGTCAACATCGGCAACGGCTCGGAAAAGGAGATGCTCAGCGACCTGGGTCTGGTCTGCCGCCACGCCCGGGATTGGGGCATGCCGGTGCTGGCCATGATGTATCCCCGGGGGGAAAAGATCAGGAATGAATACGATGCCGGGGTGATCAAGCACGTGGCCCGGCTGGGCGCGGAGCTGGGCGCCGACATCATCAAGGTCTCCTATACCGGCTCGGTGGAGTCCTTCCGGGAGGTGGTGCGGGGCTGCCCGGTGCCGGTGGTGATTGCCGGCGGTCCCAAGATGAACTCCGATAGAGAGATCCTGGAGATGGTGAAGGACTCCATCGAGGCCGGCGGGGCCGGGGTCTCCATCGGCCGCAACATCTTCCAGCACCGGGATCCGGCCCGCATGGTGGGGGCCATCAGCCTCATCGTGCATGAAAACGCCAGCGTGGATGAGGCCCTGGGCTTCCTGAGCGCCGTGGAAGTGGGCCGCCGCGCGGCCAGCTGAGGCGGGCACGCCATGAAAAAGCTGTGGGTGAAGATCGACCCCTGGGACAAGAAACTGGTGACCACCGCGCTCGAGTCCGGGGCCGATGCGGTGTGGGTGGCGCCGGGCAAGGCGGCGGAGGTCAAGGCCCTGGGGCTGATCACGGTGGTGGCCGAGGACGGCGATCTGGTGCCGGGGCGGCAGGTGGCCGAGGTGACGGTGACCTCGACGGCGGACGAGGCGGAGGTGGTGCGCCTGGCCCGGGAGCTGCCGGTCATCGTGCGGACCCCGGACTGGACCATCATCCCCCTGGAGAACCTGGTGGCCCAAACCGGCAACATCTTTGTGGAGGTGGCCGGCCCCGAGGAGGCCCGCACCGCCCTGGGGATCCTGGAGAGGGGGGTGGACGGCGTGGTGGTGGCGAGCCGGGACCCGGCGGTTATCAAGGCGGTGGCCCGCCTGGTCAAGGAGGCCTCACCGCCGGTGGCCCTCACCGTGGCCCGCATCACCGGCCTCAGGCCCCTGGGCATGGGGGACCGGGTGTGCGTGGACACCTGCTCCAACCTGGGGCTGGGGGAGGGCATGCTGGTGGGCAATTCCTCCGGGGGGCTCTTTCTCGTGCATGCCGAATCCCTGGAGAACCCCTACGTGGCGCCGCGGCCCTTCCGGGTCAACGCCGGTCCGGTGCATGCCTATATCCGGGTGACGGGCGGCACGACCCGGTATCTGGGGGAGCTCAAGGCCGGGGATGAGGTGCTGGTGGTGCGCCACGACGGCAGCACCCGGCCGGCGGTGGTGGGCCGGGTGAAGGTGGAGAGCCGGCCCCTGATGCTGGTGACCGCCGAGGCCGAGGGGAAGGAGTTCAGTCTCATCCTGCAGAACGCCGAGACCATCCGCCTCACCCGGCCCGGGGGCGAAGCCGTTTCCATCGTGTCCCTCAAGCCCGGGGAGGAGGTGCTGGCGGCGCTGGAGGAGGCCGGGCGCCACTTCGGGCACAAAGTCACGGAAACCATCACCGAGAAATGACCATGACGGACAAGGAACGGCTGCGAGCCGCCATCGACCAGGTGGATGAGGAGCTGCTCCTGCTCCTCAACCGCCGCCAGGCCCTGGCCCAGGAGATCGGCCTCATCAAGAACCGGGAGGGCCAGCGCACCCTGGATTTCCGCCGGGAAGAGGAGGTGCTGGCCCACCTGCTCCACAAAAATCCCGGTCCCCTCTCCGCCGCGGCGTTGCGCAACATCTTCCGGGAGATCATCTCCGCCGCCCGGGAGATCCAGGCGCCGGTGTCCGTGGCCTTTCTGGGGCCGGAGGCCACCTTTTCCCACCTGGCGGCCCTCAAGAAATTCGGCCACGCCACCCGCTACCGGCCCATGGCCACCATCCGGGAAGTCTTCAGCGAGGTGGGGAAGGAAAAATATCATTACGGCGTGGTGCCCATCGAGAACTCCACCGAAGGGGTGGTGAATGAAACCCTGGACCTCTTTGCCGAAAACTCCCTGCACATCTGCGGCGAGATCTACCTGGAGATCACACACGACCTGTTGTCCCGCTCCGGGCAGATCCAGGACGTGGAGGTGATTTACAGCCACCCCCAGGCCCTGGGGCAGTGCCGGCGCTGGCTGGCCACGCATTTGCCGGACATCCCGGTGCTGGAGGTGGCCTCCACCGGCGCCGCAGCCCAGAAGGCCGCCAAGAACCCCAACTCGGCGGCCATCGCCAGCGCCTTTGCGGCCCCCCTGTATGACCTGAGGGTGATCGAGAAACGCATTGAGGACCACCCCGGCAACGTCACCCATTTCTTTGTCATCGGCCCCGACACCCCCGGCCCCACCGGCGCCGACAAGACCTCCATCATCTTTGCGGTGGACGATGTGCCCGGCGCCCTCTACCATACCCTCAGGCCCCTGGCGGAGCGGGGGATCAACATGAGCCGCATCGTCTCGAGGCCCATGAAGACCGAGGCCTGGCGCTACCTCTTCTTTGTGGACCTGGACGGGCACCGGGCCGAAGCCCACGTGGGCCAGGCCCTGGAGGAGATCAGGCATTTGAGCGCCTGGTTCAAGCTCCTGGGCTCCTTCCCCAAGGCCCCCGGCGTGGAGCGGCTGAGTTGAGGGGCAGAAGAGGCTCAGGGGGAGGGGGCCAGGAGGCGGGGTCCCCTGCACCTTCCCCCTCCCAGGGGGTGGGAAGGGAGCCGCAGGGAGGGCCGGGGGGACGGCTTTCCCCCGGGCGGCCGCCTTTGCGGCTGTGTGTGCCGGTGGTGGAGGAGGCGGCGCGGCGGGCCAGGGGGGTCTACTTGCGGGCGGCCCGCAAGGGGTGTTGGGCGGAGTTGCGGCTGGATTATCTGGAGCGGGTGGAGCTGAGGCGGCTTCTGGGCACCCTGCCGGGGCCGGTGGTGGTGACCAACCGGCATCCGGCGGAGGGGGGGCGCTGGCGGGGGGAGGAGGCGGCGCGGCTGCAGGTGCTTCAGGAGGCGCTGGCCTACCGGCCCACCTGTGTGGATGTGGAGTGGCGCACCGAGGCGGGCTGGCGCCGGGAGCTGGCGGCGGCCAAGGGGGAGACCCGGCTGATCCTCTCGTGGCATGATTTTGCCGGCACGCCGCCGGAGCCGGAGCTGGCGGCGCAGCTGGAGGCCATGCTGGCGGCGGAGGGGGAGATTGTCAAGCTGGTGACCCTGGCCCGGGAGCCGGCGGACAATCTCCGGGTTCTGGGTCTCATCCCCCGGGCCTTGGCGGCGGGCAAGGAGATCATCGCCTTCTGTATGGGGGCGCTGGGGGGCTGGTCCCGGGTGGCGGCGCCGTTTTTGGGGTCGTATCTCACCTATGCGCCCTTCCACCGGCGGGGGGCCTCAGCCCCGGGGCAGCTCACGGTGAGCGAGGTGAAGCGGATATGGCGGCTCCTGCGCCGGTGATTGACGGGACCACCCGGGTGTACGGCCTACTGGGGCGGCCGGTGGCTCATTCCCTGAGTCCGGCGATGCACAATGCCGCCTTTGCCCACCTGGGGATCAACGCCGTCTATGTGCCCTTTGAGGTCCAGGACCTTGCCCAGGCCGTGGCGGGGCTGCGGGGCCTGAATATCGGGGGGGTGAGCGTCACCATTCCCTTCAAGGAGGAGATCATCCCCCTGCTGGATGAGGTGGCGGGGCCGGCGGCCCGCATGGGGGCGGTGAACACGGTGGTGAATCAGGACGGTCGCCTGGTGGGGCACAATACCGACTGGCTGGGGGCGGTGACGGCCCTGCAGGAGCGGGTGGAGCTGCGGGGGCGGCACATCCTGCTGCTGGGAGCGGGGGGCGCGGCCCGGGCCATTGTCTTTGGGGTGCTGCAGGCCGGCGCCCGGGTGAGTCTCACTGATATTGACACGGCCAAGGCGGCGGCCCTGGCCCGGGAGTTTGGGGTGGAGGCCCTGGAGCCGGGGCAGCTGGAGGCCTGCGGGGCGGAGATCCTCATCAATGCCACTCCGGTGGGCATGGAGCCGCATGCGGGGGACCTCCCCCTGGCGCCGGAGCTGCTGTCCCGCTTCCGGCTGGTGATGGACATCGTCTATCGGCCGCTGCGGACCCGGCTTCTCACGGAGGCCCACGCCCGGGGCTGCGAGGTGGTGGACGGCCTCAGGATGCTCCTCCATCAGGGGGCGGCGCAATTCACCCTGTGGACGGGGCAGCCGGCGCCGGTGGCGGTGATGGCCGAGGCGGCCTCCGGGGCCCTGGCGGGGACGGCTACATGCATGGACAAGCCCTCGGGATAAGGAAACAGGCGCGTCGTTTCCGGCTGCCGCCATGGCGGCGGGCAGGATTTTCTGATACGATGCCGAAGCATGATGAGTGAGCCTTCCCTTTCCCGCCGCAGCCTGACGGTGCCCAACGCCATCACCCTCATCCGCATCCTGCTGACGCCGCTCTTTGTCATTTTCCTCCTCCAGGGGCGCTACGGCCCGGCCCTGGCGGTCTTCGTGTGCGCCAGCCTGAGCGATTTCATCGACGGCCTCATTGCCCGGCATTGGCAGCAGCGCTCTCCCCTGGGGATGGTGCTGGACCCCCTGGCGGACAAGCTCCTTTTGATGAGCAGCTTCATCCTGTTGAGCATCTACCGCCTCATCCCCCCGTGGCTGGCGGTGGTGGTCATCAGCCGGGATCTCGTCCTGGTGCTGGGGATCGTGGTTCTCAAGCTGTGTGACTATCCGGTGGCGGTGCGTCCCAGCGTGGCGGGGAAAGCCACCGCCGCAGCCCAGATGCTCACGGTGTTTGTGGTCCTGGGTAGTCGTCTGGCGCCGATTTCGGGGACCCTCCTCCAGGGGTTGTTTCTTCTGACCGGGGGGCTGAGCACCTATTCCGGCATCCAGTATCTAACCCAGGGTCTGAAGATGGGGGAGAAGGGAAAGGAGGCGGGCCCGGCTGAGGACGGCCATGGCTGACCTGGTGGATCTGGAACGCTTCCGCCGCAAGCTCATGGCGGACAAGGCTTTCAGCAGCTGGCTGAAACGCTTCCAGGAGCAGTTCGGACCGGAGACCCGGCTTCAGGACCTCAGTGCCGCCACCCTGCTTTATCTGGCCACCCCCGGGGAGGAGAACCTCTATGCCCTCTTCGATCTGGTGATGGGGGCCATGGGGCTGGGGGGCTCGGTGCGCTTCCGGCTGGATGATCTGGAGGCGGGGACCAAGCTCAGGATCATGGACACGGCTTTTGCCCTGGTGGACCGGCTGCGCTTTGAGGTGATGCGGCGGCTGGGGTGGGTGGAGTCCCTGCCGCAGGAGGAAACCCCCCTCATCGCCCTGGTGCAGGAGGCCTGGCGCCAGGGGGGGGAATTTGCCCGGGCCCTGCCGGAATTGAGCCCCAGCCATCCGGACTTTCCGGCCTACAGCCGGCTCAACGCCCTCGACCGCCGGGTGTTTCTGCGGCGCCTCATTCCCAAGGCGGTGGCCGCTTACCGGCAGCAGGTGGAGGGTGCTTGAGGGAGGCAGGGGCGAAGAAATCTTTGGGGGGAGCGGCAGACAAAGGGCTCCTGGCGGTTCTTTCTTATTTTTTCCACCCTTTTTACGCTATGGGCCAGCGATGATCCAGGAGATAAAGTTCCACACCCTCAGGCCGCTTCTTTTCCGAGCTCTCGGCACGGTTTCACCCTGAAGCGAAGCCTACGTCAGCCTCCCCACCTCAGCCCGAGGTCGCTTCCACGTAGAGGCGGGCAACGCCCTGCTTCAGGATTCCCAGTTTCCGGGCGGCGCCCAGGGACAGGTCCAGGTGGCGGCCGGGGATGAAGGGACCCCGGTCGGTGACCGTCACCTGAACGCTGCGGCCGTTACGGGGGTTGGTGACTTTCAGGAGGGTGCCCAGGGGCAGGGAGCGATGGGCGGCGGTGTCGGCCTCCATGTCAAAGGGGCGGCCGTTGGCCATGGGCCGGCCGTGGTGCCGGGGGCCGTACCAGGAGGCCACCACCAGGGTGCCGCCGGGAGGGAGGGGGGCCGCGGCCGGCGGCCGGGGGGAGGCCGGCCCGGGAGCGGGCGGCAGGGTGAGCACTTGGCCGGGCCGGAGAAGGTCGGGATTTTTCAGGCCGTTGGCCCGGGCCAGGATCAGAGGGTCGCTGTAGCCCAGCTTCCTGGCGATGCCCGTCAGGGTGTCCCCGGCCTGCACCTGGTAGGTGGCCGGAGGCGGGGCAGCGGTGGGGGTGGGGGCCAGGGAAGCCAGGAGCCGGGAGAAATCCTCGGCCGGGGCGGACTCCGGGGGCCGTACGTAAGCCCCGGTCCGGTCCACTGCAGGGATCAGGGCGATCATGCCAACCTCCGGCCTGCGTTTTTGCAATCCCCATGCCGCCCGCTTTGGTGGTGAAAGGGCCGGGGTACCCGGATATTTTGGTTCCCTCTGGGGGCGGAAGGCCCCGCGGCACGGCATTATTTTCTTGCCGCCTCGGGTAACTTTTCCCACAATGTGAAGGTCTGAGGGAATCAGGGAGGGGTGAGCGGCGGGCCGGCCGGGAGTTCCCGGCGCCCCTCCCCTCGGCGCACAGGCACGGGCGGCAGAAGTGGGGGCCGCCCTTTCTCATGGAAACCTGCAAAGGACGGATTCATGACCAAGTATGTGGTGTTGGGGCTGATCCTCCTGGATGTGCTCCTCAATGTGGCGGGCCAGCTGTCGCTGAAATTCGGCATGTCCAAGATGGGCAATTTCGCCCTGGGGGCCACGGAACTGGCCGGAGTTTTTCTGCGGGCGGCCTTCAACCCTTACGTCATCGCGGGGCTCATCTGCTACGGCATGGGCTTTCTGGTATGGCTCATCGTGCTGGCCAAGGCCGAGGTGAGCTATGCCTATCCCATGATTTCCCTGGGATATGTCCTCACGGCGGTCCTGGCCTGGCAGCTCTTCGGGGAAAACGTCACGGTCACCCGCATGGCCGGAATTCTCATCACCTGCCTCGGGGTCTTCATCATCGCCCGGAGCTGAGGCCGCAGAGGCTGCGGCCCCCCGGGCGGCCGGTCCCCTCGGGGTCAGCGGTAGTTCTGCCGCACCCGCCGGGCCAGCTCCCGGGTCCGGGCCAGGGTCTCCTCCAGATCCAGGTCCAGGAGCCGGCGCTCTGCCACCAGCAGGCGGCCGTCCACCATGACGGTGGTGACATCGGAGCCCCGGGCGGCGTAGACCAGGTGGGAGAGGGGGTCATACAGGGGGGTGAGATGGGGCTGGTCCAGGTCGAGGACGATGAGATCGGCCTTATAATCGGGGGCCAGGCGGCCCACCCGGCCTGCCAGCCCCAGCACCCTGGCCCCGCCGGTGGTGGCCAGGGAGAGGGCCTGGGGGGCCGGCAGGGCGGTGGGGTCCAGCAGGTGCACCTTCTGGAGCTTGGCGGCGGTGTCCATCTCCTGGAAGAGGTCCAGGTTGTTGTTGCTGGCGCAGCCGTCGGTCCCCAGGCCCACGGGGATGCCCCGGCGGAGCATGGCCGTCACCGGGGCCACGCCGCTGGCCAGCTTCATGTTGGACTCCGGGCAATGGGCCACCCCGGCCCCGGAGGCGGCCAGGAGGTCCAGATCCTCTTCGCCCAGCACCACGCAGTGATCTGCCAGCAGGCGGGGGCTGAGCAGGCCCAGGCGGTGCAGGTGCTGCACCGGGGTGAGCCCGAAGGCCGTCCGGCTGTAGGCCACCTCCCTGGCGGTCTCCGCCAGATGGATGACGAGGAGGGTATCCAGGCGGGCGGCCAGTTCCCCGGCCTCAGCCAGAAGGTCCGGGGAGCAGGTGTAGATGGCATGGGGCATGATGGCCACCCGGACCCGGGAATGCCCAGCATAGGAGCGGCACAGGGTCTCACTGAAGCGCAGGCCCTCCGCCGGGGGCCCGTAGTTGGGGGAGGGGAAGTCATAGAGGACCTCCCCCACCACCGCCCGGATGCCGGTTTCCACCGCAGCCCGGGCCACGGCGTCGGCGAAGAGATACATGTCGCAGAAGCAGGTGGTGCCGGCCAGGAGCATCTCCGCCACCGCCAGCTTGGTGCCCCAGTAGACCACCTCCCGGTCCAGATGGCGCTCGGCGGGGAAGATGTGGCTGTTGAGCCAGTCCTCCAGGGGGAGATCGTCGGCCAGGCCCCGGAAGAGGGACATGGCGGCGTGGGTGTGGGCATTGATGAGGCCGGGCAGGATGAGGCCCTGGGGGTAGTCCAGCACCCGGGCGGGCTGACAGGCGGCCTCCACCTCTGAGGGGGGGCCCACCGCCGCGATGCTGTCCCCCTTGACCGCCACCGCGCCGGGGGCGAAGACCCGGCTGTCCTCGTCCAGGGTGACCACAAAGGCGGCTTTGAAGAGGTAGTCCACCGGCTTCAGGGTCGTCTCAGGCATGCGTCTTCCCCCTATTCCCACAAGACCATGAGGCCGGCCGGGGGTGAGGCGGGGTCCGGCGAGCCTTCCTTGCTCCGCCGTTCCTGGCCCTCCGGCCGGAGTCATCTCCTTTCCCCCTGACTGCCCGCCGCCGAGGGGCCCCCTCACTTCTTGCGGGCCGGGCGGCTGCCTGGGGCCGGGGCCGGCGGTTTTTCCTCCTTCCCCGGGTTGGCGGCCGGGGGTGCGGGCAGACCCCGGGCGGCGGCCTCCAGGAAGGCGCTCCTTTGCCCGGGGGGCACCCGCAGGCGGTAGGTGCCCGGCGGCAGGGAGTGCCCCTTGATCCAGGGGTTGAGGTGCTTGAAGGCCCGGAAGTAGGTGCCCGCGGCTTCGGCCAGGCCCCGCACCGTCACCGCCTGGCTGGTGCTGAGGGTGACCTCCTCGCTGGCCAGAGGCGGGTAGAGGTCTTCGGGGGGGATGTCGTAGCCGTAGTGGCCGGGGTTCTCCAGCACCACTTTGGCGGCGAGAATGCGGTAGACATAGCGCTCGGTCTCCTCCGGGAGGGCCAGGCGCCAATAGTCCGTCACCCCCTGGAGGGCCATCTCCCGGCGGATCCTGCCCTCCCCGACGTTGTAGGCCGCCAGGGCCAGGGGCCAGCTGCCGAATTCCTGGTAGAGGGTCTTGAGGTAGGTCAGGGCGGCGTCGGTGGCCAGCCCCAGATCCAGGCGTTCGTCGATGTGCTCGGTGGCCTTGAGCTGGAAGCGCTGCGCCGTGGGCCCCATGAACTGCCAGGGGCCGGCGGCCCCGGCGGGGGAGCGGGCGTTCAGCCGCAGGTCGCTTTCCACCAGGACCACATACTTGAGGTCTTCGGGGAGATGCTGGGCCCGGATCTTCTGCTGGATGTCCGGGAAGTGGCGATGGGCCCGCTTGAGCCACATGAGGGTCTGGGCCCGACTCCACACCACGATGGTGAACTCCCGGTCCAGCCCCTCCCTGACCACCGGGTCCTCCAGGGGCACCGGCTGACCGCAGAGAGTAAGGGAGGGCGGCAGCTGGAAATAAGGCAGCCTGACTTCCGGCAGCGGCGGCACGGAGGGGGGCAGACGCCGGGGGGGGAGGTCGGCGAAGGGGCCGGCGGGCCACAGCCACAAGAGGAGCACCGCGACGACAAAGGCGACCATGTCTGTCCCCCGGGAGACAAAATTGGTTAGCATGTACCCGCCTTCCGGAGTTTTGTCAATGAAAGTCACACTTTCTGCGATTCAATCCTGGAGGGGAAATTCTCCTTGCGATTTTTCCGGGAGCTCTTAATATAAGGGCATTTAAGACGGCCTCAGGGAGGAGATGCGGAAGGACGCGGCCCTCCTGACACCTTCTCCGGCCTGCCCTCAGGAAGGTGAGAGGAAATCACGGCCCCGGCCCGGTTTTCCCAAGGGCATGGGGAAGGGGGGAGAGGCAGGCGGGACCGCCTCCTTGCCGGAAGGGGCACGGGGCGGGGTGATGCCCCCGGGAGAGTGAGGCCGGGGCGTGGGGACCTGATCAGGGTCCAGCACGACGTGTGAGGCCCCCGGGAGAGAGGGGCCGGGAAGGAGACCACGGCCCCCTCTTCGGGGGGCATCAGGGAGAGGAGCGGGGAGGCGCCGGGCTGGGCGGGAGGCCTTGATCTCCTGACCCCGGCCATGGACGGACCGGGGAGAGCATTCCAGGAATGAGGGGGGATTGTCCCCCTTCCCTGCCCCGGTTCCGTCGGCACCATGTTCCCTGAGGCGCCTTCCGCGGCTGACCTGGCGGAGGGAGGGCTCCCCGGGTGGGGGCGCCCAGCCTCGGGGATGGAGGGGCGGCCCTTTGGCGCCTTGAGCGTCAGGCCGCCGGATCACAAGGAGACCGGGGTTCACAGGATGAAAGAGAAACGGGTAGACTGTCGGGGGTTGGCCTGC
This sequence comes from uncultured bacterium, assembly GCA_937943575.1. Classification (GTDB taxonomy): domain Bacteria; phylum Desulfobacterota; class Desulfobaccia; order Desulfobaccales; family 0-14-0-80-60-11; genus JAILZL01. The sequence continues at coordinate 33,383 of CALEAV010000015.1, read as the reverse complement.
CCCCATCCGGTGCTGAAAACCAAGGAGGTGCTGGAGGCCGGCGAAGTGGAGGCCCTGACGGTCATGGTGGACAATCCGGCGGCCCAGGAGAATGTGCGCCGGTTTCTGGAGCGGGCCGGTTTTGGGGTCCAGGTGAGCCCCGTGGAAGGGGGCTTTGCCGTGGCGGGACGCCGGGAGGGTTCCGGGCCGGGGGCCATGGCCACCGCCCCGGGCCGGGAGGGGGAACAGAAGATCCTGGTGTTCATGGGCACGGACCGGCTGGGCCGGGGGGATGATGAGCTGGGAGGGAGACTGATGGCCAATTTCCTGGCCACCCTGCCGGAGATGTCCGGCCTCTGGACTCTGGTGCTGGTGAACGCCGGGGTGAAGCTGGCGGTGGCCGGCTCCCCGGTGCTGGAGAGCCTCACCCGGCTGGCCGGGGCCGGGGTCAAGGTGCTGGTGTGCGGCACCTGTCTGCAGCACTTCGGCCTCCTGGAGCAGAAGGCGGCGGGAGAGACCACCAACATGCTGGATATCGTGACCCACCTGCAGATGGCCGACAAGGTCATCACCTTTTCCTGAGGCTGACACCGTGAGTCCCCTGACGTGGGCGGGAGTGGCTGCCGGGACGGCACTCCTGGGGGGCCTGGGCGCTCTCTGGCTGCTGGGGCGGCGGGCGGTGGCCCGCCTCCGCCGGGAGCGGCTGAAAAGACTCTCCCTGCCGGACACGACGGGCATGGGCCCCCCGCCCCGGCCTCCCTCCCAGAAGAACCCGTAACCCGCCCAAGGGAAGAGGGCCCTCCGGGATCAGCAGGAGATCCGCCCCGGCCGGCCTTTTTCGTGCCCAGGGCGTACCTTCCCGGAAAACTGGCAAATTTTCCCCGCCTGAGATATTCTAGTCCCTGAAACAAACCCGGATTGTCGCTTCCCATGTGGCACGAGGATCTGCGCCTGTATCTGCGCCTGTTGGGTTATGTGCGCCAATACTGGCTGCGCTTTGCCGTGGCCATTGCCGCCATGATCGCGGTCTCCGGCCTGACGGCGCTCCTGGCCTGGCTGGTGAAACCGGTCCTGGACGAGGTTTTTGTGCAGCGGCAGGTGCACATGCTCTATATCCTGCCGCCCCTGATTGTGCTGTTGTATCTGGCCAAGGGGGCCCTGGCATTTTTGCACACCTACCAGATGAATTACATCGGCTTCACCACCACGGCCCGCCTGCGGGAGGAGATCTTCACGCACCTGCAGCGCCAGCCCCACAGCTTTTTCGACGGCCAGTCCACCGGCACCCTGATGAGCCGCATCAGCTTCGACGTCATGCTGCTGCAGGAATCAGTGACCAAGGTGGTGACCACCTTCTTCCGGGACAGCTTCACGGTGGTGGGGCTGCTGGGGGTGATCTTTTACCGGGAGTGGCGGCTGGCCCTGTTTGCCATTGCGGTGCTGCCCCTGGCCGGGGTGATCGTCTACCACCTGAGCCGGCGGCTCCGGAAGCTGTCCACCGCCTCCCAGAAATCCATGGCGGAGCTCAAGACCCTGATGCAGGAGAATTTTTCCGGTCAGCGGCTGGTGAAGGCCTTCGCCCGGGAGGAGTTCGAGAGCGCCCGCTTCATCCGGGCCAACCGGGATTTTTTGCGGATCCGGCTGAAGCAGGCGGTGATGCGCAATCTCTCGCCGCCCCTGATGGATTTTCTGGCCTCTCTGAGTATGGCGGGCATCATCTTTTACGGCGGCTACAATGTCATCCAGGGGCACTCCACCCCCGGGACCTTTTTCTCCTTTCTGGCGGCCCTCCTGATGCTGTATCAGCCCATCAAGGGGCTGACCAGCGTGCACAACAGCGTCCAGGAAGGGCTGGCGGCGGCCCAGCGGGTCTTTGGGCTCCTGGATCTGCCGCCGGCCATCCAGGATCGGCCCGGCGCCCGGCCCCTGCCTCCCCTGCAGCGGGAGATCCGCTATGAGCACGTCACTTTCTCCTATGACGGGCAGAGGCCGGCGTTGGCAGACATCTGCCTCACGGTGCACAAAGGGGAGATGGTGGCCCTGGTGGGGCCCAGCGGCGCCGGCAAATCCACCCTGCTCAGCCTCCTGCCCCGCTTTTATGAGGTGAGCGCCGGGGCCATCCGCATCGACGGGGTGGACATCCGGGAGGTGACCCTGGCAAGTCTCAGGGGCCAGATCGGGGTGGTAAGCCAACAGACCTTTCTCTTCAACGAGACGGTGCGCTTCAACGTCGCCTATGGCCGCCCCGAGGCCGGCGAGGCGGAGATCATTGAGGCGCTCCGGCACGCCAACGCCTGGGACTTTGTCCAGGCCCTGCCGGACGGGCTTGACACGGTGATTGGCGAACGGGGGGTGCGGCTGTCGGGGGGGGAGCAGCAGCGCCTGGCCATCGCCCGGGCCATTTTGAAGGACCCGCCCATCCTCATCCTGGATGAAGCCACCTCCTCGCTGGATTCGGAATCCGAGAAGCTGGTGCAGGAGGCCCTGGACCGGCTGGTGGTGGGGCGCACCACCCTGGTCATCGCCCATCGGCTGTCCACGGTGATGGGGGCCAGCCGCATCGTGGTCCTGGATGCCGGCCGGATCGTGGAGGTGGGGACCCATGCGGAGCTCCTTCAGCGTGGCGGCTTGTATCGGCGGTTGTATGAGATGCAGTTCGGCCCCGCAGGAGTGGTGACCCTGCCCCGGGCCGTAGCCTTTCACCGGTCATCCCGGAGCTGAAGCCCCGTTGGCGCCTCCTCACCCTGATGAATGCTCCCGTGTTTCCCGCCGCAGACAGCAAGGCAGACGAGGCAGTGGGCCGGCCCCTGGCCCGGTTCCTGGGAGTCTCTCCGTCTCCGCTGCTGGCGGTCCTGGCCCGGGGGGCGGCCCGGCTTTATGGTGCCGGCGCGGCGGCCCGCCGCTCATGGTACCGGCGGGGCTGGGGGCGGGTGCGACGGCTGCCCGCGCCGGTGCTGAGCGTAGGCAACCTGGCGGTGGGAGGCACCGGCAAGACCCCCCTGGTGGCTTGCCTGGCCCGGGAGCTGCAAAAAAAGGGGCTGAAGGTGGTGATCCTCAGCCGGGGGTATGGGGGCCAGGCGAGGCAGACCACCTGCGTCTCCGATGGCTCCCGGGTGCTGGTGCGGCCGCCGCTGGCCGGGGATGAGGCCTTCCTGCTGGCCCGGGACCTGCCCGGGGTGCCGGTCTACACCGGCCGCTGCCGCTTTGAGGCCGGGCTCCTGGCCTGGCGGCGCCACCACCCGGACCTCTTCCTCTTGGATGACGGCCTGCAGCACTTTCAGTTGCATCGGGACCTGGAGCTGGTGCTCCTGGACGCCGGGGAGCCCCTGGGGAACGGCCGGCTTTTGCCGGCGGGGCCGCTCCGGGAGGGGCCGGAGGTGCTCCACCTGGCCGACTTTCTGGTGCTGAGCCGCTATCGGCCGGAGCGGCATCAGGGCGTATTGGCCCGGTTCAGCACTTTGTTTCCGGACCAGGAGGTGCTCACCGCCGCCATCCAGCCGGTGGCCCTGCATCGCTATCCCGGAGGGGAGCGACTGCCGTTGACGGCGCTGGCCGCCACTCCGGCCCTGGCCTTCGCCGGTCTGGCGCGACCCGAGGTCTTCCGGGAGACCCTGACGGAGCTGGGGGCGAGCCTCAGGGGGTGGCGGGCCTTCCCGGACCATCACCCGTATCGCAGCGGCGAGGTTCAGGAGTTGGTGGCCCAGGCCGAGGCCGGGGGGGCCGCGGCCCTGCTCACCACCGCCAAAGACTGGGTCCGGCTGGGGGAGGAATGGCGGCAGCCGCTGCCCCTGCTGGTTCTGGAGGTGGCCGCCCGCCTGGAGCCCTGGGAGGCGGTGTGGCTTAGGGTGAGCGAGCTGGTGGGAGGGGGGCCGGAGCAGCCCGAGGGGCAAGGACCTGCTCTTGGAGTGGAGCAGGAAAAGGAGCCCGGGCAGGTGATTTGGCCGCCCGGCCCGATGGTGCGGCGGGCCTGGCAGAGCCTGAGCGTACAGGGTCGCGCCCCCCGGCCCGGGGAGGTGCGGCGCCTTTTGGTGCGGGCCCCCAACTGGCTGGGGGACGCGGTGATGAGCCTGCCGGTGCTGGAGGGTCTGAAGCGGCGTTTCCCGGAGGCGGGGCTGACGGTCGTGGGGGTGCCCCGGGTGGCGCCGCTCTTCCTCCACCACCCCGTGGTGCGGGAGGTGTGGGAATTGCCGCCGGGGGTCCGGGGCGTGGCCTCATCCAGGCGCCGGCGGCAGCCCTTTGATCTGGGGGTGGCGCTGCCCAATTCCTTTGCGGCCGCCCTGGACCTGTGGCTGGCCGGGGCCCGGGTGCGGGCCGGGTATGCCGCGGACGGCCGGGGGGCCCTTCTGAACCTGGCGGTGCATGGGCGGGAGGCTCTGAGGACCTTTCATTTGGTCTGCTATTACCTGGGGGTGCTGCGGGCCTTCGGGGAACTGACGGAGGAGGACCTGGTCCCGCCCCGGCTGCATCTCTCCCCGGCGGACAGGGCGCAGGGGGCGGGCCTGCTTAGGGGAGGCGGGCCCTGGGTGGGGCTGGCCCCGGGCGCCGCCTTCGGTCCGGCCAAGCGCTGGCCGGCAGAGAGGTTTGCCCAGGTGGCCCGGGAGCTGGCCACGGAGGACGGCGTCGGCACAGTCATTTTGGGAGGCCCGGGGGAAGTGGAGGTGGCGGCGGAGGTGACCGCCCGGGCGGGGGTGCCCATCACCAACCTGGCGGGGCGCACCACCCTGCGGGAAGCCCTGGGGGTGCTCTCCCACCTGAGCGTCCTCATCACCAACGATTCGGGGCTGATGCATGCTGCCGCGGCCCTGGGGGTGCCGGTGGTGGCCGTCTTCGGCTCCACCGACCCCTGGGTGACCGGGCCGGTGAGCCGCCGGGCCACCATCCTGATGCACCCTCAGGACTGCAGTCCCTGTTTCCAGCGGACCTGTGACCAGGGGTACCCGTGCCTCACCGGGGTGAGCGCGGCGGAAGTGGCGGCGGCGGCCCGCCTGTGGCTGGCGGGGGCGTCGGGAAGGGGGGCCGGAACGCCGGCATGAGTCCGGATCTGCGCCGGGTGGCCGTCTTTCTGGACCGGGACGGCACCATCAACGAGGAGATGGGCTACATCAACCATCTCAGCCGTCTGGTGCTGCTGCCCAAGGCGGCGGCGGGCATCGCCCGCCTGAACCGGGCGGGGCTCAAGGTGCTGGTGGTCACCAACCAATCCGGGGTGGCCCGGGGCTATTTCCCGCCGGAGCTGGTGGAGGGGGTGCACGCCCGCCTCAGGGAGCTCCTGGCCGCCGACGGTGCCCGGCTGGACGGCATCTACACCTGCCTGCACGGGCCGGCAGAGGGCTGCGCCTGCCGCAAGCCCCGGCCGGGCCTGCTCCTGGCTGCGGCGGCGGAGCACGGGTTGGACCTCAGGCGCTGCTACCTGGTGGGCGACCGCTACAACGACCTCCTGACTGCGGCGGCGGTGGGGGCCAAGGGCATCCTGGTCCTCACGGGCTATGGCCGGGGGGAGCTGGAGCTCTTCGGTGCCACCTGGGAAATCCGGCCCTGGGCGGTGGCGGCGGATCTCGATGAGGCCGCCCGTTTTATCCTGGCGGATCCGGAACTGGGAGAGGCGTCATGAGGGGTGGGGCCCCCAGCCTGCTGCTCATCAAGCTGAGCTCCCTTGGGGATGTGATCCATGCCCTGCCCGCACTGGAGGCCCTCAGGGCGGCCCACCCCCGGGCGCAGATCACCTGGCTGGTGGAGGAGGCCTTTGCGCCTCTCCTTGTGGACCACCCGGCCCTGGACCGGGTGTGGGCCGTGCCCCGGATGCGGTTGGGCCGGCGGGGGGTCGTGGGGGAGCTGGGCCGAGTCCTGGGCATCATCCGGCAGGTGCGCCGGGAAAGGTTTGACGCAGTTCTGGATTTTCAGGGCCTTTTGAAGAGCGCCTTTTGGGCCGCCCTGGCGAAAAGTCCCCGGAAGGTGGGCTATGACGGCACCCGGGAGCTGAGCTACCTGGCTTTAAACGAGCGCCTGCCGTCGGCGGACCGGGAGGCCCATGCGGTGTGGCGCTCCCTTGACCTGGCCCGGCACCTGGGGGCTCAGGGGGGCACGCCGCGCTTCCGGCTGGAGCACCTGATGAGGCGGCCGGAGGGCTTGAGCCACCTTTGGGGCCGGGGGGAGTGGGTGGTGCTCCATCCCGGGGCCCGCTGGGCCAGCAAGCTGTGGCCGGTGGGGCAGTGGGCCGCGCTGGCGGCGGCCCTGCGGGAGCAAGGGCTGCAGGTGGCCCTCACCGGCAGCGGACCGGACCGGAGGCTCACCCAGGCCATCACGGCGCAGGCGGGTGGGGCCCTCCTGGATCTGGGCGGCCGCACCGGCCTGGGGGAGCTGGCCTGGGTGCTCAGGCAGGCCCGGGCGATGGTGACGGTGGACACCGGGCCCATGCATCTGGCTGCGGCCCTGGGGACGCCGGTGGTGGCCCTGTTCGGGCCCACCGCGCCCTGGCGCACCGGGCCCTTCGGCGCGGGGCATGTGGTGGTAAGGCTGGGGCTGCCCTGCAGTCCCTGCTTCCGGCGGCGCTGTCTTGAGCCCCGGTGTCTGACGGAGCTTGCCCCGGAGGAGGTGCTGGCGGGGGTGCAGAAGGTCTTGAGCCGCCCGCCTCTCCCCTGACAGGCTGGTGAGGGGATCACATGGGCGGGGAAAAAGGGCATCAATCAGCGCCCGCCTGTCTTTCTCGGCGGCCCTTCCGCCAAATGGGAAATTTGTTTAACATTAAATTACATCAGCCATTATTATAATAGTTTTTAATATATAATCAAAAGACAAAGAGGGATGAGGAATTATATTTTAATAAATATCTCTGCAGATTATAAATTTGTGAATAATTAACAAGGAATATAATTAGATAGGTTTTATAAAATTTACATTGATCGAAAGTTGATACGCTGAGTTGACAAAGAAGTCATAATAAACTGAGGGCTGGCGATCGCCGCACGGGTGACGGAGACGGCCATGGGCATCAGCAAGGAGCTGCTGGAGATTCTGGTGTGTCCCCAGTGCCGGGGGGACTTGAAGCTGACCCCCGCGGAGGACGGGCTCATCTGCGAGAAGTGCCGGCTGCTGTATGAGATCCGGGATGACATTCCGGTGATGCTGCCGGAGGAGGCCAAGCCGCTGCCGGAGTAAGGGCGTGATAGTGCCGAGGCCCACCCCTGCCCCCCGATTATCCGTTATTGTCATCGCCCTGAACCAGGAGGCGCATCTGAAGGCCTGCCTGGAGACGGTCAGCTTTGCCGACGAGATCGTGGTGGTGGACAGCGGCAGCACCGACGGCACGGTGGCGGTGGCCCGACAGTTCACCGACCGGGTCATCTCCACGGCGTGGCGGGGTTTCGGGGCCACCAAGAACCTGGCCCTGGACCGGGCCCGGGGCCGCTGGGTCTTCAGCCTGGACACCGATGAGCGGGTGCCGCCGGCTCTGGCTGCGGAGATTCAGGCGGTGGTGGCCGCCGACGGGCCCCTGGCGGGCTACCGGGTGCCCCGGAAGAATTATTTCGGCGGCCGCTGGGTGCGCTGGGGGGGCTGGCATCCGGACCTGACCCTCAGGCTGTTCAGAAGAGAGGCCGGCCGCTTTGTGGAGCGGGAGGTGCACGAGGAGGTGCAGGTGCAGGGGCCGGTGGGCCGCCTGCGCACCCCCCTGGAGCATTACTCCTATACCGGGGTGGGGGATTATGTAACCCGCATGGACCGCTACGCCCGGCTGGCGGCGGAGGAGATGCGCAAGCAGGGCCGGCGGCCCCGGCCGGGGGAGGCCCTGTGGCGCCCCTGGGGGGCATTTTTCAGGAGCTATGTCTGGCGCCTGGGGTTTCTGGAGGGGGAGCTGGGGTTCACCCTGGCCCGGCTGGCCGCCACCTACACCTTTCTGAAATACGCCTACCTGAGGGAATTGCTTCAGGAAAGAGACGCCCAGGGGGAGGCAGGGGACCTCCACAAGAGCTGAGCCGGTTTGCAACCGGTGCTTTGAGTCAATCCAAAGGTCAGGGCCCCATTGCAGGTGGCCCGGGAAACCGTCGGGGATGAGGGTGGGGATGAGAGCGCTAGGGTTTGCGGGGGGAGGCCATGGGCGTTGATCCCAGCGCCTGTATAGGCCCGGGGGTGGAGCTGGCAGAGGGGGTGGAGGTGGGCCCGGGAGCCATCATTGAAGGCCCCAGCCGCATCGGGGCCGGGACCCGCATCCTGGCGCATGCCTACATCGGCCCCTACACCACCATCGGGGCCCGCTGTCAGGTGGGCTTCGGGGCGGTGGTGGGGCATGAGCCCCAGGACTACGCCTTCCGGGGGGAGGAGAGTTACACCGTTATCGGGGATGACACCATCATCCGGGAGTATGTCACCATCCACCGGGGGACCAAACCGGGGAGCGCCACCCGGGTGGGGAACCGCTGCTTTCTCATGGCGACCAGTCACCTGGCGCACAATGCCCGGCTGGGGGACGAGGTCATCGTGGTGAACGGCGCCCTGGTGGGGGGGTATGTGGAGGTGGCGGACCGGGCGTACATCTCCGGGCTGTGCGTCATCCATCAGTTCTGCCGGGTGGGGACCCTGGCCCTGATGCGGGGGGGATCGCGCACCTCCCGGGATGTCCCCCCTTACTGCATCATGGACGGGGTTCACACGGTGCGCACCCTCAACCTGGTGGGCCTTAGGCGGGCCGGGTTCACTCCGGAGCAGATAAAGCCCCTGCGCCAGGCCTTCCGCATCCTGTTTCTGCGGCGGCGGAATATGCGGGAGGCCCTCCGGGAGGTGGAGCAGGAGGTGCCCCTGACGCCGGAGGTGGCGCACTTGCTGGATTTTATCCGCACCTCCCGCCGGGGGGTGGCCATGGGCCCGGGGGGGCCGGGGAGTGAGGGTGAGGTATAACCGGGTCCTGATCATCAACCTGAAGCAGGCAGGGGACGTGCTGGTGAGCAGCCCGGTGATCGCCGCGGTCCACGAGGCGTGGCCCGGAGCCGAAGTGCGCATGCTGGTGGCCCGGGGAACCGAGGATATGGTGCGGGGCCACCCGGCTTTGAGGCAGGTGTACACCCTGGACCGGCGCCGGGGGAGTTGGCGGGAGACGCTCATGCTCATCCGGGAGCTCCGGCGAGGGCGTTTCGACCTGGCTCTGGACCTCTCCTGGGGAGACCGGGGGGCTTTCCTGGCCTGGGCCAGCGGTGCGGCGGAGCGGGTGGGGTTTGCCCGGGGGCGGCAGCCCCTCTGGCAGCGGCGAGGTTGCTTTACCCGTCTGGTGCCCCGGCCGCCCGTGGGAATGCACATGGTGGAGCAGAATCTGGAGGCTCTCCGGGCCCTGGGGGCGATCCCGAACCCTCCCCTCCTGGCCTTTTACTGGGACAAGGAAGCGGAGAGGCGGGTCCAAGGGCTGCTCGCCCACCTGGGTCTGGCGGGCCGCCCCTTTGCCGTGGTGCATCCCGGGGCCGGCTGGCGCTTCAAGTGCTGGACGCCGGCGGGTTATGCCCGGGTCATCGAGGCCCTGGAGGAGGAGCGGGGGCTGCCGGTGGTGCTGACCGGTGCGCCCGGCCCCCTGGACCGGGAGCTGGCCGAGGAGATTCTGGCCCATTGCCGGGTGCGGCCCCGGGTGCTGGTGGGTGAGACCTCCCTCATGGAGCTGGGCTCGCTCATTGCCAAGGCCCGGCTCTTTTTCGGGGTGGACAGCGCCCCCATGCACCTGGCGGCGGCGGTGGGCACGCCCGCGGCGGCCCTCTTTGGCCCCAGCGGCGATTTCAACTGGGGGCCCTGGGGGGAGGGCCACCGGGTGATCAAGAAGGGCTGGGACTGCCAGCCCTGCGGCCGGGCGGGGTGTGAGGACCGGAAAATCAGCCGCTGCCTCACGGAGCTGAGCCCGGCGGAGGTTCTGGCGGCCCTGGCGGGGTGGCCGGCATAATGCGCATTGCCGTACTGCGGCAGCGGCTGACGGGCGGGGGCGGGGCGGAGACCACCCTCGGCCACCTGGTGCGCGGGTTTGTCGCTGCGGGCCATGAGGTGGTGGTGCTGGCCGGCGAGGCGCCGGAGACCGGGCGCCGCCTGGTGTCAGAGGGGGCCAGCTACGCGGCGGTGCCGGTGTGGGGCGGCAAGGCGGGGAGGGTTGTGAGCTATGCCCTCAATGCCCGGCGGGCGCTGCGTGAGGTGGGGGCGGAGGTAATCCTCAGCCTGGAGCGCACCCTCAGTCAGCACGTCTACCGGGCCGGGGACGGCTGCCACCGGGAGTGGCTGGCCCGGCGGCAGCCGCAGCTGTCGCCGGTGGGGCGGGCGGGGCAGAGTCTGCGGCCTCTGAACCGGGTGCTCCTGTGGCTGGAAAAAAGACTCTTTGCCGCCCCGGGGCTTTCCCGGGTGATCGCCAACTCCCGCATGGTGCAGGAAGAGATTCTCCGGCATTACGGTCTTCCTCGGGAGAAGGTGACTGTCATCCATAACGGCGTGGACCGGGACCGGTTCAAACCCCTGTCAATGCGGGAGCGGCGGGAGGTGCGACGGGCCCTGGGGGTGGAGCCCCGGGAGAAGATGGTGCTTTTTGTGGGCTCGGGCTTCGGGCGCAAGGGGCTGGCACATCTCATCTCCGCCCTGGCGGCCTTGCCGGATCCGCAGGCAAAGCTATGGGTGGCAGGGCGGGGGAGCGTCCGGCGCTATCAGAGCCAGGCCCGCCGGCTGGGGGTGGCGGCGCAGGTGCGGTTTTGGGGACCGGCGGCGGAGGTGACGTCCCTTTACCAGGCGGCGGATCTCCTGGCCCTGCCCACCCTGTATGACCCGTGCAGCAACGTGGTGCTGGAGGCCCTGGCCTGCGGCTGTCCGGTGGTCACCACCACGGCCAACGGGGCGGCGGAATTCCTCACTCCGGGGGTGAATGGGGAGGTGGTGGCGGCGCCCTGGGAAACGGAGGCGCTGGCCGGGGCCCTGAGGGAGGCCCTGGACCGGGGGCGGGACTCCGGGGTGGAGGCGGCGGCGACTGCGGCCGTGGCCCAGCTTTCCTGGGAGGAGACGGTGCGGCGCACCCTGGCGGTGCTGGAAGAGGCCCGGGCGGGGGTGGTAGAAGGCCATGCGGGCCCTGCACTTTGACGGCGGGAACCTGGTTTTGAGGGAACTGCCGCAGCCCCGGCCGGGCCCGGAAGAGGCCCTGGTGCGGGTGCAGCTGGCGGGGGTGTGCCGCACCGACCTGGAGGTGCTGAAGGGCTACCATGGCTTCACCGGGGTGCCGGGGCATGAATTTGTGGGCGAAGTGGCCGAGGCGCCGGATTCCGGGTGGCGGGGGCGCCGGGTGGTGGGGGAGATCAATGTCCCCTGCGGGCAATGCCTCCGCTGCCGGGCCGGGCTGAGGCGTCATTGTGACCACCGCCGGGTGTTGGGCTTAAAGGGGCTGGACGGCACCTGGGCGGAATACCTGGTTTTGCCGGCCGAGAATCTGCTGCCGGTGCCGGAGGGGCTTCCCGAGGACACGGCGGTCTTCGCTGAGCCTCTGGCGGCGGCTTTGGCGGCGGCGGAGGCCACGCCCGTGCGGGCGGGGGGCCGGGCGCTGGTGGTGGGCGACGGGGTGCTGGGGCTCCTCACCTCCTGGGTGTTGGGGCTTGCCGGCGCCGAGGTGCATCTGGCGGGCCATCACCGGGAGCACCTGCGTCTGGGGGGGCCGTATGGCGTGGCCGGCTTCCTGGAGGGCGAGATACCGGCGGGGGACTATGACCTGGTGGTGGAGGCCAGCGGCTCGCCTGGGGGCCTCAAGCTGGCCCTGGAGCGGGTGGGGCCCCGGGGTACGGTGGTGGTAAAGAGCACCTTTCAGGGAGAGGTGGCCCTGTCACCGGCCCGGCTGGTGGTGCCGGAGGTGCGGCTGGTGGGCAGCCGCTGCGGGCCGCTGGCCGGGGCCCTCCGGTTGCTTGCCCGGGGCTGGCTCGACCCCCGGCCGCTCATTGAGGCCGTGGTGCCGCTGTCGGCGGGGCCGGCGGGCCCGGCCCGGGCCCGGCAGCCGGGGGCCCTGAGGGTGCTCCTGGATTGCCGGCGATAACCGGCCAGCAAAGGGCTTCGGGGAGGAAAGATGCAGACGCTGCTGCCGTATCGGGTCCTGCCCTGTCGCAATGTGCCTGCGGGCATGGCCCGGCAGGAGTTTCTGGTCCTCTCCCCCATCTGGCGGGGGCCGTCGTTGACCATCCGCTTTCCGGACGGGGTGGAGGTCATCCTGACGGGGCGGGCGCGCACCGGGCGGCCGTGCGAGCTGCGGGTCTTCTGGACCCGGCACCAGCCGCAGGCCCCGGCGGTATGCCTGGTGATCGGCGGCACCGGGGGCATCCGGGAGACGGGGCCCCCCGGAAGCGGTCAGGCCCCCCGGGGGCGGCCGTTTCTCTGCCTGGCGGAGAGCCTCATTCCCGAGGAGGTGCTGGCAGTGATCGGCCCGAAGCCGGGGCCGGAGCGGCTGCTGCTGGGGTGAGCCTGCCGGTGGAGGAGGGCGCCGGGCGGCGGCCCCCTCCCCCTGATCCCTCAACCCCGCAGAGGGGCCTTGGCCGGGATTTCCCCGGGCCCACGGGGAAAAGGCGGCCGGTCCGTTTCTGGACAATAACTTTCCCAGGTTCCACATTATCCGGTCCCGGGCCACAAGCCCGGCCTCCCCAAGGAGCAGACGATGAGGAAAGGGATGGGTTATGGTTTATGGTGGCTCGGCCTGCCGCTGGCGGCGGTGGCGGCGGTGCTGACCTGGGGGCAGATCAACCACACGGGGGCCCAGGGGGCCATGGGCCTGCAGGCGGACTTCATCCGGGTGGTGGAGCAGGTCCGGCCCTCGGTGGTGAGCCTCAAGGCCATCAAGGTGGTCACCTATCAGGTCCCGGGCCCGCCGGAGGATTTCTTCCGGGGCACCCCCTTCGAGGGCATCTTCCGGGATTTTGGGCCGCAGCAGATCCGGCGCCGCCAGGTGGGGCAGGGGTCAGGTTTCATCATCGACACCCGGGGGCACATCCTCACCAATTCCCATGTGGTGGCCGGGGCCCAGCAGATCCTGGTGCGTTTTGACGACGGTCGGGAGACCACCGGCCGGGTGGTGGGGAGCAACCCCAAGTTTGACATCGCCCTCATCCGCACCCAGCCGGTGGGATACCGGCCGGCGATTTTGGGGGACTCCTCCCAGATCCGGGTGGGCCAGTGGGCCATCGCCATCGGCAGCCCCTTTGGCCTGGAGCAGACGGTCACCGTGGGAGTGATCAGCGCCACCGGGCGCCGGGGGGTGGGACAGGGCACCGCCACGGATTTCATCCAGACGGACGCCTCCATCAACCCGGGGAACAGCGGCGGCCCGCTTCTGGACATCAACGGCCGGGTGGTGGGCATCAACTCCATGATCGTCTCCACCGGTCAGGGCATCGGCTTTGCCATCCCCATCAACCTGGCCCGGCGGATCATCACTCCGTGGCTGATGGGAGGGTAACCCGAGGGGAAGTCTGCGGCGGGCAGATCCCAGCGGTCCTCCACCATGAGCAGGCCGTTGCAGCCGGCGGCAGGGAGAGGAATTTCATATTCCCGGCTGCGGGCCATTCAGAGCTGCGCGGGCGGGTCCCCTTTTTCAGAGTCAGGACCTCCCGGCTTGGCGCCAGTCCCGGTGGAGACAGGGCTTGCGGCCGGCGGCGAAGTGGCTGAGCTAGGGTGGCCGGGAAGCCCTGGAATTGAACCGGGCTGGTCCTCGGCCCTTCCCGGCCCCGGGCCGAAGCCAGGCCAAGGGGGGTGAAGAGGAGGGCACCGGCAGGGCGGGGGGTCGGTTTTTCCAGGAAGGGGTCATACCAGGATCCCCCGGGGTGGGGGATTTCCCGGCCTTCGCACCTGTCCCCGGCGGGGGGCATCCCTCGGGGCGGCCCCCCCCTTGCCGGCGGGCGTCCCGATTGAATATCCTTTGGTATTTGCGGGGGTGCGGCCCGCTTGCAGGCGGCGACCGCAGGTGAAGACCCACCCATGAACGGTTGGACGGATCTGGTGCAGTTCCTCTTTGCCGGCATCACAGCGGGGGCGATCTATGCCCTGGTGGCCCTGGGCTTTGGGGTGGTGCACAACACCATGGGCATTGTCAACTTCACCCAGGTGGATTTTGTCTCCCTGGGGGGGATGCTCCTCTATTCGGCCCTCTCTGCCGGGGGCCTGCCGGCGCCGGCGGCGGTGGCGGCGGCGGTGGCCGGGGTGACGCTGATCGGGGCCCTGGTGGAGATCCTCGGGGTGCGGCCTTCCCGCTCGGAGAGCCACTTAGTGCTCATCTTCCTCACCATCGGCCTGTCCATTATCCTGAGGGGCCTGATGAAGCTCATCTGGGGGAAGAACCGCCTGGCGGTGCCGCCCCTGGCGGGGGAGTCGGTCTGGACCCTGGGAGGGGCCACCATCCTCACCCAGACGGTGTGGATTGTGGTGCTCACGGCGCTGGCCATTGTGGCGCTGCGGTGGTTTTTCCGCCATACCGATCTGGGCCTGGCCATGCGGGCGGTGGCGACCAATGAGACCGCAGCGGCGGTGGTGGGTCTGAAGGTCTGGCGGGTGAAGGCCGCCAGCTTCGCCCTGGCCGGCGCCTTGGGAGGGCTGGCCGGGGCGTTGATCACCCCCATCACCACCCTGGCCTACGATGTGGGGGTGCTGCTGGGCCTGAAAGGCTTTGCCGCCGCCATTTTGGGGGGGTTCGGCTCCTTTCCCGGCGCCATTGTGGGGGGGCTGATCCTGGGGCTCCTGGAGAGCCTGGCGGCGGGGTATCTGAGCAGCGCCTACAAGGATGTCCTGGCCTTTGTGGTCCTGATGGGGGTGCTGTTTGTGCGGCCCCGGGGGCTTATGGGATGAGGGCGGAAGGTGGATGGATTTTGGGCCCAGGGGAGGTTTGTCCACGCCATGGGGAAAGAGGCGGGCGGGGACGGCGGCCTTGGCCTCTCCTCCCCCGGCCTGCCGCCGGGTGCTCCCTTGCCTTAGTGGAAGACAGGTTTCATCATCCGGAGGTTTTATGGGGTCAGACGCCGTCTCGTTGATGGCCCTGGTTGAAACCCAGGACCTTTTCCGCCAGCGGTATTTTGCCGATGCCGGTCTCAGCGAAGAGAGCCGGGTCCTGGAAGGGCTGTTGAGCGGCCTGGACAGCCTGTTTGCCCTCTTTCAGGGCGCAGGGCCGGCGGTGGACCTGAATCAGGAGGCAGCGGCGGAGATTATGGATTATTTTCTGCAGGAATCGTATCACCACCGGGAAACCAACCCGGAGGTTTCCCTCTGGTACCTGGCCTGGGCCAGCACCCTGGAGCACTATTTCCTGCCATGACTCGGCCTTCTCTTGCCCAGCCTGCTGCCCCCCCGGGGCTTTCGGAGCGGCTGCTGTTGGGAAATGAGGCCATCGGCCGGGCCCTGGTGGAGGCCGGGGTGAGCTTGGCCGCCTCCTACCCCGGCACTCCGGCGTCGGAGATTCTGGCGGCGGTGGTGGCTGCGGCCCACGAGACCGGGGCGGAAGTGCACGCCGAATGGAGCATCAACGAAAAGGTGGCCTTTGAGACCGCCCTGGCCAATTCCATGTGCGGCCGGCGGTCTGCCGTGGCCATGAAGCAGGTGGGCCTGAATGTGGCGGCCGACCCCTTCTTCCGGGCCGCCTACCTGGGGGTGACGGGGGGCTTTTTGGTGGTGGCGGCGGATGACCCCGGACCACACAGCTCCCAGACGGAGCAGGACAGCCGCCTGCTGGCCCTGGCGGCCCAGGTGCCGGTCCTGGACCCCATGGACCCCCGGGAGGCCCGGGAGATGGTGCACCTGGGCCTGCAGCTTTCCGAGCGCTATGAGCTGCCGGTGATGCTGCGGCCCACCACCCGGGTGTGCCATGCCCGGCAGAATGTGCCGCTGGGGGAGGTGAGGCCCCTGGAGCGGCCGGCCCGGTTCGTCAGGGATCCGGGGCGCTGGGCCGCCACCCCGGTGTTTGTCCGGGAGCTGCACTGGCGGCTGCATGACAAGCTTACGGCCCTCGCCGGCGAGGCGCAGTGGGCCCCGGAGTTTCTGCCCGGGGAGGGCGGCCGGCCGGAGAAGTGCATCGTGGCCTCGGGGGCGGCGGCGGCCCACGCCCTGGATATGCTGGCGGAGCTGGGGGCTGCGGGCCAGGTGGATTTCTACCGGGTGAGGATGCCCTTTCCCCTGCCTCGGCCCTGGGTGGAGCAGGTCCTGGGCACCTACCGGGAGATCCTGGTGCTGGAGGAGCCCGGCCCGGTCATGGAACTGCAACTGGGGGCCGGAAGGGTTCGGGGGCGGCAGAGCGGCCAGGTGCCGGGCTTTGGCGAGCTCACCCCGGAGGTCCTGGGGCGGGTGCTGGCCGGCTTTCTGGGGATGGCGGCACCGGAAGTGCCCGCTCCCGCCGCCGGGGGGGTCAGGCCGACGCTCTGTCCCGGCTGCGGCCACCGGGGGGTCTTTTATGCCCTCCGGGAGACCTTCCCCCAAGGCATCTTTCCCAGCGACATCGGTTGCTACACCCTGGGCATCAACCTGGGGGCGGTGGACACCTGCCACTGCATGGGGGCGGGCATCAGCCAGGCGGCGGGCTTTTACCATGCCTACGCCGCCGGGGGGGATTTTCCCCCCATTGTGGCCACCATCGGGGATTCCACGTTTTACCACGCCGGGATTCCGGCCCTGATCAATGCGGTGTTTCACCGGGCCCGCTTCATTCTGGTGATCCTGGACAACCAGACCACCGCCATGACCGGGCATCAGCCCACGCCGGCTTTGGGGGTCACCGCCCAGGGACGGCCGGCCACCCCGGTGGCCCTGCCGGAGCTGGTGCGGGCCTGCGGGGTGAAGTTCCTGCGGGAGGTGGAAGCTTATAACCTCCCGGAAGTTAAAGATATTCTACTGGAAGCGGACCGGTTCTGCCGCTCGTCCGAGGGGGGCGTGGCGGTGCTCATTGCCCGGCATCCCTGCCTCCTCACCCCGGAGGGGCGGCGCCAGCCCCGGCACCGGGTGCGGGTGACGGAGGGGTGCGTGGGCTGCAGGCACTGCCTGGAGGCCTTTGAATGCCGCGGCCTGAGGTGGGAAGAGGCCGAGGGGCGGGCGGCCATTGACCCGGTCACCTGCGTGGGCTGCGGGGTCTGTGTGCATGTCTGCCCCGCCGGGGCCATCGAGGCGGAGGCCGGGGGCTGAGAGCATGCGGCAGCAGATCATTGTCAGCGGCGTGGGCGGGCAGGGCGCGGTGACCCTGACCCGGTGGCTGGGGGAGGCGGCGATGCTCCTGGGCCTGCCGGTCATCACCTCCGAGACCCACGGCATGGCCCAGCGGGGGGGCACGGTGATCTCCATGGTGAAGGTGGGAGGATTTCGCGGCCCCCTCATCCCCTGGGGCGCGGCGGATGTGGGCCTCTTTCTCCATGGGGACAATCTGGCGGTGCACGGAGGCTATGTTCGCCCGGGGGGGGTGAGGGTGGTGAACACTCAGGCACCGGGGGCCCATCTGGGGCTTGACGCCCTGGGGGCGGCCCTGGGACTGGGTCTGAAACCGGTGGCCGCCAATCTGGTGCTCTTGGGCTACGCCGCCGGCCGGGGGGTGCTCTTCTGCGGCGCCGAGGTCCTGGCGGAGGTGATCCGGCAGCAGACGCCGGCGCGCTTTCGAGAGGACAGCCTGCTGGCCTTTGGAGCCGGGGAGGCGGCGGCCCGGGAGGCGGGGGGGTGAGACCTGACCCCGCCACCAGGCTGCGGTGGTTCATCCTCCGGCACCGCACCGGCCTCACGGTGTGGCTGGTGGCGGTGCTTCTGGCCCTGGTGCCCCTGGCCGTGCGCAATCCCTATCAGCTGGGGTTGCTCAATCTCATCGGCATCTATGCTGTGGCGGTGCTGGGGCTCAACCTGTTCATCGGCTATGCCGGGCAGATCTCCCTGGGCCATGCGGGGTTTTTCGGCCTGGGGGCCTACGGCTCGGCGCTGCTTACGGTGCACGGCTGGCTCACCCCCTGGCCCGCCCTGCTCCTCACCGCCGCCCTGGTGGCCGTCCTGGCGCTCTTCCTTGGCCTTCCCACCCTGCGGCTGCACGGCCATTATCTGGCCATGGCCACGCTGGGGTTCAACTACATCGTGCACCTAGTGCTGGTGCAATGGGACGCCGTCACCGGGGGGCCCAGCGGCATTTCCGGCATTCCGCCCCTGGGGGTGGCCGGCTTCACCTTCGACACGGAACTCCGGTTTTTCTACCTGGTGTGGGGAGGGGTCCTCCTGGGGGTGACCGCCTGCCTCAATCTGATGCGCAGCGGCGTGGGCCGGGGCCTGGCGGCGCTGGCCCAGGACGAGGTGGCTGCCGCCACCCTGGGGGTGCATGTCCGGCGGGAAAAGGTGCGCGTCTTTGTGTTGTCGGCGGTGTTTGCCGCGGTGGCGGGGAGCCTCTACGCCCATTACTACCACTACGTCAACCCCGACGGCTTCAGCATCTTTAAATCCCTGGACCTGGTGATCATGGTGGTGGTGGGGGGCCTGGGCTCGGTGTGGGGAACCCTTCTGGGGGTGATGGTGGTCACCCTGTTGCCCTATTATCTGGAGTTCCTGGAGGCCTATTTCGATCTCATCCACGGCCTGGTTCTGGTGCTGATCCTGATGTTTCTGCCCCAGGGGCTGGTGACCGGCCTCTGGGATCACCTGCGCCTCACCTGGGCCAGGAGGCGGGTTGCAGGCAGGGGGGAGGCCTCATGAGGGGGCCGGCGGGGCCGCCCCTGCTGGAGATTCAGGGGCTGAGCAAGAACTTCGGGGGCGTGCCGGCCCTGGCGGGGGTGAGTTTTCCCGTCCATGGGGGGACGGTGACCGCCCTCATCGGGCCCAACGGCGCCGGCAAGACCACCCTGATCAACTGCCTCACCGGGGTGGTGCGGCCGGACGGGGGGCGCATCCTTTTCCAGGGGCGGGAGCTGGCGGGCCTGGCGCCCCATGAGATCGCCGCTTTGGGAGTGGCCCGCACCTTTCAGAACCTGCGTCTCTTTCCCCGGCTGACGGTGCTGGACAATGTGCTGTTGGGTCTTACGCCCCAGGCCGGCGTCTCCCTTGCCGAGGCGCTCCTGCGGACCCCCAGGCTCCGCCACCGGGAGCGGCGCCTGAAGCTGGCCGCCCTGGAGGCCCTGGACGCCTTCGGTCTGGGGGGGAAGGCCGACTGGCCGGCGGGGATACTCCCCTACGGCGACAAAAAGCGCCTGGAGATGGCCCGGGTCTTCGTCTCCCAGCCGGCGCTGGCCTTGCTGGATGAGCCGGTGGCCGGCCTCAACTCCCAGGAGACCGCCGAGGTGGCGGGCCTCATCCGGCAGCTTAGGCGCCAGGGCCGCACGTTGCTTTTGGTGGAGCACGACATGGATCTGGTCATGGGGGTGAGCGATGTGGTGGTGGTGCTGGACGGCGGCCGGCGCATCGCCCTGGGCACCCCGGAGGAGGTGCAGCGGGACCCCCGGGTGCTGGAGGCGTATCTGGGCCGCATGAGCGTCACCGCATAGGGTGAGAATGGCTTGTGGGAGAGGGGGCCAGGGAGCGTTGACCCCTGCCTGCTCTGCCACGACCTCACCCCCCACCCCAGATAAGGGGGTGGTTGGCGGGGAGGGCCGAGGGAGCTGCCGCTCCCCTGGAATCCCCGCATCAATCATTCTGCCATGCCCAAGCTCAGGCCAGCCTTCATCTGGAAGTCACAGAGAGAGGGGGAACCGGTCTCGTTGAGCCCTGGGGAGATTGCCCGCTTCCGCCGGGAGATTTACCGGTACTATGCTGTGCATGGCCGGCGGCTGCCGTGGCGGGAGACCCGGGACCCGTACGCCATTCTCGTCTCCGAGATCATGCTGCAGCAGACCCCGGTGGCCCGGGTGCTCCCCCGCTACCCGGTGTTTCTGGCGGCCTTTCCGGATTTTGCCGCCCTTTACCGGGCGCCCCTTTCCCGGGTCCTGGAGGTGTGGCAGGGGCTGGGCTATCCCCGGCGGGCTTTGGCCCTGAAGGAGACCGCCGGTCTGGTGCTGGAGCAGCATGGCGGGGGGCTGCCACCGGAGCCGCAGGAACTTGAACGCCTTCCCGGCATCGGGCCGGCCACCGCCGGGGCGGTGTGCGCCTTTGCCTACGAGCGGCCGGTGGCCTTCATTGAGACCAACATCCGCCGGGTTTTCCGGCACTTTTTCTTCCCGGGGGAGGCCCGTGTGCCGGACCGGGAGCTTCTGCCGCTGGTGGCCCGGACCCTGGACCGGCGGAGGGTCAGGGAGTGGTATTACGCCCTGATGGACTACGGGGTGGGCCTGAAGTCGCAGACGGGAGCCGGGAACGGCCTGAGGAAGCGTCAGGCGCCTTACGGCGGCTCGGACCGCCAGGTGCGGGGGGAGATCCTGCGGACCCTGCTGGCCACCCCGAGGCTCACCGTGGAGGAAGTGGCCTCGAGGCTGGGGCGGGAGCCGGCGCGGGTGCGGCGGCTTTTGGCGGCCCTCCAGGGGGAGGGTTTCCTCTTGTGCCGGGGGCAAAGCTGGTGTATTGCCGGAGAGGAGGGGGCGGAAGGCCCCCCCTGAGATTCCCCCAAGGAGGGAAGGAGGGATGGGCAAGTTTCTCTTTGTTCTGACCCGGGGCCCGGAGGACCCCACCCGGGCGGTGCGCTGCTTCCAGTTCGCCAAGATTGCCGCCGAGCAGGGCCACGAGGTGACGGTCTTTCTGGTGGACGATGCGGTCTATTTCACCAATCTGTCGCTGGCGGAGCGCCTCAAGGCCCCCACCGGGGACGAGCTGATGGGCTACTGGAAATTCCTGGTGGACCAGGGGGCCCGGATCCTGGTGTGCAAGCCCTGCGCCGAGGCCCGGCTGGTGGGGGAGGAGGACCTGCCCCCGGGATGCAGCATCAGCACCGGGGTGACCCTGATCCAGATCGCCGCGGAGGCCCAGGTCTTTACCTTTTAGGCGGGAAGGGGGACGGCGGTTCTTCCACCGTTATGTATGGGAGGCGGCGGACAAGTTCCGTCGCCCGGACGCAAAAAGGGCGGGCTCCATGGCCCGCCCCGGGTCAGGCATTCCGGTCAGGCTCAGGAGCTCATGGGGACCGGCTGATAATACGCCGAGCCGCCGCCCCACCAGGTGAGCTTGTAGCGCTCGCCCTTGTAAACGATGTAGGGCTGCACCCAGAGGATCACCCGCTCAATCAGGCGGCCGTGATACGGGTGGGAAAAGATTGCGGTGACCACCTTGTCCGGGTCCACGGAAGGGGCTCCCAAGGTGTCGACGCCATATTCCGTCAGCATACTGCCTCTCCTTACAGGTCTGTATGGTGGCTTTGCGGGCCGATCGGCCCGAAAGTCGGGTGTGACCGGCCGTCGGTATGTAAGTTCAACAACCGTTTCTTTTCCGGCTGTTCCCTCTATTATAAATCGTGAGGGAAGGGATTCAATGGGGCCCGGTTTTTTTTCCCTCAGCCCCCCTTGAAGCCGCCTGCGGCGGCGACCGCCCTTGTCAGAGGGGAGGCGGCCGTTTATAATCCCCCCAGACCATGCCGACGAGCACCTCCCCTTTCCTGCTGGAGCTTCAGGACCTGACGGTGCATTACGGCGCGGCCCAGGCGCTCTTTGGGGTCTCCCTGGGGGTGCGGCCGGGGGAGACGGTGGCGCTGGTGGGGGCCAACGGCGCCGGCAAGAGCACCCTGCTGAAGGCCATCATGGGCCTGGTGCCGGTCTCCGGCGGCCGCATCCTCCTCATGGGTCGGGAGATCACCGGGGCCTCCCCGGCGGCCCTGGCGGCGGCGGGCGTGGCCCTGGTCCCCGAAGGCCGGGAGATGTTCGGCGACCTCACGGTCCGGGAGAACCTGGAGCTGGGGGCCCTGCCCCTTAAGGTGGGGCGCCGGGAGCGGCAGGCCCGGCTGGAGAGGGTGGCGGCCCGCTTCCCCCGGCTGGCGGAGCGCCTGGAGCAGCCCACCGCCACCCTTTCAGGGGGCGAGCAGCAGATGGTGGCCCTGGGGAGGGCCCTCATGGCGCAGCCCCGGCTGCTCCTGCTGGATGAACCCAGCCTGGGGCTGGCGCCCTTGGTGGCGGATGAGATCTTTGACATCATCCACCAGCTGGCCCGGGCCGGGGTGACCATTCTCCTGGTGGAGCAGAACGCCGCCCGGGCGCTCACCGCCTCCCGCCGGGCGTATCTTTTGGCCAACGGCCGTCTGGTGGGCCAGGGGGAGAGCGAACGCCTGCTGGTGGATCCGGAGCTGCGCCGGGCCTTTCTGGGCGCAGCCAGCGCCGACAACCCCGCAGCCAGCCGCCTGGGCGCGGCCGGCCTGACCAATATCCGTCTGGTGAAACCTGCCATGACTAGCACCTTCATGCCCTTCCTGCGCACCGAGGAGGAGCTTCGGGCCCACCAGCTGGCGGGCCTGAAATGGACGGTGCGTCATGCCTACGAAGGCTCCCCCTTCTACCGGGAGCGGCTGGAGGCCGCGGGCATCCGGCCCGAGGACATCCGCTCCCTGGACGACCTGCGGCGTCTGCCCTTCACCACCGGGGAGGACCTGCGGGACCAGTATCCCTTTCCGCTGCGGTCGGTGCCCTTTGAGCAGATCGTGCGCATCCATGCCTCCAGCGGCACCACCGGGAAGCGCAAGATCCTGTGCTACACCCAGAAGGACGTGGACGACTGGGCCCACTTCTTTGCCCGGGCCTACGAGATGGCCGGGGTGACGCCCCTGGACCGGGTGCAGATCGCGGTGGGCTACGGGGTGTGGACCGCGGGGGTGGGCTTCCAGGCGGGCTGCGAGCGCCTGGGGGCCATGGCCCTGCCGGTGGGCCCGGGGAACATCGACCTGCAGTGCGAGTTTCTGGTGGATTTGCAGAGCACCGTGCTGTGCTGCACCGCCTCCATGGGTCTGCTCATGGCCGAGGAGGTGCACCGCCGGGGGCTGACGGACAAGATCTTTCTGAAAAAGGTGATCTACGGCTCGGAGCGCTCCAGCGTCTCCATGCGGCGCAAGATGTCGGAGCTGCTGGGCGGGGTGGAGCTCTTCGACATACCGGGGCTGACGGAGCTCTACGGGCCCGGGACGGGGATGGAGTGCCCCCACCATGACTGCATCCACTACTGGGCGGACTACTACATCCTGGAGATCATCGATCCCGACACCCTGGAGCCCCTGCCCGACGGGGAGTGGGGGGAGATGGTGGTGACCACCCTGTGCAAGGAGGCCGCCCCCCTCATCCGCTACCGCACCCGGGACATCACCCGCATCATTCCGGGCCCCTGCACCTGCGGCACCATCCTGCCCCGGCACTCCCGCATCCTGGGGCGCACCGACGACATGTTCAAGTTCCGGGGGGTGAACATCTACCCCTCCAGCATCGACCGGATCCTCTCCGACATCCCGGGGCTGGGGTCGGAGTACCAGGTGCACCTCAGTAGGGACGAGGGCGGCCGGGACCACATGCTCCTCAGGGTGGAGCGGGGCGAGGGGGTGGAGCCGGGGCGGGTGGACGAGCTCTCCCGGGAGGTGCGCTACCGCATCAAGCGCAAGCTCCTGGTGACGCCGGAGGTGGAGATTGTGCCCTATGGCACCCTGCCGCGCTCGGAGCGCAAAAGCAAACGCATCTTTGATGAGCGCATCACGGATTCGGTGATTTGACGGGGCGGGGCCTTGGCCCCGGCGGGCGCTGCCGACCGGGGGGCGGGGAAGACCTTCCCCCGGGCCGTGAGCATACCCGGAGATGGCCCCGTATCCGCCATCACGGCACGGGAGAGACTGATGAGGCGCATGACCGTCTGGGCCCTTATGGCCCTGGCTTTTCTCCACCTGGCGGGCTGCGGCAGTCTGGAAGGGTATGTCTATATGCCGCCGCCGTCGCCGGAACCCATGGGCGCGCAGTTCTGGTGGGGCTCTGACCCCACCTGCGCCCCGGGGTGCCCCCCGGGGAGCCCGGGGTGGCGGTAAGGGGCCCTGGGCGGCTGAGGGGCGGGCTTTCCGATTGACAATCTCCCGCATCTCCCGGTAAGGTGGGGCTGGCGGCGCCAGGGGGCGCCCAAGGTTGCAGCCTGAGGAGGGAGGACATGCGGCGAGGGAGCATCATCCTTACAGCGCTACTTCTGACGGGTTTGGCGGCCGGCCCGGCCTGGGCCGCGGAGCCCATCAGGATCGGGGCCTTTTTTGCCCTGTCCGGGCCCCAGGCCCACATCGGCACGCCCACCAAGCTGGTGGCGGAGCTGGCCGTGAAACGCATCAACGCCGAGGGGGGGATCAACGGCCGGCCCCTGGAGCTGGTGATGGGGGACACGGAGAGCGACCCGGCCAAGGCGGCCAGCATCGCCAAGAAATTCATCCACCAGGACAAGGTGGCGGCCATCATCGGGCCCACCTCCACCGGCGAGGGCATGCAGGTGAAGAAGATCGTGGAGGAGGCGGGCATCCCCATCGTCATGACCGTGGGGGGCGATCCGCCCATCATGGCCGAGACCGGGCCCTTCACCTACATCTTCAAATCGCCGCAGCGCTCCTCCACCGCGGTGGCCCGCCTGTTCTCCTACCTTAAGGACCAGAAGCTCACCAGGCTGGGGCTGATGTATGCCACCGACCCCTTCGGCAAGGACGGGGTGGTGTGGCTGAAGAAGCTGGCGCCGGAGTACGGCCTCACCTTTGTGGCGGAGGAGTCCTTCGGGCCCAAGGACATCGACATGACGGCCCAGCTCACCAAGATCAAAAACGCCCGGCCGGAGGCCATCGTGGTGTGGACGGTGGGGCCGGCGGGGCCCATCATCGCCAAGAACAAGGCGCAGCTGGGGATCACCCTGCCGCTCTTCCAGTGCCACGGCCAGCCGGATCCCAAATACATCGAGCTGGCGGGGCCGGCCTCCGAGGGCGACCGCATGCCGGCCACCAAGCTGATGGTGGCGGACGAGCTGCCGGACACCGACCCCCAGAAGAAGGTGATCCAGGAGTTCATCCGACTCTACAAGGAGGCGGGGCTGGACCGGCAGTTCCCCATCAACACCCACTCGGGCTACGCCTGGGACGCCGTCTACCTCATCACCAACGCCATGAAGAAGGCGGGCACCGACCCGAAGAAGCTCCGGGAGGCCATCGAGCAGACCCGGGGGTATGTGGGGGTCTCCGGGATCTACAATCTGAGCCCCGAGGACCACAACGGCCTGGGGGTGGACTCCATGGTGATGGTGGAGGTGAAGGGGGGCAGGTTCACCCTGGCGAAGTGAAGGGAGACGGGGGGAGGCACAGGGAGCGGGTCCCTGCCGCCCTCCCCTTTTAATGATAAGCAGCGAAGATGACGATCCCAAAGATGATGCGGGCCATGGTGCTTCCCCGGGTGGGGGGCCCCCTGGAACTCCGGGAGCTGCCGGTGCCCGCCCCGGGGCCGGGGCAGGTGCTGCTGGAGGTGAGCGCCTGCGGGGTGTGCCGCACCGATCTGCATGTCTATGACGGGGACCTGCCCTCCCCCAAGCTGCCGTTGATTCTGGGGCATGAGATTGTGGGACGGGTGGCGGCTGTGGGGGAGGGGGTGCGCCAGTTCAGCCCGGGGCAGCGGGTGGGCGTCCCCTGGTTGGGACACACCTGCGGGGAGTGCCGCTACTGCCGGGCCGGCCGGGAGAACCTGTGCGACGCGCCCGGTTTCACCGGCTACACCCTGGACGGCGGCTATGCGGAGTATGCCGTGGCCGAGGCGGCGTTTTGCTTCCCTCTGCCCGAGGGTTTGGAGGATGAGCGGGTGGCGCCTTTGCTGTGCGCCGGGCTCATCGGCTACCGCTCCTACCGGCTGGCCGGGGAGGGGCGAAATGTGGGGATCTACGGCTTCGGGGCGGCGGGGCATCTGGCGGCCCAGGTGGCCCGTTACCAGGGCCGGCGGGTCTTTGCCTTCACCTCGCCCGGGGATACGGAGGCCCAGGAGTTCGCCCGGCGGCTGGGGGCGGTGTGGGCCGGGGACTCGACGGAGCCGCCGCCGGAGGAGCTGGACGCGGCCATCATCTTTGCGCCGGTGGGGCCCCTGGTGCCCCTGGCCCTGAAGGCGGTGGCGAAGGGCGGGGTGGTGGTGTGCGGCGGCATCCACATGAGCGACATCCCTTCCTTCCCGTATGCCATTTTGTGGGGGGAGCGGGTGGTGCGGTCGGTGGCCAACCTCACCCGGCAGGACGGGGAGGAGTTCCTGACCCTGGCGCCTGAGATTCCCATCCGGCCGGAGGTGGAGCTCTTTCCCCTGGAAGAGGCCGACGAGGCCTTAAGGCGCCTGAGGGAGGGGAGGCTGAGCGGCGCCGCGGTGCTGGTCATGGGCCGGGGGGAAGCGGCTTGACGCCCGCGGGAAAATCTTATATTAGCATCAGGAAAGGCAGGAGAAAAGGTGAAAGACCGGCCCGGGCGGGGGGCGACGACAGTGGCAAGGGATAAGAGGCTGGCGGGGGTCGTGACACGGTTTTTCCTGGGGTGGGGACTGGCGGGTCTGCTTTTGGCGGGCCCGGCCTGTGCCCCGGGCTTAAGCCCGCAAAGTGCCATCGAGGCGGCCCAGGCCCAGGTGGTGGAGGTGGACACCTACCTCCTGGGGCCGGAGGACGCCATTGAGATCTCGGTCTGGAAGGAGCCGGAGCTCACCAGGCAGCTGGTCATCCGCCCGGACGGCAAGATCTCCTATCCCCTCATCGGGGAGGTCCAGGCTGCGGGCCGCACCGTCAAGGACCTGCGGGAGGAGATCTCCAAACGCCTGGAGAAGTTCGTCACCGACGCCCAGGTGACGGTGCTGCTGCTCAAGGCCCAGCACTACAAGATCTACGTGGTGGGCAAGGTGCAGAAGCCCGGGGAATACGTGGCGGGGCGGCCGGTGACGGTGATGCAGGCCCTGGCCATGGCCGGGGGGCTGACGCCCTTCGCGGCGCCGGGGCGCATCGTCATCCTGCGCAAAAGCGGGGACAGGGAGCAGACCCTGCCCTTCAACTACAAGGAAGTGGCCCGGGGCCGGAACCTGGAGCAGAACCGGGTGCTCCTTCCCGGGGATGTGGTGGTGGTGCCCTGACGGACCACTGCCATGGGGGAGGACAGGAAACAGGGGGAAGGGCGGCCCGTGTGGAGGCGGCGCCCGTCCCGCCGGGGGTGACGGCAGAGATGCGAGGGGGGGGCGTTACGGCACGGGGGCGGCAGGGGCTTGCCGGGCTGCTGCTTGCCTGGGCGGCGTTTTGGGCCTGCTGGCCTTTCCAGGCTATGGGGGCGGACTGGGCCGTCGTTCCGCAGATCCGTCTGGGCGGGGAATTCGACAGCAACCTCAACTACTCCTTCCGGAACCGCCTGAGCGATCTCATCCTCAAGGCCTGGCCGTCGGTGGATTTCACCTACACGAGCGAGGTGAGCCAGTACACGGGGCGTCTGGCCCTCACCGGCATGCACTACCTGAAAAACTCCGAATTGGATAAAATAGACCAATACTTCTCCCTGACGGGCAGACGGCAGGTGCTGCCCCGGCTGGGGGTGACCTTCAGCGGCTCCTACATCCTGGATTCCACCCTGCAGGAGGAGCTCACTGAAGCCGGCTTCATCATCACCCGCCGGCCCCGGCAGTCCTACCGCCTCGGTCCGGGGCTGGCGTATCAGCTGACGGAGCGGGACACCCTGAGCCTGGAATATGGCTTCGGCCAGGTGATTTACCAGGACCCGGAGTTTCGGGATTACACCACCCACCGGCTGAGCCTGGGGTACGGGCACCTGCTGGCCAACGAGCGCACTACCCTGAGGGCGGTGGTGGCGGGCCAGGCGGTGGACTACTCCGAGGGCGGCAGCCGCTACCGGACCCTGAATGTGGCGGCGGGGGTGGAGCATAAGGTGGCGGAGGACTTCGGCCTCACGGCCCTGGCGGGGGTCAATGTCACCCGGCTGCGGGAGCAGGTGGGAGAGCGGGGGCCCGGGGGTCTTCTGGTCATCCGGCCGGAGACCAGGGTGCAGGCCGGCCCCTTTGTGGAGCTGGCCGCCACCCGGCGCTGGCCCCGCACCAGTCTCACCGCCGGGGTCAACCGCACCGAGGCGCCCTCCGGGGGCGGGCGGCTTTTGGAGTATTACCGGGCCTTCGTCGGGCTGGACCACGCCCTCACGGAACGGCTGAAGGCCGGGGTGGACGGCTCCCTCTACTACAGTACCTCCTCCCGGGAGGAGAGGGATTATGAGAACCTGGTCTTCAGTCTGGGGCCCCAGGTGGGCTACCAGCTGACGGAGAGGCTGACCCTGACCTCCGGCTACCGCTTCGGCTACCGGGAGGACCTGCAGGCGGACAGAAACACCCACCGGCACCAGGTGTGGCTGTATCTCAGCTACAGCTGGCCGTGGCACTGGCAGCGCTGAAGGGAGGGCAACCGGCCCCGCCCGCCGGGGCAAGGAGCCCCATGGCCCCACCGGAAAACCCCTTTTCCAGCAAACACTATGGAAGCACAACAGGACCTGAGGCATTACTGGCGGATTCTGGCGGCCCGCAGGTGGTATTTCCTCCTGCCGGCGGTGGGCATTTTGCTCGCCGCGGCGGTGGTGGCCCTGGTGTGGCCGCCGGTGTATGAGGCCAAATCCACCATTCTCATTGAGGAGCAGCAGATCCCGCCGGAGTTTGTCCGCACCACGGTGACGGGATTTGCGGAGCAGCGCATCCAGAGCTTGAGCCAGCAGATTCTCTCCCGGGCCCGGCTGGTGGAGATCATCCGCCAGTTCGACCTCTATGCCCGGCTGAGGCAGAAGGCGCCCATGGAGGCCGTGGTGGAGCGGATGCGCAAGGACATTGCCGTGGAGACCATCGGCGCCGAGATGGGGGAAGGGAAGCGCCGCCGCCGGGGCGGCCAGGATCAGGGGGGCATCACCATCGCCTTCACCGTGGCCTATCGGGGCGAGAATCCGGACCAGGTGCTGAAGGTGGCCAGCACCCTGGCCTCCCTCTACCTCCAGGAGAACCTCAAGATCCGGGAGGAACAGGCCAAGACCACCACCCAGTTCCTGGAGGCGGAGCTCAGGGAGATCCAGGAGCGCATCCGCACCCTGGGGGAGAAGATCAGCGACTTCAAGGCGAAAAACGAGGGGGTGCTGCCGGAGCTCTACCAGTTCAACCTGAGCCAGGCGGAGCGGCTGGAGCGGGAGATCGACCAGGTCACCTCTCAGATCCGGGCGGCGGAGGACCGCAGGATCTACCTGGAGGGGCAGCTGGCCACGGTGAAGCCGGACAGCCCCATCATCAGCGGCACCGGGGAGCGGGTCATGGATCCGCACTCCCGGCTGAAGTATCTGCAGGTGGCCCTGGTGGACCTGACCTCCCGCTATTCGCCGGAGCACCCGGATGTGGTGAAGGTGAAGCGGGAGATGGCGGAGCTGGAGAAGGTGGTGGGCACCTCCGGGGCCCCACCGGCCCTGAAGCGCCAGAAACTCACGCAGCTGGAGGCGGAGCTGGCCCAGAAACAGGGGCGCTACGGCGAGGACCACCCGGAGATCGCCAAGCTGAAACGGGAGATCGCCGAACTGAAAAAGCTGCCGGAGGGGGCCAGCCCACCGCCGGTGCAGCCGGAGAACCCCTCCTACATTTCGCTACAGACCAATCTCCAGGCCACCCTCAATGACATCGCCGCCCTGAAGAGGCAGCGGGCCGATCTGGAGGGCAAGCTGAGGATGTACCGCCAGCGGCTGGAGCGCACCCCGCAGGTGGAGCAGGAGTATCTGGCCCTCACCCGGGATTACCAGAACGCCCATGCCAAGCACCAGGAGATCATGAACAAGATTCTGGAGGCCCGCATTGCCGAGGGCATGGAGGAGGCCCAGAAGGCGGAGCGCTTCACCCTCATCGACCCGGCGGTCTATCCGGAAAAGCCGGTGGCGCCCAACCGGCTCCTCATCCTGCTGGCCGGGGCGCTCCTGGGGATGATGGGCGGCCTGGGGCTGGTGGCCCTGAGCGAACACCTGGACCACTCCATCAAGAGCGCCGAGGAGCTGGCCTGGCTGAGCGGCCTGCCGGTTCTGGCCCGCATCAGCCGCATCCTCACCCAGGAGGATCGGGAGCGGCTGGCCCGGCGCCGGCGGCTTTTGTGGACTGCGGCGGGACTGACCCTGGTTCTGGGGCTGGCGGTCTTTCATTTCCTCATCATGGACCTGTGGATCCTCACCGCCAAACTGGGGCGGGTGCTCCACCGCCTCACCTGAGGCCAAGGGAGGGATGGTGAGCTTCATTGACAAGGCCCTGGAAAAGGCCCGGCAGCTGACCTCCGGGGAGCCGTCGTCGGCCGAGGCGCCCCGCCCGCCGGAGGCGGAGCCGCCCCTGCCGCCGCCGGGGACGCCGGTGGGGGAGATCCGTTACACCGTCACCCGCACCGTGCCGGTGGACGGCCGGTGGCTCAGGCGGCACCGGGTCATCACCCCGGGGGAACACGACCCGGTGCTGGAGGCCTACAAGCTGCTGCGCACCCAGATCCTGCAGCGCACCCGGGCGGAAGGGAAAAACCTGCTCATGGTCACCGGGCCGCATCCCGGGGAGGGGAAGACCCTCACCGCGGTGAACCTGGCGGTGAGCCTCTCCCGGGAGGTGGACACCACGGTGCTGCTGGTGGATGCGGACCTGCGCCACCCCACGGTGCACACCCTCTTCGGGCTCACCCCGGAGGCGGGCCTGGCGGATTACCTGCGGGGGGAGCGCACCATCCCGGAGCTGCTGCTGCATCCGGAGGGCTTTCCCCGGTTTGTGCTGCTGCCCGGGGGGCGGCCGGTGGCGGAGGCGGCGGAGCTGGTGAGCTCGCCCATGATGGCGGCCCTGGTGCAGGAGCTGAAGCATTATTACCCGGACCGCTATGTCATCTTTGACCTGCCGCCGCTGTTGCCGTATGCCGACGCCCTGGCCTTTGCACCCCGGGCGGACGGCATCATCCTGGTGGTGGAGCAGGGGCGCACCACCCGGGAGGACCTGGCCCAGTCCCTGGAGCTGCTCCGGGACTTTCCGGTGCTGGGCACGGTGCTGAACAAGACGGCGGAGGACGCAGGCGGGTATTACCCGGCAGGGGGCGGGGCCCCGGGAAAGGGGGACAGCCCCTCCTGGTGGGCCGGCCTCAAGGAACGGCTGGGGCTGGCGTAGCTGTGGGGATGGCCGGGGGGCAGGCCGGGCCTTTGCCCTTCCTTTGCCGACTCCCCTTCCGTCATCATTCGGGGGCTGGGGAGGTGGGCTGAGGCCCAGCGAAAGGGCGGTCCCCCGTCGGACTTCCCCGGGGTGTGGGGACGTGAACGGGGGCAGGGGCTCTTTCCCCCGGCCCCCGCGGATGATGATCAGCCGGCCAGTTCCGGGGCCACCAGGAGGCGGGCGCTTCCCTGCCAGACGTTGGTCTTGAGGGTGGAGCCGCCGGAGAGGTAGCGGTTTTCCAGGATCTCCCGGGCGGCGGCCTCCAGGGAGGGGGGCACCACCAACAGGTCGGGCCGGATCCGCAGCGGCCGGCCGTCGGCGTTTTTAAGGCTCATCATGGCGGCCCGGGCCGCGGCGTAGTTGGTGGGGTTGAGGGTCTGGCGGCTGCCGTAGGCCAGCTGCCACAGGCCATAGGCGCAGGTGTAGCGGGCGTCCACCCCGAAGCGGTAGGCCCGGCGCATGAACACCGCTTCGTCATCCCGGGCGTCCATGCGGGTGATCTGCACCGGCTGGCGGAGCTGATAGATGAAGGGCTTGATGGACCGGCGGGTGTCCAGGAGGAACCAGGGCACCCCGTCGCCGCCGCCGTCGTTGGAGGCGGTGCCTTCCCCCACGGGGTGGTCGGGGGCGAAGAAGGGCCGGCCGTCGAAGCAGGTTTCCTCCCAGCCCCGGAGCATCAGCTCGGCGATGAGGCGGTCCGGGTGGCTGCGGGCCTCCTCGGCCAGGGCGGCCACCATGGGGGCATAAAGCCCGATCTGGTCGTCCTTCAGGTCGTTTCTGTCCACCTCGATGGTGGCCTCCCAGTCCCGGGTGGCGATCTGGTAGGATTTGCCGGCCAGGGAGCGCACCACCCGGTCGCCGATCCATTCCCGCACCATGGGGAAGTCCAGCATGAATTTGTAGTCCAGGATGCGGGTCTTGGCCGGGACGGTCATGGCCACCTGGGGGTGCCAGACCTCGGCGGCCTCAAAGGCCCGGTGGAACACGGTGGAGAACCCCACATAGAGATCGCTGACTGCCTGCGCGTCGATGATCATGTCCGCCTCCTGATATGGAAGATGGGTCGGGGAGCAGAGGCAAGGGTTCCAGGAGCCTCACCGCCTGCCCCGCTGGGTTTGCCGCGGCCGGGTGGGCCGGGGTGCCCCTCTGCCAGAGGGGCGACGGAGAGAGTGGGATGCGTGCATTTAAAGGAGCTCCTCGGCCTGCAGCCGGGCCCGCCGGGCCTGGAAGGCCTCGGGGGTGATGCCAAGGCTGCGGCAGATGAAGAGCTGGCGGGGAGTGAGGTGCGCCTCGCCCCCGGAGGAAGAGGGGGTGTCCTTCGCCAGGGTGAAGCGCTGGCCGATGGGCACCTGGGGCAGGGCGTTGCGGATGTAGCTGCGGAAGGCCTCCAGATCGTGGCGGGCGAAGATGCGGGCGCTCTCCTCCTGGCAGGGCTGGATCTTGCCCGAGGCCAGGGCCGCCTCCACCTCCGCGGCGATCTCCTGCTCCCGGAGGTGGGCCCTCAAGGCCTCCATCTCCTGGCGGGTGCGGTGGAGCTGCTCCAGGTTGTCCTTGAGGGCCATGAGCGTCCCCCGGATGCGGGAGGGGCCGGCGTCCGGCTCCAGTCCCAGGAGGGCCGCCACCTCCCTCCAGGGGTCGTCTCTCTCCGGGGCCGGGTCGGCGGGATCGGGGTGGAACCGGGCCACCAGGGGCGCCAGGCCGTTGATGGCCGGGGTGTTGGTGAGGGCCGCCTGGAGCAGGGCCAGGGGCCGCCGGGTTTTCTCCTCCAGGCGCAGGACCGGGGAGAAGTAGCGGTACTCCCGGGCGGCGAGATGCTCCCGGGCGGCGTCAGTCCATTCCACCCGGGCCCAGAGGCCGTCCTCCCGGGCCGAGAGCTCCCTGATCCAGCCGGCGGCCGGGGCCTTCTGCCCGGTGAGGCTCTGGTGCTCGTAGTCCACCACGAGGTCCAGGCCCCGCTCCTCAAAGTGGGCCACCATGGCGGCCAGGGCCTCCTCGTCCACCACCAGGGGCTCCCGGCCGTCCCCCAGGGGGACCTGGCCCCGGGGGAGAAGCCGGATCCATTCCGGGACCCGGTCGTCTTGGGTCTCCAGGACGGTGAGCACGGTGGCCCGGCAGGGCGAGAGCCGGCAGGGGCCGGCCTCCCGGAAGTCGCCGCCGCAGTCGCATGGATGAGCCATCTTCATCCTCCGAAAGTGGATTTCCGGGGACAGGCAACGCCCCGGATCTGAGGCGGCAGCATAACCGAACGGGGAAAAAACGCCAGCACGCCCGGGACGGCTGACACCGGAAAGGGCCGGGAGGAAAAATGATGGGGCCTGCTTCTGTGACGGGAAGGGCAAGGGGGGCCGCCAGTCCCCC
>CALEAV010000014.1 GCA_937943575.1 uncultured bacterium | reverse complement strand
CCCCCCGCACCCCCCTCCCCAACCCGCGGCTGGGTGTGACTGGGGCCGGAGCCTGCGGCACCGGCCCCAGTCAGATTTCCTTTCCCATCAGGGGGTGGGGGTGGGGGCGCGGGGGAGGGGGCAGGGGTCTGCGACCTCTGGCCCCCTTCCCCGTCACCCCGTCCCCGAGGCCGGTTATCACCTCTGTAGGCGGCGGGAGGGGTTGGTGCCCCGGGTGCTGAGGCCGTTGCTGGAGCTGCGGGCCCGGTTGAAGGCCCGGGCCCGGGAGGTGGAGCCGGAGCTGGCGGAGTCCTACCGGGAGCGGCAGAACGCCCTGAAATGGATGCTGGTGACCTGCTTCGGCTATCTGGGCTACAAGAATGCCCGCTTCGGGCGCATCGAGGCCCATGAGGCGGTGACCGCCCACGGCCGGGACAAGCTGCTCACCGCCAAGGAGATCGTCGAGGCGGCGGGTTTCCGGGTGTTGCACGGGCTGACGGACTGTCTGTGGATTGCGAAGCCGAGCATGACCCGGGAGGAGCTGGAGGCGCTCTGCCGGAAGATCACCCGGGCCACCGGGGTGGGCATGGCCCTGGAGGGGGTCTACCGCTGGCTGGCCTTCCTGCCCTCCCGGCAGGAGCCCACCCGGCCGGTGGCCACCCGGTACTTCGGGGTGTTTGAAGACGGGAGTCTCAAGGTGCGGGGGCTGTCCTGCCGGCGCCGGGATACGCCCCCGGTCATCCGCCGGGCCCAGGAGGCCCTGCTGGCGGAGGCGGCCCGGGCCGGCACCCCGGCGGAGCTGGTGGCCTTAAGGCCCCGCCTGCGGGAGCTGGCCGAGGGCTTTCGCCGCCGCCTGCGGGAGGGGGGGCTCCTCCCCCAGGAGCTGGTCATCACCCGGGTGCTCTCCCGGGCGCCGGAGGACTTCAAGGTGGAGACCGCGGTGGCCCTGGCGGCCCGGCAGCTCACGGCGGCGGGCATCACCCTGGCGCCGGGGGAGAAGGTGCGCTACGTGCACCGGGAACCCAAAGGCGGCCCCAAGGAGCTCCGGGTGGCGGCGGCACCCTTCCTGGAGGGCCTGGAGGACTACGACGCGGCCTTCTACCTGGAGCTCCTGGAGCGGGCGGTAAGAGAGGTGGAGGAGGGGTTATACGGGGCCGGGGAAGGCGGGGAGAAAGGCAGACGGGCACCGCGGCCGCCCGTGCCCCGGCAACTGCGGCTGTGGGGGCAGGAGTGAACCCGGGGCCCTGAGCGCCCTCCCTGACGACGCAGCCTATGCCCGTGTGCCTCTTCCTTGACTGCGCCCGCCGCCCGGGCCCTGCCGCCGGCTTACTTTTCCTTCCGGGCCGCGGCCACAGCCCCGGGGGTCACCACCGACGCCCTGTTGCCCCAGGCGTTGCGGATATAGGTGGCCACCGCGGCGATCTCCTCGTCGCTGAGGCGGTCCCGCCAGGCGGGCATGCGGCCCAGCTTCCCCCGGCGGCCGTTCAGGAGCACCTGCACGACCTGCTCCGGATCCCCCTGGACAAAGGCGCTCCCCTTGAGGGCGGGGAATTTCACCGGCAGGCCTTCGCCGCTGCTGCGATGGCAGTCGGCGCAGTTGTTCTCGTAGACCCTTTTCCCCCCGGCCGCCGGATTGGGGAGGTTTTGCGCCAGGGCCAGGCCGGCGGCCAGGGCACACACCATCACGCCTGCCATCAGGGTGCGGGGCATCATTGGCCTTCCTTCCGTGGGATTCAAGTCGGGATCAGCCACAGTTTAATGGGGAGCCTGGCCCCGGTCAACGGAAAAAGGGGGCCCCAGCCGGGGCGCGGAGCCCCTGCCGGGAGGCGGCTGGACATGGCCGGTGGGCAAGGGAATCCCCCGCCCCTGCCCTTTTCCCCCAGGGGGGATGAGATGGGACAAGAGGATTTTTATCATTTGAACGGCCCGCCCCGCGTCCCCTTCTCTCCCAGGGAGGGGAGGAGGGGGGATGCCACCCTCCTGGCGCTTACCTCATGCCCAGCCTATCTGGGCGGCGGGCCGGCGGGCAGCCCCAGGGAGGCCGCAGGATTCAATCTCTCCTGGAGCCCGTAGGGGTCGGCAAAGAGCTGCGCCGGCTGGTAGTGGAGCGGCTTTATGCCCCGCTGGTTGAGGTATTTCTCCAGCTCCAGGTCAATGACCGCCGGCACCGTCACCCCGGCCTGGGCCAGGGCCTGGCGCAGCAGGGCCTCGCTGCGGCCGGCGAAGGCCAGGGCGTCGCCCAGGATGCGCCCGGCCTCGCTGGGGTTGTGGAAGCCCACTGAGTTTTCGGCGTTGAGATAGATGACCCGGTAGAGGGCCTCGAGATAAAGGTCCTTGGCCTGGTCATAGAGGGCCTGGTCGATCTCCTTGCCCTCTTTCCGGGCGGCATGCACCTTCTCAAAGAGCTTGGCCGCCACCGCGGTGGCGTAGCCGGAGCGCAGCATCAGGGCCATGGTGCGGTCCTGGTGGGCAATGACCCGGTCCTTCAGCCACTGGGCCGATTCGGTGTGGCATTGCTGGCAGGCCCGCATATTGGTCTTCAGGGGGCTGGTGACGTCGTGATCGGAGATCTTGCTGGCCCCCACCCGGATGTAGGGCATGTGGCAGTCGGCGCAGGCCACCCCGGCCTGGTAGTGGACACTGTTTTTGGTGTAGAACTCATATTCCGGGTGGCGGATGAAGGCCACCTTGAAGCCCGTCACCTTCTGGGTCCACTCCCCGGTGCCCCAGTCGCTCTGGTAGTAGCCGGGCTCCTTTTTGATCACCCTGATGATGTTCTCAATGGAGATGTCCCCGGGTTTGCTCCCCTGCCAGGGGAAGAAGAGGTCCATGGACTTCATGTCCTGGTCCCGGGGGATGATGTAGG
This sequence comes from uncultured bacterium, assembly GCA_937943575.1. Taxonomy (GTDB): domain Bacteria; phylum Desulfobacterota; class Desulfobaccia; order Desulfobaccales; family 0-14-0-80-60-11; genus JAILZL01. Next base: position 180,690 of record CALEAV010000014.1, on the reverse strand, counting down.
TGACGTGGCACTGGCCGCACACCGCCGAGCGCAGCTCCTGGCGGCTGAGTTTGGCCGGGTCCAGCCCGAGGAAGGGGAAGGATTTCAGGGCCGCGGGGTGGTAAAGGCGCAGGTTCATGGTCCTGTTGTCGTGGCACTCGATGCAGGCCACCCCCAGCTCCTGGAACTCCTTGGGGATCTGGGCGTGGGCGTCCATATACTTCATCTTGAAGTACTCGGGGCCCAGTTTCTCCTCCAGGACCCTGGCATAGGGGGACTTGCAGCTCAGGCAGACGCCGCCGGCCCCGAGGCGAGAGGGGTCGATCTCCAGCTGGTCGATGACCATGTAGTGATGGCCCCGGGGTTCGTTGTACTCGATGCCGAAGCCCCAGCCGTGATATAGGAGGGCCAGATAGGGGAGCTGGCTCAGCTTGTCGTAGATCACCTTGTCGGTGTCATAGCCCCGCTTGTATTTGCTTAGGCCCGCAGGCTTGGGGTCCTTGGTCATCTTCCAGCGGTCATACTCCAGGGGATAGACCTGGCCCCAGACCGCCGGGTTGATCTCGCCGTCGGGGATGGTGCCGGTCTTCACCGGCTCCGGTTTGGGGGGCGCACAGGCAAAGGACAGCACCAGGGCTCCCGTGAAGGAGGCCGCTAAGCACATGGCCCACAGCATCTTCCGTCTCATGTCCGACGCCCTCCCGCTTCTGATCAGGGAATCTGGGCCACGACGGCCCCGGAGGTTTTGTGCTGGAACTGCCGGTGACAGGTCCAGCACCAGCGGTCCTCCTTCACCCGGGCCATGACCTCCCCGTGGCAGCGCTGGCAGTTGGCCTGGATCCAGGTTTGGGTGCGCTCCGAGGCCCTGGGGTCCTCGGAGACCAGCCCCAGGTGCCATTCCATCAGGTCCCGCATCCCGGTGATGGACTTCCAGGTCAGGTGCAGGGGGAAATTCTCATTGGGCAGGTGGCAGTCCACACAGGTGAGGCCCCGGTGGGCCCCCACGTGGAACCAGGCCTCATACTGCGGGGCCATGTTGTGGCAGCCGGCGCAGAATTCCGGGGTTTCGGATCTGGCATACAGCCCCGGAGGGCCGAAGGCGGCAAAGAGGCCCGCCAAAATGCCCAGGACCAGGACGACCGCCACGATGCCCACCGTCCGCATGACGGCCCCTCCGTGAGCATGACCTGGAAATTGTGAAGGAGAGGAATGGCTTATTTTACAGGCAAAGTTAACGATCGTGTCAAGAGAAAATCTTTACCAGAAAGACGGGAGGAGGGAATGCCCTTCTCCCTGAACAGGGGGGAGGATACAGGATGCGGGGGATCCGCCTTGCCGCCGGCCTCGTCCTGGGAGCCGGACTTTGCCTATTGGTGGTCCTGACGGGCTGCGGCGTGCAGCAGTTGGCCAAGGGGGAGATCGAGGCCCCCCGGGTGGAGGTGGAGGGAGTCATGCTGGGCCTCCCCCAAGGCGGCCGGCTGCCCGTCTTTGCGGTGCTGAGGCTCACCAACCCCAACCGGGTGCCCCTGGATGTGCACGGCTACGACTACGACCTGTGGCTGGAGGGCCGCAGCGTGGCCCGGGGGGCCGGCTCCCGGCCGGTGCACCTGCCGGCCGGGGGGGAGGCCCGGGTGGAGTTCCCGGTCCTGGTGGACCTGCCCGCCGCCCTGAGCCTGGCGCCCCGGCTGCTTGAGCGGGAGCGGGTGAGCTACCGCCTGAGCGGCGGCATCCGCCTGGGCCAGGTGATGGCCGGACTCATCCGGGTGCCCTTCCGGTTTGAGGGGCACACCAGCCTGGAGGAGGGCCGGGAGCTGTGGCGCCTTTACGGCCGGGACCTCATTTCTCCAGGAGGACCAACGCCCGGTAGGATTCCCCGCCGCTCACCGGAAAGTCGATGATCATGTCCCCTTCATAGCCCTGGGTGTTGCGGGTGAGGACCTGAAAGTCCCCCTTGGCCAGGTTCTCGTTGAGGAACTCCAGGGCGTCGGGGCCGTATTCCTCGGACATCTCGATGAGGCCGGAGGGGTCCAGACTCACCGCCCAGGCCCTGACGGCTTTCATGTGGGCCATGGCAACCTCCTGAGCCGGGGTCATGCGGGCCCCGGTTTTTCCCCAAGGTAAGGAGGCCGGAGGATGTCGTCAAGCCGGAGCGGTTCCGGGAGGCCGACGCCCGGGAGGGCTCAAGAGGCCGACACGCGACAGGCCCCGAAGTATAGGGGCCTGGTGCAAAAGGGTCAGGAGATGAGGAAAACAGGGTGACGCTCAGGAGAGGGCGGCGATGACCTTTTTGATGACCTCCTCCTCCTCATGCAGGGGGCGCTTCCAGGTGTGGGCCTCCGTCTTGACGATCTCCTCCCTGAGATCGCTCAGATAGACCTCCAGGGCGTGTTTGACAATCTCCTTTTCCTTGTCATTGAGCTCCAGAACCATGGCGGGCCTCCTTCATAAGAGGTGGGGGCTGGGGTTCAGCCTGTTTTGAACATAAGCATAAATGGCGGAAATGCAAGGCGGCCCCGGGAAGGGCTGAGTTCAGCGGGAGGTGGCGCTGCGGGCGTGGATACTCCCATCGCCTCAGGCCGGGGGGCCGGGAAGGACCGTCTTCAGTGAGAGGGGGGCCTGAAGAGGCAGCGGCCGGGGCGGGGCTCAGGATTCCAGGTTGTAGCGCCGCAGCTTCTCCCTCAGGGTCTTGCGGTCGATGCCCAGAACCCTTGCCACCTCGCTTTTGCTGTGGGGGAAGCGCTTCAGGATGCGGCGGATGTGTTCCCGTTCCAGGTCCCGCAGGGCCAGGGGGGGGCGATCCGGGGCCGGGCCCTGAAAGAAGCCGGCGTAGGAGAGATCGGTTACCTCCAGCTCCGGGCCGGTGCTCAGCACCACCAGGCGCTCGATGGTGTTTTCCAGCTCCCGGACGTTTCCCGGCCAGTCATGCTGCACCAGGAGTTCCAGGACCTCCGGCGAGATGCCCCGGATGGGCTTGCGCAGGCGCTGGGTGTATTTGGCCAGGAAATGCTGGGCCAGCAGGGGGATGTCCTCCTTGCGCTCCCGCAGGGGGGGCAGATGCAGGTTCACCACGTTGAGGCGGTAGAAGAGATCCCCCCGGAAAGTGCCCTCCTGGATGGCCTGGGTCAGGTCCTTGTTGGTGGCGGCGATGATGCGCACATCCACGGTGATGACCCGGTGGCTGCCCACCTTGCAGACCTTGCGCTCCTCCACCGCCCTCAGCAGCTTGGCCTGCACCTCCAGGCTGATGTTGCTGATCTCGTCGAAAAAGAGGGTGCCGTGCTGGGCCAGCTCGAATTTGCCGATCTTGTTGGCATCCGCACCGGTGAAGGCGCCCTTGACGTGCCCGAAGAGCTCGCTCTCAATGAGGGTCTCCACCAGGGTGCCGCAGTCCACGGTGATGAAGGGCCGTTTGGCCCGGCGGCTCAGCTGGTGGATCTGGTGGGCCACCAGCCCCTTGCCGGTGCCGGATTCCCCGGTGAGGAGCACGGTGCTGTCGGTGGCCGCCACCCGGGCCACCATCTCCATGACCCGGCCCATGGCCGGGCTCTGATAGATGATCTCCCCCCGGTCCTCGTGGCTTTTCAGCTCCTGGCGCAGGGCCAGGTTCTCCAGGTTGAGGCGGCGTTTTTCCAGGGCCCGGGCCACCAGGTGGCGCAGGTCATCGGGGGCGAAGGGCTTGGAGAGGAAATGGAAAGCCCCGGATTTGATGGCCTCCACCGCCGAGGGGATGGTGCCGTAGCCGCTGATGATGATGACCTCGCAGGTGCTGTCCAGGGCCTTGATGCGCTTCAGGGCCTCCAGGCCGTCCACCTCCGGCATCACCAGATCCAGGAGGATGACGTCATAGGAGCGGTCTTCCAACAGGGCCAGCCCCTGGCGGGCGTCGGCGGCGGCCTCCACCTGAAACCCCTGCCGGGCCAGGATCTGGCAGCAGGCCTCCCGCATGGCCCGGTCATCGTCCACCACCAGGATCTGGGCCGGAAAATCGGGGGTCAGGTGAGGCATGGGACCTGGGGCTCAACTCCCTGAAGGCTCACAAATTTCTTTTATTTTAGGGGTGTCTCGCCCATAATGTCAAGGTGAAGGACCGGGCGGCCCCGGTTCCTCCCGATGAGCCGCTGCCGCCTCACGGCCATGTCTTGGGCACTCTTCCTTCCCTGCGTGGTGGATCAATGGGCCCCGGAGGCGGGTGTGGCCGCAGCCGGCATCCTGAACCGCCTGGGGGTCTCCTGGCATTACCCCGGGGGGCAGACCTGTTGCGGCCAGTTCGCCCTCACCACGGGCAACCTCCCCGCCGCCCGCCGCCTCATGCGCCACTTCCTCCGGGTCTTCGGCGGGGCCGAGGCCGTCGTCTGCCCCGGCGCCTCCTGCACCCTGATGGTGCGGCGCTATTACCCGCAGCTGGCGGAGACCCGGGCCGAAGCCCGCCTGGCCCGGGACCTGGCGGCCCGCACCGTTGAGCTGGGGGAATTCCTGGCCGCCCTGGGCCCCCTCCCCTGGCAGGCGCGGCATCCCCATACCTTGGCCCTGCATCGCTCCTGCAAGGCCAGGCAGCTGGGGGTCCTCCCCCTGGCCCGCCGGCTGCTGTCCCAGGTGGAGGGCCTGCGGCTGACGGAGGTGTCCCCGCACTTCTCCTGCTGCGGCTTCGGCGGGGTCTTTCACCGCCAGCACCCCGGGCTGGCCCGGGAGATCGGCCGGGCGTATCTGGAGGCCGTCCGGGCCACCGGCGCCACCGGCCTCATCTCCCTGGACTGGGGCTGTTTCCTGCATCTCAAGCCCCTGGCCGCAACGGAAAACCTCCCCCTCACCTTCCATCACCTGGCCCAAGTCCTCCTGCCCGAGTCTTCGCCCCAGAGGTCTCAAGCCCGGTAATAATTTGATAATCTGGCGAAAGTGGATCTTTGAGGCAATGGGGAGGAGTTTGAGGACCCGCCGCGCCTCCACCAGACTGCCCTCCGGATTTTCCCTTATCTGGCGCAATAGAGGCTTAATGCCTCGGATGCCTTAATCAAACTTAGGGGGTTGGGGGAGAGGGTTTGGGAGAGGGGGCAGGGGGCGGCGACCCCTGGCCCCCTCTCCCATAGGATCGTTCCAACTGTCATAATTCACCCCGGGCTTGACTTACGTCAGGGCGCCCGCCGTTTTTCGGGTTATTTTCATAAGAAAGAGCCTCATCCGGAGACTTCGACCTGAGGGTCACTTAAAGATCCGGGTGACAGAAGGAGAGAACATGGCCAAACGGCAGATCATCCGCATCGATCAGGAAAAATGCGACGGCTGCGGCCTGTGCGTGCCCTCCTGCGCCGAGGGCGCCCTCGAGATCATCGAGGGCAAGGCCGTGCTGGTGGCGGAGAGATATTGCGACGGGCTGGGGGCCTGTCTGGGGGCCTGCCCCCAGGGCGCCCTGATCATCGAGGAACGGGAGGCCGAGGAGTTCGTGGGGCCGGCCCCGGGAGCGGAGGGGGCCCACCCTGAGCCGGCCCCGGCCGCGGAGCCGGTCTTTGCCTGCCCGGGGAGCCGCATGCGGCAGTTTGCCCCCCAGGGCACCCCGGAGGCCGGGGGATCGGCCTTGAGCCACTGGCCGGTGAAGCTGAAGCTGGTCTCCCCGAAGGCGCCTTTCCTTCAGGGCGCAGAACTCCTGGTGGCGGCGGACTGCAGCGCCTTTGCCGCCGGGGATTTCCATGCCCGGTATCTCGCCGGCCGGGCGGTGGTCTGCGGCTGCCCCAAGTTCGAGGACCTGGAGGAACAGGCCGCCAAGCTCACCGAGATCCTGAAGCAGAACGACGTCACCGGCATCACCATCGTCAATATGGAGGTGCCCTGCTGCCAGGGGCTCATCCAGGCGGTGCGGCAGGCCCTGCAGGCGGCGGGCAAGCGCCTGCCGGTCACCATCTGCACCCTGGCCCCCACCGGCCAGGTGGTGCAGCAGCAGCGGGTCAAGGCGGCGTAAGGAGGACGGCATGGAGCAGGTGAAATGCCCCGGCCAGGACACCCGCTTCTGGAAGGCGGACGACATCTTCACGGTGGAGTGCCCCAAGTGCGGGGCCGAGATCGAGTTCTTCAAGGATGATACGAGGCGGCGCTGTGCCTGGTGCGGCCACCTCTTTTACAACCCCAGAATCGAGCTGGGCTGCGCGGAGTACTGCCAATACGCCGACAAGTGCGTGCCGGAGCTCATGGCGGAGCGCCGGGCCATGGCCACCTTCCGGGAGCGCCTCAAAGAGCGGGTGAGCGCCCGCCTGAAGCCCACGGCCGCCCCCCGGCTGGAGCAGGCCCTGGCGCTGGCCACGGACCTCCTCAAGGCCGAAGGGGGGGACCCCAAGGTGGTGTTCGCCGCGGTGCTGCTGGCGGAGGTGCCCCGGGAAGAGGCGGCCGGGCTCCTGGCCGAGCTGGAGACGGAGCCCGAGATCGCCGCCCAGATTCTGGCCGTGCTCACAGGGGAGGCCCCGGCGGAGGACCTCAACCGGCGCCTGTATGACGAGGTGCAGGCCCTGCTGGCCGGCGCCCCGCCGGAGCAGCTCGGCACCCGCACCGGGCAGAGGCTGGCCGCCCGGCAGGCCCCGCCCGCCCAAAGGTGAAAAGATATAACCTCCATTAGCCCCTTCACCCCGCCCTTGCCGGTGAGGGGCTCTCCTGGCATAATAGCCGTGGAGGGTAACGGTGCCGGCGGAGGCGGTGCGAGCCATCCGGGAGCGGGCCCTGCCGGAGGGCGGGTTTCGGAGTAGGGTGCAGGGCGGCTTCCGCAGCGACGCCACCGCCTGGGCGGTCCTGGCTCTGCGCCAGGCCGGCCAGGAAGCGGAGCTCTGGCAGGAGGGTGCGGCGAGCTTGGCGGCGGGCCAGCTCCCCGACGGCCGCATCCCGGTCTCGCCACAGCACCCCGAGGCCTTTCATCCCACCCCGGTGGCCGTGCTGGCCTGGCAGGGGCTGCCGGAATTTCAAACCGCCAGCCGCCGGGCGGTGGAGTTTCTCCTGGCCGCCACCGGCAAGCACTTCCCCCGAAAGTCCGACGATCCCGCCGAGCATGACACCGCCATCCCCGGGTGGCCCTGGATCGCCGACACCCACTCCTGGGTGGAGCCCACCGCCCTCACCCTTCTGGCCCTGAGCGCCGCAGGATTCCTGGACCATCCCCGGGTCCACGACGGCCGGCGCCTGCTGCTGGACCGGCAGCTGCCCCAGGGCGGCTGGAATTACGGCAACACCCGGGTCTTCGGGGTTACCCTGCAGGCGATGCCGGACAGCACCGGGGTGGCCCTCACCGCCCTGGCCCGCGGGGTGCCCCGGGCGCAGGTGGCCGCCAGCCTGGAGTATCTGCATCGGGAGGTGTCCCGCCTGCGGACCCCCAGGTCCCTGGGCTGGGCCTTAGTGGGGCTGTCGGCCTGGGGGGAGCGCCCGCCGGCTGCCGAAGCCTGGCTGCGGGCCTGCCTCCGGCGGCAGGAGGTGGCGCCCTATGAGACCGAGTCCCTGGCGGTGGCGGCGCTGGCCCTCTGCCCCCAGGGCGGCCTTCTCCCGTGGGAAGGAGGAACGATGTGACCCTCAGCCGCCGCGCCTTTGTCCTGGGCACCCTGGGGGGCGCCGCCCTGGCCTGGTCGGGATACGCCCTGAGGCGGCAGCTGCGGCGTCGGGCCTGGACGGAACGGGTCTTCATCGGCCGGGCCCCGGACTACGGGATGGACCTCACCGGGCTGATGCTGGCGGGCTTCCGGGAGGTGGGACTGCGGGCTGAGGAGGTGCAGGGCCGGCGGGTGCTCCTCAAACCCAATCTGGTGGAGACGGCGGAAGGCAAACCCCAGATCAACACCCACCCGGCGGTCATCCGGGCGGCGGCGGAGGTATTCCGGAGGATGGGGGCCGGGGAGGTGGTGGTGGCCGAAGGTCCCGGCCACGTGCGGGACACCCACCTGGTGCTGGAGCAGTCCGGCTATGCGGAGATGCTCCGGGCAGAGCGGCTGGCCTTTGTGGATCTGAATTACGACGACGGGGTGAGGGTCAAAAACGCCGGGGGCTGGTCCCGCCTCCGGCATCTGACGTTGCCGGCGAGCCTCCTGGAGGCCGACTTTGTCGTCTCCGTGGCCAAACTCAAGACCCACCACTGGGCCGGGGTGACCCTGTCCATGAAGAACCTCTTCGGGGTTCTCCCGGGGAGCTACTACGGCTGGCCGAAAAACGTGCTGCACTGGGCCGGCATCCCGCAATGCATCCTGGACGTCACCGCCACGGTGCGGCCGCATCTCGCCATCGTGGACGGTATTGTGGGCATGGAGGGGGACGGCCCCATCATGGGTCCCCCCAAGGCGGCGGGGGTCCTGGTCCTGGGGCGGAACCTGCCAGCGGTGGATGCCACCTGCGCCCGGGTGATGGGCGTTGATCCCTGGCGGCTGAGTTATCTGGCCCGGGCCGACGGCCACCTGGGTCCGGTGGGGGAGGCGGCCATCCTCCAGGTGGGGGAGCCCATCAGCGCCGTGGCCACTCCCTTTGCCCTCCTGGATGTGATCCCGGCCCACCGGGGGTTGAGGCGGAAACCTTAGGAGAGAAGTGGCAATGGTTTGGGGCTTAAGGAAAATAAACTTTAAATTTTCTCATGATGGATATATGGCAGTTTCATGGGGGATTTTATGCTTTATTTTCGGATATGTCCACATGGTTCCGGGTGTTGTGGGAGTTTATCATGATGATGGCATCTGCATGGCAACGGCAAAAACCCCTTCCAGAAGGGAGAGGTTGCCGAATGATTAATCTTCCTGATCCACCCTGCCAGAAAAAAACCCCTATTTTAGCAGCCTGTTATTGACAGAAATGCTCTTTGGCTTGTCCATTATATTATTTTTGTTTTTATTAGAAAAGGGGCTTTCTGTCGCCATTGACGCTTTTGAGGTCATTGCTATATTTGACGGGAACTCTTGGGAAAATTTTTATAATTTTTGGCAGTTATTATGATATGAAATCTCGTTCAAAGGGAACATTGTTCAATTCTTATCTTGCTTTTAAATCCAACATAATGCTTTTATTTATCTTGGAGTAATCCTGGTCTGGCCATGCCCCCCTTTTCGCTTTTTTATCCCCATAAATCCTTTATTGTATCCTCTATTTCTGCCAGACGTATATCACCGCACCGGAACCGCTGTCCCCTTTTGGGGGGAAGAATTGTCGCCATGGCCGGGCTTATTTTCATTTTATTCATCTATGGCATAAATTATGCAATAAAACATTATTGAAAACAAAAAGTTCAATTATCCAGGTTTTTTACGCCCTTGTCCAGTCAAAAGAGACCAGATTGGAAGGAATTTCAAAAATTATTTGATTGGGTCAAGAAAAATACTCAGGAAGATGATATCCTGGCATCAGGAATGGATACCATATTATATTTATATTACCGGGCGCAAATCTCTAAGGTCTTTTGTTGCCAACCCAATTGAATTGTTTGCCAAAAAAACAATGATGAGCCTTGGTCAGGTAATAATTTCCTGGAAACTCTTTTTCAACATAATGTAAAAATTATCGTTCTGTGTCCAATGTCTGGGTTTTCCGGAGCCGACCATTTTTTAGACATGTTTGTCAAAATTGACACTGCCGGCTATTTGTCATTGGTATACCAAAACGATAACGATAATGTAAAGGTTTATATAATCAACGTAATAAACTAAATTTTATGGAAGAGGGGGAGAAGAAGGTCCTTCTGTGGCACCAGGGGGCGCTGGGAGATCTCCTGCTGGCCGGGCCGGCCCTGGCGGCGCTGAGGCGGCGCTTTCCAAACGCCCGCCTGGCGGCGGTGGGACACCCCGAGCGCTGGCGCCTCCTTTCCCCTGCCCTGGGCCTGGAGGCCATCTGGGACGGCCAGGAGGCCCTCTGGGCCTGGCTGCATTGTGAGGACGGCCCCCTGCCCCCGGAGCTGCGCCGCCGCCTGGAGGGGGTGGCGCTGGCGGTGGTCTTCCGGCCCCGGCCGCCGGACACCCTGGCCCGGCGCCTCCGGGAGGCGGGGGTGGGCCGGGTGGTCTGGGTTCCCAGCGCCCCGGGGGAGGAACGGGAGCCCCTGGCCCGTCGGCAGCTCCGTCACCTGAGCGGCCTGGTGGGGGCAGACGGCCCGCCGCCGTTCCGGCTGCCGCTGGCCCCCGACGGGCCCTGGCCGCCCCATCTGCCCCGGGAGGCAGAGTTCCTGGCGGCGGCCCCGGGGAGCGGCAGCCCGGCCAAAAACTGGCCCCTGGACCGCTACTACGAGGTCATGCGGGCCCTGTCCTGGGAATATCCTTACCCGGTGGTCTGGGTGACGGGGCCGGCGGAGGCCGCCTGGCAGCCCTACCTGGAGGGGCTGGCCCGGGCTCAGGGGCACTATCTGCTCCATGAGCGCCCCTTGCCGGAAGTGGCCCTGGTATTGGCCCGAACCCGACTCTTCCTGGGCAACGACAGCGGCCTCACCCACCTGGCGGCGGCGGCGGGGGCAAGGCGGGTGCTGGCCCTCTTCGGCCCCACCGATCCGGTGGTCTGGGCGCCTCCCCACCACCCCGTCACGGTGGTGCAGGCTCCCGGCGGCGACCTTGGGAGGCTGAGCCTTTCCCGGGTGCTCCAGGCCGCCCGGCTTCTGCTGGCGGCCCGGTAAAAATTTTTTGCCCCTCCAAACTTGAGGGCAAGATTTTTAAACTGGCTGGAAAGACAAAGGGGGAGTGGCTGTCAGCGGCAGCAGGGGGGAGGTGGGGGGTGGACCGTATAAAAAATTGAACCGTGCCGGCGCCGGGGGCAAGGGGGTCGAAAAAAAAGGCTAATGATTCAAGGGAGATATATTTCTGGCCACTTTGGCATCCTTCCTGCAGGAGATAAAAGGAAAGGTTACCCCCGAAATCCCATACCAATTTCTCCTTTCTCCGCACATGGCCGGGCCTCCCCCTCCCGGCCATTATATTTTGGGCGGACAGGTCTGAGCAAACGCCCCCCATGCCCGGACGGACCAGGGGCCCCGAGACGTGGGCCTGCGGGACCTGCGCCCCCGGCCGGATTGGGACCCCCCGGGAGGCGAGGCTGCGGTGCACCTGGGGGCCGCGGTGGGGGCGCCCCTTGTTCCCCCCCTTTCCGGGTCGGTTTCCGGAACCTGACCGGGGAGGAGGTGGGGCGGGGGTGGCACGGCTGGCGTCCCGCGGGCTGAGAGGCCCGGGGTGAGGGGGTCGGGGCCGGAAAGGGCCCGGGGAAGGGGCGCCGCGGCTCCCCGGCTTCCTCTTGCCCCCGGGCCCCTCCTTGCAATAAAATATCAGGACAGGGGAAGGGGAGGTCCAAAGCTCCAGGTGGGAGGACCGGTAGGTCAGGGCCGCCACACCGGGTCCTTGACGGTTTCCTTCACACATCCATTGCCCCGACGCCACCCTGATGAGGAGGCAGCCGGATGGACAGCAAAAACCCGCAGATCCGGGGCCGGATTCTGGTGGTGGATGCCGACGACTGGTGCCGGGATTTTCTGGCCCAGGTCTTCAAGCTTCTGGGAATTCAGGAATTCCGGCTGGCGTCGTCGATCCCCGAGGCCGCCGAGATCATCCAGTCGGAAAAATTCGATCTGGTGATCACGGATCTGAACCACCCCGAGGCGCAGAAACTCATCGAGAACATACGGCAGCGCCTTCCCGGCGTCCGCCTCATTCTGATGCTCAACCGCCGGGCGCAATCCGTCTCCTACACCTACTACGAGCAGACCGAGATAGTGGTCAAACCCCTGAGCCTGGACGAAATGGTGCGCAAGATCCGGGAGGCCATTGTGCAGCGCCACCGCCTCCAGGTGGAGGACCAGGTGCGCCGCTTCAAGCAGGAACTGTCACGCTTTTTTTCCTGAGGGATTCTGCGGGGAGGGTGTCCAGGCCCGCCGGCTGAGGCAGGAAGTCGACCGGGGGCCTGAGGTGCGCCGCCAGACCCCGGAGCCCGGCGCCGGCCCCCTCCCTGCCCGCCTTTCTCCCCCGCCCAGGGCTGGCCAGGGGCCCGCCCCGTCAGCGCCCGTAATAGCCGGTGATGCGGGCCTGCCCCAGGACCTTGCCCGCCAAAGCCCGCTCAAACTCCGCCAGGGTGGCGGCGGGCTTCAGGTCCAGAGCGGGGACGCTCAGGGCATACAGGGTGATGACATACGGGTGATCCCCGGTGCCCGGGGGCGGCTGGGGGCCGCCGTAGCCGGGTCTGCCCCAGGAATTGTGGAGCTCCACCGCGCCGGCAGGCATGGCCCGGCCGGAGGCGCCCTCGGGGAGGGCGGCGATCTCCGGCGGCAGGTTGATCACCAGCCAGTGGACCCAGTTGCGGGCCACCGGGTGCGGATCCACCATGGACAGGGCGAAAGACCGGGTGCCGCTGGGGGCGCCGGACCAGATGAGGGGCAGGGAGCGGTTCTGGCCGCCGGCCCCCGGCATGGTGTAGATTTGGGGGATCCTGCCGCCGTCAGGAAAGGCGGGAGATTTCAGTTGCATATCGGGGCCTCCCCATACGGGCATCACAATAAACAAGAGGATCACCGGCCCCAGCCAGCCGGCCGGGAACCGAAGGGTTTTCCCTATTGCCGGGGGCGTCCTCATCTCTCAGGGCTCCTGATCAATGGAGAGGGGGGCCGCCTGCCCCGGACGGCAGCGCCCGGCGGGCGCCGGCTGCCCCTCATCCCGGCTCAGGCGCGGATTTGAGACAGCCTCCCCGGGATCACCGCCTCTCAGGCCCCCGGAAATTTAACCCCCTCCTTTCCCTGCCGATGAAAAAGCCAAATCCCGACCGGGGTGTTCCTGCGAAGGGCTCTGGTGTCGGGGGGCTTTCAGGGGCCTCCTTTTGGCCCGGGTGCCGCTGGGGGCACAAAAATACAACCCCCGAGATACCGCCAAATCGCGGGGCAAGGGGGTCGGGACCAACAAAGCCAAGGAGGAGCCAGCAGCGGCAGAGGCCGGCCCCTCTCTCCCGGAAACCTCCGCCCCCGCCGGTGAGGAAACCAAATCCGTCCGCCAGCACCGGGCAAACCCGGACGCCTCCTCAAGGAACGACCCGGTCCGGGGGCGGGCCGGCACCGGCCTTCCCCGGTGCGGCAGATCTCCCGCCGCCTCCTCCCTAAAAGGCCATTTCCGGGTTCCAGATCTCGCACACCCGGCCGGAGAGTCCGGGCTCCGGCTTGAGGGTCTTTTTCCCCTCCTCCCAGCCGGCGGGGGTGGCTTCGCCGGTGGCCAGGACGTGCTTGCAGGCCTTCACCTGGCGGATCATCTCGGCGGTGTTGCGGCCGATGGCCGGGGCCAGAATCTCCAGGGCCTGCAGGTTGCCGTCCGGATCGATGAGGAAGCGGCCCCGCACATCCACTCCGGTGTCCTCATCATAGACCCCGTAGAGCTGGCCGATGGTGCCCCCGGGATCGGAGAGCATGGGATAAGGCAGACCCCCCTCCACCATCTTGGAGAGCTCGGTTTCCTGCCAGACCTTGTGGGTGTAGGGGCTGTCCACACTGATGGCCAGGACTTCACAGTTCAAGGCCTGCAGGTCCTTATACTTGACCGCCACCGAGGTCAGCTCGGTGGGGCAGACAAAAGTGAAGTCGCCCGGGTAAAAGTAGAGGAGCACAAATTTGCCCCGGTAATCCGACAGCTTCACCTTTTTGATCTCGCCATTGATGTAGGCCGGAGCCTCGAAATCCGGAGCCGGCTTACCCACCTTCAGTGCCATTGCCGTTCCTCCTGCCCTGGGCTGATCTTCCTTTCCCTGGAGAGTTCCTGGGCGCAGTTCGTGTGCCGCCGCCCTGGACGCTCCCTGATTCCCCCAAAACATAAGGCGGTGGCTGGGCGCCGTCAAGTTTGCCGGGCCCGGGGATCATTTTTTCACCTGCAGCAATGACAAGCCACTGGGGGGCTCCGGTCGCCGGATTCCCCCGGTGCCGAGGAGCTCCAGGATGATGGCCTCCCCCACCAGCCAGACCTCCACCCCCGCCCGGGTGCAGCCCACGGTGGCGTCGCCCTCCCGGCCGCAGGCGGCATGGAGATGGAGCACCGGTTCCCCCGCCTCCCCGGGGAAGAGGGTGCCCACCCCCACCACCTCCTGGATGCCCGCCAGGGTGTGGAGGAGGGGGACAATGGCCTCCGGACGGGCGGCATCCGGGCCCACTACCAGGCGGCTGCCCGCCTTGGCCCCGCCGATGAGGATCACCACCGCCTCTTTTATCCCCTGCTCCCGGGCCAGGCCCTCCAGGGCTTCGGGGAGGCGGTCCCCGTCATGAAGCCGCACCACAAAGACCCGGCCGATGCTGCCTTGGGCGTATTCCATGGACTCCTCCCCAGCGGATGAAGCGATCCGGAGGTTTAAGGTGAATCCGTTGCAGAAAGGGCCAGGGGGAGAGCGGGACAGCGGCCTCCCGGCCTCTCCTTAGGAGCGGCGCAGGGCCCAGGCCACCCAGGTGAAGCTGCCCTCCGGCGGCAGGACCAGGGGCCACTCATCCCGGGCGCGCCGGGCCGTCAATTGCCAGCCCCCGGGCTTAAGCCGCGCGAGAAGCTCCTCCTCCTGTAGGTCCCGGAAGCCCGACAGGATCAGGGCCGCCTCCGGGGCGGCCAGGCGGCTTAGGTTCCCGGCCTCGGCCGCCAGCACGGGAAAGGGCAGATTGGCCGCCAGCAGGGGAAAGGGGCCCTTCAAACAGGAGGCGGTTCCCCGGATGACCCGGACCACCTCCCCCAAGCCGTTGCGCCGGGCGTTGGCCCGGGTGGTTTGCACCGCCCGGGGGCAGGGGTCCACCCCGACGACCCGCTCCACGCCCAAAGCCGCCGCGGCCAGGGCCAGGACGCCGGAGCCGGCGCCCACATCCAGACAGGCCCGGGGCTTCAGGGCCGGCACCAGCCCCGCCAGCAGTTCCAGGCACATGCGGGTGGTGGGGTGCCCCGGGGGAAAGACCCGGGCGGCCTCCAGGACCACTACCCGCTCCCCCCGCCGGGCCAAATACGGCCTGAGCAGGGTGCGCAGACAAAGGTCGGGGCCCAAACGCAGGAACATCCTTTCCCCCGGCCGGGGCTGCCTCCGCCGACGCGTTGACCGGCCCGGCCTTTTCCGGTAAAAATACCATAGCGGGGCCGGGGAGCCCCCAGTTTATGGCACCGGAAGAAAAAATCCTCCTCACCCGGGCCGGCTATGAGAAGCTGGTGCGCGAACTGGATCTCCTGAGCCGGGTGGAGCGCCCCCGTCTGCTTCAGGAAATCCTGGAGGGCGCCCAGGACGGCATCAGTGATCCCGGGTGGGACCTGCAGCACACCCTGGCCCGGCGCCAGTGGGTGGATGCCCGCATCCAGGAACTCAAACGCATCCTGGCCAACGCCGAGGTGCTGGTGGGGAGCAACCTGCCGCCGGACCGGGTGCGCTTCAACTCCACCGTCAGCATCCGCAACCTGGCCAACGGCGAGGAGGTCCGCTACCGCCTGGTGGGGCCGGTGGAAGCCGATCCCCAAAACGGCCGCCTCTCCATCGGCTCGCCCCTGGGCCAGGCCCTCATGGGGCGCCTGAGGGGGGAGCGGGTGGAACTGCACACCCCGGGGGGCCGCCGGGCCTATATCATCGTAGACATTGAGATGGATCTGGCATGAGCGAGGGCCTGTCCTCCCCCTGTCACCCCCCCGCCCACGATCATCGTTACACCAGCAGCCGCCGGCGCCTGCTCTTCGCCTTCCTCACCCAGGCCGCCTTTTTTGTGGCCGAACTGGTGGGGGCCCTCCTCACCAACAGTCTGGCCCTGCTCGCCGATGCCGGCCACATGTTCAGCGACGTGGCCGCCCTGGGCCTGAGCCTGGCGGCGCTTCACTTCGCCAGCCGCCCCCCCACCGCCCACAAGACCTACGGCTACCACCGTCTGGAGATCCTGGCGGCCCTGGTGAACGGCCTGGCCCTGTGGGCCATGGCGGGCTATATCCTCTTCGAGGCCCACACCCGCTTCTTCGCCCCCCCGGAGGTGAAGAGCCTGCCCCTCCTCATCATCGCCACTTTGGGGCTTGGGGTCAACCTTTTGGGCGCCTGGGTGCTCTACCCCACCCGGGAGCGGGGCCTGCACCTGCGCTCCGCCTTCCTCCACCTGGCCGCCGACTCCCTGGGCTCGCTGGCCGCCATGGCCGCGGCCGTGGCCATCCTCTGGCGGGGCTGGTATTGGTTTGACCCCCTGGCGGCGGTGGTGGTGGCCGTCCTGATTGTCGTGGGGAGCGGCCGCCTGATCCTGGAGGCGGCGGACATCCTCATGGAGGCCACCCCCCGGCACCTGAACCTGGAGGAGGTGGAGGCCGCCCTGAGCACCCACCCCGGGGTGGCCGGCATCCACGATCTGCACATCTGGACCATCGCCAGCGGCTTGTATGCCTTGAGCGCCCACGTGGTCGTCAGCCACCGCCAGGACCGGGACTGCCTCATCTGGGAGCTGGAGGAGCTGTTGCGGCAGCGCTTCGGCCTGGAGCACACCACCCTGCAGGTGGAAGGCCCGGGCTATCATAACCCCCAGATCTGCTCCCTCAACCACCTCTCCACCCGCCGCTGACCGTTGCCTTTCCCATCCCCGGATGATATGCTGGCACCGGAGTTTTTGCCCTTCGGTTATTAGCCGCCTAAGGAGGCCTCATGACCACACAGGCGTGGGAACTGAAACCGGAGAGTCTGCGGGCGGAATGCGATCCCAACAGCCTGGGGTTTGAAACCACCCTGGATCTGCCCACCGACGGGGTCAAGGTGGTGGGACAGGAGCGGGCCTGGCGCGCCCTGGAGTTCGGACTGGGCATCAAGGACCCGGAATACAACATCTTTGTGGCCGGCCCCCCCTTGTCCCGCAAGACCGAAATGGTCAGGGCCTATATCCAGGAGCTGGCCGCCAAGGAGCCCTCCCCCCCCGACTATCTCTATGTGCACAATTTCAAGGAGCCGGAGAAGCCCCGCTCGCTTACCCTCCCCAGCGGCATGGGCCGCACCCTCAAGGCGGACATGGAGGAGCTGATCAGCAGCCTCCGCCAGCACATCCCCGAGGTCTTCGAAAGCGAGGAATACGCCAACCGCCGGGAAGCCCTCATGCGGCAGTTCACCCAGGCCCGCAACGCCATCCTCCAGGAACTGGACGCCAAGGCCACGGAAGAGGGCTTCATCCTCAACATCTCCCAGACCGGGCTGATGATCTTCCCGGGCAAGGACGGCAAGCCCCTCACCGAGGAGGAGCTCAAGGCCCTCACCGAGGAGGAGCGGGAGGCCCTGCGCCAGCGCTCCGCCATCCTCCATGAGCAGATGAACGAAGCCATCCGCAAGATCCGCCGCATGGAGAAGGAGTTCGCCGAAGCGGAAAAAAAGCTGGACCAGGACATGGCCCTGGCCGCCGTGGGCCACTACATCGAGGAGCTGGTGGACAAATACCGCCTCTATCCCCAGGTCACCGAATATCTCCGGGAGGTGGAGAGGGAGATCCTGAAAAACCTGGAGGACTTCAAGAAGCGCCCCGGCCCCGGTCCCTTCCCCTTTCCGGTGCCGGAGCCCAGCTTCACCCAGTACCAGGTGAACGTCTTTGTGGACAACTCCGATACCAAAGGCGCCCCGGTCATCCTGGAAAACAATCCCAACTACTCCAACCTCTTCGGCGGGGTGGAGCGCCGGGCCCAGTTCGGCGCCCTGGTCACCGACTTCACCCTCATCCGGCCCGGGGCCATCCACCGGGCCAACGGCGGCTACCTCATCCTGCACGTCATTGATCTGTTGCGCTGGTTTTTCTCCTATGAGGCCCTGAAGCGCTGCCTCAAGGAACAGGTGATCAAGATCGAGGACTTGGCGGAGCAGCTGGGCTTCATCGCCGCCCGCACCCTCCAGCCCCAGCCCATCCCCCTGAAGATCAAGGTGATTTTGCTGGGGGACCCCTTCGTCTACCAGCTCCTTTATATCTATGACGAGGATTTCCAGAAGCTCTTCAAGGTCAAGGCCCACCTGGATTCGGTGATGAAGGAGACCCCGGAGCACCTGGACGCCTTCTGCCGGCTGGTGGCCTCCTACTGCAAGGAGGAGAAGCTCCTGCCGGTGCACAAAACCGGCATGGCCCGCCTCGTTGAGCACGCCCGGGAGCTGGCCGGCCGCCAGGAGAAGCTCACCCTGCAGCTCAAGGAGATCCTGGATGTGGTGAAGGAGGCCCACTTCTGGGCCCAAACCAACGCCCACGAGGTCATTTTCGGCTCCGACGTGGAGAAGGCCATCCGGGAGAAGATCCACCGCTGCGACCTGCCGGAGGAGAAGCTCCAGGAGTTCATCGAGGAGGGCATGCTCTTCATCGAGACCTCCGGGGCGGTGGTGGGCCAGATCAACGGCCTGAGCGTCTATGCCCTGGGGGACCACACCTTCGGGCGCCCCAGCCGCATCACCGCCACCTACTCCCTGGGCAAGGAAGGGGTGGTGGCCATCGACCGGGAAGCCCAGATGGCGGGGAACATCCACAACAAGGGGGTCCTCATCCTGGCGGGCTTCCTCAAGAGCCGCTTCGCCCAGGACAAGCCCCTGACGTTGTCCGCCAGCCTCACCTTTGAGCAGAGCTACGGCCTGGTGGAGGGCGACAGCGCCTCCATGGCGGAGCTCCTCACCCTGCTCTCCGTGTTGGCCGACGTGCCCCTGAAGCAGAACCTGGCCATCACCGGCTCGGTCTCCCAGCGGGGCGAAGCCCAGCCCATCGGCGGGGTCAACTGGAAGATCGAGGGCTTCTACAAGGTCTGCAAGGCCCGGGGGCTGGACGGCAGCCACGGCGTGGTCATCCCCAGGGCCAATTTGAAGGACCTGATGCTGGACAAAGAGGTGGTGGAGGCGGTGCGCCAGGGGAAGTTCCACGTCTACGCCGTGGGCCACATCGACGAGGCGGTGGAGCTCTTCACCGGCCTCCCCGCCGGCCGGCGGCTGCCCGACGGCACCTGGGAGCCCGACACCATCAATTACAAGGTGGACCAGACCCTGAGGCGCCTCATGGAGACCGCCCGGGAACTGATGAAGGAGGAGGAGGGGAAAAAGGGCGGCAGCCCGGCGGCGCCTCCCTCCAGCTGCGGCCAGTGAGGCGACGGAGGGGAGGGCCGGGGAGTGTGGCTCCTCCGCCCTCCCCTCACATTCCCCTCCCCACCACCGGGGGTGGGGGAGAGGGTGTGGGAGAGGGGGCAGGGGGCTGCGCTCCCTGGCCCCCTCTCCCACCCTCACGTTGACCTGGACTCGATATAGGCATAGGCGGAGTGGTTGTGGATGGATTCGAAATTTTCCGATTCCACCGCGTACCAGGTGAAGTTGGGGTCTTTTTGGAGCTTGTGGGCGATTTCCCGGACCACGTCCTCCACGAACATGGGGTTGGCGTAGGCCCGTTCGGTGACGTATTTTTCGTCCTGGCGTTTGAGGAGGGCGTAGACCTCGCAGGAGGCGGATTCCTCCACCAGGCGGATTAAGTCCTCGATCCAGAAGAACTTTTTGAAGCGCACCTGCACCCGCACCTCGCCCCGCTGGTTGTGGGCCCCGGCGGCGCTGATCTCCTTGGAGCAGGGGCAGAGCGTGGTGATGGGCACGGTGATGCCCACCACCAGGTCCATGCGGCCGTGTTCATCCAGGGAGCCCTTGAAGGAGCAGATGTATTCCATCAGCCCCCGGGCCTTGGTCACCGGCGCCGGCTTGTCGATGAAGTAGGGGAAGGTCATCTCGATGTGGGCGCTTTGGGCGTTGAGGCGGCGCCGGGTCTCCTCCAGGATGGATTCGATGTTTTTGATGCTGATGTCCCGCCGGCACTCGGAGAGGATCTCGATGAAGCGGCTCATATGGGTGCCCTTGTGCCGGTGGGGCAGGTTGACGTACATGTTGATGCGGGCCACGGTGTGCTGGGTGCCGTTGAACTTGTCCAGCACCACGATGGGGTAGGAGATGTTTTTCACCCCCACCTTGTCGATGTCGATGGTGTGGGGGCTGGGCAGTTTCTGCACGTCGGCGATGTCGCTGACGTCCAAGGCGGCGCTTTTGGGGGTGCTCATGGCGTCATGTCCGTTGGTTGGCCGTCCGGTCATGGAATCAGGCTGAAAAAGACGGGGCCGGCGCAAATCCCTGATCCCGCCTCAGGAACCTCTCCCCCGCCCTCTTAAAACGCCACGGCGCCGGTATCATCGCAATGGCGGCACAGGGACAGCGCTGACCGCTGTCCCCGGGCCAACAGCTCCCGGCAGCGGCGAAACTCCGGACTCTGCCAGATCTCCTTCAGGCTCTGCTCCCCCACCTGTCCCATTTTAAACCGGCCGTAGAAGTCATGGCAACAGAGGAGCACCTCCCCCCGCCAGTTGATCACCAGCTGGCTGGCGGGCCGGAGGCAGGGGCGCTCCAGCTCCCGGCCGTGGCGGAAGATCATCCCGGCCCGGTCGGTGAGCCGGGCCTCCGCCATCTGCCGCAGCTCCACGTGGAAGGGGTATTTGTGCCGCAGACGGGTGAGGTGGGGTTTGTCCTCGTCATCGTAATTGGTGATGTAAAACATCTCCATCCCGGCGTCCACCAGGGTCAGGAAGAGTTCCTCGGTGAGGAGATCCCCGTTGGTGGCCAGGTGGAGGTAGGCCCGGGGGAGCTGCTGCCGCAGGTGACGCACCCACTCGGGCAGGCGCCGGTCCAGGAGGGGCTCCCCGTAAAAGTAGAGGGACAGGCGGCCGTCGAACTGCAGGGCCGCCAGCTCCGCCACGATCCGGCGGAACATCTCGGCGGCCATCAGGCCCCGCTCCCGGGGGGGGAAGCGGGGATGGTTGAAACAGAAGGAGCAGGTGCGGTTGCAGAAGGCGGTGGTCTCCAGGTTGACGGAGATGAAATCCCCCCGGGCCAGCCGGCGGCGCAGGAAAAACCGCCCCCGGCGCCGGAGCTGGCGCTTCAGGGCATAGGCGTAATACCGGATCCCTGGAGCCCCCAGATGCCGCCGGGTGGTTTCAATCTCCCGCCATTTCATGCCGGAGACCCTCAGGCGTAGCGAAAGCGCTCCGCCACCGCCCGGGCGTGCAGCGGCAGGCCCTCGGCCTCCGCCAGCAGAATCACCGTGTCCTTGAGAGCCGCCAGCCCTTCCCGGGTGAGGTGCTGGAAGGTGGGCTTCTTCACAAAATCATCCACGCTCAGTCCCGAAAAGCGCCGGGCGCAGCCCCCGGTGGGGAGTACATGGTTGGTGCCGCTGGCATAGTCCCCCACCGGCACCGGGGCATAAGGGCCTAAGAAGATGGAGCCGGCATGGCGGATGCGGGGCAAAAGCGAGAAAGGCTCCCGGGTGAGGATCTGCAGGTGCTCGGCGGCGTAGGCGTTGGTGAACTCCACCGCCTCCTCCAGGTCCCGGGCCACCAGGAAGGCGGAGGCCCCGGCCAGGGCGGCCTCCAGGATCTCCCGCCGGGGCAGGGAGGGGAGCTCGGCGGCCAAAAGCTCCACCACCCGCCGGGCCAGGGGCTCGTGGGTGGTGACCAGCACGGCGGCGGCATCGGCGTCATGTTCGATCTGGGAGAGGAAGTCCGCCGCCACATAGCGGGGGTCCGCCGAGTCGTCCGCCAGGATGAGGGCCTCGCTGGGGCCGGCGGGGGAGTCGATGTCCACTTCGCCGAAGACCAGGAGCTTGGCGGCGGTGACCCACTTGTTCCCCGGCCCCACGATCTTGTCCACCTTGGGGACCAGGGCCGTGCCGAAGGCCAGGGAGCCGATGGCCCAGGGGCCGCCGATCTTGAAGATGCGGCTGGCCCCGGCCAGGTGGGCGGCCGCCAGGGTGGCCGGATTGACGGCCATCTCCGGCCCCGGCGGGGTGCAGGCGATGATCTCCCTGACCCCCGCCACCTTGGCGGGGATGATGGTCATGAGGGCGCTGGAGGGGTAGCTGGCCAGCCCCCCGGGGATGTAGCAGCCCACCCGCTCCAGGGGCCTAATCAGGCGGCCAGCCAGGATGCCGGGGGCCACCTCCAGGGCCTGGATCTCCCGCTCCCGCTGGGCGGCATGGAAGGTCTCGATCTGCGCCGCGGCCCGCTGAAGGGCCTGGAGCACCTCCGGGTCCACCCGGGAGAGGGCGCCCTCGATCTCCGCCGCCGTCACCTCCAGCTCCGCCGCCGTCAGGTCGGCCTTGTACTGGCGGTGCCAGCGCAGGGTCTCCTCGTCGCCTTTCGTCCGGAGGGCGGTGAGAATCTCCCGGACCTCCGCCAGGACGTCGGTCACCTCGGTGTGGGAGCGTTGCAGCAACTGTTCCCGCCTGGCGGGAGTCAATGTCCGGAGATATTCCACTTGCAGCGCCACGGAAGCCACTGTCGGCCCTCCCCTGGGAAAAAGTCTGCCCTGACCTGGTAATTGTATATAATAACCCCCAACAAAGGCAAAGGATTGCGTCCGGAAAGCCAGAAGGCGATGACCCGCGGCCTTCCCCTGACGCCGTTCCGGCGGCGGGGGAGGCGGGGCGCCGTGGCTGCGTCCGGCCCGCCGCCCCCCAAGGAGGGTGCATGAGCCCCCGCAAACGGAGACGTCCCCCCGGGGAGAAGAAGCTGCTGCAGGCCTTTCGCCAAGCCGGGAGGCCCCTGACCCTGGCCGAGCTCACTGACCGGCTCAGGCTGCCGCCGGACCAGACCGCTTGGGTGGAGGAGGGCGTCACCCGGCTGGTGGCCCGGGGGGAGGTGGTGCTCATCAAAGGGAACCGCTACGGCCTCACCGACCAGATGAACCTGGTGGCGGGGGAGCTCTCCGTGCACCCCGACGGCTACGGCTTTGTCACCCCGGAAGACGGCGGCAAGGATATCTTCATCAACGCCGCCGACCTCTCCGGGGCGCTGCACGGCGACCGGGTGGTGGTGCGGCTGGAGGGCCGCCGGGGCAGGCGCCGGGAGGGCAAAGTCATCCGCATCCTGGAACGCCGCCTCAAGGAGGTGCTGGGGCTGCTCTGCCAGGCGGGGGACACCTACTATGTGGAGCCGGAGGATGAGCATCTCCTCTTCAACCTGGTGATTCCGCCGGCCAGCCTCAACGGCGCCGCGGTGGGGGAGGTGGTCAGGGCCCGCATCACCCATTACCCCACCGCCCACCTCAACCCCCAGGGGGAGGTCCTTAAGGTGCTGGGGCGGGTGGAGGACGCTGAGGTCCAGACCCTCATCGTCATCGGCAAGTTTGGGCTGCCCGATGAGTTTCCCCCCGAGGTGCTGGCGGAGGCGGCCCGGGTGCCCGGGACCATCCCTGCTGAGGAGCTGGCCCGGCGCCAGGACCTGAGGCACCTGCCCTTCATCACCATCGATCCGGAGGCCGCCCGGGACTTCGACGACGCGGTGTGCGTGGTGAAAAAACCCGGCGGCTCCTACACCCTCCATGTGGCCATCGCCGATGTCAGCCATTATGTGGCGCCGGGCAGCGCCCTGGACCGGGAGGCCCATTTTCGGGGCACCAGCGTCTATTTTCCCCACCGGGCGGTGCACATGCTCCCCGAGGACCTCTCCACCCGCATCTGCAGCCTCACTCCCGGGGAGGACAGCCTGGCGGTGGTGGCCAGCCTCACCTACGACCGGCGGGGGCAGCTCAGGAGGGCCACCTTCAGCCGGGCGGTGGTGCACAACCAGGCCCGCCTCACCTACCGCCTGGTGCAAAGCCTGCTGGAGGGCCGGGACCGGAAGCTCCGGGCCCGCTACCGGCCGCTTGTTAAGATGTTCACCTGGATGGCCGAGCTCACCCGGCTGCTCAGGCAGCGCCGCTGGGAGCGGGGCAGCCTGCTCCTTAGCATCCCCGAGGCCGAGGTGGTTCTGGACGACAAGGGCTGGCCCACCGACATCCTGCGGGTGGACCATCTCCTGTCCCACCAGATCATCGAGGAGTTCATGCTGGCGGCCAACGAGGCGGTGGCCGACTTTCTGGGGGAGCCCTCCCTCTTCCGGGTGCATGAGCGGCCGGACCCCATAAAGATGGAGGCCTTCCGCACCTTCGTCAAATACCTGGGCTTCCACCTGCCCAAAGAGGCCAACCGGGACCCCCGGGTGCTCAGGGATTTCCTGGCCCAGGTCCAGGAGACCCCCTTGGGGGACATGGTGCAGATCATGCTGCTCAGGTCCCTCAAGCAGGCCCGTTACGCCGGCGTCAATCTGGGGCACTACGGGCTGGCGGTGGACTACTACACCCACTTCACCTCCCCCATCCGGCGCTACCCCGACCTCCTCATCCACCGG
This sequence comes from uncultured bacterium, assembly GCA_937943575.1. GTDB lineage: Bacteria > Desulfobacterota > Desulfobaccia > Desulfobaccales > 0-14-0-80-60-11 > JAILZL01. The sequence goes on along the minus strand of CALEAV010000014.1, from coordinate 156,601 downwards.
CTCCTCACCGCCAGGCTGGAGGGCCGCCGGCCGCCGGTGCCCCTGGACCCCGACAGCCTGGAGGAGGAGGCTCGCTATCTCTCCCAGCGGGAGCGCCGGGCCATCGAGGCGGAGCGGGAGATGCTGGCCCGCATGCAGGTGCGCTGCCTGGCCCAGCGGCTGGGGGAGGTCTTCCACGGCCGCATCACCGGGGTAACCCCTTTCGGCTTTTTCGTCTCCCTGGAGGAAATCTACGCCGACGGCCTGGTCAGGCTGGTGGACCTGCCGGATGACTACTACAAGTTTGATGAAGCCCGGCAGATGCTGCTGGGCAGGCGCCACCGCCGGGTCTTCCGGCTGGGGGACCGGGTGCTGGTGCGGGTCTCCCAGGTGGACCTGAAACGGCGCCATGTCAGCCTGGTGCTGGTGGAGGAGGAGGCCGCCGCGGCCCAGACCGGGGCAGGGGGCCGGCGCCGGCGGTCGCGGCGGCAGGTGCCCGCGGCGGGGGAGGTGCCCGCCTCCCGGGAATGAGCCATGGAATACAAGGACTACTACCGCATCCTGGGGGTGGAGAAAAACGCCACCCCGGAGGAGATCAAAAAGGCCTTCCGCCGGCTGGCCCGCAAATACCACCCCGACGTCAACCCGGGCAAGCCCGAGGCGGCGGAGAGGTTCAAGGAGATCAGCGAGGCCTACGAGGTCCTCTCCGATCCGGAAAAACGCAGGAAATACGATGAATTCGGCTCCCAGTGGCAGGAGTTCACCCAGAGGGGCGGCCGGCCCGAGGACTTCGACTGGGCCAGGTGGCAGGCCAGCCCCGGCACCACCTACACCTTCCGCACCCTCAGCCCCGAGGAGTTCGCCGAGCTCTTCGGCGGCGGGCATTTCTCCAGCTTCTTCGAGACGCTCTTCGGGGGGCCGGGGAGGGGCTTTGCCGAGGCGGAGTTCTTCCGGCCCCGGCCCCGGCCCGGCCGGGATGTGGAATTTCCTGTAGCCGTCACCCTGGAGGAGGCCTTCCGGGGCACCAGCCGCCTGCTGGAGCTGCCCGGCGGCCGCAAGCTCGAGGCCAAAATCCCCCCGGGGGTGAAGACCGGCTCCCGGCTGCGCCTCAAGGGCCAGGGGGAGCCGAGCCTCACCGGCGGCGAGCCCGGGGACCTGCTTTTGGTCATTGAGGTCAGGCCCCATGAGCGCTTCCAGCGGGAGGGGGACGATCTCAGGCTGACTTTGCCGGTGGACCTCTTCACCCTGCTTTTGGGGGGCAAGGTGACCGTCCCCGCCCTGGACCGCACCGTGCGCCTGGACATCCCCCCGGGCACCAAAAACGGCCGGGTCTTCCGCCTCAAGGGACTGGGGATGCCCCGGCTCCACCACCCCGGGGAGCGGGGGGACCTCTATGTGCAGGTGGAGGCAGTGCTGCCGGAGGCTCTGACGGACCAGGAAAGGGAGCTCCTGCATCAATGGCGCCGGCTGCGGGGCGCAGCCTGAGGAAGGGGAGGGAAGCCATGCCCAGGCGGCCTGAGGAGAACAACCCCGGCGGGGGGGTGATTTTTTCCCGGAGTATGGCGGCCCAGATGGCCCGAGTGCCGATGGAATTCCTGGAGCTGGTGGAGGCCGAGGCCCTTCTCTCCCCCCGGCCCACCCCCGGCGGCGAGCCGGGCTACAGCGCCCGGGACATCGAACGCCTGGCCCGCATCCGGCGGCTCCATGAGCTGCTGGGCCTGGATTTGGCGGCGGTGGAGGTGGTGCTGCATTTGCGGGAGCAGATTGAGGACCTGCTGGCCCGGCTGGAGGAGATGGAGCGGCGCTTTGCTGAGCGGGAGCAGGAGCTGCTCCGGGAGATTGAGGCCCTGCGCCGCCGGCTGCTGGTGGGCCGCTGAGCAATTCGACCGACTGGCGAAAGCAAGGGCCGGGGGGCGGCGGCCCCGGCTCCCTCCCCCCTACCTCCAGAATTTAAAAGGAAACCGAGGCCAGGGCCTCAATTTCCTTGGGATATTTCAAGGTGGGGGGAAGGGGTGGAGGGGAAAGTGATTCAGTGCCCCCCCGGCCTTCCCGTGCCTTGCGCCGCCGGAACTTTGGATGGAGGGCAAGGGGATTCGGCGCTCCCCCGGCCTTCCCCCTAAAACCCCTGGCGACGCTCTCAGTTTTTGCCCCCGCCCCTGATCACCGCCCCGCGGGTTCCACTTCTTACCGGTAGCCCCGGCTGCGGCCCCCGAAGGAGCCCTTGGCCTTGGGGCGGGCTTCATTGACCGCCAGGGTGCGGCCGTCCACCATCTTGCTGTTGAACATGCTGATGGCCCGCTGGCCTTCGGCCTTGCTCTCCATCTCCACGAAGGCGAAGCCCCGGGGCTGGGCCGTCTGGCGGTCCAGTACGATTTTGGCCGACATCACGTGCCCGGCCTCAGAAAACAGGGTACGGAGCTGCTCCTCCGTCATGTCGTGGGGCAGGTTCCCCACATACAATTTCATGGGCATGATGGATCCTTTTACTCCCGGGGGGATTCCGGAGTCTCCTCCGCCGGGGCGGCCGGCTTGGCGCTTTTGTTCTGCCGGCGCTTCATCTTTTCTTCATTTTTCTGGCGCCGGGCCAGCTCTTTGGCCCGTTTCTGCCAGCCATAGCGGTTCCGTGCCACGGGCCACCTCGGGACCTGGCGGCGGGGCAGGGCGGCACATCCGGCCCCACCCGCACCGCCGCCTGGGGGTTGGGTTACAGCTTCACCACATTCTGGGCCTGAGCCCCTTTGGGACCCTGCACCACCTCAAACTCCACTTCCTGGTTCTCCGCCAGGGTCTTGAAACCTTCGCCCACAATGGCGCTGTGATGCACGAAGACATCGGGGCCGTTTTCCCGGGTGATGAACCCAAACCCCTTGGAATCGTTGAACCACTTCACTCGACCGCGTTCCTTCATGAAAAAAGGACCTCCTGAAAATTCTCCCGCTTCGGGCAGGGCGCCAGCAGTCAAACAAAAAATCGGAGGGAATTTAGCATCCCCTCCGATTACAGCCAGGGCTTGGCCGCCCTGCGGTCTGACATGCTAAACAAGTTGATTATCGCGCATTTTCCGGGCTTGTCAATTCTTATCCCGCCACCCTCCCCGGAAAAAGTGCGCGGACCTGGCTGCCCGGGCAGGCCCGCCCCGTCTTCAGCGCCTCCAGTAGACCCGCACAAAGCGGTTCATCTCCGACCAGCGGAAGTCCAGATCTCCCTTGTAGGCCCGGTAGATGGTGCGCCCCAGATGCTGGGCCAGCTTTTCCGTGGTGGTCTCCACCACCACCTTGTCGCCCTCCGGGAGGATCTGGATGATGCGGTCGGCCACCGAGCGGTTGGCCACCTTGGCGGCCTCCTTCTCGATGAGGCCCAGGATCTCCTCCCGCCGCTCGTTGAAGAACTCGCCGCTCAGGGTGAGGACCCCCTCGGGGTAGCGGTCCCTGATCTTGCGGCAGGTGGGGCAGATGACCTCCCGCACCTGGTCGGTGCCCGCCAGGCGGGCCGCCATCTTCTCATCGAAAAACCAACGCTTGTTCTGGTACAGGGCCCGGCAGGAGGTGCACAACGAGGCCTCCTGGCCCTCCGCCGGCTGGTAGGGGTCCTCGGTGCGGCCGGCATGGCCGAATTTCTTCCCCTTTTCGCCGCTCCATTTGCGTTCCTGATAGCGTCCCATGCGGCCTTCCTCGCTTGTGGGGTGCATCCGGTGAGGTCACTCATAAGATATAAACAGTTGACTCACATTGTCACCCAGGGGGGCGAAATTTTCCTTGGAAAATCCGGCCCCCTTCGAGGGCAGGGTCTCTGGCCCCCCCGGTGCCCCGATGGAGGGGGGCAGGGGCGATGGTTTCCCCGGCCCTGGTGCAAAAAACTGCTTGGGAGAAGGCTTCAACTTATGCTAAAAAAAATTCAGATGTCATCCCACATGGCCTGGATCCGCCGCGGCGGTGCGGACCGGGACCGAAGGAGGGAGCCATGTGCCTTCCGACTGCGTCCCGGGAGGCCTTTTTTTTGGGGTCTCCCGACAACGCCACCCTCACCGGGGCCCTGGACCAGATGTTCAGGGAGCTGCAGGACGTCTTCCGGCGCCTGCCCCCGCATCTGGCCGAGACCCTGATTCACGAACTGGAGCTCGCCCCCCGCATCTTCGGCTGCGCCACCGGCCGTTCCGGCTTCATCCTCCGAAGCTTTCTCATGCGCCTCATGCACCTGGGGCTCACCGTGTATGTGGTGGGTGAGACCATCACCCCCCGGCTGGCCCCCGGGGACCTGCTCCTGGTGATCTCCGGCTCCGGGGAGACCCCCCAGCCCCGGGAGGTGCTGCGCCGGGCCAACGCCGCCGGGGCCCGCACCCTGGCCCTCACCGCCTCGCCTGCCTCCACCATCGCCCGGGAGGCCCAGGTGTCCCTGGTCATCCCCGGCACCACCAAGCTCACCCAGGCGGGGGAACCGGCGTCGGCCCAATGTCCGGGGAGCCTCTTTGAACAGGCGGCGTTTTTCTTTCTGGAGTGTGTGATCTTTATCCTCTATCAGCAGCGCCTGGGGCTCAGCCCGACGGCCGTCCTCTCCCGGCACGCCAATCTGGAATGAGAGGGGCAAAAGGAAGCCCAGGCCGCCTCCCGGGGAGCCGCAAGGAATAACCTATGAGGGTGACATTGCAGTTGGCCCTGGATTTTGTGGACCTGCACCGGGCCCTGCTGGTGGCGGAGAAGGCGGTGCCCGCCGGCGTGGACTGGGTGGAGGCCGGCACCCCCCTCATCAAAAGTGAAGGCCTGGATGCGGTGAGGGAGCTGAAACGGCGGTTCCCGGACAAGACCATCGTGGCGGACATGAAGGTCATGGACGCCGGCCGCATCGAGGTGGAGGCGGCCGCCAAGGCCGGGGCGCACCTCATCGATGTCCTGGCCGCGGCCTCGGACGCCACCATCCTGGAATGCGTCCAGGCGGGCAAGAACTACGGCGCCAAGATCGTCGTCGACCTCATCGCCGTCCCCGACCCGGTGGCCCGGGCCCGGCAGGTGGAGGCCCTGGGGGTGGACTACATCACCGTGCATGTGCCCATCGACGAGCAGATGCGGGCCCAGGACCCCTTCGCCACCCTCAAGGCAGTGAGCGAGGCGGTGTCCGTGCCGGTGGGGGTGGCCGGCGGCATCAACTCGGAGACCGCCGCCCAGGCGGTGGCCCATGGTGCCAGCTACGTCATCGTCGGCGGGGCCATCACCAAGGCCAAGGACCCGGAGGCCGCCACCCGGGACCTGAGAAGGGCCCTGGACGAAGGGGCGGTGATCCCCACCGACCTCTTCAAACGGGCCGGGGAGGCGGAGATCCTGCGGGTCCTGAGCCTGGTGTCGGCGGCCAATCTCTCCGACGCCCTGCACCGGGCGGGGGTGCTGGAGGGCATCCGGCCGCTCTTTCCCGGCATCCGCCTGGTGGGCCGGGCGCTGACGGTGCGCACCTATCCCGGGGACTGGGCCAAGCCGGTGGAGGCCATCGACGCCGCCCAGCCCGGGGAGGTCCTGGTCATCGACGCCGGCGGGGTGGGGCCCGCCATCTGGGGGGAGCTGGCCACCCACTCGGCCCTGCAAAAGGGGGTGGCGGGAGTGGTGGTGGACGGCGCCATCCGGGACGCCGGGGACATCATGCGCCTGCAGTTCCCCGTGTTCACCCGCCTGATCATGCCCAACGCCGGGGAGCCCCGGGGCTTCGGGGAGATCGGCGTGCCCATCCGCATCGGCGCCACCCGGGTGGAGACCGGGGATTACCTGGTGGGGGATGACGACGGCGTCACCGTGCTCCCCCAGCGCCTGGCGGTGGAGTACGCCAACCGGGCCATGGACGTCCTGGAGAAGGAAAACCGCATCCGGGAGGAGATCAAGGAGGGCCGCACCCTGGCCCAGGTGACGGATCTCCTGCGCTGGGAGAAGAAGGTGTAAGGGGGGCGGGAGCCGCTCCGGCGGCTGAGGGTCGACTCCCCGGCAGGCCGCGCCTCTGGCGCCGGGGGCAGCCTGCCGAACGCTCAGGTGCGGGCAGGGGGTGAGGGGAGCCCTCTCAGCCGGCTTTCCCCTCCCGACAGCGCCTTTTGGCCTCCATGCCGCAGTGCGCCCAGATCAGGCAGGCCGGCCGACTCTTGCAGTAGTTGCAGGGATCGGTGCAGGCCCGGCATTCCGCCAGACACTCCTCACAGTAGGCATACTCCATCTTGTCGCAGCGATACGGAGCCTCTCGCTCCGGGTGAAACCGACAGCCCCTCACCTCTTTCCCTCCCTCCTCAGATGCCTTACATTAACACCAGAACCGGTGAGCACGGGGACGCAGGGCCCCCCGTCTCCCGCCTGCCCCCTGACGGGGTGGGGGGGGGACCGCTACCGCCCCTGCCCCCAGCCCCGACCCCCAGGTCGCGGTTCCGGAGAGGGCCGGCCATGAGCGACACTTCGGAAAAAGACCGTGAGCAGGAGCGCCACCTGATGGTGGAGGGCCAGATCCGGCGCCGCGGCATCCGGGACCCCCGGGTGCTGGCGGCCCTGGAGCGCGTCCCCCGCCACCTCTTTGTGCCCCGGCATCTGTGGGACCAGGCCTACAACGACTATCCCCTGCCCATCGGCGACGGCCAGACCATCTCCCAGCCCTACATGGTGGCCCTGATGACCGAGGCCCTGGAGCTCACCGGGGCCGAAAAGGTGCTGGAGGTGGGCACCGGTAGCGGCTACCAGGCCGCCATCCTGGCGGAGCTGGCCAGGGAGGTTTACACCATCGAGCGCCTGGCCTCCCTGGCCCGGCCGGCGGAGGAGCTTCTGCAGCGCCTGGGCTACAAAAACGTCCATGTGATCGTGGGGGACGGCACCCTGGGCTGGCCGCCTGCCGCCCCTTACGACGCCATCATCGTCACCGCCGGCGCCCCCAAGGTGCCCCCGGCTCTGGTGGAGCAGCTGGGCTTGGGGGGGCGCCTGGTCATCCCCGTGGGCGACCGCTGGAACCAGACCCTCACCCGCATCCGCCGCCTGCCCACCGGCGAGCTGAAGACGGAGTATTTGGGGGGCTGCCGCTTTGTCAAGCTCATCGGCGCCCAGGGCTGGCAGAGGGAGGAGGACGACTGAGGGTCGTTGCCCCTCAGGGGGCCTTGGCCACTGCGGGCGGAGGAAAGGCGGCGGCCAGCACCCGCTTGGCCAAAGGCGCGGCCACGGCGCCGCCCCCACCCCCGTGCTCCACCAGCACCGCCACCGCCAGCTGGGGGTCCTCTGCCGGCGCGGTGGCCACAAACCAGGCGTGGTTCTGGTATTTTCTGACCCCCTTGCCGGCCCGCTTCTCCTTTTCCAGGGACACCACCTGGGAGGTGCCGGTCTTGCCGGCCACCTGCAGATGCGGCAGGCGGGCGCCCTTGCCGGTGCCCTGGGCCACCACGTCGGTGAGGGCCTTCTGGATCAGGGCCAGGTGCCGGGGGTTGGCCTCCAGGCGGGACCTGATCACCGGGGCGGCCTGATAGAGGACCTCCCCGGCGGGGCTCTCCACCTTCTCCACCAGCTGCGGCTCCAGCACCAGGCCGCCGTTGGCCACGGCCGCGGCCACCAGAGCCATCTGCAGGGGCGTGGCCAGGTTGTAGCCCTGGCCGATGGAGACGCTCACCGTGTCGCCCTCCTGCCAGGGGAAGCCGAAGCGGGCCTGCTTCCAGTGGCTGGAGGCCACCAGCCCGGGCATCTCCTTGTCCAGTTTGAGGCCCGTGGGCGCGCCCAGCCCGAAGCGGCGGCTCCACTTGGCGATGCGCTCAATCCCCAGGCGGCGCCCCACCTGGTAGAAATAGACATCGCAGGAATGCACCAGGGCGGAATGCAGGTTCATGCCGCCGTGGCCGCCCTTCTTCCAGCAGCGGAAGGTGTGGTTGCCCAGGGGCATGGCGCCGCTGCAATAAATGACAGAGGAGGGCGTCACCACCTTTTCTTCCAAGGCGGCCAAGGCCATGACGATCTTGAAGGTGGAGCCCGGCGGATACTGGCCCTTGAGGGCCCGGTTCTCCAGGGGGTGGCTGGGGTCCTTGCTGAGGCGCTGCCATTCCGCGGCACTCAGACCCCGCTCGAAGGCTTCCGGGGAGTAGGCGGGGGAGGAGGCCAGGGCCCGGATCTTCCCGGTTTTGGCCTCCACCGCCACGATGGCACCGTGCTGTCCCGCCAGACAGGCCTCGGCCTCCCGCTGCAGGGGGGCGTCCAGGGTGAGGAAGACATTGGCGCCGGGCAGGGAGTTCTGCACCTCCAGCTGGCCCAGCTCCCGGCCGTAGGCATCCACCTCAATGCGGCGATAGCCCCGTTGGCCCCGCAGGTAGTCCTCCCAGGCCGCCTCGATGCCGCAGCGCCCCAAAAAATCCCCCATCTTGTGGTGCGGATAGCGGCCGCTTTTGAGCTGCGCCTCGGTGATCTCCCCCAGATAGCCCAGGACATGACAGGCCAGGGAGCCGTGCCGGTACTCCCGCTTGGGCTGGACGACGATGGTGGCCCCGGGGAGTTCGGGTTTGCGGCTCTCCACCAGGGCCAGCTCCTCCCAGGTGAGGTCCCCTTTGAGGCGCACCTGATGTTGGTTGGCCTGACGGGCCCCCTGCAGCTGTTCCAGGAGGACGGCTTCGTCCAGCTTGAGGAGGGCGGCCAGGCGGGCGGCCAGGGGGACGGGGTCGGGGACCTCCTCCAGCATCACCACCAGATCGAAGCTGGGGCGGTTGGAGACCAGGACCTCGCCGTGCCGGTCCAGGATCATGCCCCGCCAGGGCGGCAGGTCCTGGGTGCGCAGCCGGTTGCTCTCCGAGCGCAGCTTCAGCTGCTCCCCCTGCACCAGCTGCAGGGACCAGAGCCGGAGGAGCAGGACCCCGAAGAGCACCAAAATGACGGCGGACAAGGCGGCCAGGGTGCGGCGGGCCCGCTCCTGCTCCTCCGGGGGCATGGCCCGCACCAGGGGCGGCTCCAGGTAATCCGCAGTTCTCCGGTCGGGATCAGGGAAAATCATCGGGCCGGTTTTTCCCCCCAAGCCGGCTCTGGGGGGCCTGTCTTTTTATCCTGCTTGAGGGAGGGGGCGAGGGAGGCGACGCTTTCCCGCCCTCCGCGGTGGCAGAAGGAGGTGAGGGCCTCGGTCCGCCTGGTTCCCTCTCCCCCAAACCCATGTCCTCACGTCGCTTTGAGCCCGTTCCGGAAGTGATTTTTACGGGGCGGGCTGCGGGGTCAACGGACCCCTGCCCATCCCTCCCCTTGTCTCCTTCAAGCGTGGCCCACGCCTTGATTGCACTTTCTAAATTCAAAAGGGGTGGGGGAAGGAGGAAGAGGGGCAGGGGCCCACGATCCCTGGCCCCCTCTTCCCAAGGCTCTCAGCTGCCGTCTCATTTTAGCGCAGCTCCCGCCGGGGACGCCAGCCCAGGCGCCAGAGGCCGAGGTTCAGGCGCTCCACCGCCGAGAACATGAGGGGGGCCAGAAGCGCCGTGGCCGAGATTTCCACCGCCAGCGGGCGCAGGAGCTCCCGCCAGGGGGGGAGAGGCTGGCCCACAAAACCCAGGACCAGACGCAGGGCCACCTCCTCCAGGAGGAGGGCCGAGGCCGCCAGGGCAATCTGCGCTCCCGGAGCAGCCAGCAGCAGCCGCCGGCTGAGAAACCGGGCCGCAGTCAGCAACAGGACGGCCCCGGCCAGGTGGAGGCCGAAGGGGGTCAGGGCAAAGGCATCCTGGAGGAGACCCACAAAGACGGCCACGCCCACCGCCACCGCCAGGGGCTGGCGCAGGCCCACCACAAAGGTGAGGAGGCTCAGAAAACGCACCTGCACGTAGGGGTGCAGGACCAGATTTTGGAAATACAGCAGCCCCAGTGCGAGGAGGAGGAGGAGAACCGTGAGGGCCAGCATCGTTCAGGGGGTGAGGGCCAGCTTGGCGGATTTCACCACCAGCACCTCCTCCAGGGTGGAGAGGTCCACGGCCGGGGTCACCTCCACCTCCTGGAAGACGCCGGCCCCCCGCTTGTTGACGGCGGTCACCCTGCCGAAGACCAACCCGGCGGGGTAGAGGCCCCCCAAGCCGGAGGAGATGACCACGTCCCCCACCTGGACATCGGCACTTTTGGGGACATACTCCAGGGCGCTGCGGTTGGCCCCCCGCCCTTGCAGGATGCCCCGGATGCGGGTGCGCTGGATCAAGGCGTCGGCCCCGCTCAGGCGGTCCACGATGAGCATGACCTTGGCATGGCCGGGGTAGGCCTCCACCACCCGGCCGACGATGCCGGCGGGGGCCACCACCGCCTGGCCCACCTCCACCCCGGCGCTTCGGCCCTGATCGATGATGACCGCCCGGGACCACAGGGAGGGGTCATAGGCGATCACCCGGGCTCCGATGACCGGCAGGGCCAGCTGGCGCTTCAGATCCAGGAGAGCCTCCAGCCGCTGCAGCGCCTTCACGGCCTCCTGGTAGCGGGCCTCCATCTGCTCGGTCTCGGCCAGTCGCTTTTTGAGGAGCTCGTTTTCCCGCTGCACCCCGATGAGCCAGAAATAGCCGCGCCACACCCTCTTTAAGGCGTCGCCGCCATCATGGAGGGCCTGGAGGCCGGGGGCGGTGAGGGCGACGATCAGGCCTTCCAGACGCCGCACCGCCGGGGAGCGTTGCAGGCTCAAAGAGAGCAGGGCCAATACCGCCAATACCCCGGCGGCCGCCAGCAAGGGGCGATGGAAGCGGGACCGGGTGCGCACCGGGAGGGGAGTCAATCCAGCATGACTTCTTTCAGGATATCCAGATTGTCCAGGGCCTTGCCCGAGCCCAGGACCACGCTGGCCAGGGGGTCATCCGTCATCTTGATGGGCACCCCGGTCTCCAGGTGGAGCAGGGTGTCCAGATTCTTCAACAGCGCCCCGCCGCCGGTGAGGTAGATGCCCCGGTCCACGATGTCCGCGGCCAGCTCCGGGGGCGTCTGCTCCAGGGCGGTCTTCACTGTCTGCACGATGGTGTCGATCTGCTCCTGGATGGCCTGGCGGATTTCGTCGGAGTTCACGGTGATGATCTTGGGGATGCCGGTGACCAGGTCCCGGCCCTTGACGTCCATGGTCTCCAGCTCTCCGGGATAGGCGTTGCCGATGGTGGTCTTGATGATCTCCGCGGTGCGCTCGCCGATGGCCAGGTTGTAGGCCCGCTTGATGTAGTGCAGAATGGATTCGTCCATCTTGTCGCCGCCCACCCGCACACTTTTGGAATAGACGATGCCCGCCAGGGAGATGACCGCCACCTCGGTGGTGCCGCCGCCGATGTCCACCACCATGTTGCAGATGGGCTCGGTGATGGGCAGCCCCGCCCCGATGGCCGCGGCCATGGGTTCCTCGATGAGATAGACCTCCCGGGCGCCGGCGGATTCGGCGGAGTCCCGCACCGCCCGCTTCTCCACCGGGGTGATGCCCGAGGGCACCGCGATGATGATGCGGGGGCGGATGAGGGAGCGGCGGTTGTGCACCTTGCGGATGAAGTGCCGGAGCATGGCCTCGGTGATTTCAAAATCGGCGATCACCCCGTCCTTCATGGGGCGGATGGCCACGATGTTGCCGGGGGTGCGCCCCAGCATCATCTTGGCCTCCCGGCCCACCGCCAGCACCCGGTTGCGGTCCCGGGAATTTTTGCGCACCGCCACCACCGACGGTTCCGAGAGGACAATGCCCTTGCCCTTGACGTAGACCAGGGTGTTGGCGGTGCCCAGGTCAATGGCCAAATCGTTGGAGAACCATCCCAGGATGGGATCGAGAAACATTGACTCTCTCCTCTGTGGAAGAAAACCGTCAGACCGGCGGGGGCAATCCCCCTCAGGCGCGCGCTCGTTTCGGTGAGAGTAACAGCGGTCTCGGGCTCATTTTGTCAACTTTTCCCAAAATTACAAGGGAAATTTGGCCGCCTTGAAGGCTGGGGGGCCCCCCGGCGCCGCCCGATGGGGCGTCTGCCTCCCGGCCCGGTGACGGAAAGGGGGATGGGGCTCCGGGGAGGGAAACGCCTCCGGACAGCCCCCGTGCCTCCCCCGGGGGCCGGCCATTAGCCCGCCGGCAGGTCCGGCGCCTTGACAAAAGGCCGCTGACATGATTTATAAACAGTTTGTGAGTCGAATCGGCCCTTGCATAAGGAATCACTCTCATGAAGCGCACCTACCAGCCCAGTCGGCTCAGGCGGGCCCGCACCCACGGGTTTTTGGCCCGCATGAGCAGCAAAGGCGGCCGCCGGGTTCTCAAGCGCCGCCGCGCCAAAGGACGCAAACGCCTGACGGTTTAACCGCCCCGGAGACGCCTCCCGGTGGGGGGGGGCCGCCTGCGGACCTGGAGGCCGGCGGCCGGGCCCGCTTCCGCAAGGCGGACCGCATCCGGCGCCGCCGGGAATACTTGGCCGCCCAGGCCGCGGGCCGGAGGCTGACGGCCCCGCACTTCACCGTCATCCTGGCGCCCCCGGGGGGTGAACCCCGGCCCCGCCTGGGGCTGGTGGTGACCCGGCGTCTGGGGAAGGCGGTGCGGCGCAATCGGGTGAGACGACTGCTCAGGGAATTCTTCCGCCGCCACCGGGAGGAGCTGCCCTGCCAGGATATCATCATCCTGGCCCGCAAGGGGGCAGAGACCCTGACCTATGCTGATGTGACGCGGGAGTTGGCCCGGATTCTCCTTGCCCCCCGCACCCAAGGTGCATGACCGCCATCATTCTGGCCCTGATCCGGGCCTATCAGATCCTGCTCTCGCCCTGGCTGCCGCCCTGCTGCCGGTTCAGCCCCACCTGTTCCCAGTATGCTGCCGAGGCGGTGGCCCGCCATGGCCCGGGGCGGGGCTTGGCCCTGGCCCTGGGGCGGCTCCTCCGCTGCCACCCTTTCTCCTCCGGCGGCTGGGACCCCGTCCCTTAAGGAGCTCGGTATGGAAAAACGGGCTTTGCTTGCCCTCATTCTCAGCTTTGTGATTTTCATGGTCTTCATGTATCTGGGCGAGAAGACCAAAAAGACCCTGCCCCCGGCGCCGGTGCCGGTGCCGGACGCCAAACCGGTGGCCCCGCCCCCGCCGTCAACTCTCGCCCCGGCCCCGGTGCCGACCCCGGGGCCCACGGTCAGCCCCGCCGCCCGCCCGGCCCGGGACATCGTGGTGGACACCCCCCTCTACCGGGCGGTGTTCACGGAGCAGGGCGCGGCCTTGAAGAGCCTCCGCCTGAAAAGGTTCCGGGACCGCCTGCCCTTTGAGCGCATCTACAGCCTCTCCCTGGGGTTTTTCAGCCTGGACCTGGAGCGCTGGCGGGACCCGGAGAAGGCCGCTGCGCCCCTGAAGGACCTGGTGCGGCCGGCCCCCGGGCAGGACCTCCCCCTCAGGCTCAGCCTCAGCGGCCAGAACCTCGCGGTGCCCGCCGAGCTCACCTATGAGGCCGACCGGGCCGGGCTGACTCTGGAGGGCGACCAGACGGCCACCCTGCGCTTCACCGCCACCACCCCCCAGGGGGTGACCCTCACCCGCACCTACCGCTTCCATGCCCAAAACTATGTGATGGACCTGGAGGTGAGCGCCGCCAGCCGGGCCTCCCAGCCCGTGGAAGGGCACCTGGAGCTGACGTTGAGCGCCACGGAGGCGGCGGACCGCAAAGGCTACCTCATGGCCCACACCCTCATCAACCGGCGCCTGGAGGAGACCCACGCCGGCTTGAAGGCCCCGGTGAACTTCACCGGCAAACTGGACTGGGCGGTGCTGGACGAGGGCTATTTCCTTTTGGCGGTGGCCCCGGCGAACCAGCCCCAGGGGACGGTCACCCTGACCCAGCCGGCTCCCACCGCCCTTACCGCCCAGATGACCCTGCCCTTCACGGTGAGCCCCGGGCAGAGCACCCAGGCCGCCCTCACCTTCTATGCCGGCCCCAAGGAGATGGGGGCCCTGGCGGCTGCCGGCCTGGGCCTGGAGCGGCTGGTGCACTTCGGCTGGTTCGATATCCTGGCCAAGCCCCTGTTGTACCTGCTGAAATTCATTGACCGCCTCTGCCACAATTATGGCTGGTCGCTGGTCATTTTGACCCTCCTCACCCGCCTGGTCTTCCTGTGGCCCAACCACAAGAGCTTCAAATCCATGAAGGAGATGCAGAAGCTCCAGCCCCGGGTGGCCCAGATCCGGGAAAAGTACAAGGACGACCGGGAGGCCATGAACCGGGAGCTCATGGCGCTGTATCGCACCTTCAAGGTGAACCCGCTGGGAGGGTGCCTGCCCATGCTCCTGCAGCTGCCGGTGTTCATCGCCCTGTACAACATCCTCACCTATGCCATTGAACTCCGGCATGCGGCCTTTATCTCCACCCTTCCCTTCACGGACATTGTCTGGCTGGCGGACCTCTCCGCCAAGGACCCGCTCCTCATCACCCCCATCATCATGGGGGCCTCCATGGTGATCCAGCAGAAGATGACCCCCACCGCCGGCGACCCCACCCAGGCCAAGATGATGATGTTTCTGCCCATCATCTTCACCTTTCTCTTTCTCAATTTCGCCGCCGGGCTGGTGATCTACTGGCTGGTGAACAACGTCCTGGCCATTGTGCAGCAGCATTTCACCAACAAGTACCTTGCCTGACCTCGTGGGGACCCCCTATGGAATTTCTCGAGTTTGAAGGCAAAACCACCGAGGAGGCCATTGAGCACGCCTGTGAGCATTTTCAGCAGCCCCCCGACAACCTGGAGATCGAGATCATCTCCGTGGGGTCCCCCGGGATCTTCGGCCTGGGGAGCCGCAAGGCCAGAATTCGGGCGGCCCTCCGCTCCGGGCCTGAACTTCCGGAGACCGCCGCGGGCGACGAGGAGGTGGTGAGCCGGGGCCGGGACCTTCTCTCCCGCCTCCTCGCCCTCATGGGGGAGAGCGCCGCGGTCCAGGCCGCCCTGGAGGGGGACCGCCTGGCCCTGACCATCGACTCCGCCGATGCCGGGCTGCTCATCGGCAAGCAGGGCCAGACCCTGGAGGCCCTGCAGTATCTCCTCACCAAAATCCTGGCCAAGCAGAGCAAAAAGAAGCTGCGGGTGGTGATTGACATCGAATCCTACCGGGCCCGGCACGAGCAGGCCCTGGTGCAGCTGGCCCTGAAGTCCGGGGACAAGGTGAAGCGCACCGGCAAGCCCGTCACCCTCACCCCCATGAACCCCCACGACCGCCGCATCATCCACCTGGCCCTGCAGGGCGACAGCGAGCTCAAGACCATGAGCCGGGGCGAGGGCCTCTACAAGAAGGTGGTGGTCTACCCGGCCAAGAAGAAGGAGTCTCCCGACAATTCCCCTGCCGCCTGACGGCCTCGAGGACACCATCGCCGCCATCGCCACCCCCCCGGGGCTGGGGGGCATCGGGGTGGTGCGCCTGAGCGGCCCGGCGGCGGAGGCCATCGC
The DNA here is from genome assembly GCA_937943575.1 of uncultured bacterium. GTDB lineage: Bacteria > Desulfobacterota > Desulfobaccia > Desulfobaccales > 0-14-0-80-60-11 > JAILZL01. Next base: position 141,284 of record CALEAV010000014.1, on the reverse strand, counting down.
CCGGCGCCGCTTCCGGCCATGGCGGCCCCGGCCCCGGCTGGCATCCCACCGCCTCTACCTGGGGCATTTCCTGGACGGGCAGGGCCGGGTGGTCGATGAGGTGCTCCTCACCGTCATGCGGGCCCCCCACTCCTACACCCGGGAGGAGGTGGTGGAGATTCACTGCCACTCCGGGCCCCAGGTCCTGCGGGAGATCCTGGCCGGGGTCCTGGAGGAGGGCGCCCGCCTGGCCCGGCCGGGGGAATTCACCCTGCGGGCCTTCCTCTCCGGGCGCCTCAGTCTCTCCCAGGCCGAGGCGGTCCTGGAGGTCATCGAGGCCAAAAGCGGGGCCGCCCTGCGGGTGGCCCAGGAGCATCTGGCCGGGGGCCTGGGGCGCCGGCTGGCGGCCGCCCGGGATGCTCTCCTGTCCGTCTCGGCCCGGGTGGAGGCGGCCCTGGATTTCCCCGAGGAGGCGGAGGAAGTGGAGCCCGAAGCCCTGGCCGCCGGGCTGGCCCCGGTGGCGGCGGAACTCACCCGCCTGGCGGCCACCTACCGGGAAGGGCGGCTCCTCAAGGAAGGGGTCCGGGTGGTGCTGGCCGGGCGGCCCAATGTGGGCAAATCCAGCCTCCTCAACCGCCTCCTGGAGGAGGAGCGGGCCATCGTCACCGACATCCCCGGCACCACCCGGGACCTCATCGAGGAGGCGGTGAGCTGGCAGGGGGTGCTGATCCGCCTCACCGACACCGCCGGCCTGCGGGAAGCGGGCGACCGGGTGGAGGAGCTGGGCCTGGCCAAGACCCGGGAGCGCCTGGCCAGCGCCGATGTCATCCTCTACCTGGTGGACCACAGCCAGCCCCTGGACGCCGAGGACCGCCGGCGTCTGTCCGACCTCTCCGGGCGGCGGGGCTTGGTGGTGGTGAACAAGGCCGACCTGCCCCGGGGCCTGGAGGAGGCCGAACTGGCGCAGATTTCGCCCTTTCCGGTCCTGAAGCTTTCAGCCCTCACCGGCGAGGGGGTGGAGGAATTGAAGGACCGGTTGGTGGCCGCGGTCCTGGAAGGGGGTGTGCCCGCCACCGGGGAGGTCATCACCCAAGCCCGCCACCATGAGCACCTGCGGGCCACCCTGGCCCACCTGCAGGCGGCCCTGGGGCACCTGGAAAGGCCGACGGCCTGGGAGCTTCTGGCCGAGGACCTGCGGGGCGCCCTGGAGGAGCTGGGCCGCCTCACCGGCGAGACCGCTGGCGACGACCTGCTGGAGGAGATCTTCTCCCGCTTCTGCATCGGCAAGTAGCTGGCGGAGGGGAGGGCCGGTGGAACTCAGTTCTTACGCCCTCACCTCTCGCTCCTCTACTAACTCGGCATTATCATTGGTAAATCGAGGTAAGAGCCTCGATTTGCCCCGGAGAGGTAAGGGGGTGGGGGGGGCAGGGGGCTGTGATCCCTGGCCCCCTCTCCCAAAAATGGGATGCCTGCCGGCGGCGGTTTATTCCGGGTAAAGGAGATAAGGCCGGCGCCGGGCGAGGTAGTGGGCAAGCTCCCCCTGCCAGGCGGCCTCCAGCTCAGCCGCCGTGACCCCCTGCTCCAGGCCCTTCCGGATGGCCGCATCCCCGGTGAGCAAATCGAAGGGGAGGCGCTGGGTGTCATATTCATAGGGGGGCTGGCGCCAGGCGAAGGAGTCGGGGTAAAGCCTCAGGACGGCCCGGAGGAGCGCCAGGGTGGCGGCATAGGGCCTGAAGGCGGCCCGGTCGGTGACGTGCAGCTGGAAGCCCCGGCAGGGCTGGCCCTGCCACTTGTGGAAGGTGGGCTCGAAGAGGACCTCCCGGAAGACCACCCCCGCCGGGGGCGGGTCCAGCTCCGCCAGCAGCCGCCGGGGCTCCAGGAAGGGGGCCCCAAAGAACTCAAAGGGGCGGGTGGTGCCCCGGCCCTCCGAGAGATTGGTGCCCTCCAGGAGAACCTGCCCGGGATAGACCAAGGCGCCCTCCAGGGTGGGGAGATTGGGGGAGGGGAGCACCCAGGGCAGGCCGGTGGCGTCGAAGTACATCCCCCGGCGCCAGCCGTGGGCGGGGATGACCTCCAATTCGCAGGAGAGGCCGTATTCGCCCTGATAGAAGCGGGCCAGCTCCCCCAGGGTGAGGCCGTGGCGCATGGGCAGGGGGTAGGGGCCCACAAAGGAGGCAAAGGCCGGCTTCAGGAGATTGCCCTCCACCTGCACCCCCCCCAGGGGATTGGGCCGGTCCAGCACCACCACCTTCACCCCCGCCTCACCGGCGGCCGCCATCAGGGCGGCCAGGGTGGCCTGGTAGGTGTAGACCCGGGTGCCCACATCCTGCAGGTCCACCAGCACCGCGTCCAGATCCGCCAGGGTCTCCGGGGACGGGGCCAGCCGGGGGCCGTAGAGGCTCACCACCGGAATCCCCAGGCAGGGGTCCACGCCATCCGGGGAGGCCACCATGTTGTCCTGCTTTTCCCCGCCCAGGCCGTGCTGGGGGGAAAAGAGGCGCACCAGCTGCCCGGGAAAGTGGGCGGCGATGAGCTCCCGGGCATGGCGGTAGCGCCGGTCCACGCTGGCGGGGTGGCTGAGGAGCCCCAGCCGGGCGCCTGCCACCCACGCCGGCGGCTGGCGGAGAAAGACCTCCAATCCGGATGCCACGCCGCACATTGCCACTCCAGGGATGGAAGCTGACGGGTGTGGGGGGAATTCAGGGGGTCCGCCCTCCCCTCCGCCTCCCACCCCCTCATGGGGTCAGGGGGTGGGGAAACGCCCCCCTCTCATTCCCGGCCGGGGGCCGCAGTCCGGGTGCCTCTCCAGCGAACTCCAGGTGCCCCCCCTCCTCTCCGGCTCACCGGCCGGCGTTCGGGGCTAAAACTCCCCCTCCTCCCGTCTGATCACCGGGCGCATCATCAGCACCACGTCGTGGGTCATGCCGTCCTTGCGGAGGAAGTAATCGTCCAGGGTGGCCCGATGCTCAAAGCCCTTCTCCCGGAAGGCCTTGATGACCTTTTTGTGGTCGGCGATGATCTCCGCCTTGAGCCATTGCAGACCCTCCTTGCGGGCCAGGTTGATGAGCTCCTCCAGCATCAGCGACCCCAGTCCCAGGTTGCGGTAGGCCCGGGAGACGAAGATGCGGATCTCGCCGATGTGCTTGGCGGAGTGCTTGCCCCGGTGCAGGGTGGCGTCGGCCACCAGGCGGTTGTCCTCCAGGTCCACCGCCACCAGGGGCAGGACCTTGCGGTAGTTGATGTGATCCACCCAGAAGTTGATGAGCTTCACATCCTTGACATCCTGCTTGAGGAAGCGGGTGTCCTCCTCCGGGGCCTCCTGGAAGAGGCGGATGAGGTTTTCCCGGTCCTGTTCGTTGAGGAACCGGAACATCACCCGCTTGCCGTTTTTCAGGGTGACGAACTTGCGATAGGCGACATAGTTGATCATGGGACCGCCTCGGAGGGGGCTTAAGGGCATCATATCCCCTGCCGGGGATTTGTCAAGGAGGAGGGGTGGCCCCGCCTGATCAGTGAATCCCTTAAAAGATCTTGGGTAATCCCTGATGAGGCCATGGGATATCCGCCGGAAAGTTATCAGGTAAAAACGCAAAACATTATCAACCTGCTCAAATTACAAAAAAATTTTTATTCACCTCAGGTTCTTGGATTGTAATGAGCAGGTTAGGAAATTTTGCAGGGGGAGGACCCAGGCACCCTATGAAATTGAAAGGAAAGAGGAGAATGGTCAAGTTTGGGGGGTCGGGCGGCGGGGGGGCGGGCAGTCCAAAAAACCGGACACCAATGGACCCTTTAAGATTAACTTATTGAAATAACAAAAAATTATCTGGAGGCCGCAATCCCGCCCGAGATATGGCTTTCCTCCCGCCGGGCCCCGTTTCCGGCTAAGTGGGAGGTAACTGCCATTGCCGGGGAGCCCCATTGCCGCAGGTGGGAGGAGAGGTTACCATACCCCTGTCAGTGGGGGATGTCATGGACGACTTGTGGGAAGCTGCCCGAAAGCATCTGAAGGAGCGGATCTCCCCCTCGAGTTTCGCCCTCTGGCTGGAGCCGGTGAAGGTGGAGGGCTCCCCGGGGGGAGGCCTGCGCCTGGTGTGCCCCAACCCCTTTGCCCGGCGCTGGCTGGAGAGCCACTACCTGCCCCTCATTACCCGGACCCTCGCCTCCCTGGGGTATCAGGGGCCGGTGGAGGTGGCGGCCGCCGGCCGGGGCCGGGGGCAAACCCCGGGCCAGCCGCCGGGGGTGCAGCCCGCCCTGCCGGAGCTGGCGCCCCCCAAAAACGGCCGCCCCCTGCACCGGGCCTTCACCTTCGAGCGCTTCGTGGTGGGCGCCTCCAACCGCCTGGCCTTTCAGGCCTCCCAGGCCCTGGCCCGCAATGACACCCTGTTAAACGGCATCCTCTTTCTCACCTCCGGCCCCGGCCTGGGGAAGAGCCACCTCTCCCAGGCGGTGGGCAACTTCCTCCGGGAGACCGAGCCGGGCACCCGCATCCTCTATGCCACCGCCGAGGACTTCGCCAACGATATGGTGCGCTCCCTCAAGGCCGGGCAGATGGGGCGCTTCAAGGAGAAATACCGCCAGGAGTGCGACGTGCTGCTCCTGGAGGAGGTGCAGTTTTTGAGCGGCAAGGAAAAGATCCAGGCGGAGCTCTGCTACACCCTGGACGCCTTGATGAGCCGGCAGAAGCGGTTGGTGTTCACCAGCTGCTATCTGCCCGGGGAGATCGGCCAGCTCTCCAGGGAGCTGAGCTCCCGGCTCACCGGGGGGCTGATCACCCCCATCGGCCAGCCGGACTTCCCCACCCGGGTGCAGATTTTGGTGCGCAAGGCCGAGGAACGGGCGCTGGCTGCCCCCCGGCCGGTCCTGGAGTATCTGGCGGAGCACCTCACCGAGGATGTGCGCCGCCTGGAGAGCGCCCTGGACTGCCTGGCGGCCCGGGCCACCCTGCTTCAGGAGCCCATCACCTTAAGGGCGGCCCAGGAGGTGCTCCACGACCTCAAGGCGGTGGACTCCCGCCTCACCATCCCGCAGATCCAGAAGCTGGTGGGGGAGTACTTCCAGGTGAGCGTCAAGGATCTCCTGGGGCGCTCCCGGCAGAAAAAGCTGGTCCGGGCCCGGCAGGTGGCCCTCTACTTCGCCCAGCTCTATACCGGCAAGACCGTCACCGAGTTGGGCCGCCTCTTTAATCGCAGCCACTCCTCGGTGGTGCATGCACTCCAGAGCCTGGAGCGGGACCGGCGCATCCAGCCCCGGCTGGAGGAGGAGATGAGGTTTCTGGAGGAGAAGCTGGCCCAGGCCCAGGTCAGGCTGGCGGGGCAAAGAGTGCCCAGTCTTCGCACCGATGTTTGATGACCTTGCCCTCCACGATGAAGACGATGTCCTCGGCGATGTTGGTAGCCAGATCAGCGATGCGCTCCAGGTTGCGGATGATGATCATGAAGTGATGCAGGCGCACCACCCAGCGGGACTCCTGGATCATGGCATCCAGAATCTTCTGGATGTATTCGTCATCCATGATGTCCGCTTCCACGTCCCGCTGACAGACCTGCACCGCCAGGCGGGGGTCCTGCTGCACAAAGGCCTCAATGCTGGTGCGCACCATGCCCAGGGCCAAATCGGCCATGGGCCGGATGTCGATGGGCAACTCCAGGGGCTCCCGGGCATTGAGCTCCAGGGCCCGCTCGGCGATGTTCACCGCCTGATCGGCGATGCGTTCCAGCTCGGTGGCGATGCGCATGGCGGCCACGATGAGGCGCAGATCCGTGGCCAGCGGCTGGCGGAGGGCCAAAAGCCGGAAGGCTTGCTCCTCGATGTCCAGCTCCATGCGGTTGATGGTGATGTCCTCGGTGATGACGTCCCGGGCCAGATCAGAGTTGCGTTCGGAGACGGACAGGACGCTCTTCTGCACTGCGCTCTCTGCCAGGGCTGCCATCGCCAGGAGCTTCTGCTTGAGGCTCTCCAGCTCCTGATCCAATTGCCGGGAAACCGTCATCGCCGTCGCCATGCTGCCCCCCATCCTTCCTTCAAGTATACCAATATCCCTCTTTTCGTCACAACGGAAAAGAATCTTGACGGAAATTCAGATAAAATGAAAAAGTGGTTCACGTATCGCTAAGGGCCCGGAGACTGGAGGCAGCCCGCCGTCATTCCCCCCCGGGGGGTGGTGCCGGGCGTGGCCCGGTTCTCTTCCGGAAGCCTCCGGCCACGGGACAGGGCAGAGGGGCGAAGGGTCATGCCCCTGATCCCTCTGCTTTGCCTTGTTTCCCGCTTGCGCCTTTAGGCCTGCGGAGGATGGACCGTGAGGATTGCGGTGCTCGGCCCCGGGGCCCTGGGGTCCCTGGTGGCCGTCCAATTGCATGAGGCCGGCCGGGAGGTGGTCCTGGTGGATCACCGCCCCGAGCGGGCCGCCCGCCTCACCCGGGAGGGCCTGCTTTTTCGCCCCCTGGAGGGGGAGGCCCGGCGGGTCCAGGTGCCGGTGCGCCCGGCGTCGGAAGCCGGCCCAGCGGACCTGGTGGTGGTGACGGTGAAGGCCCCGGCCACCGCCGCGGCAGCCCGGCTCCTCCCCGGCCTCCTGGCCCCGGGGGGCCTCATCCTCACCCTGCAGAACGGCTTGGGCAACCTGGAGCGCCTGGCGGAAGTGGCGGGCCGGGAACGCCTGCTGGCCGGGGTGAGCTTTCTCGGGGCCACCCGGCCCCGGGAGGGCGAGGTCATCCATGCCGGCCGGGGGTTCACCTACATCGGGCCCGCTCCCGGGGCCCGGGTGAGCCCGGAGGAGCTGAGGGCGGTGGCGGCGGAGTTCCGCCAGGCCGGGTTGCCCTGTGAGGTGCGCCTGGACATTGAGGCCATGCTCTGGGAAAAGCTCCTGGTGAATGTGGCCGTCAATCCCCTGACGGCCCTCCTCAGGGTGCCAAACGGCGTGCTGCCGGAGCTCCCCCCGGCCTGGGAGGTGGCCCTGGCCGCCGCCCGGGAGGCGCAGGCGGTGGCTTCGGCCCAGGGGCTGGAGGTGGCCGTGGACCCGGAGGCGCGGCTCAGGGAGGTGTGCGCCGCCACCGCCGCCAACCTTTCCTCCATGCTCCAGGACGTGCTGGCCGGCCGGGAAACGGAGATCGCGGCCCTCAACGGCGAAGTGGCGGCCCGGGGGGCGCGCCTTGGGGTGCCCACCCCGGTGAACGCCCTCCTCACCCGCCTGATCCAGGCCCTGACCCTGGCCCGACCGTACCAGGTCTAGGGAGGCGGTTTTCCGGGGGGGAGAGCCGGTGGGTTCCCCTCGCAAGCTTGGTGACATGGAGAGTCGGGCCCCGGTCCCGGCCACGCCTCAAGAACCTCCTCCCACGCCAAGGGACCTGGAGCTGCCGCGGTCTGCCGGTCTTGCTTGGGGACATGGATTGAGGTGCAGGGGAAGGCTGAACCGCCCCTTTCATCTCCAACCACGCCTGGGGGCCGCCTCCCCGTTTTCATAAAAAGTTCAAGGGGTGGGCTGAGCGGGTCTGGGCGGGGGGAGTCCGGGACCGCGGCCCCCTTGCCATGGCTGTCCGCCGCAGTCCCATCACCCGGAGGGGGACCGGGCCTTTCCTGGCCCCGCCCAAAGATGATCGCCCCTCCCTGGCGGGTGGTCCCCCTGACCAGAAAGGGGAACGGGTCTTCCCCCGGCCCCGCTTCCGGTCCTTGACGGGCCCCCTCCCCTTGGGGCATGATGGTTCCAGACCCCATAAGGAGGCAGGTATGGTCAATGCCGGCTACCCCGCCTGGTATCGCAATCTGAAGGAAAAACACGGGGAATTTGTCAACGCCCTGGAGCGCCTGGGGGAGACGGTGCGGCAGGCGGGTCCCCTGGAGGAGAAGACCTCGCACCTCATCCAGATGGCGGCCGCGGCGGCCATCGGCTCGGAGGGCTCGGTGCACAGCCACGTGCGCCGGGCGTTGGCGGCCGGGGCGGCGCCGGAGGAGATCACCCACGCCCTCATCCTGCTGACCAGCACCATCGGCTTTCCCCGGGTGTCGGCGGCCCTGAGCTGGGCCCAGGAGGTCATGAAGCCGGCCAGCCGCTAAGGAATGGTCGGGACGGGCGGATTTGAACCGCCGACCTCGTGCTCCCAAGGCACGCGCGCTGACCAGGCTGCGCCACGTCCCGACAAGATGGCTCAGGCGGACGGACCGCTGAAAGCCCCCTCGGCCACCAGGCGCCGCAGGACCTCTTTCATCTCCGCCAAAGCCCGAGCCCGGTGGCTGAGGCGGTTTTTTACCTCCAGACCCACCTCCGCCATGGTGGCGCCATACTCAGGCAGCCAGAAGACCGGGTCATACCCGAAGCCGTGGTGGCCCCGGGGTTCGGAGGCGATGGTGCCGGAGCACTCCCCCCGGGCGGTGAAGAGGCGGCCGTCGGGCAGGGCCAGGGCGATGACGCAGACAAAGCGGGCCTGCCGCGCCCCTTCAGGCACCCCGGTGAGCTCCTGCAGGAGCTTGCGCCAGTTGTCCTCGTCCGTGGGGGGCAAAGGCGCGGTGCGGTCGGCGGCGTAGCGGGCCGAATGCACCCCGGGCCGGCCCCCCAGGGCCGCCACCTCCAGGCCGGAGTCGTCCGCCAGGGCCGGGAGCCTCGTGAGGGCGGCCACCTGCCGGGCCTTGGCCACGGCGTTGGCCAGGAAGGTCTCCCCCTCCTCAGGGATCTCCGGCAATTCCGGGAAGTCCGCCAGGCTGAGGAGGCGAAGCGGCAGGTCCGCCAGGAGCTCCGCCAGCTCCCGCACCTTCCCGGGGTTGCGGGTGGCGATCACCACGGCAGGGGCAGCCATGGCGCCAGGGCCTCCACCTGCAGGCGAAAGAGGGGGGCAAGCCCCCGAAAGGCCAGGCTGAGAAGCTCCGGGAGCAGCTCCGGCGGGAAGGTGCGGCCCTCCCCGGCCGCCTGCACCTCCACCAGCTCGCCCCGATGGGTGCCCACCACCGTGGCATCCACCTCCGCCTGGGAGTCCTCCTCGTAGTCCAGGTCCAGCAGCAGGCTGCCGGCCACCCTACCCAGGCTCACCGCCGCCACCTGGCCGGTGAGGGGGAGGATCTCCAGCTCCTCCCGGCGGCGCAGGGGCTCCAGGGCCAGGGCCAGGGCCACAAAGGCGCCGGTGATGGCCGCCGCCCGGGTGCCGCCGTCGGCCTGGAGCACATCGCAATCCAGAATAACCGTGCGCTCCCCCAGGGCCTTGAGATCGCACACCGCCCGGAGGGCCCGGCCGATGAGGCGCTGGATCTCCTGGGAGCGGCCCCGGGGCCGCCCGGCCAGGCCCTCCCGGGGCTGGCGGGTGGTGGTGGCGCGGGGCAGCATGGCATACTCCGCCGTCACCCAGCCCTCCCCGGTATATTGCTTGAAGGGCGGCACCTGATTCACCACCGAGGCGGCGCACAACACCCGGGTGCGGCCCCAGGTGACCAGGGCCGAGCCGTCGGCGAAGTCCAGGTACCCCGGTTCGATGCTCACGGGCCTCAGGGCATCGGTGGCCCGCCCGCCGCTGCGGCGCATGGAGTCTCCTTTTCCGGATTGTCCCTGAGGCCGGGCCTCAACCGTCCCGGCCGGTCATTGTCCCCGCCCGGGGGGCACGAGACCCTTCCTCCTGTCATCAGGGCGAAGGGCTGAAGGTGGGGTGCCTCCCTTTCGGGTCCCTTTCGGGCGTTTCCCCCCGGCAGGGACCCGGTTTGCCGGGCCGTCACTCCTGGGGCTCAAGGGAACGGCGCACCGTGTCGATCACCATCTGAAAGGTCTCGGGAAAGGAGGCCGGGGAGAGGCGCCCCACCTCGATGAACTTCACCACGATCTCCTTGGCCACCTTGAGGACCTGCTCCTCCCGGGGCGTGAGGCCTGCCCCCTGGCTTTTGCCCATGGCCCCTCCGTCGGAATTGTGGTATAGTCCTGGAAAAAGGCACTTTTCCCGGCAGGAGCCGGCCAAGGGATGAGGGGCGGGCCGTTGCACCACCGGGAAGAAAGCCCCGCCGGTCGGAAGAAGGCCGGTTCTGGATACGACCGGCGGGGCGGTGAGGAAGAACCGGATCACAGCCCTCCCGTCAGGGGAAATCATAAACCAAGAGCGTCAGGCTTGGCAAGCTGAGGGCATGGGACAGATCGCAGTGCTGGAGCCGGCCACCGCCGCCCGGATCGCCGCCGGCGAGGTCATCACCCGGCCCGCCGCGGTGGTCAAGGAGCTGGTGGAAAACGCCCTGGACGCCGGGGCGGGGCACATCTCAATCCGCCTGGAGGAGGGCGGCCGTCGCCGGGTGCTGGTGGCCGACGACGGCGTCGGGCTGGAGCCGGAGGATGTCCCCCTGGCCATCCTGCGCCACGCCACCAGCAAGATCCGTCGGGAGGAGGACCTGTTGGCCGTCACCACCCTGGGGTTCCGGGGCGAGGCCCTGGCCAGCCTGGCGGCGGTCTCCCGCCTCACCCTCATCTCCCGGCCGCACGACGCCGAGGCCGGCACCCGCCTGGTGGTCCGGGGCGGCGAGGTCCTGGAGCTGGGGCCGGCCCCCGCCGCCCCCGGCACCCAGGTGCTGGTGGAGGAGCTGTTTTACAACACCCCCGCCCGGCGCAAGTTTTTGAAAAGCAAGGAGGCGGAGCAGGCCCAGGCCCTGGAGGTGGTGCGCCACCTGGCTTTGGGCTACCCCGAGGTGCACTTCGAGCTGGCCACCCCGGCCCGGGTCCTGGTGAGCGCCCCGGCGGCCGCCAGCCTGGCGGAGCGGGTGGCGGCCCTCTTCGGCCCGGAGCTGGCCCAGAATCTTATGCCCTTTGAACTGGAGGCCGGCCCCCTGGGGGTCCGGGGGCTGATGTCGGCCCCGGACTTTTCCCTCGCCAGCAGCCGCTTCCAGACCCTCCTGGTCAACCGCCGGGTGGTCCAGGACCGCATGCTGGGGGCAGTCCTCAAGGAAGTGTATCAGGGGCGGCTGCCCCGGGGGCGGCACCCGGCGGCGGTGGTTGCCCTGCGCCTGCCGCCGGAGATGGTGGACGTCAATGTGCATCCGGCCAAGGCCGAGGTGCGCTTCCGGGAGCCCGGCCGCATCTACGGTCTGCTCCTCGCCGCCCTGCGCCAGGGTCTGGGGCCCCTGGGGGGGGAGAGGCCGGTCTACCAGGTGAGCTGGCAGCCGGCGGCCGTGCCCCGGGTGGCGGAGGCCGGAGCGGCGGTGGATCCGGTGGTCCTCCATGCCGCCCCCCTCCCTTTCCCGGGGCGGGCCCCGGAGGTGCGGCCCGAGGCGGCAGCGCTCCCCGGGGGGCGGTTTCAGGACCTGACCCTCATGGGACAGCTGGCCGCCACCTATCTTTTGGCCCAGTCCCCCGCCGGCCTCATCATCATCGATCAGCACGCTGCCCACGAGCGGGTGCTCTATGAGCGTCTGGGAGACGTATCGCCGGCCCGCCAGGCCCTCCTCTTTCCCCGGGTGGTGGAGGTGAGCCCGGCCCAGGCGGGATGGCTGGCAGACAACCTGGAGGCCCTCGCCGGGCTGGGCCTCACCCTGGAGCCCTTCGGCGGCGCCAGCTTCCTCCTCACCGGGGCGCCCGCCTGTCTGGCCGGCGCCGACCTGGAGGCCGCGGTCCTGGAGGCGGTGGAGGCCGCCAGCCCCATCAAGAGCGGCACCGATCCCGCGGCGGTTCGGGAGCGGGCCCGCCTGGCCCTGGCCTGCCGGGGGGCCATCAAGGCCGGCCAGACCCTAAGCCCGGAGGAGATGGGCAGCCTGCTCTCCCAGCTGGATGAGGTGGGCAGCCCCGCCACCTGCCCCCATGGCCGGCCCCTGTGGCGCCTCCTGTCGCTCTCCGAGCTCCACCACCTGTTCCGGCGGCCCAAGGGGTGAGGGCGGAAAGACCCAAGGTGGCGGTGCTGGCCGGGCCCACCGCGGTGGGCAAGACCCGGGTGGCCCTGGCCCTGGCGCCGGAGCTGGGGGCCGAGATCGTCAACGCCGACTCCCTGCAGGTCTATCGGGAGCTGGACATCGGCACTGCCAAGCCCAGCGCGGCGGAGCGGGCCCTGGTGCCCCACCACCTCCTGGACGTGGCGGCGCCCGACGAGCCCTATGACGCCGCCCGCTACCTCGCCGAGGCCCGGGCGGTGATCGACGGGCTCATCCGGCGGGGGGTCAGGCCTCTGGTGGTGGGCGGCACCGGCCTGTATATCAGGGCCCTGCTGGGAGGACTCTTCCCCGACGGCGGCAAGTACCCGGAGATCCGGGCCCGGCTGAGACAGGAGCTGGCGGAGAGGGGATTGCCGGCTTTGTATGAGCGGCTGCGGCAACGGGACCCGGCCACCGCCGCCCGCCTGCCCCCCGGGGACACCTACCGCATCCTCAGGGCCCTGGAGGTGGTGGAGGGGAGCGGCAGGCCCATGAGCGAGCTGGCCGCGGCCCACCGCTTTGCCGACCGCCCCTATGAAACGGTGAAAATCGGCCTCACCCTGCCCCGGGAGGAGCTTTACGCCCGCATCGAGGCCCGGGTGGAGGCCATGCTGGCGGCGGGGTGGCTGGAGGAGGTCCGGGGGCTGCTCAGCCGTTATCCCCCGGACCTCAAACCCCTGAGGGCCCTGGGCTACCGCCACCTGGTGGCCTATCTGCAGGGGGAGATGGAGTTCGAGGAGGTGGTGGCGGCCATCAAGCGGGACACCCGCCGCTATGCCAAGCGGCAGCTCACCTGGTTTCGGGCCGACCCGGAGATGCGCTGGTTCCACCCCCGGGACCTGCCGGAGATGCTGGCGCTGCTGCGGGAATTTTTCGGGAGGCACAGGCCCTGAGGGCCTAAAGAGGCGCCGGGCCGGGTCCTTCCGGGCATCTGAAAGGTAATCTATGGACATCACGCGGGAAATCCACCCCCGGGATAAGGTGGAGGCCACCGTCTCCCTGCCGGGCTCCAAGAGTCTCACCCACCGGGCCCTCATCGCCGGCGCCCTGGCCGGGGGGGAAAGCCTGGTGACCAACGCCCTGGTGGCCGAGGACACTCTCCTCACCGCCCAGGCCCTCCGGAAGCTGGGGGCCGGCATCGACTGGGAGGACGCCACCGTCCGCCTCCGGGGCACCGGCGGCCGCCTCCAGCCGGTGGCCGAGCCTTTGCATTTCGGCAATTCCGGCACCTCCCACCGCTTCTTCACCGCCCTGGTCGCCCTGGGGCAGGGGGAGTACCTTCTCACCGGCAGCCCCCGGCTGTGCCAGCGGCCGGTGGGGGAGCTATTGGCCGCCCTGAGGCTCTTGGGGGTCAAGGCCGAATCCCAGCGGGGGGATGGCTGTCCGCCGGTCATCGTCCAGGGCGGCCTCACCGGGGGCCGCACCCGCCTCTCGGGCCGGGTGAGCAGCCAGTATCTCTCCGCCCTGCTCCTCATCGGCCCCCTGGCCCCCCTGGGGGTGGAGGTGGAGATCACCGGCGAGCTGGTCTCCCGGCCCTATGTGGACCTCACCCTGGAGGTGATGGCCGCCTACGGCATCTCGTATTTTCGCCGGGGGTACCGGTTTTTCCAGGTGCCCGGCGGCCAGGCCTACCAGCCCCGGGAGTACGCGGTGGAGGCGGATGCCTCCAGCGCCGCCTACTTCTGGGCCGCAGCGGCGGTGACCGGCGGCCGGGTGACGGTGGCCAACCTCAGTGTGGATTCCACCCAGGGCGACATCGACTTCCTGTCGGTGCTGGCCCGCATGGGCTGCCACCTGGAGAGCTCGCCGGCGGGTCTGACCGTCGTGGGCGGGCCCCTCATCGGCATCACCGTGGACATGAGCGCCATGCCGGACCAGGTCCCCACCCTGGGGGTGGTGGCGGCCTTTGCCCAGGGCGACACGGTGATCACCGGCGTCGGCCATCTGCGCCACAAGGAATCGGACCGTCTGGCGGCGGTGGCCACGGAGCTGAGAAGGATGGGCGGGGAGGTGGAGGAGACCGCCGACGGCCTCCTCATCCGGGGTGGACGCCCTCTTCACGGCGCGATCATCCACACCTATGACGATCACCGCCTGGCCATGAGCTTTGCGGTGGCAGGCCTGAAGGTCCCCGGAGTGGTCATCGAGGATCCGGGCTGCGTGGCCAAGTCCTTCCCGGAGTTCTGGCGCTACTGGCAGGAGCTGGAGGGCTGAGACGCCGCCCGCTGCGGGGGGGCCGGGGGAAGGTGGGAAGGCCGCACCCCCTTGGCGGCAGTCCGGGCACCCGGCCGCCGCTCCTTATGGAGGGAGGGCCGCATCGCCGGGGTCGGTGGGTGGCTGCCACTGCCGCCGCCCCTGCAGGGGGAGGGCCTGAGGCGGGTCGGGGCCGGCGATCCCCGGCCCGGCCGGGGACAGCGAGGCGTTTCCACTGCGGGCTCCCGCCTCAGATCAGCTCGGGCTGGTAGATGTCGTGGATGCGGATGAGCCCCAGGCAGCGGCGGCTTGAGGGCTCCACCACCGGCAGCACCGAGATCTGGGAGGGGCGGTCCTCCATGAGCTGGGCCGCCTCCTTGAGGCTGGCCCCGGGAGTGATGGTGGTGGGCCGGGCGGTCATGATCTCTTGGGCCGTGACCCCCCGGATGTCCTGGCGGGTGATGAGGGCCCGGCGCAAATCCCCGTCGGTGATGAGCCCCAGCAGGTTGCCGGCCTCGTCCACCACGCAGGCGGCCCCCAGGGGGCGTTCCGTCATGGCGATGATCACCTGGCGCAAAGGAGTCTCCGGCCCCACCCAGGCCACCGCCTCCCCCCGGTGCATGACGTCGGCCACGGTGAGCCACAGATTGCGCCCCAGCTGGCCGGCGGGGTGGTAGCGGGCGAAGTCGTCCTTGGTGAAGTTGCGGGCGTGCATCAGGGCCACCGCCAGGGCGTCCCCCAGGGCCAGGGCGGCGGTGGTGCTGCAGGTGGGGGCCAGGTTCAGGGGGTCTGCCTCCCGCTCCACCCGGGCATCCAGGACCACATCGGCCTCCCGGGCCAGGGGGCTGTGGAGGTTTCCCACCAACGCGATGAGGGGTGAGCGGAAGCGCCGGAGCACCGGGATGAGGCGCAGAAGCTCGGCGGTGGCGCCGCTTTTGGAGATGAGGAGGCTGGGGTCGCCGGGGGTGTAGATGCCCAGGTCCCCGTGCACCGCCTCCGCGGCGTGCAGGAACACCGCCGGGGTCCCGGTGCTGGCCAGGGTGGCGGCGATCTTGTGGGCGATGGCCCCCGATTTGCCGATGCCGCTCACCACCACCTTGCCGGGGTGGGCGAGAATCAGGGCCACGGCCCGGGCCAGACTGTCCGTCAGGCGCTCCGCCACCTTGAGGATGGCCTGGGCCTCGGCCTGAAGGACCTCCCTGGCGATGGCCAGCCAGCGCCCGGCGGCCGCCGGCGGGGGCGCTGTCCCCCGCAGTTTTTCCTCCTCTCCCATGGGTCTCTCATACCCCGTTCCCCGCCGGAATGCAAGGGGAGTGGAGCTGCATGGCCGAGACCAATGGCAGGGGCGGCCGGGAAAAATCCTCTCACCCCTTGACGAACCCTCCGAGTCGGGATATGGTTTCAAATTGTGCGAATTTTCTCTATTTCCCGTCTGCAAGGTGCCCCCGTGTATCTCCAGAAGACTTTGGCCAAAAGCCCCCGCTGGGAAGCCGGCACGGAGCTGGTGGAACTCTTCACCGGCCTCTTTCTTTTGGGCTTCCTGCAGTTTCATCTTTTTGCGGTCTCCAGCATCATCCTGGGGCAGGAGACCTTCAACCGGGATTCCCAGTTCCTGGATGAATATTACATCTCCTACATCGGCATCCCCCTGGTGATCCTGGCCATCCTCGTGCACGGCCTGGCGGCCATGCGCAAGGCCCCCTGGCGGGTGGAGGAGATGCGCATCTTTCTCCAGCATTCCCGCCGCCTGCAGCACCTGGACACCTGGGCCTGGCTGGCGCAGATCCTCACCGGTCTGGGGGTGCTGGTGCTCTCCGCCATCCACATCTGGTCCACCCTCTCCACCTGGCCCATCGAGGCGGCCAAAAGCGCGCTTCGGGTCCAGTCCGGCCACTTCTCCCTGCTCCTGGCCCTGCTGGTCCTGGCGGAGATCCACGCCATGCTGGGCTTGTACCGCATCCTGGTGAAGTGGAGCTGGGTGCATCGCCAGAAGTTCACCAAGTATCTGGTGTATGCCACCCTGGGATTGGTGGCCCTGGGCTTTGTGGCCCTGGTGGTCTTTTATTTCACTTCGGTAAAGGTCTGACATGAAGTGGTCTGAGGCCCATCTCACTGATGTTCTGGTCATCGGCGCCGGTCTGGCCGGCGAACGGGTAGCCATTGAGGCCGCCAGTCGCGGCCACACGGTCACCATCCTGAGCCTGGTGCCCCCTCGGCGTTCCCACAGCACCGCGGCCCAAGGCGGCATGCAGGCCAGCCTGGGCAATGTGGCCATGGGCTATGGTGACAATCCCGACATCCATTTCGAAGACACCGTCAAGGGCTCGGACTGGGGCTGCGACCAGGAGGTGGCCCGCCTCTTTGTGGAGCTGGCCCCGGTGGCGGTGCGCCAGATGGCCCAGTGGGGCGTGCCCTGGTCCCGGGTGGTGCCGGGCAAGCGCACCCTGCCCGACGGCGTGGAGGTGGAGGAGCTCCCCGAAAAGGCCGGCCTCATCGCCCAGCGCCAGTTCGGGGGCACCGCCAAGTGGCGCACCTGCTTCGCCTCCGACGGCACCGGCCACGTCCTCCAGTACGCCATGGACTCGGTGGTGGTGAAGCTGGGCATCACCGTGCACGACCGCTCCGAGGCCATCGCTCTCATCCACGACGGCAAGGAATGCTACGGCGCCGTGGTGGTCAGCCTGCGCACCGGAGAGCTTCGCCCCTATCTCGCCAAGGCCACGGTCATCGCCACCGGCGGCTACGGCCGCATGTACGGGGTCTCCACCAACGCGGTGATCAACGAGGGCACCGGCATGGCCATCGCACTGGACACCGGGGTGGTGCCCCTGGGCAACATGGAGGCGGTGCAGTTCCACCCCACCGGCATTGTGCCCGCCGGCATCCTGGTCACCGAGGGCTGCCGGGGCGACGGCGGCTATCTCCTGGACAAGAACCTGCACCGCTTCATGCCGGACTATGAGCCGGTCAAGAAAGAGGTGGCCTCCCGGGACGTGGTGAGCCGCTGGATGGTGCACCACATGCGCAAGGGCTTCGGGGTGGACTCCCCCTACGGCCCCCACCTGTGGCTGGATCTGCGCCACCTGGGGGAGGCCCACATCTGCACCAACCTCCGGGAAGTCTACACCATCTGCGCCAACTTCCTGGGCATCAACTGCGTCCACGAGCTCATCCCGGTGCGGCCCACGCAGCATTACTCCATGGGCGGGGTGCGCACCAACATCCACGGGGAGGTGGTGGGCCTGAGCCGCCTCTATGCCGCCGGCGAGGCCGCCTGCTGGGACCTCCACGGCTTCAACCGCCTGGGCGGCAACTCCCTGGCCGAAACCATTGTGGCCGGCATGGTGGTGGGCGAGAGAGTGGCGGAATTCGTCAAGGAAGCGCCCCTCACCTTCCCCTTCTCCCTGGTGGAGGACCACCTGGCCGCCCAGGCCGCCCGCATTGAGGCGCTCAGGCGGCGGGCCTCCGGCTCTGAAGACGTCTACGTCCTGCGCAAAAAGATGGAAGAGACCCTCCTGGAACACGTGGGCATCTTCCGCACCGGTGAGGGCCTGCAGCAGGCCGTTGCCACCCTCCAGGAGCTCTACCAGCGCTCCCAGGATCTCCGTCTGCGCTCCAGCGGCCTGGGCCCCAACCCCGAACTCTTCGCCGCCCTGCGCCTGCCCGGCATGCTCCGGCTGGCGCTGTGCATCGCCCAGGGGGCGCTTTTGCGCACCGAAAGCCGGGGCAGCCACTACCGGGAGGACTACCCCCAGCGGGACGACGTCAACTGGCTGAAACGCACCCTGGCCACCTGGCCCCCCGGCGCATCCATGCCCGTCATCGACTACGAACCGGTGAAGATCACCGAGCTGCCCCCCGGCGACCGGGGCTACGGCACCATGCCCATCAAGTAGGGTAACCGGGGGAGGGCCGGGGAAACTCGTTCCCCCGCCCTCCCCCGGGCCCCCTCCCCAACTCCCATCTTGGGGTTGGGGGTGGGGGTGTGGGGGAGGGGGCAGGGGGTTGCGCTCCCTGGCCCAATCCCCCAACACTGCCACCAAAGGACCATTGTCATGGCTGAGAGGTTGTTGACTTTCAGTATTTTCCGTTACAATCCGGCCACTCCGGAGATTGCGCCCCGGATGCAGGAGTTTCAGTTGGATGAGACTCCCAACATGACGTTGTTCATTGCTTTGAACCGTCTGAGGGAGGAGCAGGACCCGTCCTTGATGTTTGATTTTGTCTGTCGGGCGGCGGTCTGCGGCTCCTGCGGCATGTTGATCAATGGGCGGCCGGGGTTAGCCTGCAAGACCCTCACCCAGGATTTGCCGGATCGCATCACCCTGATGCCCTTGCCGGTGTTCAAGCTGGTGGGGGATCTGTCGGTGGACACCGGGGTGTGGTTCCGCCAGTTGAATGAGAATCTGGAGGCCTGGATCCATACGGACAAGGAATTTGACCCCAAGTCCCCCGAAGAGCGCATGGACAACGCCCTGGCCCAGGAGATTTACGAGGCGGAGCGTTGCATTGAGTGCGGTTCCTGCATTGCCGCCTGCGCCACCGCCAACATGCGGGCGGATTTTGTGGGCGCCGCGGGATTGAACCGCATTGCCCGGTTCCTCATTGACCCCCGGGACGAGCGTTCGCCGCAGCAGGTCTTTGAGGTGGTGGGCACCGATGAGGGGGTTTTCGGCTGCATCGGGCTGATGGCCTGTGATGACATCTGCCCCATGGAGATCCCTCTGCAGCAGCAGCTCGCCCTGGTGCGCCGCAAGATGGCCTGGGCGGGGCTCAAGGGCAAATGACCCGGGACGAGGCGGAGGCCGCTTCCCCGCAGGCGGCCTTCGATTTCCCCCACGATTTCATCCAGCTTTATTGGCTCTCCGGTCTGTTCGGGGAGGGCTTTGAGCTCTGGACCGGCCGCCGGGACCGGGGGGAGGAGGGGGGCGGGGAGGCCGCCTACACCCTGTATCTCCTCTATCCCCTGAAAGAAGAGGAGGAGGAGCCCGCGCATCTGGTGCTGCGGCGGCGGGACGGCGGCTATGCCTTTGCCATCGACTGGTTTCCCGGGGAGGAATTTCCCCTGAGGCGCTTTGTCTCCGAGGACGGCCGGGAGTCCCTCCTCACCGGCGAGGCGGAGCGGGAGACGGTCTTCATCCGGCTCGCCTGACCGGGCTGTGGGGAAGGGGGGAAGGTCCTGCGCCCCCATAAATGCTCGGGCCCATCCCGGATGCCGGCTGATGGCCTCGCTTTAGAGGCCCTCTTTCACCCGCTTTAGGCCCCTCCCCTCACGCCCATGGGAACCCGTGCCCTCCTGCTTCTCACCGGCCTCAACCTCCTGGATTACCTGGACCGGTATCTTCTGGCCGCCCTGGCCAGCCTCATCAAGGACGAGCTCAGCTTGAGCGGGCGGGCCTACGGGTTTCTGGGCACCGCCTTTTTCCTGGTCTATCTGGCCACCTCCCCCCTCTTCGGCTGGCTGGGGGACCGCTACGGCCGCCTGCGGCTGATGGCCGCCGGCGCGGCGCTGTGGTCGGTGGCCACCAGCCTCACCGCTTGGGTGAGCTCCTACCCCTGGCTTTTGCTCACCCGGGGCCTGGTAGGGGTGGGGGAGGCCTCCTTCGGCACCCTGGCCCCGGCCTACCTGGCCGACCGGCTGCCCTTGCATCGTCGCAGCTCTGCCCTGGGTATCTTTTATCTGGCCATCCCGGTGGGGGCCGCCCTGGCTTATCTCGCCGGGGGCTTTCTGGGGAGCCGCCTCGGCTGGCGGCCCGTCTTTCTGGTGGGGGGCGTGCCGGGTCTGCTTCTGGCGTGGGCGGTGACCCGGCTGCCCACTGCGGCGCTGCCTCCCCCTCGCAACCCGGAGGAGGGAACCGCTCCCCAGGCCTCCTTCCTGGCCCTCTGGCGGATTCCCAGCCTGAGGAGGCTGATGCTGGGCTACGGCATGACCACCTTCACCCTGGGGGGCCTGGCCTTCTGGATGCCCCGCTTCCTGGAGGTGGACAAGGGTCTGAGTCTGGCCCAGGCCAACTACCTCCTCTTTGGTGCGGTGACGGTGGCCGGGGGGGTGGGCACGGTGGTCGGGGGATATCTGGGAAGCCGCCTTGTGGCCCGCCGGGCCGACGGGCCTTTGTGGCTCAGCGCCGGGGGAGCCCTTGCCGCCCTGCCCTTGGGTGCCGTGGCCATATTTGCCGCCACCCCCGGGCTCTACATCCCGGGCATTGTGGGGGCCGTCTTTCTGTTGTTCCTCCATCCCGGCCTCCTCACCGCGGTGGTGGTGAGCGTGGCCGGGCCGGCCCGCCGGGCCCGGGCGGTGGCCCTCAACATCATCGTCATCCACCTGGTGGGGGATGTGCCTTCCCCCTTTCTCATCGGACTGGTGGCGGACCTCTGGCACCTCACCGCCGGGGTGGCCCTGACCCTGGCGGCCCTGGCGGCGGCGGCCGGATTTTTCCTGGCCGCCAGGCGTCATGTGGAGGAGGATCTGCGGCGGGCGGGGGAGGGTGGGGCGCCCATACTTTAGGGGCGCTGCGACCCTTCAGCCTCGCCAAGTTCAAAAGGCCCCGGGAATAATTATGCCTGAGCCGTCCCCCGGTAAAGGAACTTCCTGTTCACCCCCAGAGAAATTTTTAGAAAAGTTGTCAGGGGGTATTCCCCGGAAAAAGGACCTTTTTCCAGGGGCCGGGAGGCCGTTTATTCCCCCGGCAGATTTCAGACCTGCCGGACCAGCCCTGGCAGTCGGGGGCAGCCTGGAAGCAGTGGCGGGGGAGACACGCGCCCCGTTGACAGGGCGGTCCGCAGCCTGGTCCAGGGACCAAGGAATGGGCGGTTTTTTGCAGAAAGAATTATCAGGGCTGACCCTGGTTAAGGAGGAGGGGCGAAGGTGTCCAGATCAGGCTGGTAAGGGATTTTTTGTGATATTTTTCCCGAGAACAGTTGACGCCTTGGGGAGAGGGTATATAATATTATCAGATGCCGCGGGGTGGAGCAGCCTGGAAGCTCGTCGGGCTCATAACCCGAAGGTCGGTGGTTCAAATCCACCCCCCGCTACCAGGAAACTCAGGGGGCGAGGTTCACCGCCGCGCCCCCTTTCTTTTGGCTTAAAGTTACTCCCCCCGGTATTCCGCCCAGGGCCGCCGCGCCCTGGCCTGCCAGGGCTTTTCAGGCCGCCGGGTGCGGGCCTCTGCCGGCGCCTCCCCGCCTGCCCCCCCTCCGGAAGACCCAAGGATGCCGATGCCACCCGGGTGCCCGGCGTTTCGGCGCTTCACCGCCTTGGATGGCCCCCTTGTCCTCTCCGGTTCCCCCCTGCCATTTCCCCCCCGCCCCGTGCCGCGCCGGGCCGACGCCGTTCAGGGAGGTTGCGGAGAAACTGACCTTGGATTGGCGGCCGGAGCATTGCCGGGGGAGGCGGCGTTCACCCGGCGGGATGGTCCCGGCCGGGACTCCAGCGGGTCAGTGTTGCCCCGTCTCCGGACATGCGCCCGGGCCTTGGGATTCCCCCTCATTTCCCAGATCCTGAAAGACTCGCGGTGCACGGACCAACGGCCATGAGGAATTGATCAGGCTGCCGGGCCTCCGCCCTGTCGTCCCTTTGTCCATCCCTAACGGGCCAAAGATCTTGGTTTAGGCGGCTCTTTTGGAAGTCACCTGGGGACCTTGTTTCCTTATCTCCCTGGCCCCCTTCCGGGCCGGGACGGGAATCTGCCGGGGGGTGGCTGCCCAGGCCGTGGAGACCGGGGCGGGGCCTTTGCGGACGCCGGCATCGCACCGGCGAGAGGGGGCGACGCTGCCGGCCCAACGATGCAGGGGCAGAGCTTCAACCCTCCTGATTGAAAGGGAAGGACCGAAGCCCGGGCCCGGAGGGAGATCCGTCGCCTCACCGCCGCCATGGAGGGATGCGATCTGGGTCTGCCGCTCCTGGCGGTTCGCCTTCAGGGCCGGGCAGTCCCGATTCATCCCCACCGCCCCGGACCGGGCGCACAAGCCCTCCTCCCCGGCGCCCGTGAGGGGAAATGAGACAGTCCTGCATCCGCCAATGACGGCCGCAACCGGGTCTCCGGCATCAGAAACCCGGCCACCGGCGGGGTGTTTTCGGGGTTGCGGGGCAAGGGACGGTTTGCTCCTGCCGGTTCAGGGGGGCCGGATTGCCCCATCCGGCCCCGGCTCTGGCCTGCATGTCGGTGTCGGGCGGGATGGCTCCTGGTTCGGCCAAGGGCAGGCAGGGGAGGCAGGGGGCTGCCGGCAGCCGCACCTCCCACGTCAACCGACTTTGGTCGTGACCAAGGCTGCATTGCCGGCACATGAGGCCGGAGCTGCCGTTTTCCCCGCAGGGGGTTCCTGAGTGGCCGCCAAGCAGCGACGACGGTGATCCACGGAGGATCGGCCCCCCTCAGCGGAGGCGCCCGCCCAGGGGGCCGTCCGGACCGTATTCCCACCGGGCCGTCTGTCCCGGGGGTGCCTGCGGAGGCCCCGCCAGCCTTTTGGGCCCCGTTCTCCTGCGGCCCTCCCGCAAAGGAGGGGAAGCCTGAAAAGCTCCCTCAGGGAGGCTGACCACTGATGGAGGAAGGCCCCCCCTCCCGAGGCCCTCTCCCAGGGGCGGGCCTGCCGGCCCCCAAAAGCCCACCGGCGGGGTTTTTCTGTCCCGGCTAATTTTCCAGAGGCGGGAGGAGCTCCGCCACCACCGCCTTCAGCCCGGCCCGGAGCTCCTGGAGGCGGAGCCGCCCCTGCTCCGTGATGATGTAGTGCCTCCGGGCCCGGCCCTTGTAGACTTTGATCCAGCCCCGCAACAGACCGGACCGCTCCAGGTTGTGCAGCAAAGGATAAAGGCTGCCCGGACTGATGTTATAGCCGTGGAGAGCCAACTGTTTTTTCAGCCTGCCGCCATAGGTGGGGCCTCTCTCCGCCTGGTGCAGGATGTAGAGCTGCAGCAGTCCGTTCCAGATGGAGGACTGGAGTGAATCCATATTCAGATAAAGACATATATCGATTTAAAATTATTGAGGGAAGCGTTAGTTTTTGGTTAACTGTAGCTCAGGCGTAAACGACCAGAGTCAATCCACGGGTAAAGGAGGATGGCAATGGCGCTCCTGGATGACGGGTTGAAAGGCACGGTTCCCAGTATCCTGGTGATCCTGGGGGTGGCGCTGGCGGCGCCCATTGTGCTGCCGGCGGTGGCGGCAGTCTCCCGGCCCTTGGCCAAGACCCTGATCAAAGGGTACCTGGCCCTGGCTGACGCCGCCAAGGAATATGCCGCCGAAGCGGCGGAGCAGATCAGCGATCTGGTGGCGGAATGCAAGGCGGAGCGGGCCCAGGAGGCGGCCACCCCCCCCGGCCCGGCGCCCTCGGCCTGAAAGGGGAGGGAGGCTCCCATGGCTTCAGGGGTGGAAGTGGCCCACGCCCTGCCGGGGCGGGTGCGTCTGAAGGTGGCCAGACTCCGGGGCAATCCCACCCTGGCCCGGCAGGCGGAAGCACGGCTGCACCAGATCCCGGGGATCCGGCGGGTGGAGGCCCGACCCGCCAGCGGCAGTTTGGTGCTTTACTTTGACGGGGCCGAGCTCCTGTCTGAGGGCGCCCTGGCGGCCCTGACCGCTGGGTTCCGGGAACTTTTGCCGGAGGTCGACCCCGAGGCCCTGCCCCTGAACCGGGAAGTCCTTGCCGGACAGGGGGGGGCGGGCAATCCGGTCGGCTCCGGGGGGCTGATGGGGGCGGCTGCCGCGCTGAATGCCGGGGTGGCCCGACTCACCGGCGGGGTGGACCTGCGGCTGCTGCTGCCGCTGGGGCTGCTTGTCCTGGGGGTGCGCAGCCTGCTGAAGGCGGACAAGATTCCGCTCCCCTCCTGGTATGATTACTTCTGGTTCGCCTTCAGCAGCTTTGTGATGTTGAACCGGCCCTCGCCTGAGCCAGCGGCGCCGCCGGAAGCCAAGCAGGGATGAAAAGCCATATCACTGGGTGGCAAAAGAATCGGACGCCAGGCCTGGCCCGGTCCGAAAGTCAGATCAGGGCCGCCACCAGCCGGGAGAGCGCCACCTCCACCACCGCCGAGGCCACCGAGGAGAAGACCCGGCCCACGAGATCGCCCTCTCGGGGTGGGCCGGCCGGGCCGCCAGGCGCCGGGGACTCCTCCAGATACCCCAGCTCCCGGAGCGCCCCGATCACCTCCTCCTGGCGGCAGAGACGAGGATTATACAGGATCAGGACGTTGCCGGTCACCGGATTGGCCGACACTTCATGCACCCCCGGCGTCAGCAACAGGTGCCGTTCCACTTCCCGGGCTTTGGAAGGCGAGTTTTTTACCTCAGGAATCTTGATCCGCAACCGTCCTTCCAGGGCATGGATATAAGAGGAAATCACTTTCATCAGGTCCGCCTGCCTCTGCTCCGGATGGTTTTTCCCGGTTTCCTGAAGGGGACATTACGATCCCGGCATTAAAAAAGCATCATCAGAAAGTTAGAAAATAATTAGTTTCATGCAGGTAATGAAGCGGGTTGCGGCGCTGACAGGACACCATCGGTCCACCTTAACGCCAAGGCGGGGAACATTTAAATACTAAAATAGATATATATCAAAAACTCAGTAATTCTCTTCCCGGCGCAAAAGTGTTAACGTGGAGCATCCTGGGGATCGTTTCCCGACGGGAGCTGGCGTGGGAGGCCGGTTCTGCTCCGGGAAGGGGGGAGGGGCATGGCTGTTGAGGGCATCACGGTTCTTAAGGCCCGACCCGGGGAGCTGACTCTGGCAGTGGCCAGGTTGCAGGGCAACGACGAATTGGCCCGGAGCCTGGAGGCGAGTCTTGGCGCCGTCAACGGCATCCTTCAGGTCAGGGCCGAGGCGGCGGAGGGAGTGGTGCATCTCCGGTATGACCGGCAGACCCTCACCTCCCTCTGGTCCCTGTGGGCCCTGAAGGACGCCGTCTCCTCCCTCTTCCCGGAGGTCAATCCCCTGGAGCTGGCGGCCCTGCTGAGTAAGCATCTTTAGCCCCTCCCTCCCGGGGAGGGGTGGCGGCGCAGGGGGAGGGGCTCTGGCCGGGGCGGCGGTGATGTCCACGCATCCGCCGCGGCCGGTGGCGGATCCCTGATCCTGGCCCGCGTGGCGGTTAACCCTGGCCGGCACCGATGCCGGTCTATTCTGCAGGTCGGAGGTCATCATGGCGGCGGAAGAAACCAAAAAAGAGGGCGGTCTGGGTGAAATGCTGGGGCAGGCCGGCTCCACGGTAAAAACCGGGATCGTCGGCAGTCTCAAAGGCCTGCAGGAGATCGAGGGCGAGATGGTCAATCTGGCCCGCCAGACGGTTACCGATGTCCTGCACGGCACAGGGGCGGTGGCCTCAGAGACGGTCAATGTCAGCAAGGAGCTGTTCAAGGGGGTGATCAAGGCCACCGAGGAGGTGGGCACCGGCCTTATCGTCGGCACCAAGAATGTGGCCAAGGGCATCCTGCTGGGGGTCGGGGATGTGGGAGGCGATGTCCAGCAGGCCGCCACCCAGCTGGTCAAGGGGGCCATCCGGGGGGCCGCGGAGGTGGGCGGCGATGTGGCCCTGGTGGCCAAAAGCGCCGTCGCCGGCGTCATGGAAGCCGCCGGCATGGTGGGCGCCAATGTGGGCGCCGCCGCCAAGGCCGCCGTGGGCGGGGCGTTGGAGGCGGTCGGTTCCCTGAGCCTCAGCGCCGTGGGCACCGTCCGGGATGTGCTGGTCAGCGCCGTGGAAGGGGTCAAGGATGTGGCCGGAGCCGTGCTCCCCAAAGGCACGGCGGCCCCCTCCCCCACGGAGCAGGAAGCCAAGGCGGAGGCAGAGAGGAAGGCGCCCCGGAGCCGGGTGGAGCCGCCGACTGCCTCCCCCTCCTGAAGGCGGGTGAGTCCTTTGCGTCGGCGCCGTGATTGAGCTTCTTCACACGGCAGTGCCCGGCCGGGCCCGGTTTCGGGTCTCAGGGCTGTATCGCGCTCCGGAACTGAAAAAGTTCCTGGAGCTCCGGCTCTCCTGCTGGGGGGACATTACCGAGGTCTCGGCCAGCACCCTCACCGGCAACGTCCTGGTCTTATATGACCCCGGGCTGCAGTCCGAGGCGATCGCCGCCCGGCTGACTGCGGTGGTGAGGGAATACCACGACTGCCTGGCCGAAGCCGCAGCCGCGGGAAATCCGGCAGCTCCCGCAGCCCCGGCGATCCCGGGGGAGCCGCCACCGCAGTCGCCGGGGCTGCTCCGCAGTCTGTTTGCGGCGGCCGCCTCCCAGCCCCGGGAACCCTGGCACACCTGGGACGCCGAGGCGGTCCTGGCCAGGTGGCGGACCTCCCCCGCCGCCGGGCTGACCAGCCGCCAGGCGCGGGAGCGCCTGCAGCAGTACGGCCCCAATCTTCTGCCCGAGTCCGAACCCCGCTCCGCCTGGGAGATTTTTGTCCATCAGTTCCAGTCCCTGCCGACCGCCCTTTTGGGCGCCGCCGCCGCCCTGTCGCTCCTCACCGGCGGGGTGACCGATGCCCTGCTCATCGCCGGGGTGGTGGTGGCCAACGCCTATATCGGCTACCGGACGGAGAGCGAAGCGGAAAAGACCATCCGCTCCCTGCAGACCCTGGTGCGTCCCACGGCCATGGTGGTGCGGGACGGCCAGCCCCGGGAGATCCCGGCCAGCGACGTGACCCTGGGCGACCTGGTGGTGCTGCGTCCCGGCAGCTATGTGCCGGCGGATGCCCGCCTGATCAGCGCCCGGCATCTGTCGGTGGACGAGTCGGTCCT
Organism: uncultured bacterium; assembly: GCA_937943575.1. GTDB lineage: Bacteria > Desulfobacterota > Desulfobaccia > Desulfobaccales > 0-14-0-80-60-11 > JAILZL01. The sequence goes on along the minus strand of CALEAV010000014.1, from coordinate 114,553 downwards.
GACCGGGGAGAGTCTGCCGGTCTTCAAAGATCCCCGGACGTTGCCGGACGCCAATCTGCCCCTGGCCGACCGGCTGAATCTGGTCTTCATGGGGACCCTGGTCACCGGGGGGGAGGGGCTGGCGGTGGTGGTGGCCACCGGCAGCGCCACCGAAATCGGCCTCATCCAGACCCTGGTGGGGGAGACGGCCACCCCCCAGACCCCCCTGGAACGCCAGCTCACGGAGATCGGCGACCGCCTGGTCCTTCTCTGCGGCGGGCTCTGCGGCCTGGTCTTCCTCATCGGCGTGGGGCGGGGCCTGTCTTTCCTGGAGATGCTGCGGGAGGCCATCTGCCTGGCGGCGGCGGCCGTCCCGGAGGGTCTGCCGGCGGCCGCCACCACCACCCTGGCCCTGGGGATCAGGGACATGCGGCGGCATCAGGTCCTGGTCCGCCATCTCCACGCGGTGGAGACTATGGGGTCGGTCCAGAAGATCTGCCTGGACAAGACCGGCACCATCACCCAGAACCGGATGACCGTGGTCCGCCTCCTGGTGGGTCAGGAGGCGGTGGAGGTCAAAAACGGCAGCTTTCTGGGCCCGGGCGGACCGCTGTCCCCCTCCCGGAGGCCGGAGCTGCGGCGGCTCCTCCAGGTGGCGGCGCTCTGCAATGAAACCGAGCTGTATCGGGACAACGGCGGCTGGCAGCTGCGGGGGACCTCCACCGAGGCGGCCCTGGTGGAGCTGGCCCTGAAGGCCGGCCTGAAGGTCCCGGAGCTGCGGCAGCGCTATCCTCTCCTGACGGTCAATTACCGGGCCGAAAATCGCCAGTACATGGGGACCCTGCACCGCCAGCCGCGCCCCAAGTTTCTGCTGGCGGTGAAGGGCAGCCCCCTGGAGGTTTTGGCCCGCTGCGAATTTTATTATTGCCGGGGGCGGCGCCGCCCCTTAACGGAGGAGGTCAGGGCGGCCATCGAAGAGGAAAATGAACGCCTGGCCGGCGAGGCCTTGCGGGTCCTGGGTCTGGCCTATGCGGAGGTGGAGGAGGGGGCCGCCATGGCCGACGAGGTCGACGGCCTGGTCTGGCTGGGGCTGGTGGGCATGGCCGACCCCATCCGGCCGGGGGTGAAGGAGGCCATCGCCGCCTTTCACCGGGCCGGCATCGATACCATCATGATCACCGGGGACCAGGGGCCCACCGCCTACGCAGTGGGCCAGGAGCTGCAGCTCAGCCGCGGGCTGCCCCTGGAGATCCTGGATTCCACGCAGCTGTCGGCCATCAGTCCCGAGGTGCTCCAGGCCCTGGCCGACCGGGTCCAGGTTTTCGCCCGGGTCAGCCCCGCCCACAAGCTCCAGATCGTCCAGGTGCTCCAGAGAAGCGGTAAGGTCATCGCCATGACCGGGGACGGCATCAACGACGGCCCCGCCCTAAAGGCGGCGGATGTGGGCATCGCCATGGGCCACACCGGCACCGATATCGCCCGGGAGGTGGCCGATGTCGTCCTGGAAGAGGATAACCTGGAGACCCTGATTGTCGCCATCCGGGACGGCCGGACCATCTATCTCAACATCCGCAAGTCGGTACACTTCTTTCTGGCCACCAATTTCAGCGAGATCATGCTGTCCATGGCGGGTCTGGCCCTGGGCCTGGGGGCACCCCTGACGGCCATGCAGCTGCTGTGGATCAATCTGATCTCCGACATCTTCCCCGGCCTGGCCCTGGCCCTGGAGCCTCCGGAACCCCATATCCTGGAGCAGCCCCCCCGGGACCCGCAGCGGCCCATCTTCACCCCGGCGGAGTATCGCCGCCTGGCCTTTGAAGCCGGGGTCCTGACCACCGGCGCCCTGGGGGCCTACGGGTATGGCCTGGCCCGCTACGGCCCCGGCCCCCAGGCCACCACCCTGGCCTTCCACAGTCTGGTCACGGCCCAGCTCCTCCACGCCCTGAGCTGCCGCTCCGACCATCTTGGCTGGTTCAGCGCCCGGCGCCTGCCCCCCAACCCCTACCTCACCTGGGCCGTGGGCGGCTCCCTGGGCGTGCAGCTCCTCACCATGTTTGTCCCCGGGTTGCGGAGCCTCCTGGGGCTGACCCCGGTGGGCCTGCTGGACCTCCTGGTGGTGGGGGCCGCCGGACTGCTGCCGCTGGTGGTCAATGAAGCCACCAAGCCGGGGGCTCCCGGTGAGGGCGAAGGGAGCGGGACTCTCTGAGGTGCCAGGGGGAGGCCAAAGGGCCCTCCGCCCTCCCTCACCCGAGGGCAATGGCGCAGGAGGAATGAGGGGACATGAAGGACTCGGAGATCACGGACGACAAACCCAACATCCTGATCCTCTGTTCCGGCAACGCCGCCCGCAGCCAGATGGCGGAGGCCTTCCTGAAGCGGGCCGCGGGGGATCGGTTTAACGTCTTCAGCGCCGGCCTGGAACCGACGGCGATTCATCCCTTCACCCGGCAGGTGATGGCGGAAAAAGGCTATGATCTGGCCGGGCAGTATGCTAAAAGTGTGCGTGAGTTTCTGGGCCGGAAGGAATTCCGCTATCTCATCGTCGTCTGCGAGCGGGCGGAGGCCAACTGCCCCAGCATTTTCCCGGGAGTCCTCAGGCGGTATTATTGGCCCTTCGAAGACCCGGCGGCTTTCCAGGGGTCAAAGGCCGAACAGCTGGCCAAGTTCCGGGAGGTCCGGGACCAGATCGAGGCCCGTCTTATGGAGTGGCTGAAGGAAATCGGACCGTGAGCCTGCCATGAAAAAGGATTTTGTCTTTATTTCCGAGTCCGTCACCGAAGGGCATCCCGACAAACTCTGCGACCAGATCAGCGACGCCATCGTGGATCACTTCCTGCTCCTGGACCCTTACTCCCGGGTCCGGGCGGAATGTGCCGTGGCCACCTCCATCCTGTTCATCGCCGCCCGCTTCGCCTCGGAGGCCAAAGCCGATATCGCCGCCCTCGCCCGCAAGGTGATCAGCCAGGTGGGGTATACCAAACCCGACTTCGACGCCCGCACCTGCAGCATCCTCACCAGCCTGCAGGAATATCCAATGGAGGCGGACCTCTATTTCAACGAGGAGCGGTTGAGCGACGCGGACATCGACCGCATCAAGGCCCGGCAGCAGGCCACCATTTTCGGCTTCGCCTGCCGCCAGACGCCGGTGTTGATGCCGCTGCCCATCTGGCTGGCCCACAAACTGGCCCGCCAGATCATGGCAGCCCGGAACCAGAAGCTCCTCCCTTATATCTCCCCCGATGCCAAGAGCCTGGTGGGGGTGGAATACCACCAGCGGCGGCCCTATCGGTTGCACAGCCTGACGTTGGTGATCAGTCTGAGCCAGGAGGCCCTGGGCCGGGTGAGCCGTCCCCGCCTGGAAGAGGAAGTGCGGGAGGCGATTATCGCCCCGGCCCTGGCGGAGGAGGAGATCCAGCCGGACCCCCATACCCTGATCTTCGTCAATCCCCTGGAAAACCTGCTAGTGGGCGGCCCCGCGGTCCACTCGGGGCTCACCGGCCGGAAGAACGCCACCGACACCTATGGCGAATACGCCCGCCACAGCGGCAACGCCCTCAGCGGCAAGGACCCCCTGCGCATCGACCGCATCGGGGCCTATGCCGCCCGCTACGCCGCCAAGAATGTGGTGGCCGCCGGTCTGGCGGAGGAATGCGAGGTCCAGTTAAGTTACGCCATCGGGCTGACCCGGCCGGCCAGCGTCCAGGTGGAGACCTTCGGCACCGGCCGCCTGGCCGATGACCACTTGGCCGAGCTGGTGGAGCAGGTCTTCGATTTCCGGCCCGCCGCCATTATGCGGGATTTCCACCTGCGGCATCTGCCGGCCAAGCATAAAGGCAGCTTTTATCGGCGGCTGGCCGCCTACGGCCAGGTGGGCCGCACCGATCTGGACCTGCCCTGGGAGGCCACCGACAAGGTGGAGGCTCTGTTGGCCCGGGCCGGCTGAGACCCGCTGCCGGGATTCAGCCGGCGGCGGTTATCCCCCCATTGGCCATGCTCCACCCCTCCCCCGCCCAGACGAGGGGGCTTCACCTCCCTGCCGGCCGGGGCCGTTCCTGCGTTGGCCCTGCCCTCCCCGGGAGGCCCCGCCTTCGGCTTGCGGCGGGCTGGCCGGATGTGCCCCGCCCCTCTCACCGCCTCCATGAGCTGCGGGACCGGCAGGGCTCCTGCAGCCGCCTCTGTCCGGGGCAAGGGGGGCAAAAATCCGCCCCGCACCCTTCCCCGGGAGGGACGCCCTGCAAAACGACTCCCGGAAGAAAGAAGATCCGCCCCTGCTCCCTGCCCCACCCTTGGCGGGATGCCGTCCAAAACGGAAGCTCATCCTGCGGGGCGAGGGGAGGAGGACGCCCGCCGTCCCCTCGGTATGCCCTCCGCCTCGGCTGACCGGGGCCGCAACCCCCTTCCTGTTGACGGCCCGGTTGCCGCCGGGCCGGCCCCCCTCCCCGGGCCTGCGGGGTCAGAAGGACATCTCCATGGCCTGATAGGCACAGACATTCAGGCACAGCTCGCAGGCAATGCACCGGTCCCGGTGGAAGGCAACCGCCATGGTGGCGCGGTCCACCGTCAGGGCCTGGGTGGGACAGTGGGCCACACAGGCCGAACACTGGATGCACCGGTCTTCCAGCCACCGGACCTCCCGGTCCAGGGGTTGGACGACGACCCCGGTTTCAGCCAGGTAGGCCAGGCCTCGTTCCAAATTTTCCCCGTTGCCGTTGATATCCACCACCATCTGGCCCCACTCGTTGGGAGTGATGCGGGCCCGAAGGATATTGACCTTTAGGTCATAATCCCGAATCAGGTGATAGGTGATGGGTTGGTCAATGAGGTGCGGCGGGAAATTCAGGACTACCCTGCGGCTCGACATGGTCAGCCCCTCCTGGTTGCAAGGGTTGCCGTCAGACCGTCTCCGGGGACGGGGTCCACGGCCGTTCCTGGAAGGGTTTCACGGCATAGCCGGAGGCCGGACCGGGCAGCGGGGCCACCGGCTCGGTCAGGAGAAAACTCCCGGAGACGATCCATTCTTTCAGGATCAGGGCGATTTCCCGGGCCTTGGTATAGGAGGACAGCCCGGCGGTGGCCACCTTTTTGCCGGCCACGGTGATCTCTCCCGACTTCAGCTGGGCGACGGTCACCTCCCCCAGGGTCTCCCCCTGGCAGTTGGGGTAGGCCTGGCTGTAATCCACCACCGGGGCCACCAGCTCCTCGTCGCTGACCGCCGCGGCCGCGAGGATTTCCTCGTCGAGGATGGGGATGGGCAGACCCAGCCCCACCGCCAGGGTGACCCCGTAGCCGGTGAAAGAGGCCCCCCGCAGCCAGCGGGCCTGCATCTGTTTCAGATCGCCCATCACGGCCAGGGTTCCGGCGGGCACCCGGGGCACCCCCCCCGCCGTGCGGGGTACCCCGGGATTGTGCTGGGTCCCGTGGGCCACCACATACCCTTGGCCGCCGCCCAGGAAGATGCGCGTCCCCACCCCCACCGTGCGATACAGGGGGTCGTTGAGGAGGGGGCTCAACTGCCCGGCGGTGCAGTAATTGGCGTTGCCCAAACGGGGCTTCAACACCCCCATGTAGGTATAGAGGACTTTCTCCCCCAGGTTCACGGCGACATTGTAATTCTGATAGGCATTGCGCATATTGAACAAAACCGCCTCGTTCATGTCTGCCAGCCGGACCCAGGCATCCAGGCTGCGGCGGGGGTAACAGTCCGTCCCGTAGGCATTGACCGTGAGCCGCACGTCCCTGCCGGCCACCAGGTCTTCGATGACGTGGCCGCCGCCGTACAAAAACCTGCCGGGATACACTTTGTTGCGGGGATCATCCTCGGCCAGGGCCGTGGCACCCATGTACAGGTCCACGGCGGCAAAACCGGCATAGGCGGGAATGCCGTTCAGGGTCACCCGGCCTCCCCCCATCTTGATGCGGGGCTTCGTATGCCCCAGGTTAAAATACGCTCCGGAGGAACACATGGGCGCAAAGGTACCGGTGGTCACCACATCCACCGTCGCCGCCGTCTGCTTCAGCCCCTTTTGCCGCACCAGGGGGATGATCTCCTCGGCGGTGCAGACCACTGCCTTCCCCTGGCGGATTTTGTCGTTGATTTCGGCGATGGTTTTGGCCATAAGCGCCCTCCTCCAGGTCGGGGACCTGCGGCAATAAATAGTTGCTTAATCTATATCAGCATAATATACTATATCGAAAGGCTGTCAACCTGAAAATTTTCGCCGGGGCAAGGGGAGCCCGGCGCAGCCTCTGGAGGGGTTTATGAGCGGGTGGGCCACGTCGGAGGAGGTGTGCAAGGTCGAGGTGCAGGTCAAGCGGAACTACCGCGCCGAAATTCCGGCCGTTGTCCATCAGCTGGTCCAGTCCTGCCGCCGGGGGGAGGGCTTCCATCACATCGGCTGCGGCTTCCTCCCTTCCCGGGAAGGGGTGGTGGACCTCATTCAGCGGGCCTGCCGGCTCCTGTATCCCGGCTATTTCACCGGTCAGCTTCTGGACGACGCCAATCTGGAATACTGCCTCGGCCAGGAGGCCGCGGCCTTCTTCGAGGCCCTGGCGCAGCAGTTGACCCTGTGTATCCGGCATGAATGCCTGCGCTATGATCTGGACTGCAGCCATTGTGAAGAGCGGGGCCAGGCCGAGGCCATCCGCTTCCTGCAGCAGCTGCCGGCGTTGCGCCTCCGGTTGGCCAAGGATGTGCGCGCCGCCTTTGAGGGGGATCCGGCGGCCAAAAGCCACGATGAGATCATTTTCAGCTATCCGGGCCTGTTTGCCATCACGGTCTACCGCCTGGCCCATCAGCTCTACGACCAGGGACTGCCCCTCATCCCCCGCATGATGACGGAGTACGCCCACAGCCTCACCGGCATCGATATCCATCCCGGGGCCCGCATCGGCGAAAGTTTTTTCATCGATCACGGCACCGGGGTGGTGGTGGGGGAGACCACGGAGATCGGCGACCGCGTCCGCCTCTACCAGGGGGTCACCCTGGGCGCCCTCTCCCTGCCCCCAGAGGAGGTGGAGTCCCTGCGGGGGAAGAAAAGGCACCCCACCATCGAAGACGATGTCATCATCTACGCCGGGGCCACCATCCTGGGAGGGGAGACCGTGATCGGGGCCCGCTCGGTCATCGGCGGCAACGTCTGGCTGACGAGTTCCGTCCCCCCGGACACCAAGGTGTTCCTGAAGAAACCGGAACTGATCATGCGGAAGAAATCCGCCGCCGGCAGCTACGGGGCTCACCCATGACTCGTGGCTGAGGGCAGGGTGCCGGAAAGGAAGGAAGGGGTGGCAGCCTTCTGCGCTGATGTTCTATCTGCTGTGGGGCGGACGCCTCTCATCCGCCTTAACGCCCTGGGCCGCGGTCTGCCGGCCGTTCTTCTGGCCAAAATGGAGTCCATGAACCCCCTGGGGAGCGTCAAGGACCGCATCGGCGTGGCCATGATCCAGGCGGCCGAAAGAGCCGGCCTCATCCGCCGGGACACGGTGATCGTTGAACCCACCAGCGGCAACACCGGCATCGCCCTGGCCTTTGTCTGCGCCGCCCGGAGCTACCGCCTGATCCTGACCATGCCCGAGAGCATGAGCCTGGAGAGACGGAAGCTCCTTCACCACCTGGGGGCCGAACTCATCCTGACCCCCGCCGCCCAGGGGATGGCCGGGGCTGTTGCCCGGGCCCGGGAGATCGTCGCCCACACCGCGGGGGCCTACATGCCGGATCAATTCGCCAATCCGGCCAATCCCGAGGTGCACCGGCGGACCACGGCCGTGGAGATCTGGCAGGATACGGACGGCGCCGTGGACATCTTCGTGGCCGGCGTGGGCACCGGCGGCACCATCACCGGTGTGGGCGAGGTCCTGAAGGCACGCAAGCCGGACGTCCGCCTCGTGGCGGTGGAGCCCGCCGCCTCGCCGGTGCTCTCCGGCGGCCCCCCAGGGCCCCATAAGATCCAGGGCATCGGGGCCGGGTTTGTCCCGCCGGTCCTGAATACCCGCATCATTGACGAGATCATCCAAGTCAGCGATGAGGACGCCCTGGCCACCGCCCGGGAGGTGGCCCGGCGGGAGGGGATTCTCTGCGGCATCTCCTCGGGAGCCACGGTTTATGCGGCCCTTAAGCTGGCCCGCCGGCCGGAAAACCGGGGCAAGACCATCGTGGTCATCCTGGCCAGCACCGGGGAGCGCTATCTCTCCACCGAACTCTTCCTGTGACCCGGGAACCCCGCCACGGCAGAAAGCAGGGTTCATGCGGCCGTGGCAAAGGGCGAGCGTTTTCTTCCGGATACTTTTACCACCAAGCCCTGCCTGTGCCATCGCCCGGCGCAGACCCGCCTCCGAAGGGGCGGAGGGCGTCCCTCCCCGGGAGGCTCTCCCCCCGGGGCCCGTGTTCCCCCGCAGCCAGGCATCCTGGTCCTCTCCGCCCCCCTGGGGTCGGGGATGACCCGGCCGGTGGGGGATCGCCCGACTTCCGGCAGAGGGTGGCGTAGGTTTTTTCATGCCACCGGCGCGACCACCGGATCGGTCCGGCAAGGGAAGACCCGGTCAGGGTGAACTGCCCGAGGGCCCCCGGCCGGCGCCACCTGCGCCCGTGCCATCACGGTCACCACCCCCAGGAGACTGCCGTGGCGGAGGTGCGCCCGGCCATCACCTTTTGCCGCCATGTCAAGCCGGCGATCCTGGGGCTGGGGGAAAAGATGAGCGGGCTCCTCTGCCCCTGCTGCGGGGCCGGAGGCCTGCCGCAGCCAGGGGAATTCCTTTCCTGGGCAGCCCCCTTGTGACCTCCGGGTCAGGGCAGGCGGGGTGTGGCCTCTCTCCGGCCGGATCGCCGGAGGCAGGCCCCTTCCCTGACGGCCCTGTTTGAGGCAGGGGCGGCACGATGCCGGGAGGGGGGCCGGGAAAAATTGCCTCTCGGCGAAAGAGGGGGAGGGGAGCGCCGAGGCTGTGCGCTCCGGGGTCTGGCCGCCCCTGCTGGGTGGCAATACCGCTCTCTGGCCGGGACTTATGCTTCACATCGGGGGATGCCCGCCGAAAGGCACCGCAAGGGCAGGTTGACCTGGAGCCGGCGCAAAATAAGGCCCCGGCGACTCGTCGGCCGTGTCCTCACCCGCTGGCATCTGATCTCACAGGCCCTTGCCGGACTCCTGCACCGCCTGCTCCAGCTCGGCCACCAGGGTTTGGGGGAGGCCCTCGATCTGCACCGAGAGGAACCCCCGCACGATGGTGGAAACCGCCTGGTCCTCGTCCAGCCCCCGGGCCATGAGGTATTCCACTTCCTCCTGGGCGATGCGGCCCACCGCCGCCTCATGAGAGAGGTCCACGCCGGCGGCCCGGCCCTCCAGTTCCGGGATGGCGTAAATGATGCCCCGGGGCGCCAGGATGAGGCCGCGGCATTCCAGATGGGCCCTGACCTCCGGCACCTCCCCCACCAGGTGGCCCCGGCTGATGCAGGTGCCGCCGGTGGTGAGGGTGCGGGCGATGACCTCGGCCCGGGTGCCGGGGGCCTTGAGGAGCACCCGGCCGCCGATGTCGATCTCGGAGCCCGGGTGGGCGATGAGGATGGAGTTGAGGCTGGCCACCGCCTCGGGCCCGGCCAGGGTGACGGTGGGGTAGGTCTGCACCGTCTTCACCGGCCGCAGGAGGATGTAGTGGGAGATGTAGGTGCCCCCGGCCTCCACCCATACGGCGGTGCGGGGCCGGACATGGACCTCCTCGGCCCAGTTGTGCACCATGGTGAAGGTCAGATGGCCGCCTTCCCGGACGAAAAACTCGGAGACGCCCACGTGCAGGCCGGAGCGCACCTGGGGGTGGGTGGTGCAGCCGGTGATGATGTGCAGCCGGGCCCCGGGCTCGACGATGACCACATTGTGCACCGGCTGGGCGAAGCGGTCGGTGCGCAGGTAGAGACAGGCCTCCACCGGCTCAGGCACCTTGACGCCGGGAAGGGCCCGGATGAAATAGCCGTTGCCGGGGGTGAGTTCGGCATAGGCGGTGTATTTGTCGGCATCCACCGGCACGAGAGTCCAGAGGAGGTCCGCCAGCCACCCGTGCTGCTCCCGGGCCCGGGTGAGGGGCATCACCTCCAGCCCCGGCCGGTTGACCCGGCAGTGCACCACCGCGGCGTCGGCCTGGAGGAAGGTGCCGGCGTGCTCCTGATCAGTGAGCTCGATGCCGGCCCGCAGCAGGTGACCCCGTTCCTCCGGGGTGAAACGGCTGTAGTCGGGGTCGTAGCTCCAGGCGCCGCCTTCCCGGACAAAGTCCTCCAGATTGAGGTCCGGGCCCAGGGGGGCTTTTTTGCTGAGGCTTTGCCTGGCCTTGGCCTTCACCTCCGACATCGGATGCACTCCTCGTAGCCGAATTTTTTGATGTCCTCCAGGAGCTCCCGGGGGTTGCCGGCGCACAGGACCTGGCCCTCCAGCATGATGTAGCCCACATCTGCATGGACATAGTTCAGGATGAACCCGGTATGGGTGATGATGAGGCCGGATTTGTCCCGGTGGGAGCGACGCCGGCCTTTCTGCAGGAGCTGGGAAATGATCTCCCCCACCACCTGGAGGTTTTCCAGATCCACCCCGGATTCCGGCTCATCCAAAAGCACCAGGGCGGGGTCCTGGGCCAGAAGCTGCATGAGCTCCGACCGCTTGAGCTCGCCGCCGGAAAAGCCGTAGTTCACTTCCCGGTCCAGAAAGGGCAGGAAGTCGTAGCGCTGGGCCAGGGCCAGCACCTCCTGGCTGCCCCTGGCGCAGGCCCGCAGCAGATCCAGGGTCTTGAGGCCCCGGATGGTGGGGGGGCGCTGGAAGGCCAGGCCCACCCCCCGGCGGGCCCGCTCAAAGGGGGGCAGATGGGTGATCTCCTCGCCCTGGAGCAGGATGCGCCCCTTAACCACCTGGTAGCGGCTGAAGCCCATGATGGTCATGAGCAGAGAGGTCTTGCCGGAGCCGTTTTTCCCGAAGAGGATGTGGGTCTCTCCCACGGGGATCACCAGGTTGATGCCCCGCAGCACGTCCCGGCCGTCAATCTGGACCCAGAGGTCCTCAATCTCCAGCATGTTCATCCCCGGGCCTCCCCTGGTCCCAGGTTCCAAAGAAAAGCGCCCCCGTGCAATGAGCTCTGGGGGCGCTTCTTGTCATTTTCCGGTATCCCAGCGATGCCGGGTTCCTGCCCAAAGAGGCGGCTTACTGCTGTTCGGGAGAAACCGGCAGGGGGGCGATTTTCGGCGCCAGCTTTTCATACTTGAGGCCGAAAGCCCGCATCTCAAAAGCCTTGGGGTTGAACGCCTTGGTCAGTTCCACCTCTTCCGGGGTCAGGATACGCACGATGCCGAACTGGTCCACGATGGCGAAACGCTCACCCTTGGCCAGGCAGGAAGCCACCGTTTCTTCGCCTTTGAGGTCCTGTTTGGAGACGCACAGCAGTTTCTGGGCCATGGCGCCGGAGGCGAGGAACATCGCCGCCACCACTGCCAGGATCACAGCTACCACCACTTTCGACCGCATACCCTTCCTCCTTTTGGTGATTTGGTCCCCGGCTTTCCCCCCCGATGGAGATGACAGAAAAAGCCGCAGCTATCACTGACCCTAAGTATAATGAGCCCCCGGGGAAAGTCAACTCAATATTTTGCTGCTGCAGCGCCAAAATGGGAGGGAGGGCGGGAAAAACCTGCCGCGGCGACGGGCTCCGGGGCCCGGCCCAAAGGCGGAGGACGCCTGCGGGGAGATTGTGAGGAGGGCAAAGGAGTTCCTGGCCACCTCCCCCCGGCGCAGGGCCGGCAGGCCGGATTGATCAGGGTCAGGCGGCCCCCGCCCCACTTCCCCCCGGGCGCAGGGCCGGCAGGCAACCCCGGGACTGAAAGCGGCGGGAATCCCCCACTGCCACCCCAATACAGTGCCGGCAGGCAACCGCCGCCATGACAGCCCCGGTCGCCCCGGCCAGGTCCACCCAAATTGCGTAGGGCAGGCCCCCGGATGGCCGGAGATTGCCTGGAAGTCCACCAGCCGGGAAAGGGAGGCGGCCAGCCCGACGCCTGCCTTCCCGAGGGCATCCCGAAGGAGAAATCCCCCAGATGGACGCGGCCGCGTCACCAGGGCGACCGGCCCCATCGTGCTCCACGGCCGGCACATGCCCCAGGTCCCTCAGATAGACGCGGCCGCTTCGCCGGGACGACAGCCTTATGGTGGTGGGATGGGTGGCCCCTGATCCTGGGCCCCTCCCCCTTGGGCCGGCCAGGAGGTGGCGGCCCCTGCGCCCGGGGAGCAGTGCATACCAGGGCGGTGGGCTTCCCTCCCGGGCGATCCGGGCCCATGGGGCGCAGTGCCAGCAGGTGAACAGGGTGATTTCCGCCTCCTCCCCCCGGGTTCGCGGCCGTGGCCACCCAGGCTCGCCGGGCCGGTGATTTGCGCTTCCGCCGGCTTCTTCCCCCGGGGTTCCTCAGGGAGGGGAGGCCGGCAGCAGCGGCTGGCGGTGGGACAGGCGTTGGTCCTCCAGAACCACCTGGCGGCCCCGGCGGGTCCGGAGGTTGATGATCAGAGGACCCAGGAGATTGACGGTCATCTCCTGGGGCCGGCCCGGGGGGATGGTGACAATGACCAGGACTTTCACCTCCGCGGGGCTCTGGGCTTCCACTTCCTTGAGGACTTGAGGCCGCTGTTCCGGCTGATAATGGGGGAAGAAAAGGACCGGGTCCACCACCACGAAGGCCAGATCCGGCACCTCCACGGATTGCAGCCAGAGAAAAGGCGCATCCTGGGGGCGTTCGATGAGGACATAACGGGTATGATCCGCAAAGCCCAGAAGGCCCGGGCGGAATTCCAGGATCTGCTCCGGCTGCACCACCAGGGGGCCGAAGTTGCGGGTGTCCACCGAGACCGGGGCGGCCTCAGGGGGTCGGGTTTGGGGGTTGGGACTCATGGTCCTTTTCCTGCCTCCACAGCTGGGCGATCTCTTTGACGTCCAGGGGCGCCACCCCCGCAGCCCGGAGGTTCTGTTCCCGGATGCGGTGATAGATCTCCTCCCTGAGAACGACCACATGTTCCGGCGCTTCAATCCCGAGGCGGATCTGCTTGCCCCGGATTTCCACCACGGTGATGCGGATGTGATCACCGATGTACAGGCCCTCTCCGGCTTTGCGGGTGAGAATCAGCACGGTCACCTTCCTGGTTACCGATGGCCCTCAGGCCTCCCCCTGCACGGGTGGCCCGCCACCGCTCCGGGGGTGCTCGGTCTCTTTGCTCGGGTTGCTGGTTACATATATTCCAACAGGCTGAGGCTCATCACCTTGGTGGCGGACAACAGAGCCGCCTGGTAGGCCGTTTCCGCCGCCTTCAGGGAATTGACGGCGCTCACCACCTCCGTATCCCCCTTGGCGCTCAGGGCGCTTTGCAGGCGACTCAGAACGCTGTCATAAACCCGGTTTTTCACCTCCACCCGGTTGAGTCCGGCCCCCAGGGCGGCCAGGCGGCCGTGCAGGTGGTTCTGGTAGGTGCGCAGCTCCTCCAGGGACGCCCCGATCTCCGTCAGGTCATTGGCCTGCAACCCGTTTTGCAACCGGCCCAGGATGCGGAAGACATCCAGGGGCCCGCCGTCGCCCCCCACCACGGACTTGCCCACCTGGTTCACCTGGAGCCGGCTCTGGCGGCCGATGCCCAGTTCCAGGGGATGCTCGTCCCCCTGATATTCTATCGGCTGCTGCACGGAAATACTGAAGCGATCTTTTGCCTGCCAGGTGCCAAAAAAATCCGCCGTCACCCCGTCTGAGCCCACGGGGACCCCTGCCCCCGTCACCGCCTCCCCGGACCAGGTCTGGCCCCCGTCCGTGGAGACCCGGTAGGTGGCCACTCCCACGGGGCCGCCGTGGACGATCTCCACCACGTAGCTCACGGGGGCAGTGCCGGTATAGGTGCCGCCGGGGGTGACGCTGCCGGTGGAGCCGGGGAGGAGATGCAGGACGGGGCCGGTGATCTCGAAGTCCCCGGGGGCAAAGGGGGCGGTGTGCACCCGGTAGCCTGAAAGGATGTATTGGCCGTTGTAGCGGGTGTTGCCCACCTGCATCACCTCCTCCAGCAGCCCCTGGACCTCCTTGGCGGCGGCGGCCCGCTGGGCGGCGGTGTAGGTGCCCGTGGCCATCTGGTTGGCCAGGGTCATGGCCCGCCGCACCAGGTCGTTGATATTCTGCAGGGTCGTCTCCGTGACCCTGAGCCAGTCCTGGGCGGTGGCCAGATTGCGCTGGTATTGCACCACCTGGCCGGATTCGGTGCCCAGCCCCAGCATGGCTCCCACCTCCACCGGGTTGTCCGTGATGCTCTGATACTTGCGGCCGGAGGCGAGACTCGCATTGATCCTTTGCAATTCCTCTGCCAAAGAGGCCAGGTGGCTCTGGATGCCATGGAAAATCGTGGGCATGGAGACGCGCATGGCTGGTGGCCCCCTATCGTTTGATGCCCAGGAGGGTTTCATACAGCTCATCGGCAATGGTGATGAGGCGGGCCGCCGCCTGATAGGCCCGCTGGAATTTGATGAGGTTGGCCAGCTCTTCATCCAGGGACACCCCGGAGACCGCATCCCGCATGCGGGTGAGCTGGTCCACCACCGCCTGGAGAAAATCGGCCTGGTGGCGGGCGCTCTCGCCCTCCAGGCCCAGGGCGCTCACCAGGCGCTCATAGGCGGCGGCAAAGGTGAGGCCGTCGGGACCCGCCGGGGCGGTCTCCAGGTCCGCCAGGGCCAGGGCGGTGCGGTTGTCCCCGGGGGCCCGGGTGCCATCCAGATTGAGGCGGCCGCTGGCGATGGCCCCGGCGTCCGCCGCCACCCAAGGATTGACCCCGAAAGTATAGGCTTTGTCCCCGGTGAAGAAGGTGTTAATGCCCAAGCTTGCCCAGAGGTGGGCGGTGTCCGACCCGAAGCCCAGGGCATCTCCGGGCACCGTGGCGCTGAGCACCAGGCGCCCGTCCGCCTCGGAGGCGGTGATGAGCCCCCCCAGGCCCGCATCGGTGTTGATGGCGGTGATGAGGTCATTCAGGGACATGAGGGGGTCGATGGCCAAAGTGGTCTGGGCCACGGGCTGGCCGGCGCGCTCCACCACCAGGTGCACCGCGCCGGCGGTGAGGCGGTCGCCGAAGGGCAGACCGGCGCCAGTCAACGGCAGGCCGGCATCCGTCACGGCGTAGGTGCCGGTCTGGGAGGCGGCCAGGGTGAGGCCGGTGCCCTGGCTGTGGAGCTCGTTCACGGCGTAGATGAGCTCCCGGGCCAGGCCGTCCAGCTCGCTTTGGTAGCGGGGGATGAGCTGGTCCCGCATGGTGATGAGGGCGGTGAGCCGCCCGCCGCTTAAGCCCCCGGTGAGGTCCTCTGTCAGGCCGCCCGGACCCTGCCACAGGACCGCCACGGTGTCCGCCGGGGTGATCTGGAAGGTCAGGTTCCAGGCCTGCACCCCCTGGGTGAGGGTAAAGCCGTTGGCCAGGGTGACATTCACCATACCGTCGGCGGTGGTATAGGTGCGGATGCCGATGAGCTCCGCCAGGGCGCTGATCTCCCGCTGCCGTTGGTCCCTCAGGTCGTTGGCCAGCTGACCGTTGGCCTCGGAGATCTGGATCTCCCGATTGAGCTCGGCGATGCGCCGGGCATGGGTATTGATCTTTTCGATGACCGGGGCCAGCTGCCGGGTGAGGGAGGTGCGGGCCGCCACCAGCTGGTCCGCCCGGTAGCGGAAGGCCTCGGTGAGGCTCAGGGCCTCCTGGAGCAAAGCCTGGCGCTCCCCGGCCCCCACGGGGTGGTCCGCCAGATCATGCCAGGCGGCGAAAAAGGCGGACAGGTGCTCGGTGAGGCCGCCGGCCTGGGTTTCGTTGAAGAGCCCGGCCACCTGCTCCAGCTGGGCCGCCAGGGTACGGTATTCGCTCAGGGTGGCGCTCTGCTGATCCAGGCGGGCGGCGATGAAGGGGTCGAAGGCCCGCTCAATCCCCTGCACCCGGACGCCGTTTCCCAAGGGCCCCCAGGGGGAGGGCACCGGGTTGGCGGTGACATAATTCACCTTCTGCCGGCAGTAGCCGGGGGTGTTGACGTTGGCCACATTGTGGCTGGTGACCTCCACCCCCAGCTGCTCGGCGGCCAGGGCCCGCATGGCGATGTCCAGGATGGCGGTGATGCCGGGCATGAGTGCCTCCTCCTCAGCACATCCAGGGCTCCGGAGACCGGGAGCCGCCCAGAGGCCCCTTTGGGGGCGCCGGTATCTGCGTCAGGTGACCTTCCCCCGGCCGGGGGGTGGCCCTCCGGTGATGAAGGGCGCGGTCTCTCCCGGGGCGCCCGTTTCCCGGCCCGGCTCCGGGTGCCCCTCCCCTGTGCCTGCGGCCCGGCCGGGACGGCCCTGCGCATCGCCAGGGACCCCTCCCGCCCCGCCCCGGGCCCCGGCCTCATACCCGGCGGTGCACCAGGCTGCCACCGCCGCCGGTGGTGAGGCGGCCCTGCGGCTCGTAGGTTCCGGGGCCCGGCGCCGCCAGGAGGTGGAGAAAATCCTGGATGGTCTCCAGGGCCGCCTCCAGGAGGGCCCGGTTGCGGGCCGCCTGGACCGCCAGCCGGCGCCGCAGACCAGCGGGGATGGCTTGGGCCGCCGTCCCTCCCCCATAGCCGCCCTCCGGCGGCGGCTGCCAAGCCGCCAGCCGGGTCAGGAGGGCCTCCTGGTCCCGGGCCGCGGCCAGGATTTCCGCCTCGGCTGCGGTGCGCAGGGCTTCCTCTTCCCGCTCAAGGCAGAGGAGCAGCTGCCGGGCCAGCTCCTCCGGGGTTTCCCGAGGGTTCGGGCTCCCGCTCTCCATGACTCTCCCCTTCCGGGCGGGGGAGCCTTCCCCCCGCCAGATGCAGATACAGGGTCCGGGCCAGCCCCAGGCCGCCGCCGGCAGCCAGGGCTTTGGCCACCTCCTGGTCCGCCAGGGCCTGGTATTTCTCCGCCTGGGTATCGGACTTTTTCAGGCCGGTGAGCAGCGTCCGCCGCAAGGCCCCCAGAAGCTGGGTGAGAAAGAGCTCCTCCACCTCCCGGCAGGCCTGGGCCAGGTGGCGGTCGCCTTCCCGCACCTGGCGGTCCCGGGTTGGGCCGCTGGCTGCCTGCAGGGAGGCCTCCTGCCTGCGATGGATTGGGATAAGATTGCCCATAGTTGCCATCATGGTCGTCCCGTGGCCCCTTCTCCGGAGCACCCTGCCCGGTGAAGGGGGTAATCACCCCGGGAGAATTCCTGCCGCCCCAGGAGTGCCACTCAGGTTACTGCAGGAGGGCCATGGAGTGAGTGAGCCCGAAACCGACGTTTCCTGCCGCCCTCCCGCTCGTTCGCCCCCTCGCCTCGTTCCCCCCGCCTGGTTCACCCTCCCTCGTTCGCCCCTCGCCCCATTGCT
The DNA here is from genome assembly GCA_937943575.1 of uncultured bacterium. GTDB lineage: Bacteria > Desulfobacterota > Desulfobaccia > Desulfobaccales > 0-14-0-80-60-11 > JAILZL01. The sequence continues at coordinate 97,219 of CALEAV010000014.1, read as the reverse complement.
GCCGCCCCGTCGCCCCGTTACTGGCACGCCGTCGCCGGCTGCTCCCGAAAACTCTGCCGGATTCCCCCGTCCCTCCCTTCCCAGGCCGTCAGATGATCTCCAGCTCCGCCTGCAGCGCCCCGGCCGCCTTGATGGCCTGGAGGATGGCAATGAGGTCCCGGGGGGTGACCCCGATGGCATTGAGGGCCTGCACCACCTGACCGATGCTCACCCCCTCGGGGAGCACCATGAGGCGGTTTTCCCCTTCCCGGACGCTCACCGCACTCTCCGGGGTGACCACGGTCTGCCCCGGGGAGAAGGGCGGGGGCTGGGACACCCGGGCGCTCTCCTTGATCTGCACCACCAGGTTGCCGTGGGCGATGGCCACGGTGGAGAGGCGCACCATGGCCCCCATGACCACGGTGCCGTTGCGTTCGTCGATGACCACCCTGGCGGGGGCGTCCGGGGTGACCTCCAGGTTCTCCAGGGCGGCCAGCAGGGGCACCACCCGGTCCTTATAGCCCGGGGGCAGCTTGATGACGATGGTGGCGCCGTCCCGGGAATGGGCGTAGTTGCCCTTGAGATGCCGGTTGATGGCCTGCACCGCCCGCTGGGAGGTGGTGAAATCCGCCTCATGCAGGGTAAGGGTGAATTCATCCTTCCCCAGCAGATCCAGGGGGATCTCCCGCTCCACGGTGGCGCCGTTGGCGATGCGCCCGGCGGTGGGGTGGTTTTTGGTGACTCCGCCCCCGGCTTGGCCGCCGGCGGTGAAGCCCCCCACGGTCACCGGCCCCTGGGCCAGGGCATAGACCTGGCCGTCCACGCCTTTCAAGGGCGTGAGGAGCAGGGTGCCGCCCTGGAGGCTCTTGGCGTCGCCGATGGAAGACACCAGGACATCGATGCGGGAGCCCACCCGGGCGAAGGGGGGCAGGGTGGCGGTGACCACCACCGCGGCGATGTTTTTCACCTTGAGCTTGTCCCTCGAGGCCTGCACCCCCAGCTGGCTGAGGAAATTGGCCAGCTCCTGGGTGTTGACATCCACATTGGTGCCGTCGCCGGTGCCGTTTAAGCCCACCACCAGGCCGTTGCCCACCAATTGATTGGGGCGCACCCCCTTGAAGGAGGCGATGTCCTTGAGGCGGATGGCCCAGGCCGGGGTGCCGGCCAGTCCCGGCGCCGCCAGGAGACCCCCCAGCACCAGGCCGAGCCACATCAGGCCCCGCAAGCCCCCACCTCCCGCCCGGGGCCCCCTCTGCGTCAGCAACGACGTCGTCATGAGCGCTCTCCACCACATATGCCGTGCCGTCAAGCTCCCGATGGCCCTTTCTTCCCCAGATTCACCCGCCTGCCGGCCCCTCCTTTAGCCCCGGGTCCTTTGGCGGGTTCCTGACCCTCTCCTTTCCCCCAAATTCTCCGCCTCCGGCCCTCCCCGGCCGGGCCTCACAGCGGCCAGAGATGGTCCAGGATGCGGGTGAGCCAGCCCTGGCGCTGCTTGTCGGACACCACCCCCACCCCGGAGATCTCCAGGCGGGCCTCCGCCAGCTTGGTGGAGGGCACGGTGTTGTTGCGGTCGATGTCCGAAGGCCTTACGATGCCGGTCAGGGTCACCACCTCGGTTTCGTTGTTGACCCGCAGGTGGCGCCGGCCCTGGACCACCAGGTTCTGGTTGGGAAGCACCTGGATGACCCGGGCGGTGAGGAAGGTGGTGAAAGTGCTCTGCCGTTCGGTCTTGCCCTCACCCTTGGAGGTGTTGCCCACGGTGCCCTCCAGGGCGCTCTCCACGTTGACCTCCTTGCTGGTGAAGGCCTTCATGGGGAAGCTCAGGCCGAAGAGGGAGCCGATGGTGGTCTTCACCCCCGAGGTCTTGGAGGTCTCGGTGTTGGCGATCTCGCTGGCCTTGGCCGCCTCGGTGATGCTGATGGTGATGAGATCCCCCACCTGATGAGCCCGCCGGTCGGCGATGAGGCCGTGGGGCTGGCGGTCCTGCCACAGGGAGCCCTCCTGGGGCGGCGGCAGCGGGGGGAGCGGCGTGGCCACCAGGGGCGCCTCGGGCAGCCGGGCGGAAGGGCGGTGGGCCTCGCAGCCGAAAGCCCCGGCCAGGAAGGCCAAAAGGAGGGCGACTCCCAGAAATTTCCCCGGTCTTGTTCTCATAGCATGACCCTCACGGTTTTGCGGTCCACCACCTGGGCTTGAAACTCCTTTTTGCTCCTGGGGTTGAGGAGACGGATGGTGGTGCCCGGATAGCCCGGCTCCTGGGCCACCCCCTTGGTGCGGATCTCCAGACCCCCGTCCATCAGGAGCACCGTCACCTCCTCCCCCTTCTGGATGAGGGGCTGCTGGCTTAAGTGCCGGGGGGTGAGAATCTCCCGGGGTCCCAGGGGCCGGGCCAGGCTCCGGCCCAGCACCTGCTCCGGGGCGGTGAACCAGTCCTGGGGATTGAGGGTGGTGACCTCCCGGCGCATCAGGGAGACGTCCCCGGGGCTGAGGACCTGGGGGGGCATCAGGGGCCGGAGGGCGCAGACCACCTCCATCTCCAGGCTCACCCGGCCGGCGGCCTTGAAGCGCTTCAGCGGCCGGCCCTCCTGAACAAGGGCCAGCTCCAGGGTCAGCTCCCCCAGGAGGCGGTGGTTTTTCGGCGGCACCACCTCCAGGCTGTAGGGCCCCTCCGGGAGCAGCACCGCCTCCTCCAGGGGGTAGACGGTCAGGCGCAGGTTCTTCTCCGGGTAGGGGCTGTGCTCCCGCAGGTATTGCTGGATGGCCCTGGCCACCTCCTCGGGCGGCAGGACTTTTCCGGTCTGCCGCACGGTGATGGCGGGGGGCAGCTCAGCCTGGGCCAGCTCCGCCAGGCCCATCTGGCTCAGGCGGTAGCGCAGAAACTCCCCGGTGAGGGTGTAGCTCTGGCCCGGGGGCGGGGCGCTCCAGACGGGGGCCTGGCTCCAGTGGGCGGCCAGCTCCGGGGGCAGGGCCGCCAGATGGCCCAGGGTGATGTAGTCCCCCGCCACCTGGGCCTCCGCCCGGAACCTCACCGCCCCCGGATCAGCCGCCTGGGCCAGGCCCGTCCAGAGCAGGACCCCTAACAGCAATCCCCATCCCCACCCCATGGCTCCCTCCCTTAGGTCTTCAGATGGTAGGCCCGCTCCATCATGGCGTCCGCCGTCTGGATGGCCTTGGAGTTCAGCTCATAGGCCCGCTGGGCGATGATCATATTGACCATCTCCTCCACCACGTTGACGTTGGAGACCTCCAGGTATCCCTGGGCGATGGTGCCCACGCCGTCCACCCCCGGACGGCCCTCGGTGGGCTCCCCGGAGGCCTCGGTGATCTGGAAGAGGTTGCGCCCCACATTGAGGAGACCCGCCTGGTTGGGGAAGGTATAAAGGCTGATCTGGCCGGTGGCCAGCGCCTTGCCGTCCGGCCCGAAGCAGGTGATCCGCCCGGTGTTGTCGATGGTGGTGTAGACGGTCTGGGGCGGGATGGTGAACTCGGGCTGCAGCCGGTCCCCCGCCGGGGTGGTGAGGAAGCCGTCCTTGTCCATCTTGAAGTTGCCCGCCCGGGTATAATACTCCACCCCGTTGCTCAGGATCTTGAAGAAGCCCTTGCCCTCGATGGCCAGATCCAGCTCGTTTTCCGTGTGGACGTAATCGCCCTGGGAAAAGATCTTGGAGATGCCCACCGGCCGCACCCCCAGCCCCACCTGCAGGCCGGTGGGCACCTGACCCCCGGAGGGCCGCTCCCCCCCGGCCTGGCGCAGGGTCTGATACACCAGGTCCTCGAAGTCCCCCCGGCTCTTTTTGAAGCCGGTGGTGTTGACGTTGGCCAGGTTGTTGGCGATGATGTCCAGCCGGAGTTGCTGGGCCCCCATGCCGGTGGCCGCGGAGAACATGCCGCGAAACATGGTCTTCTCCTTGGTGAGATTCGTCCCGCTTCCTGGCGCCGGGGATGGCCAGGCGGCAGCCGGGGCCTCGGGCCCGGCATCCCGGGGCCCTCAGGGGACCCCGGGCGGGTGGAGGATGCCTAACCGGCGGCCCCGCCTCTCCCGTTGCTTCTCTCTGGGCCCCTTGCCGTGCGATTCCCGGCCGTCCCTGCCCTTGCCCAACCGTCCCCGAGGTTGGCGAAGATGCTTTCGCACCCGAGTGGCGGTTCCCGGCCCGTTCCTGCCTTGGCTCCGCCCCTTTTTTGTCTCTCCCCCGGCCTCATTCCTGTCCCGCGGACACCGATTTGCCCTCGCCGGACAGAAAGCCCTCCCCCCAACCAGAAAACCCCTTGTCCCCCTTTGGCCTTTCCCCGCTGCCCCTGGCCAGGTGAGGGGGCCCTTGGACTCAGGCTCCGGTTTCCTCCGGGGAATCCGGCGGAGGAACCCACGTCCTCTCGTCAGGGGGGCCCTGAACTGGGGCTCAGATTTCGTCTTTTTTCTCCTCGGGCTTTCCCCTCCTGCCGGTGCCCACGCCCTGCCCGGCCGGATGCGGCTGCGGAGCCGGTCCCCCACTTTCCCCTCCCGCCGGTGCCCGTCCCAGGAAACCGGCGGCATCGCCTCGGCCTTCGGCCTTCCCCGGGGCTTTCGACCCCTGCGGTGGCCGGCTCTGGTTTACACCTGGGCCAGCTCCAGGACCTTGCGGTCGCTGTCGGCGAAGGTGTCCAGCACCTTGAGGTAGGCCTCAAAGCTGCGCTGGATGGTGATAAGGTTCACGGACTCCGTCACCGGATCGATGTTGCTGGCCTCCAGCATGCCCTGGAGCACCCGGGAGCCGGTGGCCTCCCGCTCCTCGCCGGCCTCGGGGCCGGGCATGAAGCAGTTCCGGCCCACGGGCCGCAGATCCTGGGGGTTGTCAAAGTCCACCACCAGGAGCTGGTCGGAGAGGGAGCGGTCCAGGTGGATGCCCCCCTCCTCGTCGATGCCGAACTGCTGGTCCAGGGCGTTCAGGGTGATGGGGCCGCCTTTGCCCAGGACCAGATAGCCCTCCCGGGTGACGAGCTGCCACTGTTCGTTGAGACGGAAGGCCCCGTCCCGGGTGTAGCGGATGCCCTGGGGGGTCTCCACCTTGAAAAACCCGGGGCCCTCGATGGCCAGGTCGGTGTCGTTGTCGGTGACCATGAGGGGCCCCTGGCTGAAATCCCGGCCGGCCACATCCACATAGCCGGCGGCCTTGCCGGGCTCCGGGGGCAGCCGCCAGAGGTTCAGAAGCTCCCGCTTGAAGCCGGGGGTGGCGGCGTTGGCCAGATTATGGCTCACCACCTGCAGGAGCCGCTCGGCTCTGACCCCCATATAGGCTGCCATGTCATAGCCGATGTGCATGGCCGAATCCTTTTTGCGCCGTTCTGGCCGATGGGGTTAGCAAGGGGAATGCCATAATGTAACTGGTTGATATCACATGCAATATAAATTCAGCCCCCGATGAGCCTGTCCCTGGGCGGCAATTCTTGCCTCCCGGGACCCCCCGCCCTTGGAAAAATCCCTCTCCGTGGCGATAATGAAGGGAGAAGACGGTCATGCCCCGCCGAGGCGGCGTGAAGGGCCTGGGGAGAGGCTCCCCTGGCCCTGGGGGCGCGGCCGTGATCGAATGGACGAACTCTTCCCCTCAGGCGCCCGCTGGCAGGAGGTGGCGGCGGCGGTGGCCCGCGGCCCGGGAGAGGTGCGCCTGCGGGGCCTGACCCCGGCGGCCGGGGCCTATGTGCTGAGCCGGCTCTTCCTTGCCTGCCGGCGGCCCTTTTTGGTCATCACGGCGGATGAGGCCGCCCAGGAGGCCCTGCACCGGGATCTCAGCTTCTTTTTGGGGGACCTGCCGCCGGCCCCCGGGGAGGTGGGGCCCCGTCTCCTCCCCTTTCCGGCCCACGAGCTCCTGCCCTTCCAGGATCTCAGCGGCGATGCCGGGGTGAGCGCCGCCCGGGTGGGGGCCGCCTGGCAGGTGCTCACCTCCCCCGAGCCGGTCCTGGTCACTGCCCCTCTCCTGGCCCTGCGGGAACGCCTCCTCCCCCGGGAGGCCCTGCGGCAGGCCATGCGCTGGCTGGTGGTGGGCGAGGAGGTGAGGCGGCCGGAGTTTCTCGCCCACCTGGCGGCTGCGGGCTACGAGCGCCGGCCGGTGGTGGAGGAGCCCGGCGAGTTCAGCGTCCGGGGCGGCATCATTGACCTCTTCCCGCCGCTGTACGACAAGCCGGTGCGTCTGGAGTTTTTCGGCGACGAGCTGGAGTCCATCCGCCTCTTCGACCCGGCCGCGCAGCGCTCCGTGGGGGCCTCCCTGGAGGAGCTGGTGCTCCTCCCTGCCCGGGAGGTGGTCCTCACCCCGGCGGTGCGGGAGCGGGCCCTGGCCGGGCGCAGCCGCCGCCGGGACCCCCGGGTGTGGCAGCACCTCCAGGAGGGCCTTTCCTTCCCGGGCATCGAGCGCCACCTTTCGGAGTTCTATCCAGAGCCCGAGACCCTGTGGGACTATCTCCCCCCGGAAACCGTGGTGGTGCTCTGGGATCCCCTTAATCTGGCCCGGGCCGAGGAACTCCCGGCCCCGTCACCCCCGGGGGAGACCGACGGCTGGCTGGACCCCACCCCCGCCCTGCCCCGGGCGTCATCCTTCCCTCAGATACTGGTAGAGTTCCTGCCTCTGGGGGCTCCGGGGGAGGAGACCGCCTTTGAGTTCCGCACCGGGCGCCTGACAGACCTGGCCGCGGAGCTGGCCCGGGAGGGGGGCGGGGAGGGGCGGCTGCTCCCGGCCCTGGCCCGGCGTCTGCAAAGCTGGCAGGAGCAGGGGGCCCATATCGTCCTCGTCTCCCTCAATCTCCACCGGGCCCGGCGCCTCAGCCAGCTTCTGGTCCAGGAGGGCCTGGAGGTGGAGGTGCTCCCCCAGCCCACCTGGGGAGACGGCCACCGGGTGCTCCTCACCGCCGGGGAGATCTCCGGGGGCTTCCGCTGGGATGCGGCAGGCCTGATCGTCCTCACGGAGGATGAGGCCCTGGGCTATGTCCCGGAGCGCCGGCGCCGTAAGGAGACCCCGCCCCCCCAGCACCTCACCGGTCTGGCGGACCTGAAAGAGGGGGACTTTGTCGTCCACCTGGACCATGGCATCGGCATCTACCGGGGGCTGGTGAAGCTCACCGCCGGCGCCCAGGTGAACGACTATCTGGAGATCGAATATCAGGGGGGCGACCGCCTCTTTGTGCCGGTGGACCGCCTCCATTTGCTGCAGAAGTACCTGGGGGTGGAGGAGGTGCCCCCCCGGGTGGACCGCCTGGGGGGCAAGTCCTGGGAGCGCACCAAAAGGCGGGTGCGTCGGGCGGTGGAGAAGATCGCCCGGGAGCTGGTGGAGCTGTACGCCGCCCGGCAGGTGCTCCCCGGACACTCATTTTCGCCGCCGGATCAGGTCTTCCGGGAGTTCGAGGCCACCTTCCCTTATGAGGAGACCCCGGATCAGCTGCAGGCCATCGAGGAGGTGCTGGGGGACATGCAGCGGGACAAGCCTATGGACCGGCTCATCTGCGGCGATGTGGGCTACGGCAAGACCGAGGTGGCGGTCAGGGCCGCCTTCAAGGCCGCCATGGACGGCAAGCAGGTGGCGGTGCTGGTGCCCACCACCGTCCTGGCCGAGCAGCACTATGAGACCTTCAGCCGCCGCCTGGCCAAGTACCCTGTGGTGGTCCGGGTCCTGTCCCGCTTCAAACCCCCGGCGGAGCAGCGCCGCATCCTGACGGAGCTGGCCGCCGGCAAGGTGGACATCATCATCGGCACCCACCGGCTGCTCTCCAAAGACGTGGTCTTCAGGGACCTGGGGCTCCTCATCATCGACGAGGAGCAGCGCTTCGGGGTGAAGCAGAAGGAGAGGCTGAAGGAGTGGCGCAAGACGGTGGATGTCCTCACCCTCACCGCCACCCCCATCCCCCGGACCCTGCAGCTGTCGCTCTCGGGCTTGCGGGAGCTCAGCCTCATCAACACGCCGCCGGAGAACCGCCGGGCCATCCGCACCTACGTATGCCGGCCGGACCGGGAGGTCATCCAGGCGGCCATCCGCCGGGAGCTGGCCCGCAAAGGTCAGGTCTTTTTCGTGCACAACCGGGTGCAGACCCTGCCCCGCTGGGCCCGCCTGGTGCAGGAGCTGGTGCCGGAAGCCCGGGTGGCCATGGCCCACGGGCAGATGCCGGAGCGCCAGCTGGAGCAGGTGATGGTGAAGTTCTGGCGGGGCGAGGTGGACGTGCTGGTATGCACCGCCATCATCGAGGCGGGCCTGGACGTGCCGGCGGCCAACACCATCATCGTCAACCGGGCCCACACCCTGGGGTTGGCGCAACTGTATCAGCTGCGGGGCCGGGTGGGTCGCAGCCAGGCCCAGGCCTATGCCTATCTCCTGGTGCCCGACGAGGCGGGGCTCAGCCCCGAAGCCCAGAAGCGCCTCAAGGCCCTGATGGAATTCACCGAGCTGGGGAGCGGCTACCGCATCGCCCTCCACGATCTGCAGATCCGGGGGGCCGGCAATCTTCTGGGTCAGGCCCAGTCGGGGCACCTGGCGGAGGTGGGCTACGAGCTTTACCTGGAGCTGCTGGAGCAGGCCATCCGGGAGTTCAAGGGCGAGGCCCCGGAGGAGCTGGCCCCTGAGCCGGAGCTGCGGCTGCCGGTGGCGGCCTACCTCCCCGAAGAGTACGTGCCCGACGAACAGGAGCGGCTGGCCCTCTACCGCCGCCTCTCCGGCCGCCTCACCCCCGCCTTGGTGGATGACCTGGCCGCCGAGCTCCGGGACCGCTTCGGCCCCCTGCCCCCGGAAGGGGAGAACCTCCTGGCGGCGGTGCGCCTCAGATGCGACCTCCGGCGCCTGGGGGTCAAGCGCCTGGAGCTCCATAACGGCCGGGCCGTCATCCAGTTCGCCGCCCCGGAGCGCCTGAACTTGAAAAAGCTCCTGGATCTCCTGCACCAGCACCCGAGGCGCCTCCGTCTAACCCCGGACCAGAGCCTCCACGTGATGGTGGGAGAAGAGGGTCCGCCCTGGGAGCGGCTGCAAAACTGCTTGAAGGAGCTGGAGATTTTTGTTAAGGGGGAGGAAGAGAGGTAAGCCATGAAAGGGAAATCGGCCCTCCGGGGCATCATGTGCGGGGCGCTCATCTTGGCGGCGGCTTGGGCAGGGCGGGCGGCGGCGGAGGTGGTGGACCGCATCGTGGCGGTGGTCAACGACGAGGTCATCAGCCTTTCAGAGCTGGAGATGATGATCAAGAGCATGCATTTCCGGCCGGGAATGGAGAGCCGGGCCAGGGACAAGGCCTTCCAGCGGGAGATTTTGGAGGCCCTCATCGACCAGAAACTGGCCAACGCCGAAGCCAAACGGCGAGGCCTAAACGTCACGGACAAGGAGCTGGAGGCGGCCCTGGAGGACTTCAAGCGGCAAAACCGTCTCAAGGATGACGCCGCCCTGCAGGAGGCCTTGGGCAAGGCCCATATGACCTTGAATGAACTGAAGGAGCGGATCCGGGGCCAGATCCTGCAGGATCGCCTCATGGCCCTGGTCCTGGGGCCCAACCTGCCGCCGGTGACGGAAAGTGAGGTGCGCCGCATCTATGAGACCGAGGTCCCCAAGGAAAAGGGCACCCAGGTCCACCTGAAGATCCTGAGCCTGCCCGCCGGGGAGGAGGCCCGGAAAAAGGCGGAGGCCCTCGCCGGCGAATACAGGCAGGGGGCCGATCTGGAGACCTTGAGCCGGCGCCATGGGTTGCCCCTGCAGGATCTGGGGGTCATCGCCGAGGACGATCTCAACCCCCAGCTGGCCGGGTTTCTCCGCAAGCTGCAGCCCCGGCAGGTGGGGGTGGTGGAAAGCCCCCAGGGCCTGCAGCTGGTGGAGCTGGTGAGCCGCAGGACCGGCACCGAAACCCGCAGTTATGAGGAGATGGCCCCCCGCATCCGCCAGGCCCTGCAACGCCAGGAAATGGCCAAGCGCTTCGGCGAGTATCTCAAGACGCTGCGCCAGAAGGCCCACATTAAGATCCTGCTGTAGCCGGGGGGAGGGGAGGGAGGGGGGCGCTCAGGACCCTGCTGCCCCGGCGCAGTCCCCCTTGCCCTTTTCATGGGGAAACCGCCGGCAGCATCCCCTCTCCGTGGCAGCCGTCAAAGGAGGGGGAAAGAGAGGGCGGTGGAAAGGCGCGCCAGTATCCGGTTCATGAACCCTGCCGGTGACAGTTCCATCATCCCGGCCCTCCCACCGGGGGCAGAAGAGGGGGGTGCGCCTCTGCCGCCCCCGGGAACTGAGGCGGATACGCATCATGTCGTCCCTGAGCGGTTTACCGGTGACCAGCATTGCCCAGTTGGCCGCCCACGTGGGTGAGGAAGTCGTCCTGCGGGGCTGGGTCTATCATTTGCGCTCCAGCGGCAAGGTGCGCTTCCTGGTGCTCAGGGACGGCACCGGGCTGGCCCAGGCGGTGCTGGTGAAGGGTCAGATGCCGGAGGCGGATTTTGCCGCCTTTGAGGAGCTCACCCTGGAGTCCTCCCTGGAGGTGGCCGGCCGGGTGAAGGCCGACGCCCGGGCCCCCGGCGGCTATGAGCTGGAGGCCACCGGGCTCCACCCCCTCCACATTGCCGAGCCCTTCCCCATCCAGCCCAAGGAGCATGGGGTGGGGTTTCTCCTGGACCACCGCCACCTGTGGTTGCGCTCCCCCCGGCAACAGGCCATCTTACGCCTCCGGGATGAGGTCTCCCGGGCCTGCCGGGATTTTTTCCATGAGCGGGGCTTCGTGCTGGTGGACACCCCCATCCTCACCCCCACCGCCTGCGAAGGCACCACCACGCTCTTTGCCACCCAGTATCTGGACCGGGGCACCGCCTATCTCTCTCAGAGCGGCCAGCTGTATCTGGAGGCCGCGGCCATGGCCCTGGGGAGGGTGTATTGCTTTGGGCCCACCTTCCGGGCGGAGAAGTCCAAGACCCGGCGCCATCTCATGGAATTCTGGATGGTGGAGGCGGAGGCCGCCTTCTTCACCCTGGAGGATATCCTGGAGCTGGCCGAAGACCTGGTGGTGTATCTGGTGAGCCGGGTGCTGGCGGCAAGGCACCGGGAACTGGAGGTGCTGGAGCGGGATCCCGCCCCCCTGGCAGCGGTGGCCAAGCCCTTTCCCCGATTGCGCTATACCGAGGTGCTCACCCGGCTGGCCGCCGCAGGGGCGGAGCTCCCCTTCGGCGAGGATTTGGGGGGTGATGAGGAGACCCTGATCTCCCGGATGTTTGACCGGCCGGTGATGATCACCCATTATCCCCTGAGCTGCAAGGCCTTTTACATGGAGGCGGATGCCGCCGACCCCCGGCTGGCCCTGTGCGTGGACATGCTGGCCCCGGAGGGCTACGGCGAGATCATCGGCGGCTCCCAGCGGGTGGCCGACCTGGAGGTGCTGAAACAGCGGCTCCGGGAGCATAACCTGCCCGAGGAGCCCTTTGCCTGGTATCTGGATCTGCGGCGTTACGGCAGCGTGCCCCACGCCGGCTTCGGCATGGGGTTAGAAAGGGTGGTGGCCTGGCTGTGCGGCCTCAGGCATGTGCGGGAGGCCATCCCCTTCCCCCGGTTGCTGGACCGCCTCTATCCCTGACGGTCCCGCGTCCTGAGGCGATGGGGTCGGGCCGGAAATCCCTCACCGGCCAGGGGGAAGATGACTCCCCCGGAGGCGGGGGCAGGGGCGCCCAGTCGCTGCTCCGGTGTTCATGGCAGAGCCTGACCCTTGTTTGCCTGAAGATACATCCCCTCCGCCGGAGTCTCCCGGGCCCCCTGCCGTCAGCCACCACCTTCGGGGGTGGACGCCCGGCAGATGAGGGGGTCTTCGGCGCCCGGCCTTTATTACCCCCCGGTCCGGGGCAGACGTCTTCGGCTCCGCCGGGATGACACCGCCAGACGGAAGGTGCCTGCTTTTCAGCTTTATCAGACTTGGATCGTCTGGGCGTGAGATTGCCAGACGGGAGGCAGGGAAAATGATGCGGGTGGCGGTGATCAGCGACAGCCACGGCAATACCCGGGCCATGGAGAGACTGGCCACTCTTCTGCACGGGAAAGGCGTCTCCCTCGTCCTGCATCTGGGCGACGACTATCGTGATCTTGCCTTCCTCTCCGCCCGGGGTCTGGAGGTGATCGGGGTGCCGGGGGTCTACTGCCCGGAATATGCCGAGGCCCGCATTCCCAACCGCCGGCTGGTGGAGCTGGGCGGGGTGAAACTGTTCCTCACCCACACCGACAGCCGCCACCGCCACGACCGCCCCGGGGACCCGGATCCTAAGGAGGCGGCCTGGGAGGCGGATCTCACCCTCTATGGCCACACCCATGTCCCGGCCCTGGAGGAGCGGGAGAGCGGCTGGTGGCTCAATCCCGGGCATCTCAAGGGCACGGTGGACCGGGGGCACCAGGCCACCTATGCCCTCCTCACCCTGAGCGGCCGGGAAGTGGAGGTGGAGATCCGCCGGCTGGAGGACGACGGCCTGGTGCTGGCCCGGAAACTGACCCTGACTGCCTGAGGTCTGCCGGCCCCGGCCCCGCCCTGAGCCCTCCTGACCCGGGGACGGGTGGGCCCGGCCCCCGGGGGTCCTGGGCAGGAGGGCCTTTTTGCCCCGAACCTTGCCTCGCCGGGGCCCGGCCTGCCGCCGGACCGGGTCGAAGCTCCGGCCGGCTCCCAAAAGGTCATCAGGGGCCACGGAGGTGCCCAGGGCCCACGGCGGGGACGGCGCCGGTACACCCTTGTCCCGGGCGAAACCCCAGGGGAGCGGGCAAGGGGTCGTGCCCCATCCCCACTTCCCCTTCGCTCCCTCAGCGTTGGCTTTGGCCTGGCTTTCGCCCCTGTCCCGCCCTGCCGGCCGATATTTGCTTCGCAGTGCCATTCAGCCGCCGCCGGTGACCTTTTGCGGCCCTTTGGGGCGGCGGGACCCGCAAGGGCTGCTCCCCCCATCGGGCGGGGGCTCCGGGATGCGGGGCCGGGGCCCGGGAGTCCTCTTCTTGTTACCGGTGATTTTGCCGGCCTTCCTCCTGATCCCGGGGTGCCCTTGCCCAAGCTCAGAGGTAATCACCCCGCTGGAACTTTAGACTCTCCACGTAGGCCAGGGCGGCAGCTTCCTCGGTGAAGGCCCGCAAGGGGGAGGTGGGCGGCACGGACCGGGCCCAGGTGTTCAGGCGATGGCTGTCCCGCAGGAGTTCCCGGGCCAGGGGCTCCAGGTCCCGGAGAGTCATCCCGGGATTCGCCAGTCCCCGGGCAAAGGCCTCCAGCCGCCGCAGGCCCGCCTCCAGGGCTGCAAAGGGGGAATCGGGGTCGGGGGGGGTGACGGCGGTGGGCCCGGAGACCGGGACCGCCCCGGTGGTGTCGTCCCCCGGGGCGAAACTCTGCACCGCCGCGCCCAGATACAGGGCAAAATCCTCCTCCGGCCGCCGGGAGGAGGGCTGGGCGGCAGGGGGGGTGACCAGGTGCACCAAATCGTCGATTTTCATGGGCAGCTACTTCCCTTAGAGAATTCGCCTCGTCCTCGGTCGGTTTCTTCCGGGCGGGCCTTCCCGGGCCTCACCCGGAGGGGGGATCGGCGCCGGTGGCTGCAGGAAGGGCGCCCCGGGAGGCTTCCTCCTTTCCTTTCCTCACTATAAGATAAATCGGGCCTTGGCCTCGATCTCCTGAACTTTTACCAGGAGAGGGCCGGGGGGAAGAGGGCGGGGAGGCCCCGGCCCCGACACCCCCTCAAAAACAATCACCCGCCCGTCCCGGGATTTGATGAGATGGGGGGACGGTGGCTCTGGCCCGCCCCCCTTTCACCCCTGCGTCCCGGGAAGTAATGATGGTTGCTCCTCGATATACTCCCGGCTTTCATCCCCGCGTCCCGGGGCCCTGCGCCCGCTGGACCTCATCACCTTGTATCTTTAGTCCCGGGAAAGCATGGGCCTCTTAAGGAGGCGCATGCTAAGACCGTCCTTGCCTCCCTCGTTTCCGTTCCGGCAAGGAGTGCCACCGCCGGCCCCCAGGTCGCCAGCCGCATCCTTTCATCCCGCCTCCAGGGAGAGAATGCCCCCTCTCAGGGATATAGCCGGCTGCTTATCCTTTCATCCCCGTCCCCCGGGGTAAGGAGAATTTCCCCGGGAGCTTTTCCCCATAGACCCACGGGGCCATGAAGGCCCGGCCTCCCGCAGGACGGGCCCGTTCCTCTTCCCCGAGCCAGGGTAACTCGCCGGATCTGCCGGTCTTGGTGACGGCATCGCTCGCCTCCAAGCCGATGCAGGCCCTCTCGTCCCTTTCCCCCGGCCCCGGGTAGCCCCGGGTGAGGATTGAGCCTGCCCCCTCTCCCGTTCGGCCTTCCTGCCCCGGGGACAGCCGTCCTCAGGCGCCGGCAGCCTTGGCCAGGCGGCAGCATAGCTCCCGCAGCGGCTCGTCGTGAAAGAGCCGCCGCAGGTCCTGCCGGTCCGCCGCCTCCACCTGCCGGGTCACCTGGGTGAGAAGACGCAGGGCCTCTTTGAGATCCAGGTCCTGGGGCAGGGGGGAGGCCAGGTTCTGGGCCCGGACCAGGTCCACCCGGTCCTCGCCGGTCCGGGGCATGGCCGTCGTTTGCCGAGGACCCGGCGCCCCGGCCTCCTTGTGCTCTTCCGGTTCCCTAAGGCCCGGGGTGCCATCCAGGGTCAGACGGGTGATCTCCACCGCCATCTCCTTCGGATTTTTGCCCTTTCAAGTAGCAAAATAAATGCCATAAACACATCTTGCTGTTTTCGTTGAAAAAAACGTTTAAGACCCGTGAGGCGCGGCAAACTTTGCCGGGAAGGAAAGGCGGGGACAGGGCACTCTGGGGAGGGAGATGGCGGAACGACAGGCCGCGCCCTTTTCCGGGGCCGTGCCCCGGGCCGGGTCGGCGGCATGCGGCCCAGGAAGCATCAAGACCCAGACTTGGGGGAAGGCTTCGGCTTTGCGCCTAGACTTTCCGGACCCCGGCCGCAGACCGCCGCCAGGGGACAGGGCCGGGTAAGGCGCGCCTTGCGGCAGAAGTCCCGCCCCAGGCGCACCAGGGCCGCCTCCAGATCGGCAAAGACGGAGCCGGGGACCGGCGCTGCCCGCCAGGCCTCCTCCAGGGCTGCCAGGGCGGCCTGCGGATCGAGGCCGGGGGGAAGGAGCTTCAGGTGTTCCGCCGCCAGCTGCGCCAGGGGGCCGAGGGGCGGCCGGGCCAGGGGCCAGACATCCCGGAGTTCCCGCAAAAAGATGTTGACCGTGGCCGGCCCCACCCCCTTGCCCAGGGCCATGAGGCGCCGCTCCAGGTCCCGGGGGTCAGTGGCGGCGGCCGCCAGCTTGTCCAGGTCGCCGTCGTAATCCCGCTCCAGACTCTCCATCAAATTGAGGAGCTTGGTGGCGGTCTTAAAGTCATAACGGGCGTAGCCGCCTTCATCCAAAAGCGCCACCAGGCCATCCCAGCCGGTCTTGAGGACGGCCGGGGGAGTGAGGACGCCGGCAGCCTCGAAGACCCGGTAGGTGCGGGCCGCCAGCCGGCCGGAGATGCGGGCCCCAAAGAGCACCGCGGCCAGAAACCACTTCTGCCGCTCCCCGGGCCCGGCGGCCACCTCAATCCCCAGTTCCGTGGAAAAACGGCCCGGGAGCCGGGTCAGAACCTCCCTGATCACTTCCATCTCCGGCCTCCTTGGGAGGGGCCCCCCGGGGGAATTCTTGTCATTCTGCCCAAAAACTAGTAAGAACAGAGCAGCTTGGCAAGAGGAGTGATCCAAATGTGCCTGCAGCAGAGCCGGGTCTGTGCCTGCGGCCGCCAGACGGCCTACCTCAATTTTTATGACAACATCCTCACCCCGGAAATCCTGGTGGCCTTGTATTGCCCGGAATGCCGCCACCTGGCGGAGTGGGATGCCGAGACCATGGTGGAGGACTGCGGCTGGATCATGGAATATGATCTGGAAGGGGCGCAGTTCCTCCTGAAACAACGGGGCATCCGGGCGGAGATCACCCCGGAATTTCTCTTTGATGAGGGCTATCTCAGCTGGCAGGGCTTCACCCCCCATGACCTGGAGGTCAACGCCGCCCTGCATCGGCGCCTGGAGCCCCTCATCAAGGAGAACCTGCCCTTGTATATGAAGACCCTGAAGGAAGAATGGCTGGCGTATGTGAGGGAGGTCAAGGCGGCGGGCTGGCGCAAGGCCCAGCGTGCCTGAGGCCGGCGATGTCCCCGGGACCTCGGGCAAGGGCGGCCCCGCCATGACCCTGGCGGAGATCCAAGCGGCCCGGACGCGGCTTATGGGGCTGGCGCTCCGCACCCCCCTGGTCTACTCCCGCACCCTGAGCCGGCTGGCCGGGGCCGAGGTCCATCTCAAGCTGGAGAATCTTCAGACCACCGGCTCCTTCAAGCTCCGGGGGGCCCTAAACCGTTTGACGCTTCTGAAGGAGCGGGGGGAGGGCCGGCGGGTGGTGGCGGCCTCCGCCGGCAACCACGGCCAGGCGGTGGCCTTTGCCGCCGGGGTCCTGGGGCTGGAGGCGGTCATCGTCATGCCGGAGGGGGCCTCCCTCACCAAGCAGCTCGCCGCCCAGGGTTACGGCGCCCAGGTCCTTCTGCATGGCCGGGATCTCTCCCAGGCTCTGGCCCGGGCCCGGGAGCTGGCGGACCAGGGTTACATCTTCATTCACCCTTACGATGACCCCGAGGTGGTGGCCGGCCAGGGCACCCTGGGGCTGGAGATTCTGGAGGACCTGCCGGAGGTGGACGCGGTCCTCCTGCCGGTGGGCGGCGGCGGGCTGGCGGCGGGCTGTGCCGTGGCCCTGAAGGAGGCTCACCACGCGGTGCGGCTGGTGGGGGTCCAGACGGCCCAGGTGCCGTCTCTGGCTGCGGCCCTGGCCCAGGGAGAGCCCGCGCCGGTGGCCGCCCGGGAGACCCTGGCCGACGGTATCCGGGTGCCGGTGACCGGCGGGCACACCTTTCCGCTGCTCAAGCGCCTGCTGGACGAGGTGGTGCTGGTGGGGGAGGGGGACATCGCCCAGGCGGTGCTGTTGCTCCTGGAGAGCAAAAAAGTATTGGCCGAGGGGGCCGGCGCGGTGACCGCGGCGGCGCTGCTCGGGCCCCTGGCCGGCCGGGACCTGGGCCGCCGGGTGGTGCTGGTGGTGAGCGGCGGCAATATGGATATTCCGCTCCTGGAGCGGGTGCTGGTCAGGGCGCTGCTCCTCAAGGGCCGCCTCCTCACTCTCACCGTGGTCCTGCCGGACCGGCCCGGCTCCTTGGGGCGCCTGGCCACCCTGGTGGGGGAGCAGGAGGCCAACATCCTGCACCTCTTCCATGACCGCATGGCCCGGGACCTGCCTCTGGACCTCACCCGGGTGGAGTTGCACCTGGAGACCCGGAGCGCCGCTCACGGCGAGCAGGTATGTGCGGCCCTGGCCCAGGCGGGCTATCAGGTGCAGTGCACGCCCCCGACATGAGCCCGGCTGTGGTGGGGGGAGTGGAGCTGTCGGGCGGAATCCACGACCAGATTTGCGCAACCGATTTTATGGGGGGAGGCGGGGGTCGGCGCCCTCCTTGCCCACCCTCATCACCCCAGAGAAATCGAGGCCCGGGCCTCCATGGCAGGAAGTCAGGAGGGTGAGGGGGGGGTCGGGGAAGCGCGGAGGGGCCTTGCCCCCGCCCCATCTCCCACAGAGATCAGGCGGCTCATTGAGAGGCCATGAGATTGGCGGTCATCTCGGACATCCACGGCAATCTCCCCGCCCTGGAGGCGGTTTTGGAGGAGATCGCCGCTAAGAAGGCGCAGGCGGTTTATCATCTGGGGGACTTGGTAGGCTACAACCCCTTTCCGGAGGAGGTGGTGACCCGCGTCCGGGATCTGGGTCTGACAGGCGTGGTGGGCAATTATGATCTGGCGGTGGCGGCGGAGGTCCCGGATCCCGTGGCGGAATTTCTCAACCCGGCCATCACGGAGATGGGCCGGGCCATTTACCATTGGACCCGGGAGCGGGTGAGGCAGGAGACCAAGGCCTATCTCCGGGGCCTGCCCCGGCGCCTCTCCCTGCAGGTGGCCGGCCGCCGCCTGCTTCTGACCCACGGCAGCCCCCGGCACGTGCGGGAGTATTTGCGGCCCCGGCTCACTGACGCCGAGCTGGCCCCGGTGGTGGGGGAGATCAGCGAGGAGGTGCTGCTGGTGGGCCACACCCATATCCCCCTGGTGCGGCAGGTGGCGGGCAAGTGGCTCGTCAATCCGGGGAGCGTCGGCTTCCCCAAGGACGGTGATCCCCGGGCCAGCTATGCCCTGCTGGAGGTTGAGGGAGAGGTGCAGGTGGAGATCCGGCGGGTGGTGTATGACGTGGAGCGCACCGCCCGGGCGCTTCTGGCTGCCGGGCTCCCTCCCCAGGCGGCGGCGGATCTGCGCCAGGGCCGGCGGGCCAAGGGTCCCTGAACTGGCGGGGCTTGCGACCGGCGGGCCGGCAGCCCTGCCCCAGGCCCGCAGCCGTCAGCGGCGGTCCATGAAAGACAGGCCCCGAAGTCTGACATGTGAGGCAACCATGGGTGTGTCGAAAAAGATCCGGGCGGCCCTGGAGAGCGCCTCCTGGATCCGGCGCATGTTTGAGGAGGGGGCGGAGCTCAAGGCCCGCCTGGGGCCGGACAAGGTCTGTGATTTCACCCTGGGGAACCCGGATCTGGAGCCGCCCCCCCGCTTCAAGGAGGCCTTGCGGGAGGCGGCGGCGGATCCCCGCCCCGGCCTGCACGGCTACATGCCCAACGCCGGATTGCCCGCCGCCCGGGAGGCCCTGGCCGCCTTTCTCCGGCAACGTTACGGCGAGCTCTTCACCGCCGGGGACCTGATCCTCACCTGCGGCGCCGCCGGCGGGCTCAACCTCGCCTTGAAGGCCCTTTTGGATCCCGGGGATGAGGTCATCATCCTGGCCCCCTATTTCCCGGAATACCTCTTTTATGTGGACAATCACGGCGGCCTTCCCCGGGTGGTGGAGACGGATGCCCGCTTCAACCTGGATCCTGCCGCCATCGGGGCCGCCTTAAGCCCCCGCACCCGGGCCCTGATTCTCAATTCGCCCCACAATCCCACCGGCCAGGTGTATGAGGAGGCGGCCCTGCGGGAGCTGGGGCGGCTGCTCACCGATTTCGGGGAGCGGCGGGGGGAGCCGGTCTATCTCCTGGCGGACGAGCCCTACGGCCGGCTGGTGTATGACGGTGTGACCCTGCCCAACCTCTTTCAGATCTACCCCCACACCATCCTCATCACCTCCTCCTCCAAGGAGCTCTCCATTCCCGGGGAGCGCCTGGGGCTGGCGGCGGTCTCCCCCCGGGCGGCGGACCGGGAGGAGCTGGTGGCCGGCATGGTGCTGGCCAACCGCATCCTCGGGTTTGTCAATGCCCCGGCCCTGATGCAGCGGGTGGTGGCGGCGGTGGCCGGGGAGGCCGTGGAGGTGGCCCCTTATGCCCGGCGCCGGGAGCTTTTTGCTCAGGTCCTAAGGGAGGCCGGCTATGACTTCGTCATGCCCAGGGGCGCCTTCTATTTCTTCCCCCAGGCGCCGGGAGGAGACGATCTGGCCTTCGTGGCCCGGCTCAAGGCGGAGAACATCCTGGCCGTACCGGGCCGGGGGTTCGGCCGGGCGGGCTATTTCCGCCTGGCCTTCTGCGTCCCGGAGGAGGTCATCGAGCGGGCCGCCCCCGGGTTCAGGCGTGCCCGGCGGGATTTTTAGGGGCCAGGCCCGAGGGGGCGGGGGAGGGTGAGCCCCTTCGCCCCTCCCGGGGGCGGGGGCGAAAGGGCGGCGGTGGGGGAGAAGACAGGCGGCCGGCGCCCTCTTGCTTTTCCTTTCGGGTATGGGCCCGGTCCCGGGGTCAGGATATCAAGGGAGGGAGAGGCCATGGCTCCCCGCAAAACCGCGCCCCGGCCATTGCCGCTGAGGGAGGTCCTGGAGGGGCTCATCAAGCCCGGGGACTGGCAGGCCCTGGAACAGCGCCGCCGGATCCGGGAGGTCTGGGAGCGGGTGGTCCCTCCGCCCCTGCAGGCCCAAGCCGTCCTGGTGGAATTCCGGCGCCGGGAACTGGTGGTGGCGGTCGCTTCGGGGGCGTGGATGCAGGAGCTCCATTACCTGAAGCCCAGGCTTTTGGCGGAGCTGGAGGCGGCCCTGGGGCCGGGAGTGGTCCGGGAGGTGCGCTGCCTCCCCCGGGAGGGCTGAGCACAGGGGGGTGCAGCCACGGAGGCGGGCTCCGGTCCCGCCCCGCTCCCGGACCATCCTCCCCACCCCATCATCGCCCCCCGGCTCGGGCGGTCAGGGCCTGCCGGAGGGCCGTCGGCCGGGGGGGACGTTTTTCCAGGGATTCCCCGGCCCTGGAGAGGATGAGGGAGGGGCAGGCCGCTTCATGGTCCCGGGCCCAAAGGCCGGCGGGGGGAAGACTGGGCAGGGAAAATGATGACAGATGCAGGAAGTGATATGTGACTGATCTTTTCCCCTGGAAATTTTTCCCCCTGGCCGTGGCCGGCGATGGGGAAGACCGGCCGACCTGCCAGAAGGCGTGGATTTGAATGCCCTAGCCGCCTCACTTTCGGGAGAAGCATTGGTCAAAAGGCAAAGACGTTACTCTCGCCCATGACAGTTTATTTGGTATTTTCCCTGAATAGGAGGGGGATTCAATGCATTCTCTTTTCTTTGGGGAAGAGATCCTGGGACATAAAGCTTGAAGTGAATCGATAAATGCGTGTCTGGATAAAATCAGAGAGGTCACATTAAAAGATGATTCTGTCAAGATTTCCGGGCATGGATTGACATTCATGGATCTCTTTAGAATATACGCTCAAAACGCGTCATTGATTATCAGGATCGGCCTTGCAATAAATGGAAAGAAACCGTGATCTTTAAAAGTCACTTGAACGATTTTCAGAACAAGAAATAATGATAATGGCCTGAGTGATCGGACCCCGATGTCCGCCCCCGTCAGCCGCCGCGGAAAGCGGCGGGGTCCCTCTCCCGGGGGAGGGCTTTTCCCTTTGAAACGCATCCCTTGCAGGGAAAAAGCGCCCCGGATATTTGGTTCAGAAAGATATCCGCCCCGGGCGAATTTCTCAGGCGCCCTCGTAACTTCGTGGAACAAGGGAGGCGACCCGCGGCGGCAGACCCGGTCCGGCCCTCAGGGTGGCCCTGATGCCGCCTTCCGGCGGGCGGTGAGGCGGGCGTCCCGCTCGAAGCAGATCAGCGCCGCGCCGGGTTCCTGGTAGCGGGCGGTGGCCACCCACCCCGGACCCAGCAGTCCGGCGGCGAAGCTGTCCAGGAAGTCCCCTCCGGGAAAGTGGGCCGCCAGAAGCCACACCCGCACCGGGGGATCATCGTCGTCGTCCTCCTCCTCATCCCCGGGGAAGAGGTTCCGGTCATGGACGGTGGCGCCGAAGCGCACCTGCTCAGGCGGGAAATCGGGCCGGTAATAACGGAAGGGATAGACGGCGTAATGATAGACATACAAAAGATCCAGGGGGCCGAACTCCCGCTCCAGCCGGGCCAGGAGGGGGGTGATCTGTCGGCGCTGCAGGGTGGGGTGGAGGTTCTCCTTCACCATCCCCAGGGGCTGGAGGCTGGCCAGCAGAAGCAGGGCCAAGCCCCAGGCGGCCCCCCGGCGCCATTCATGCAAGCGCAAAAATGCCAGGGCCACGCCCGCCGCCGCCCCGAGATACAGGAAGGGGGCTGAAAACAGAAGCAGGCGGCTGCCGTTGTAGCGGGCCATGAAGGGGTAGCGGTGCAGGGCTGCGGCAATAAAGGCCAACATCAGGGGCCCCCCCAGATAGAGGAGCAGGCGCCGGCGTGCCGGCGGCCTTAGGGCCCCCAGACCCGCCGCCAGGGCCGGGGGCGCCCACCACGCCGCCCCGTCACCAAAGAAATAATGAAAATAGCGGCTCAGGGCTCCTGCCAGCCAGAAGACAAAGGCAGAGGGGCCGGAGAAATCCGGAAACTCGCTGCTCCAGTAGGAAACCAGCTCCGCATTCACCTGGTGTCGGAAAAAGGCCAGGTAGAGGCCAAGAAAGCTGGCGGCCCACAGGCCCATCACCGCCAAAAGCCTTCGCCACCATCCCGGCACCTGGAGGAGAGCCACCGATCCCGCCACCGGCAGCACGAAGATGAGGGGGTGGGAAAAACCCAGGCCCAGCCCGCCGGCGGCGGCCAGGAGGGCCAGGCGGCCACGACCGGGGCGCTCAAGGAAGCGCTCGGTGAGGAGGACGACAAGCACGGCAAAGAAGGCGTCGCCGCTGTACTGCTTCAGTTCCTTGGAGAAGTAGACCAGCACGGGGGCGGCGCCCACTGCAGCCAGTCCCAGCCAGGCGGCGGCCGAGGGCGCCAGGCGTCGGGCCAGGGGCCAGAAGAGGACCACCGTGCCCACCCCGAAGGCGAAGGAGAGGGAGCGCAGCACCACCTCGCTCCCCCCGAAGACCCGAGCCAGGACGTGGAGGGTGAGGAGGTAGAAGGGCGGGGTGGATTGCCCGGCTGCCAGGGCCTCCGTGACCGTGGGCTTCAACACCGCCAGGGCCACCCAGGCCTCATCGGACCAGAGATTGCGGGCCCCTAGATCCGCCAGGCGGAAAAGGACCGCCAGGCCCACGATCGAGGCCAGACAAAGGGGCGGCAGCCACCCCCCCCACTTATCCGGCAGGTGCACTTCCGTCTTCATCGGCGGGCATCAGCACCATGGGACTGATGATGAGACCATGACACCCCGGCCTTTATTAAGGCCTTCCTCCCTGTTGCGACAAGGATTATTGTAAGAAAATGGTCGAAGGAATTCCAGCCGGTTCGGCAGCAGCGGGGACGCGGGCCCAGGGGGGCAGGCCCCGACAAGCTGGCGTCCCGCAAGGGGCTCCCCCCGGCACCCCTGGACGAAGAATGGGGGGGACAAAAGCACACGCCGGGTCCCGGCATGCCCCCGGCGCACCCGGGAGGAGGGCCGGTGCCTGAGTCCCTTGCCCCCCGGTGGCCGCCGCCGGCCCGGGCCGGGGACACCCTGGCGGTGGCGGCGCCCGCCAGCCCGGTGAAGCCGGACCAGCTGCAGGCCGGGGTGGAAGTGCTGCGCCGGGCCGGCTATGGGGTGAAAGTGGGCGGGGAGGTGACTACCCCCCGCCCTTGGGGCCGGGAGGCGGATGCGGCCCGGGCCCGGGCGCTGGAGCAGGCGTGGTCTGACCCGGAGATTACCGCCATCATCGGCGCCCGGGGCGGCTACGGCTCCTTCAGGATTCTGCCCCATCTGCAGGCGAAGTCCCTTCAGTCCCGGGGCCTGCGGCTGGTGGGCTTCAGCGACCTGACCGCCCTGCTCCTGTTTGCCCTGCAGCGCCTGGGGGTGGCGGCCTTCCACGGCCCCACCGTGGCCCATCTTCCCGCCTTAAGCCCCGCCGCCCGGGAGGATTTTTTCCGCTGGCTGGCCGCCCCCGCGCCGGAACCCCGCCGATTTGAGGGCCTCACGGTCCTTCACCCCGGCGCGGCTGCCGGCCCCCTGGTCGGGGGCAATCTCACCACCCTCTGCCACCTGGTGGGCACCCCCTACATGCCCTGCCTCCGGGGAAGCATCCTTTTTTTGGAGGATCACAATGAAGCCCCTTACCGCCTGGACCGTCTGCTGACCCACCTCCTTTACGCCGGGGCCCTGGAGGAGGTGGCGGGGGTGGTGCTGGGGGCCTTCACCGGTACCGGGGCGGACCCGGGGGAGGTGCTGGAGGTGCTGGCCCAGGCCCTGGCCCCCCTCAGAGTGCCGGTTTTGGCCGGACTCCCGGTGGGCCATCAGCCGGACAACTTCACCCTCCCGCTGGGAATCCGGGCCGTCCTGGACAGCACCGTCGGCTCCCTCAGCCTGACGGCCTGAGAATCCCTGCCCCCGGCCTCTGTCCTTCCCCATTATTGTGGGGAGATTCCCTTGACATCTATCTGGTAAAAATTATGTTAAAGAGAAAATTCCCAGGAGGGGGAAAGACCATGGCGAAACGGGTGTATGTGTGTGAAACCTGCGGGGCGCTGGCGGAGGAGCCCGGTCATCTGTGCAACCCCAAGACCGAGGTCATGACCTGCGCCTACTGCGGGGAGAAGGCGCCCCATGCCAAGCACTTCTGCAAGGGCAAGCTGGAGGACATCAAATACGTCTGTGAGCAGTGCGGCCGGCTGGCCACCTCGGAGGAATTTCTCTGCAAGCCCAAGGCGGTCCCGGAAGGCTGAGGAGCCATCGGCAGTGCAGGTGAGTGCCTTCGGCCGGCGCTCTCCCATTGCCGTCGCGGTGGGGAGGGGTGGGGGCCCCCTTCCCTCCCCTCCCACCGTGGGCTGAACCAGCGCCCTGCACGCCTCACCTCAATTCCCGTCCTCTTCCTGCATGCCCCGGTGCCGGCCGGGTCATCCCCGGGGTCCCTGAGATGGTCTGCTGCCGCTTCTTGGGCACGTTCCTTTTATCCGCAGGGTGGCGGTCAGACTCCTGGGGGCCAGTTCCTCATCCCCCGGGGGCCCGCCACTCCCCCCGTTTCCTTCGGACCGACAAGCCTGCTGGCCTCCCCTGGGTGGAGTCTTCCGGGGGCAGGTGACTTGGGGCCCGCCTTCCCCCAGCCCGGCCCTCACCCCTGCAGGGGGCGTCTCCTTAGTGGGCGTCAAGCCGGACAGGCTCTTCCCGTTTCATCTTCCCGGCGTCCGCCGCTCGCCTCCGGCTCCCTTGTGCTTCGGCTGTCCGGCGTTCTTCCCCTGATCCTTGACATGACCACCGGCGTCGCCCCTGTAAAGGAGCAGTTCTCACCCGGCGGCGGAGGCCTCCTGATCCATCTGGGCCAGGCGCATGCGCACCCCGGCGGGGGTGAGGTGCTCCTCCTCCAACAGGGTCCGGATGAGTTTGATGCGGTCCACGTCCTCCAGGGTGTATTCCCTCCGGTTGGAATGGGTCCGGGCCGGCCGCAGAAAGGGCTCGAAGGCCTTTTCCCAGTAGCGCAGGGTGGATTTGCGCACCCCGGTGAGCTGGGAGACCTGCTCGATGGTGAGCATCAGGTGGCTCGAGAGCTGATCTGCCTGCATGGCTCTCCCTCCTTAAGGCTGTATGCTCACCCGGCGGCCTAGCCGCGGATCAGTTGCAGGGCCAGCTGCGGCAGGGCATTGGCCTGGGCCAGCATGGCCACCGCCGCCTGGGTCAGGATCTGATTGCGGACGAATTCCGTCATCTCCGTGGCCACGTTGACATCGGAGATGCGGGACTCCGCCGCCTGGAGGTTCTCCGCCTGGATGGTGAGGTTGGTGATGGTGTTGGCCAGACGGTTGGCCACGGCGCCCAGGGCCGCGCGGATGTTGTCCTTGCTGGTCACCGCCAGGTCGATGGCCTCCAGGGCCTGCTGGGCCGCCGCCTGGGTGCTGATGGTGTAGCCGGGGCCCACCCGGGCGTTGTTCCCCAGACCGAAGGCGGAGGCAGTGGCCGCATTTATGCGGATATAATAGTAGTCTTCCGCCGAGCTGTTGCCGGTGCCGAAGTGGATTTTCAGCTGCTGACCGGGACCCCCCGCCAGGCCGGTGCCGGAGAGGCTGCCGTCCAGGAGCTTGACCCCGTTGAAGTCGGTGGCGTTGGCAATGCGGGAGATCTCCGAGGCCATGGCCTGGTATTCGCTGTCCATAATGAGGCGCTGGACGTCGGTATAGGTGCCGGTGGCCGCCTGCTCCGCCAGCTCCTTCATGCGGGTGAGTTTTTCATCAATGACGGACAAGGCGCCGTCGGCGGTCTGGATGAGGGAGATGGCGTCATTGGCGTTGCGTACCCCCTGCTGCAGGACCCGGATGTCGGTGCGCATCATCTCCCGGATCGCCAGGCCGGCGGCGTCGTCGGCGGCGGAGTTGATGCGCAGGCCCGAGGCCAGCCGGGCCACGGACTGGGACAGGCGGCCATAGGTGGCACTCAGGTGCCGGGCCGCGCCCATGGCCATGAGATTGTGGTTGATCACCAGTGACATTGCCTGAACCTCCTGGTATCTTTCCCTCCCATCCTTGGAGGGTGATGCTGCATTTGTCTCACTCTTCGAGAGGGCCGGGGAGAAACTTTAAAGAAAAAGTGAAGTTATTTGCGAAAAAAAGAAAATAATTTCCCCGGGGGATGGCGGCGACAGATTGTGTCTGCCGACCGGAAGGTGGAGCCCCAGGCCGGGAAGGGGCCGACAGGGGAGGGACAGGAAGGCAGGGGCGCCCTCCTGGAAGCCGGGGCGGGGCGAGCCAGGGGTCAGGAATTGAGACCCCGGCAGCTGGCTGCGACGGCCCTCAGGCGCCGGGCCAAGAGGTCGGGGGGGCGGGGTGAAGGGGTATTTTCGGGGCTGCGGTCCTCAGGCGCGCAGGCGGCTGGGCACTCCCCCAAGTACGGCGAGGAGCTGCGGCCCTCAGGCACAAGGAGAGCTGTTCTCCGGAGAAGGCCTGGGCCGGGGCGGAAGGTTCCCCAATTTAGGGGGCAGGAGCACCTGCCGGGTCGTCCCCTCCCTTGTCCCTGGCCGTTCTGGCTCCCGCCTTTCTCAGGCCCACAGATGCCGGCAGGCCGGACAGGCAGGCTGGGGGCGCAGGGTCTCCTCCCGGAAGTGGGACCAGCGGCCCTTGAAGACCAGGAGGCGCCCCAGAAGGGCGGGGCCGAGGCCGCCCAGGATGCGCAGGGCCTCCCAGGCCAACAGCGCCCCCATGATCCCCGGCAGGGGCCCCATCAGGGCGGCCTCCGGGGGCGGCGGGGGCTCCTTCAGGATGCAGGCGTAGCAGGGGCCGACGCCGGGCCAGAAGGTGGTGATGTGGCCGTCCATGGCTCCCACCCAGGCGTGGATGAGGGGCAGCCGGTGGCGGACGGCGGCGTGGTTCAAGAGCGCCCCCACCGGCCGGTCCGGCATGGCGTCGATGAGAAGGGCGCACCCGGAGGTGAGGCGCCTCAGATTGGTCTCCGTCACCGTCTTGGCTTGGGCCTCCACAATGACAAAGGGGTTGACCTCCTTGAGGCGCCGTTCCGCAATGGCCACCTTGGGTTTGTCCAAGTCCCGTTCCCGGTAGAGGGGGCTGAGGTTGAGGTCGGCCAGGGTGATGCGGGAGTCGTCCACCAGCCTCAGGGCTCCCACCCCGGTGGCCAGCAGGTGCAGGGCCACGGCGCTTCCCAGGCCGCCGGCCCCGGCGATGAGCACCCGGGAGGCCTTGAGCCGTTCCTGGGCCTCCCGGCCCCACTCCCGCAACGCAATCTGATACGAATACCGGGTGACTTCCGCGGGGCTCAGATTGTTCGCCATGCTCTCCGTCCCTGGAAGGGGTGGCCGCCTGGCGACCCGACGGCGCCGGCGACCCTGTGCTCCGTCCCTCACTTCACCCATCGGCCGCCCGGGGGGGAACTTTAAAAATGGGCGGTGGGGCTGACGGGGGCTCTGCCTGGTGGTCCTCTGCCGGGCGTGGAGTGCCGGGAGGCCCGCAGGGCGGGGTCCAGTGGGCCAAGGTGTCCTTGGCCTCCCGGGGTCAGGAGACTCAGGTCCGTGAGGGCGGGGAAGACGGCCGGGGGTCATCCCCCGCGGCCTGGCCCGACGGACCTGGGTGCCGCCAGTCAGGTTATAATACCCGGAAAAGGAAGGATTCCTGCCGGCATGATTGAACTGTCCGCCGTGAGCAAAACCTATCGCCGGGGGGAGGTGGAGATCGCCGCCCTGCGTCAGGTGGACCTCAAGGTCCAGGCGGGGGAGTTTCTGGCCATCACCGGCAAGAGCGGCTGCGGCAAGAGCACCCTTTTGCACCTCATCGGCGGCCTGGAGGCGCCCAGCCGCGGCCGAGTGGTGGTGGCGGGGCGGGATCTGGCCACCCTGACGGAGCGGGAGCTCACCCTCTTCCGCCGGGACTGTGTGGGGGTGGTGTTCCAGGCCTTCAACCTGCTGCCGCTGCTGACCCTGGAGGAAAACGTGGCCCTGCCCCGGGTGCTCCAGGGGGCCTCCTCCGCCCAGGCAGCGGCGGAGGCCCGCCGCTGGCTGGCCCTGGTGGGGCTGGCCCACCGGGCCGCGCATAAGCCGCACCAGGTCTCCGGGGGGGAGATGCAGCGGGCCGCCCTGGCCCGGGCCCTCATCAACCGGCCGGCGGTGCTCCTGGCGGATGAGCCCACCGGCAACCTGGATCACGCCACCAGCCGGCAGGTGATGGAGCTCTTTGCGGCGCTGCACCGGGAGCAGGGCCAGACCATCATCATGGTGACCCATGCCCCGGAGGCGGCGGCCTATGCCCAAAGGGAAGTGCGCCTGAGGGACGGGCGGGTGGTGGCATGAGGCTGTGGCTCCTGCGCCTGCCCCTCAGACACCTCACCGAATTCCCGGGCCGCACCCTCCTGGGAGTCCTCGGCATCGCCCTGGGCACCGCGGTCTATCTGGGCATCGCCCTGGCGGGGGAAAGCGCCCTGGAGAGCTTCCGGCGGTCGGTGGCCGCGGTCTCCGGCCGGGCCGAGTGGCGGTTGAGCGCGCCCGGCGCCCCTCTGCCCGAGGAGCTCTTCCTCCAGGTGCGGCGCCTGCCCGAGGTCAGGGCCGCGGCCCCGGTAGTGGAGAGCGTCCTGGAGCTGGAGGGGCCGGGCTTCGGACCGGTCCTCCTTTTGGGGGTGGACCCCTTCGCCGAGGCGGCCATCCGGGAGTATGAATTTGAGGGGGCCTCAGGGGGGAGGGCGGCCTTGGAGGACTTCCTCGCCCGGCCCGGCACCGTGCTGGCGAGCGAGCCCCTGGCCCGGCGTCTGGGCCTCACGGCCGGGGCCCGGCTGCGGGTGACCGCCGGGGCCCGGGTGGCGGAGCTGGCCGTGGCGGGGACCTTCCGCGCCCCTGGGGGTCTGTATCCCCTGGAGGGGGCGGTCCTCCTCATGGATGTGGCCGGGGCCCAGGAGCTGGTAGACCGCATCGGCCGCCTTGACTATATCGACGTCATCGGCCGCCTCCCCGGGGAGGAGACCGCCGCGGCGTTGCGGAGGGTGCTGCCGCCGGGGGTGGAGGTGAACTGGCCCGGGGCCCAGGCCCGGCAGATGGAGGGGCTGGTGGCCTCCTACCGCCTCAACCTCCAGGTGTTGAGCGCCATCGCCCTGTTTGTGGGCATGTTCCTCATCTACCAGTCCGTCACCCTGTCGGTGGTGCGGCGCCGCCGGGAGATCGGGCTTTTGCGCACCCTGGGCCTGGGGGCCCGGCAGGTCCTCGCCCTGTTTGTGGCCGAGGGCCTCTTCACCGGGCTGGTGGGGGGCCTGGTGGGCCTTTTTCTGGGCCTCCTTTTGGCCCGGGGGGCCCTGGGGCTGGTCACCGACACCCTCACCTCGCTCTACACCCCGGTGGCGGCCCGGCATCTGAGCCTTAATCCGCAACTTCTGCTCCAGGCCTGGGCGCTGGCGGTGCTGGCCACCCTGGCGGCGGCCCTGGTGCCGGCCCTGGAGGCGGCCCGCACCCGGGTCAGGGCCGTGTGGTTCCGGGAGGAGCTGGAGGAGGTGCTCACCCGGCGGGCCTGGCGGCTGGCGGGCGGGGGGCTCCTCGCTCTGGTCACGGCCGGCGCCCTGGCGGCCCTGGAGGCCAGGGCCCTTCCCATCCCCGGGTTTGTGGCCGCCTTTCTCATCCTGCTGTCCTTTGCCCTTTTTACCCCCGTTGCCGCCCTGCTCCTGGGCCGGGGGCTGGCGCCGGGGCTGGGACGGTTTATCGGGGTGGCCGGGGAGCTGGGGTGCCGGTATCTCTCCGGGTCGCTCTCCCGCAGCGCCGTGTCCATCGCCGCCCTGGCCTGCGCCCTGGGGATGCTCATTGCGGTGGCGGTGATGATCGGCTCCTTCCGGGAGACGGTGAACCTGTGGATCAGCCGCTCCATCAGCGGCGATATCTTCTTCGGGCCGGCGGTCTTCTCCACTGCCGCCTACGACCGCTACCTGCCGCCGGAGATCGTGGCGGAGCTGAAGGGAGACCCGGAGGTCCGGGACATCTATCTCTACCGCTGCGTGCGCCTGCCTTTTCGGGACCGCTATGTGCTGGTCATCGGGGGGAGTTTTGACATCCTGGCCAAATACGGGGGCATGTGGTTCCGCCAGGGGGACAGCGTCGCCATCCTCCAGGAGATGGCCGCCGCAGCTCAGGCCGCGCCTCCGGGGGATGCCGCCCCCGGGGCGGTGATCATCTCGGAGCCCCTGGCGGAGACCTTCGGCTGGCGGGAAGGGCAGGTGGTGGAGCTGCCCACGCCCTCCGGCCCCCGGCAGGTGCAGATCCGCGGGGTCTTCTATGATTTCCGCACCGACGGCCCCAGCCTGTGGATGGACCTGCACCAGTTCCGGCGCTACTGGCGGGATGGGCATCTCAACGCCGTGCGCCTGTATCTCCGGGACCCGGGCCGGGTGCAGGAGGTGCAGGCCTCCCTGCAGGCCCGCTACGGCGGCCGCTACCGGCTCCTGGCCCTGTCGCACCAGGACCTGCGCCATGGGATTTTGGAGATCTTCGACCGCACCTTTGCCGTCACCTACGCCCTGGAGGGGGTGGCGGTCCTGGTGGCGGTCTTCGGCATCATCACCACCTTTCTGGTGCTCATCATCGACCGGGAGCGGGATCTGGCTCTCCTCCAGGCCATGGGGGCCTCCCGGCGCCAGATTGTGGGCATGGTCCTGGTGGAGTCGGGCCTGGCCAGCTTCCTGAGCTTCCTCCTGGGTGCCGGGGCCGGCTCGGTGCTGTCCCTCCTCCTGATCTTCGTCATCAACAAGCAGGCCTTCGGCTGGACCATCCGCCTCTTTTTCACCCCCGGGATCTATCTGCAAAGCCTGGTGCTGGTGGTGGCCCTGGGGCTTATGGCCGGGGCGGTGCCGGCCTGGCGGGCGGTCAAACCTCACCTGGCCCACATCCTGAAGGAAGAGTAGGGGCCGGCGGCGCCCCAACGGCGGTGGGCCCAGGTTTTCCCTGTGCCCCCCTTGCCAAGGCAGCCCAGACATCCTATCTGATGCAGGAAAGGAGAGGTGAGATGACGGAAGCGGAACTGCGCCGGGGGCATCGCACCATGGGCATCATTCTGGCCCTGTTCATCTTTCTCCAGGCCGCCTCCGGAGCCCTGGTGGCCGCGGAGTTTCTCCTCAAATCCCCGGGTCTGTTCGGCAGCCTCACCAAGCTGCATTTCTGGGATGGCCCCCTGGGGCACCTCTACCGCCTCCTGGTGGGTCTGGGCGCGGTGGGCATGGCCACCTCGGGCGTGGCCATCTTCCTGAAGATCCGGGCCCGCAGCCGGCAGACGTAGAAAGCCGGGGAACAGGCATGGCTTCCCCGCCAGCCCTGCAGCGGGGCGGGGAGAGGGCGCGGGAGGGGGGCCAAGGCCATTGCCCCAGGCCCCACCTGCAAGGATGGGGAGCCCTGGGGTGCGTCCCAGGGGCTGACGCCTTACCCCGGGAACCCGCAGACACCATCAGGACCGCTGAGGGGTCATATGCTGCGCTGGGGGACTGCGATGTTGGTTCTCAGCCTGATGCTTTTCTCCGGGACCGCCGGGGCCGGTGAGATCCGGCTGCCGCCGCCGGTCTTCACGGGGCAGGGGTCGGTGGAGGAGGCCCTGAAGGCCCGGCGGACGGTGCGCCATTTTGCCCGCCGCAGCCTCACCCAGGCCCAGGTGGGACAGCTTCTGTGGGCCACCGACGGCGTGAGCGACCCCCGGGGCTTCCGCACCGCGCCCTCCGCCGGGGCCACCTTCCCTCTGGAGCTCTACCTGGTGGCCGGGGAGCGGGGGGTGGAGGGGCTGCCCGCCGGGGTGTATCGTTACCTCCCCGGCTCCCACGCCCTGGCGCCGGTGACCCCGGGGGATCTCCGGGGGGCGGTGGCCCGGGCCTCCCTTCACCAGGGCTGGATGGCGGAGGCGCCGGTGATGGTGGTCATCGCCGCGGACTACCGGCGCTGCACCGCCCGCTACGGCCAACGGGGCATCCGCTACACCCACATGGAGGTGGGCCACGCCGGCCAGAACCTCTTTCTGCAGGCCGAAGCCCTGGGGCTGGGGGCGGGAATCGTGGGGGCCTTCGAGGATCAGACCCTGGCCGCCCTCCTGAAGCTCCCCCGGGAGCACGAACCTCTGATCATCATGCCCGTGGGCTACAAATGAACGGGGGAGAGGAGGCCCGGGAACGCCGTCCCCCCCTCTTTGGGGGTGGCCCAGGGGACTGGGACGGGACCCCGGCGGCGCCCCGGGCCCTCGGTCCTCCCCCCGGCAGATCCATTCTTGTTCCGTCCGGGTGGCAAGCCCCAAGGCTCACGGGCTGGCCCCCCTTACCCCCGGGATGTATCCTCCAGACTGGCAAGGGAGAGGGGGCCCGATGGCGGGCACCTGCCCCCTTTCTCTTGCCCTCTCCCCACCCCCATAATTGCGGAGGCAGGCGATGCCTCCCGTTCCCCCACCCCTGCCGGGCTCAGGGGGAGTAGAGTCGGGAGACTTCCTGCAGCTCCTGTCTGGTGAGTCTCAGGGCTTTCTTGATGGCGGTCAGGTCGGGGGTGTGGTTCGGCTCCCAGGATTCCGGGACGGGCAGGCCGTTGACCAGGGCGTGCAGCTCCGCCATCTCCCCCCGCACCAGGGCGTAGGCGGCCTGCAGCAGGCCCGCGGCGCCTTCGGCCAGATCCTCCCAGGACAGGGGCAGTTGGGGCGACGGCGTCGGCAGGTGCGCCTCCGGCGCCGCCGGCTGCCACGGCCCGGGCTCGGACTCCTCCATCTTCTGCGAGAGGGCCCGGGTCAGTTGCAGCTTTGCCAGCTTGGTGGCCTTACCGGTAAGCTGCTTCTTTTTTGACATAGTGCCAGAAATTCGTCCGTCAGGCGCTGGTAGTCCAGGGCGCCGGAGCTCTTGGGGTCGTAGTCAAAGATGGATTTCTGGGCGATCTGGGCCTGGTTGAGGGCCTCATTCTTCATGATCAGGGTGGAGAAGGTGCGCTCCCGGTAGGGCTTGAGCTGCTCCAGGATGTATTCGTTGGTCACCCGGTTGCGCCGGTCGTACATGGTGAGGAGGATGCGGAAATGGTCCCCCTCAAAGAGCTCCTGGGAGGAGAGGTCCTTGACGGTCTCGATGGTCTGCAGCAGGTCCGCCAGGCCGTCCAGGGAATAGCGGGAAATCTGGCAGGGGATGATGATGAAGTCACAGGCAAAGAGGGAGTTGGTGGTGAGCACCCCCAAGGACGGGGGACAGTCGATGATGATGAACTCGTAATCCGCGGCTTTCAGGGACTGGGCCAGGATGGCCTCCTTGAAGACCCGGCTGTAGGCGGCTTCCGCCGCCCGGGCCAGGCGGATGTGGGCGGGGGCCAGAAAGAGCCAGGGGATGTAGGTCTCCACGATGACATCCCGGATGGACTTGCGGGGGATGGTGAAGACCTCCGCCATGCATTCCCGGGACTCGTCCGGGTCCACCCCGATGCCGATGGTGGTGTGGGCCTGGGGGTCCAGGTCCACCAGCAGGGTGCGGAGCCCCCGGTAGGCCAGGCCGGCGCCCAGGTTGATGGCGGTGGTGGTCTTGCCCGTGCCCCCTTTTTGGTTGATGACGGCGACGATGTGTGACATGCCTGGGTGAACCCCTGTGCCGGCGGGAAGGGCGGGCAGGCGGACAGCCGCCGACGGCGCGGTTTTACACTGACATGGTAAAGGAAGGGGCGCCCGGCGTCAAGGGGGAAGCCTCTCTGCTCAAAAGGATGATTCCTCCTCCAGGGCTCCCCCCTGGCACATGAAGTGCAAAAGCGAAAGTATGCCCCACGGCCCGGTCTGTTCCCTGCCCAAGGAGATGCTGACGCCCCCCAAGGAGGAGCGGCGTCGCTTCCATCGTCTGCGGATCAGTCTGCCGCTGACTTTTCGCCTTCAGGGTGCGGATGGCCGCGGCCCGGTGCAGGGCCGGGGAGTGCTCCGGGATCTCAGCCTGAGCGGCGCCTATTTCTTTACAGAAGAGCCTTTTTCCGCCTTGCCGGGCCTGGTGCTGGAGCTCTCCATCCTCTGTTATGTCCCGGGTCTGGACCGGACCCACACCCAGCACCTGCATGCCCGGGGCCGGGTGGTGCGCCTGGAAGATCATCAGGCCTCTGGGTTTGCCTCAGGGGTGGCCGTCGCCTTCCTGGAGGGCCCCTCCTTTTTGCCTCCTGCCGCCGGCCCGGCGGAAATGTTTCAAAAATAAAACATCCGCCGGTTCGCCATCGCCGTAATCCTGGAAAATTTCCCCGATTATCGATAAGTTAAATATAGATTCATAACCTAAACATAATCTTCAAATTTTCTTTCGGATTTTTGACCATGTCTGAGGCGGTGGCCGTCGCCTTCAGCGGCGGGGTGGACAGCGCCCTGGCCGCCCACCTGCTCCGGGAGCAGGGCTTTGAGGTCCTGGCGGTCCACCTGCGGCTGACGGAGGCCGCAGAGGGTGGCCCGCGGGCGGCCCGGTTGGCCCTGGCCCTGGGGCTCCCTTTCGTGGAGGTGGACCTGCGCCCGGAGTTCGAGGCCCGGGTGGTGCGCCACTTTGTCCGGAGCTACGCCCGGGGGCTGACTCCCAATCCGTGTGTGCGGTGCAACGCCCTGATCAAGTTCGGGGTCCTGTGGGAGAGGGTCCGGGCCTTGGGTGCCTCCTTTTTAGCCACCGGCCACTATGTCCGGCGGCGGCCGGCGCCGGAGGGGGGCTTCGGCCTCTGGCGGGGCGCCGACCGGGGGAAGGACCAGTCCTACTTCCTGCAGCGCCTGCCCCGGGAGCTTCTGCCCTGCGTCCTCTTCCCCCTGGGCGAGCTCACCAAGGCGGAGGTGCGGCGCCGGTTCCGGGAGCTGGGCCTGCCGGGGGTGGACCTGCCCCCGGAGAGCCAGGAGGTCTGCTTCATCCCGCCGGAGGGCTACCGGGAGTTCCTCCGCCGGGCCGGGGCGGCGGCGCCACCGGGGGAGATGGTGGACCTCCGGGGGCGCTATTTGGGCCGGCATCAGGGGCTGATCCATTACACCGTGGGGCAGCGCCGGGGGCTGGGTCTGGCGGCTGGGGAGCCCCTTTACGTGCTCAGGCTCTGCCCGGAGACCAACCGCCTGGTGGTGGGGCCCAAGGCGGAGCTCTACGCCCCGGGCCTGCGGGCGCTGGCGCCGAACTGGCTCACGAAGCCGCCGGGCGGGGAGGTGGAGGCCACCGCGGTGATCCGCTACCGCCATCCGGGGGTGCAGGCCCGCATACGCCAGGAGGCCGACGGCCGCCTGACCGTCTTCTTCGCCCAGCCCCAGGCAGCGGTGGCCCCGGGGCAGGCGGTGGCCTTCTATGCGGGGGACCGGCTCCTGGGGGGCGCCTGGATCGAAGCCCCTTTGGCCAGCTCCGAATAGTGCTCCGACGTCTTGACTGGGATAAAAAATAATGATATAGAGTCTCAATAAAAATATGGCTGGCGACGAGGAACAGGTCTTCCGGAATTTCCTGGCCCGCAAAGGCAGGCGCTGGACCCCGGAAAGGAAGGCGGTGCTGCGGGAGGTCTTTGCCCATCATGACCACTTTGACGCCGAGGAGCTGCACCGGCGTCTGCGGGCCCGGGGTCTTACCGTCTCCCGGGCCTCGGTCTATCGCACCCTGGGCCTCTTGGTGGAGAGCGGCTTGGTGGCGGAGGTCTTCGTGGAGGACGGCCATATGCACTACGAGCACGTCTATGGCCACGAGCAGCACTCCCACCTGCGCTGCCTGGGCTGCCGGCGCGTCATCGAGTTTCGGGATGAGGCGCTGCCCGGGGTGGAGGCCCGACTGGCCGCGGCCCATCACTTCCAGGTCACCGGCCACAAACTGGAGGTCTATGGCTGGTGTGCCGCCTGTCAAGGGAAGGAGGGATGAGAGGGGGAAGGAAAAATTTTTGGAAAATAATTGAGACAGAGTCTTCATCGCAAAAAGGAGGAAAAGATGTCCACTCTTCGGAAATGGGTGGCCGGGGCAACCTTGGCCATGGTTTGGGGAGTAATGCTGGCGGCCTGTCCAGGGGCAGTGGCGGCCTCCGGCCTGGAATGGACCGCCCCCCGGGTGCCTCAGGCCCCTACGGGACCGGCGGACCCGGTCTGGCAGAGGATACCCCCGGTGACTATCCCTATGACGGGCCGGGACAAGTTCGCCGGCCGCACCCTCAAGCTCACCGCCAAAGCCGCAGTGAGCGGGGAGGAGATTTTCTTCTGGTTCCAGTGGCCGGACCCCACCCTCAGCGTCACCCGCCAGGCCTGGAAGTTTGACGGCAGCCGCTGGCAGCACCAGGTGGGCAATGAAGACCGCCTCTCCCTGCTCTTCGAGATCACTCCCATCCCGGAGTTTGCCTCCCAGGGGTGTGCCGCGGTCTGCCACCTGCCGCCGGGGGCCACCTCGGCCCGGGGCGGCCGCTTCGGGACCACCTCCGCCGCCCACCGCGGAGACCTGTGGCACTGGAAGGCGGGCCGCTCCGACCCGGTGGGGCATGCCGATGACACCTGGCTGGGGCCGGTGAGCGAGACCACAGGGGGGAGAAAGCCGGATGCCGGCAGCGGCGGGGAGCAGCTCAATGAAACGGAGGACAAAACCCGGCCTCGCTTTGCCCCGGCCCCGGGGAAGAGCCCCGGCAAGCACGGGGTCCTGCCGGCCGCGGAGGCGGTCCCCATTGAGGATTATTCCCTCTTCCGGGCCGGGGACACCCTGACCTATCACATGCCCCTTGTACCCAGCGGCTCCCGGGCGGACATCCGGGCGGTGAGCGCTTATGGGAAAGAGACCTGGACACTCATGCTCTCCCGGCGCCTGAACACCGGCCACGAGGATGACGCGGTGCTCCTCCCAGGGCAGCGTTACCCCCTGGCCCTGGCGGTGTTCGACGATTCCGGGGGGGCGGACCACTATGAGTCCGGGGTGGTGTGGCTGAATGTGGCCCCCTGAAACGGAGTGAGAGTGAGGGGGCGGCCGTCATGCCCGGGGCCAGGCCGGCAGGCCGCCCCCTTCTTTGACCTCTCAGCTCAGAGGTAGGAGTGCAGGCCCGGCAGGAGGAAGCTCACCCCGAAGTAGGTGAAGAGCACCGCGGCGAAACCCAGGATGGCCAGCCAGGCGATGCGGCGGCCCTGCCAGCCCTTCACCAGCCGGGCATGGAGCAGGCCGGCGTAGATGAACCAGGTGATGAGGGACCAGGTCTCCTTGGGGTCCCAGCTCCAGTAGCGGCCCCAGGCGGAGTCGGCCCACACCGCGCCGGTGAGGATGCCCACGGAGAGGAACAAAAACCCCAGGGCCACGGCCCGGTACATGAGGCGGTCCAGCTCCTGGGGCGGGGCCACGGGGTTGGCTTTACTGCGCCGGGTCTGCCAGAGGTAGAGGAGGGCGGCGCCAAAGGCCAAAGCAAAGCCGGCATAGCCGATGAAGCAGGTGAGCACGTGGATGAGGAGCCAGTTGCTCTTCAGGGCCGGCATGAGGGGCCGGATGCTGCTGTCCACCGCCAGGGAGGCGTAGGCCAGGATCAGGCAGGCCAGCAGCGCCACCACCAAACCCAGGGCGCCCTTGAGGTGGCGCCGGAAAGAGACCAATCCGAGAAAGCTGACGCTCAGGGAGAAGAAGACCAGGGATTCAAAGAAGTTGGATAAAGGGACCTGGTGAATCACCAGGTTGAGGACCGCCCCTGCCCCCTCCGGCGGGGTGTACTGACTGGCGTGACGGTAAGATTCCACCCAGCGCCCGAAAAAGGCCCCCAGGTGAGCCGCCAGCCCGGCGAGGAGCACGCCGCGGCCCCAGGCCTCCAGGCGGCGGCTGGACCAGAGGGCGGCCGCCAGAAAGAGGCCGGCGGCGGCGAGATAGATCAGGGTGACCAGACCCAGGACCTGGCTGATCATGGACAAGTTCCTTTTTTCAGCTGCATGAGCAGGCGGTCCACCCGCTCCTGAAAGGCCTCCCGGGCCCGGGGGCTGGCCCCCAAAAGGCGCCCCTGCCAGTGGCCTTTGGGGCTCTGCTCCAGAACCACGGCCAGCCGCTGGGTGGGCCTTAAGAAAGCCAGGAGAAAGCCGGGCAGGCAGAGGAGAAAGCCCCCATAGACCCACCAGACGCCGGGATCCCGCCGCACCTGGAAGACGGAGTAAAACTTCAGGGGCAGGTCCTCCACCGTGAAGTGGTGGGGACCGGCCTGATGGAAGGGGGTCCGGGGCTGGCGGGCCAGCTCCGGATGGCGGGCGGAGATCCAGAAGATCTGAGGCTGGCCGCTCTCGCCGGCCGCCCGGTAGGCCAAAAGCACCGCCGGCCCCAGCCCCTGGTAGTTGGCATCCACCCGGACCAGCATCACCTGGCCCTGGCCGTCGGGGAGGTTTTCGCCCCGGCGCTGGCCCAGCGTCAGGGGATGGCAGTCCTGGCCCTTGCAGACCTTGAGACGCACCGGCCCGGCCAACTGCGAACCGTAACTGGACTGGTAGAAGGTGAGCCCGCCGAAGGTCACGGGATGGTTTACCCGGCAGGCGGTCTGCCCCACCTCCTTGCCGTCCTGGAGGATGGTGAGGTCGGAGCGGAATTCCCGGGGGGTGCCGGTGCCGCCATAATAGTCCACCGTGAAGTTGTCCAGCCTGAGGGCGAAGCCCAGCGGTGCGCTGCCCTCCCCTTTGCTGAGGGTGAATTCGGTGGCCGTCTCCCCGGTGAGGACCGCCAGCCGGCCTTCCACCCCCCAGAATTTGCCCACCAGGGCGCCGAAAAGGATAAGGAAGAGGGAGAGGTGGATGAGATAAGGCCCCAGGGGCCGGAAGCGGCCGCTCTCCCAGAAATAGACGAGGCGCTCCGGGGAGTTGTGCCTCCTCAGGCGTCCCAGTTCCTGGCGCAACAGGGGCAGGACCGCCTCGTGGGGGTTCACTTTGGCCGGGAGGGTGAACCGGCCCCGCAGGGGCAGGTTTAAGGCGGCCTCGGCGGTGAAGGGGCGGGCCACCCGGCGGACAGCCTCCGGCAGCCCCCGGATGACGCAGGCCAGCAGATTGAGGCTGAGGAGGCCCACCGGCACCAGCAGCCAGGGGCCGTCATAGATGCGGTGCAGGCCGAAACGGACGAGCAGCGGCCCCCAGCGGGGGCCGAAGCTGGCGAGATAACGGGCCACCGGCTCGTTTTGGGGGATGACGGTCCCCACGGTGGCCACCACCGCCAGAACCAGGAGCAGGGTGACGGTGAGGCGGATGGAGGTGAGGGAGTCCCAGAGCCGGCTGGAAAGGGATCGGGGCGCTGATTTTCTGGACACAATTATTTATAGCATACGGAGCGGCAAGCCCAAAATGAAAAAGCCGGGGCCGCTGCGGCCCCAGCTCAGGACCGGCGCCTGGCCGGGGAGGTCACTCCTCCTCGCTTTCGGCCTCTTCGCTCAGGTACTCTTCGTATTCCTCCTCCGTGAGGAGCTCATCAAACTCTGCGCCAGAGGGCATCTCCACCTTGAGGAGCCAGCCCTCCGCCAAGGGGTCCTCATTGATGATTTCGGGGACCTCCACGGCCTCGTAGTTGACCTCGATGACTTCACCGGAGATGGGGGCGATGAGCTCCCGGCGGCCGAATTTGGCGTCCACGGTGCTGAAGGCCTCTTCCTTGATGATCTCCTCGCCTTCCTCCGGAAGCTTGATGGAGTAGATCTCCCCCAGCTTTTCCTGGAGATAGTCCGTGATCCCCAGGGTCACCCGGATGTCGTCATCGGAGCGGACCCACACATGATCCCGGCTGTAACGGATCTCGCCTATGACCGTGTCCTCCTGCGTGGCATCGGATTCCGGACGAAATATATTAACGAAATCTTTTTTTGGCAAGGATTTTTTCCGCCGCTCCCAGGCCGCATCCCGACTGCCTGCGGGGGGTTTTTGACTTGACAAGGGGTGTGGGGGGTGGTAGGAGTAAATGACGATTTTCACAATTCCTCCACCCGGGCCGAAGGGAGGCTGTCTCGATGAAGCAGGTGAACAAGATTCTCTTTCCCATTGATTTAACCGAGAAAATCGACCCGCTGCTCCCCTGGGTCACCACCCTGGTGAAAAAGTTTGACGCCACCCTGCTGGTCCTGTTTGTGACCCAGGATCTGGCCAGCTTCACCTCTTTTTATATGCCCCATCCCAACATCAAGAGCATGCAGGAGGAAGCTTTGAAGGCGGCCCAGCAGAAGATGGCCGAGATCCGCCAGGACCTCTTCAAGGATTTTCCCAAGGTGGAGACCATGGTGGTGCAGGGTGCACCGGCGGACAAGATCCTGGAAGTGGCCCAGAAGGAGGGGGTGGACCTCATCGTCATGGGCACCCACGGCCGCAAGGGCCTGGAGCGGGCCATCTTCGGCAGCGTCTGCGACAAGGTGGTGCGCAACTCCAAGATCCCGGTGCTCACCATTTATCCCCAGTAAGTGTTTCCGGCGCAGTTCCTCTCTCCCTGATGGCCTCCCGCCGCCGCGGGAGGTTTTTTTTCGCAGGAGTGATGGGCGGCAAGGGGAAGGGATTTTCCCTGGGGCGCAAGGCGGCCGGAGGAGCGTCCGCCCCTCAGGCCGTGTTGTTGATGGAGGTGGGGAAGAGGGTCCGGGAAAGGGGCCGGGGCGGGCGGCCCCACCTTTCCCACGGCGCCCTGCACCGGTCTCATTCGGCGGGGGGCTCGGCCTCAGCCGAAGCGGCCGGTGATGTAGGCCTCCGTCTGCTTGTTGGCCGGGTTGGTGAAGATCTTCTGGGTGGTGTCGAACTCGATGATGCGGCCCTGAAAGAAGAAGGCGGTGAAGTCGGACACCCGGGCCGCCTGCTGCATGTTGTGGGTGACGATGACGATGGTGTAGTTGGCCTTCAGTTCATTGATGAGCTCCTCGATCTTGGCGGTGCCGATGGGGTCGATGGCACTGCAGGGCTCATCCATCAGGAGCACCTCGGGCTCCACCACGATGCTGCGGGCGATGCACAGCCGCTGCTGCTGGCCGCCGGAGAGCGAGGTGCCCGGCTTTTTGAGAAAATCCTTCACCTCATCCCACAGGGCCGCTTTTTTCAGGGCGGTCTCCACCCGGTCGGCGATCTCGCTTTTGCTCAGGCGGTAGTGCATCTTGAGGCCGTAGGCCACGTTGTCGAAGACGCTCATGGGGAAGGGGGTGGGTTTCTGGAAGATCATGCCCACCCGGCGCCGCAACTCCATGAGGTCGAAGCCCGGGTCCAGGACATTGACCCCGTCCAGGAGGACCTGCCCCTCGGCCCGCTGGTCCCGATAAAGTTCGTAGATGCGGTTGTAGACCCGGAGGTGGGTGGACTTGCCGCACCCGGAGGGCCCGATGATGGCGGTGACCCGGTTCAGGGCGATGTCCAGGTTGTTGTCGAAGAGGGCCTGGGTGTCGCCGTAGTAAAAATCCAGGTGCCGGGTGGCCACCTTGCTCGTCAGGCCGAAGGAGGCCAGCAGCCGGGCGGAGGCGGGCAGTTCCTCCTCCGTCGCCGGCCCGACCGGAAGTTTATGGGCCATTTCCATCGCACGCCCCGGGAGAGGCACAGGCAGGCTCAGGACACCAGCAGCGCCTGGGTTTCCTGGGCCCGGGCGAGGAGTGCCTCCAGCCTTTCCTGGCTGGGGACATCCTCCAGGAGGGAAAACTCCCGAAAGATCTCCACGGTGGGCCCGACCGTGAGGATCCGGCCCTGGTAAAAATAGGCGGTGACGTCCGAGATCCGGGCCGCCTGCTGCATGTTATGGGTAACGATAATGATAGTATATTTCCCTTTCAGGTCGAGAATCAACTCCTCAATTTTGGCGGTGGCCACCGGATCGATGGCGCTGCAGGGCTCATCCATGAGGAGCATCTCCGGCTCCATGACCACGGCCCGGGCGATGCAGAGGCGCTGCTGCTGGCCGCCGGAAAGGCAGGTGCCCGGCCGGTGCAGCACCTCCTTGACCTCCTCCCACAAGGCCGCTTTTCGGAGGGCCCCCTCCACCCGGTCGGCCACCTCCTCCCGGGGGAGGCGCTGCCCCCGCAGGCCAAAGGCCACGTTGTCGAAGATGCTCAGGGGGAAGGGCACCGGCCGCTGGAAGACCATGCCCAACCTCTGGCGCAGCTGCATGACGTCCGTGCCGGGGCTGAGGAGATTGTGGCCGTCCAGCCAGATCTCCCCGTCGGCCCGCTGGTCGGGATAAAGCTCATAGATGCGGTTGTAGGTGCGGAGGTGGGTGGATTTGCCGCAGCCGGAGGGGCCGATGATGGCGGTCACCCGGCCCTCGGGGATGTCCAGGTGATTGTTGAACAGGGCCTGGTGGCGGCCGTAAAAGAAGTTGAGGTTCCGCACCCGGATCTTGGGGGGCGGGGCCGTCCGGTCGCAATACGGCGGCGCCGTCACGCCGGGGGAAGAGGTGGCCATAGGTTATCCTTTGCGTTCCCGGAGCATCACCCGGGTCACGATGGTAATCCACAAGACCCCAAAGGTGATGAGGAAAGAGGCGCCCCAGGCCTTCTGCTGCCAGTCGTGGTAGGGGCTCATGGCATAGTTGAAGATGGTCACCGTGAGATTGGGGGTCGGTTCCGCCAGGGAATGGAACCAGAAGGGGCTGTTCAAGGCGGTGAAGAGCAAGGGCGCGGTCTCGCCGCTCACCCGGGCCACGGCCAGCAGGATGCCGGTGATGAGCCCGGATTTGGCGGCCCGGAAGACCACCGCCAGGGTCACCCGCCAGCGGGGGGCCCCCAAAGCCAGGGCCGCCTCCCGCAGGGTGTTGGGCACCAGCCGGAGCATGTCCTCGGTGGTGCGGGTGACCACGGGGAGCATGATCACCGCCAGGGCCACCACGCCGGCATAGCCGCAGAAATTCCCCAGGGGCAGGACCACCAGGGCATAGGCAAAGACGCCCACAATGATGGAGGGCAGGCCCATGAGCACATTGGCGGAGAAGCGGCTCAAGTCCCCCAGGCGGGACTCCTCGGCAAACTCCGCCAGATAGATGCCCGCCAGCAGTCCCAGGGGCACGGAGGCCGCGGTGGCGGCGGCGGTGAGCACCAGGGTGCCCACAATGGCGTTGGCCATGCCCCCGCCCGGCACCCCGGGAGGGGTGGGCAGATGGGTGAAGAAGTCCCAGTTCAGGGCGGTGATCCCCCGATACAGGACCTCCCAGGTGATCCACACCAGAAAGACGATGCCCACCAGGGCAGAGGCGGCGGCGCCGCCACTCACCACCCAGTTGACCAGCTTGCGGCCGGTGGGGGGGCGGTATCTCATAAGCCCACGCTCCAGGACCGGTACATGCGCCTCAGCAGCCATTGGGAGACCACCTGCACCAGGAAGGTGACCAGGTAAAGCACCAGCCCCAGGGCCACCAGGGAGCTGACATACAGGGGCTCCGTGGCCTCGCTGAATTCATTGGCCAGGGTGGAGGCGATGGTGTTCCCGGGGGCAAAGAGGGAAAAGGAGATGCGGTGGGCATTGCCGATGACGAAGGTCACCGCCATGGTCTCCCCCAAGGCCCGCCCCAGCCCCAGAAACATGGCCCCCAAAAGGCCCACCAGACCGTAGGGGATGGTCACCTTGTAGGTGACCTCCCAGGTGGTGGCCCCCAGGCCGTAGGCCGATTCCTTCACCACGTTGGGCACCAGGGCGAAGACGTCCCGGGCGACGGCGCTCATGAACGGCAGGATCATGATGGCCAGAATGACGCCGGCGGTGAGCATGCCGATGCCCAGGGGGGGGCCGGAAAAGAGGGGCAGGAAGCCCAGGTATTTCTTCAAGAAGGGCTGCACGTAGGTGGCCATGAGGGGCGCAAAGACGAAGAGCCCCCACATGCCGTAGATGATGCTGGGGATGGCGGCCAAAAGTTCAATCATGGTGCCCACCACCTGGCTCACCCTGGGGGGCGCCAGTTCCACCAGGAACAGGGCGATGGCCAGGCTCAGGGGGAGGGCGAGGGCCATGGCGATGAGGGTGGACATCACCGTGCCGTAGATGGAGCTGGCGGCCCCGAACTCCTGGGTGACCGGGTTCCATTCCTGGGAGAGGAGAAATCCAGGGCCGAACTTGGCCAGGGCCGGATACGACGTGAGAAAGAGATCGAGGCCGATGGCCAGAATGACGGCCGGCACCAGCAGCGCCGCCAACGCCGTCAGCCACCGGAACGCCCGGTCCCCCAGGGCCGCCAACGCCGGGGTGGGGCGGACGGCGGGCGCCAGGACCACCTCCGGGGCCGCCTTCTCCAAAAGCGCGTGCTGTTTCATCGGGCCATCATCCCTTGTCCTGAGGCTTAAAAGGGGAGAGGCCGGGAAAGCCGTCCCCTCCCCCCTTCATGCTTATCGGGAATCGTTTACGGCCACAAGGGTTTGCCGCCGGATTTTACCTCCTTCCAGCTGTCCTCCACCATCTTGACCACCTTCTCGGGCATGGGCACATAGTGGAGGTCTTTGGCCATCTGCGACCCCTGTTTGAAGGCCCAGTCGAAGAACTTGAGGATCTCCTTGCCCTTGGCAGCGTCGGGCTGCTCTTTGTGCATCAAGATGTAGGTGGCGCCGACGATGGGCCAGGAGTTGTCGCCGGGCTGATCGATCAACGACAGGGAGAAGCCCTTGGGGGCTTTGGTCCAGTCGGCATTGGCCGCCGCCGCCTGGAAGGTCTCGATGCTGGGGGCCACATACTTCCCGGCCCGGTTCATGAGCTGCGCATAGGGGATCTTGTTCTGCAGGGCGTA
The DNA here is from genome assembly GCA_937943575.1 of uncultured bacterium. Classification (GTDB taxonomy): domain Bacteria; phylum Desulfobacterota; class Desulfobaccia; order Desulfobaccales; family 0-14-0-80-60-11; genus JAILZL01. The sequence goes on along the minus strand of CALEAV010000014.1, from coordinate 52,800 downwards.
GGCGTACTCCACGTAGCCGATGGCGCCCTTCACCGCCTTCACCTGGCCGGCCACGCCTTCATTGCCCTTGCCGCCGATGCTGTTTTCCGCCGGCCATTTCACCGCCTTGCCGGCCCCCACCTTGTTTTTCCACTCCGGGGAGACCGCCGCCAGATAGCTGGTGAAGATGAAGGTGGTGCCGGAGCCGTCGGTGCGGTGGGCCACGGTGATGGCCTGGGAGGGGAGCTTCAGGTCGGGGTTGAGCTTTTTGATGGCCGGGTCATCCCACTTGTTGACCAATCCCAGGAAGATGTGGGCCAGAGTGATGCCGTCCAGCTTCAGCTCCCGGGTCTTGATGCCCTCCACGTTGATGATGGGCACCACCCCCCCCATGACGGTGGGGAACTGGATGAGGCCGCTGTTGTCCAGGTCCTCCGGGGTGAGGGGCTCATCGGTGCCGCCGAAATCCACGGTCTTGGCCTTGATCTGGGCAATGCCGCCGCCGGAGCCGATGGACTGGTAGTTGATCTTGGTGCCCGTCACCTGGTTGTACTTGTGGGCCCACTGGGAATACAGGGGGTAGGGGAAGGAGGCGCCGGCGCCGTTGATGGTCACCTGGGCCGCCACCGAAGACACCGTGAGCAGGGTGGCGCAGAGGCAGGCGAGGATTTTAACCATGGGGATCTCCTTTATGAGCAAAAGTGACGTTTCCGCTTGGATGCCAGTATCCCGGGAGGTTGTCAGGACCGCGTGAGGAAATTGTTAGAATTTGCTTAAGGCCGGAGATGGGCTGCGGCGGCCGGCGAGGCAGCCGGGGACCTTAATCAGCCGGCATCAGCGGAAATTCGGGCTCCTCAATGTCCTCCGATGCATTATAATCCTTGGGGATGGAGGCCAGGCAGGGGGCGCAGACCCGGCATGGCCCGGGGCGGCCCCTGACCGAGGTCGGGAAAGGAGGGGGGGCATGACGCAGGACGACGACCCGCTGCGGCGGCTGGTGGGGCGGTGGATCCTGCCCAGGCGCATCGCCCTGAAGGTGGCGGAGGGGGTGGAGCGCCTGAGCGCCACCGGCATGTTCGGGCCGGAGTTCTACGAAGAGGTGCGGCGGCAGGCGGGTCAGTGGCGGGAATACAGCGCCTCCGCCGGGAAACTGACGGTCCTTATGCCCACGGGGTATTTTGCCGTGGGCGCCGGCTGCCAGTTCCCCGACCTGGACATCTCCCACCTGGGGATCGGCTCCCACCGGTTTTTCCTCTACCACTCCGGGGTTGGGGTGTGGGTGCTGAAAAAACTGCACCAGGCGGCCTTGGCGTATGTGGGGGAGGAACGCGGCAGCCTGAAGGATCTGGTGGTGCGCAAGATGGTGGGGGTGGCCCTGGGGGCGGGGGCCTTCGGGGTGGGGGTGCACCTGCTGGTGGATACCTTTCAGCCCAAGGCGGTCATCTTCCCCGGTATCGGCTCCCTGGTGAACGGCACCCTGGTGGATGACCGGGTGTGGCTTCTGGGCAACGCCCTGTGGTGCTTCCAGATGTCCCAGGAGTTTTTTGTCCTGGCCCTGGGGGAGGAGATGGGGTGGGTGAAGGAAAAGATGCTGGAGCTCTTCGGGCCGGCGGGAAGGGAGAGGGGTCATGGTGTTTCTGGCGGCCCTGGATAAGCTGACCCGGGAGGAACTGCTGGATCTCGCCGCGGTCTCCCACACCCTGGGGCTGCGCACCGGCATGAAGGAAATGGTCTTTGGCGGCCTGCGTCGGCTGCGCCTAAGCACCCGCCACCCCCTGGAGGAAGAGCTCGGGAAGAGGCGCCGGGAGCTGGAGGACCTCACCGACCAGGGTCTGCGCCGCCGGCTCTATAACCGCCTGGCCGACCTGGGGGGGGTGAGGGGAGCCAAGCGGGACAACCCGGAGACGGTGTCCCGCCAGGCGCTTCTGGCGGCTGCCCGGCATCTGGGAATCAAAACGGACCTGCCCTCGCTGGCGCAGCTGGAAGCGCAGGTCTCAGAAAAATCCCTGGAGCGGATGCTGCGGCAGCTGGAGGAGAGTCTGCAGCAGTTATCCCCGGAGGAGCAGACCCGGCTGGAGGAGCACCTGAGGAGGCTCCTGGAGAAGATGAGCGCCGGGGAGCAGGAGGCCATCCGCCAGGCCCTGGGCCTGGAGAGGCTGTCGGCCCAGGCGCTGGTGGCCATGCTGAGGACCGGCTCGCTGACCCTGGGGACCATCGCCGCCCTGAAAATGACGGGCTTTGGGGTCTACCTGGCCGCCGCCACCGGGCTCAAGGCCCTGTCTCTGCTCCTGGGAATCACTCTGCCCTTCAAGGCGTATTTGCTCACCAGCTCCCTGTTGGGCCTCCTTCTCGGTCCGGTGGGGGTGGCGGCGGCCACCGGGGCCATCGGCCTGACGGGATATCTCCAGAAGGCCAGGATCGAGGGCGAACTTCTATGCCAGCTCATCACCGCCCTGCATTACCGTCTGGCCCGGGAGTGAGGAAAAAAAGGGACCGGCCGGGTGGGGGAGGAACCCGGCCGGTCGGGTGAAAGGAGAAAATGGTATATGAACTCTGTAAGGGGGGATGTGGGAACCTTATGTTGGGTTCATATACGCCTTACTGCCTCTGCAGATTCTGTGCCAAAACGGGATAAGGCTATATTTGCAATTATTTTCAGATGGTTAAGGCTGGAAAGGAAAAAACCGGCGCCACATCGGGGGCCCGGGGAGTTCAAAAATTTGGACGGAGAAGGCCCCCTGAGACTCTTGATGAGGTTAAGTCTTTGTTTTAGTTACAAGTTTATCAAATGCAAAAGCTTGGCCCCCCGGACAAATTTTTATCCCGCCCCGGGATCTTCCAAGAGGAGGTGCCCTTCCCCCGTCACCCGGGCCTGAAATCCCCTCAAGAGCAGGAGGGTGGCAAAATCCTCCCCGATGAGGGCCGGACCGCGCAGCAGGTCCCCGGGGCTCAGCTCCGGGCGCCAGATGAAGGGCACGTCCCGAAATTCCCCCTCCTCCAGGACCAGCCGCCGCCGGGCCACGGGGGTGGGCCGGGGGCCCGGGCGGGCCGGGGCCAGCGGCGGCGGACCCGGGAAAGGCTCCGGACCCAGGAAATGGAGCCGCAGAGTCACCGCCTCCAGCTCCCGGTCCTCCCAGGCGTGGCCGTAGAGGAACCGGTGCCGGGCGATGAAGCGCTGCCGGAAATCGGGTTTTAAGGGCACGGCCAGGGTGTCGGTCTGCCCCCGGTAGCGCAGCTCCACCTCGCCGGCCACGGCAAAGGCGGCCGCCGACAGACCGTCCGCCTTAAGCTCCGCCCGGCTCCGGGACTCCAGTTCCCGGGCCGCCCGGGTGAGCCTTTCCCACGTCAGGGCCGGGCCGGCCAGAAGCAGGGTGGCGGAGACATCCCGCCGCGGCGCCGCCAGGGCCAGCCCCAGGGCCGAGAGCACCCCGGCGTGGGCCGGCACCAGCAGGCGCCGCACCCCCAGTTCCCGGGCCAGCTCGCAGACATGCAGGCCGCCGGCACCGCCGAAGCAGACCAGGGTGAAGTCCCGGGGGTCGTGGCCCCGCTCCAGACTCACCCTGGCCAGCGCCCGGGCCATGTGGGTGTTGGCCACCCGGATGATGCCCCGGGCCAGCTCCCGGGGCGGGACCGGAAACTTCCGGGCCAGGCGCTCCAGGGCGTGGGCCGCGGCCCGTTCCTCCAGGGCCAGGCGGCCGCCCAGAAAGGCCTCGGGGAGGAGGCGCCCCAGATAAAGCTGGGCGTCGGTGACCGTCACCCCCTCCCCCCGGCCGTAGCAGGCCGGCCCCGGGTCGGCGCCGGCGCTCTCCGGCCCCACCCTCAGCGCCCCGCCCCGATCCCGCCGGGCCAGGGAACCCCCGCCGGCCCCCACGGTGTGGATGTCCAGCACCCGAATCCCCAAAGGGAAACCCTGAAGGACATAGTCCGAGGTAAACGGCAGCTCCCCGGCCGCCAGGGCCACATCGGTGGAGGTGCCCCCCATGTCCAGGGTGAGGATCCGGTCCCGGCCCAGGGCCCGGGCCAGCTTCCAGGCCCCCACCACCCCGCCGGCGGGCCCGGAGAGCACCGTGGCCAATCCCAGATGGGTGGCCCGCCGGGCAGGGAGACAGCCGCCGCCGGAATGCATGAGATGGAGGGTCGCCTGCGGCACCTGCCGGTCCCAGGCCATGAGATACTTTTCCAGGACCGGGGTGAGGTAGGCATTGAGGACGGTGGCGGCAGTGCGCTCAAACTCCCGGATTTCGGGAAGCACCCGGCTGGAGAGGGAAAGGGGCACGCCCAGATCCGCCAGGGCGTCGGCCAGCCGTTCCTCATGCTCCGGCCAGGCATAGGCGTGCAAAAGGGAGATGGCCACGGCCTCCGGAGCCAGCTCCGCCACCCGGCGCCGCACCCGCTCCGTTTCCTCCGGAGTCAAGGGCACAATCACGCCACCGTTTGCGGCCCGGCGCTCCCTGACGCCCACCACCCGGTCCCGGGGCAGCAGAGGCGGCGGCTGGCGGGGGGAGAGGCTGAAGAGCTCCCCCCGCGTCTGACGGCCGATGAAGAGCACCTCCTCGAAGCCGGCGGTGGCGACCAGCACCACCCTGGCGCCCTGGCGGGTGAGGAAGGCATTGGTGCCCACGGTGGTGCCATGAACCACCTCGGCCCCGGCCAGGCCCTGGGGACAGAGCTCCTGCAGGCCCTGGAGCACGGCCCGCAAGGGGTTGTCGGGGGTGGAGGGCACCTTGTGGACCTGGCCCCCTGCCTCTCCCAGGGCCACGAAATCCGTGAAGGTGCCGCCGGTATCGATGCCGAGGCGCATGGGTCCACGCCCTCAGGCACAAACCGGGGGGGAGGTTTCCCCCTCCCCCCGGTGAGGGCAGGATCGCCGCTCCAGAAACCGGATCAGCCGGGTCACGGTCTCATTGTAAGGTGTGGGCAGGCCCGCATCCGCCCCGTAGCGGCAGATGGCGCCGTTTAAGGCCTCAATCTCGGTGCGGCGGCCGGCCTGCAGGTCCTGCCACATGGAGGGGCGGTGGGCCGCGGTGGGGGGGACCAGCCGGGTGAGGAAGTGCTCGAAATAGTCGTCTGCCGTGGGGAACGTCAGGGCGATCCCCAGGGCCTGGGCCACGGCGTAGATTTCGGCGACGATCTGGCGCATGCACTCCCGGGTGTCCGGATCCGCCGCCAACTCGCCGTAGGGCACCCCCAACAGGGCGGCCAGGGCATTGAGGGCGCAGTTGTACAGCACTTTGTCCCACAGGGGGGGCATAATGTCGGCAACCACCCGGGTGGGAATGCCGGCCTCCTGGAGGTCCCGGGCCACCCGGGTCAAAAGGTCATGGTCGGCATCCGGGGACAGGGCTCCTAACAGCACCGGGGCGGCGTAGACCGTCACCGTGGCCCGGCCGGGTTCCGGGATGCGGGCCCCGAAGATGACCCGGCCGCCCACGGTACGCCGCGCCCCGAAGACCCGGCTGATCTCCTCCAGGTTGCCCAGGCCGTTTTGCAGGGAGATGATGAGTCCCCCCGGCGCCAGGAGATGGCGGGCCTGCTCGCAGGCCATGCGGGTGTCAAAGGATTTGACGCACAGGAGGATAATGTCATATGGTTCAGGGTGTGGTCCGGGGGTGGAGACCGGCCCCAGGGTGAATTCCCCCCAAATGCCGTCGATGCGGGGGCCGGCGGCGAGGAGGCGCTGGAAATGCGCCCCCCGCCCCAGGAAGTCCACCGGGTGACCGGCCCGGAGCAGGAAGGCCCCGAAGACGGTGCCCAGGGCGCCCGCCCCCAGGATCAGGTAGCGCATGTGCCCATCCTGCATGACATTCATCTGCAGCCCCCCGCAGGGCGGGAGCCGGGCCTGACTGCCCCGCGCCCGCACCCGGTGGGGACCGGAACCCCTGAAGGAGGCAGGGTGCTCACCCTGCGACAGGCTATCAGAGAGCTCCTGCTGGAGCAACCCCTTTCCGCCCTGGAGCTCTCCCGGCGGCTGGGCCTGCCGGAAAAGGAGGTCCTGGAGCACCTGGCGCACCTGGCCCGGGCGCCGGGACCCGGCCTGGAGTTTGTCATGGAGCCGCCGGTGTGCAAACTCTGCGGCTTCACCTTTGCCAAGCGGGAGCGCCTCACCACTCCCAGCCGCTGTCCCCGCTGCCGGGGCCAGTCCCTCCGGCGGCCCCGCTTTCACCTGCGGTTGCGGCCAAGGGGGCGACGGGCAGGGGAGACGGATGCCCTCTGAGCCAGGGGGCCGTCCCGGCGCCGGGCTACCGAAGGCTGGAGGCCGAGGGGCGGCGGGTCTCCGGCCCTCTCGCTCAGGGGAGTCCGTCGAGAGGGAGGGAGGCGGGTTGAATTTTTCCTTTCTTTTGATGGACGTTGAAGAGGAGACAGGGAGCTTCGGCTGCCCCACCGCCCCCCGGCCCCCTCTACAACTATGAGTCGGATGCCGGCGGCCGATCATCCCTCCCCCCCAGGCAATGCCGGCTTTCCCCGGGAGCGGGGGCCGGCCCTGCTGAGCCTGGCTGTCACCTTGGCGGTGCTGGCTCTGGCCCTGGTGCGGTTTCCGCTCACGGAATTCTTTGAATACAAGTTTGCCGATCTGAAGTTCCGCCTCCGGGGGCCGCTGGCCCACGCCTCCCCGGTGGTCGTGGTGGCGGTGGACGATGACAGCCTGAAAAGGCTGGGCCGCTGGCCCTGGTCCCGGGAGGTCATCGCCCGGCTGCTCAGTCGCATCAAGGCCGCCGGCCCCCGGGTGGTGGCGGTGGACATCATCTTTGCGGAGCGACAGGAGACCGCCGGGCTGACGGCGCTGCGGCGTCTGAGGCAGGAGCTGGAGCAGGCGGGACTCGCCACCCCCTCCCTTTCCCGTCTCCTGGCCCGGGAGGAGGAGCGGGCCGATGTGGACCGCCGCCTGGCCCGGGAGATCGGCGCGCCGCCGCCCACCATCCTCGGGTTTTTCTTCACCGGGGTGGGTGGGATCCGGGAGACCGCGTCTTCCGACCCCGAACGCGCCAGCCCTCCCGGGGGCAGATACCAGGCGGTGCGATTGGTGGGGGGCGCCTCAAGCCGCCTGCCGGTTCTGGGGGCCCAAGGGGTGGAGGGCAACCTGCCGGAGCTTACGGCCCAGGCGGCGGGGAGCGGCTACTTCAACATGATTCCCGACCCCGACGGCGGGGTGCGCTGGCTGCCTCTGACCCTGGCCTACGGCCGGGATGTCCATGCCCCCCTGGCCCTGGTGGCCTGCCGGCATTTCATCGGGGGCGAGCCGCTCACCCTCACCCTTTCCGCCGGCGGCGTCGAGGAGATCCGCCTGGGGCAGAGGACCCTGCCGGTGGACCGCTTCGGCCGCCTGCTCATCAATCACCTGGGGCCCCCCGGCACTTTTCCCACCGTGTCGGCGGCGGAGGTCTTGGAGGGCTCGGTGCCGCCGCAGAGGCTCACCGACCGGCTGGTGCTGGTGGGGGCCACGGCGGTGGGCATCTATGATCTCAGGGTGACCCCCTTTGCCGCCATCACCCCGGGCATCGAGATCCAGGCCACCGTCGTGGACAATCTCCTGAGCGGCCGGTTTGTGCGCCTGCCTCCGGGAGGACGGCTGTTCCTGATGGGAGTCATCGTGGCGCTGGGGGGACTGCTGGCAGGGGCTCTCCCCCGCCTGGGGGCCATGTCCGGGTTCCTGCTGGCGGCCGGGCTGGCCCTGGGGTATCTGGCGGCGAACTATCTGGCTTTTCACTTTCTGGGCTGGCAGCTGGAGGTGCTCTATCCGGTTGTGCAGATCGGCGCGGCCTACACCGGCGTGACGGTGCAGCGGTTTGTGGCCACCGAGCGGGCCCGGAGCCAGCTGAAGCGGGCCTTCCAGTCCTACGTGGCCCCGGCGGTGGTGGAGGAGCTCATCCGCCATCCGGAGAAGCTGCGGCTGGGGGGCGAGCGCCGGGAGCTGACCATCCTGTTCTGCGACATCCGGGGCTTCACCACCCTGGCCGAATCCCTGGAGCCTGAGGAGTTGGCGGCGGTGCTGCATGATTTCCTCACCCCTATGAGCGAGCTCATTGTGCAGCACGGCGGCACCCTGGACAAGTATATGGGGGATGCCATCATGGCCCTGTTCGGCGCGCCTTTGCCCCAGGAGGACCATGCCCTCCGGACCTGCCGGGCGGCCCTGGCCATGGTGGCGGAGCTGAAGCGCCTGGACCGCCTCTGGCAGAACCAGGGGCGCCCCAGCCTGGCGGTGGGGATCGGCATCAACACCGGGCCGGTGGCGGTGGGCAATCTGGGCTCGGACCGCCTCTTTGATTACACCGCGGTGGGAGACCACGTCAATCTGGCCTCCCGCCTGGAGGGGCTGAACAAGCATTACGGCACCACCATCCTGGTGAGCGAATTCACCGCAGTTCGGGTGGAAGAGGCCGTGATCCTCCAGGAGGTGGACTGGGTGCGGGTGAAGGGCAGGACCCGGCCCCTCAGGATCTACGAGGTGTTGGGCCTGGGGCAGGGGGAAGCCCATTGGCGCCGCTTTCTGGCCGGATATGCAGAGGGTCTCCGGCTCTACCGGGCGGGCCGCTTCGCCGAGGCCCGGGAGGCCTTCCGGTCAGTCCTCCCCCTGGAGCCGGAAAACCGCCATCTGCGGCGCTTCCTCGGCTGTGTGGAGGCCTGTCTCCGGCAGCCGCCCCCCCCGGACTGGAAGGCAGTGGCGGAGATGCACGACAAGTAGTGTCCTGATCCCTCTGGAAAGGGCAGCCTCTTTATGGTGAGGCGGCTGCCGAAATGGAGCGTGGAAGACAGCCGGTGGACTGGTGCCCCCCGTCTTCCCTCAGCTCTCCCTCCCCCCCTCCCTCTGGTGGTGAATCGGCTCAGGCCTGAGGGGAGGGATTAAGCTGAAGGGGGAGGAGGCTGGGGGAGAGGGACCAGGGCCCCTTGGTTTCCTCCAGCCTGTTACCGGTGCCTTATATTACTTGGCCAGCTCTTCGATGATTGCGGGGATGAGGGTATCCACCACGTAAGTCCGGTCCTTGAGCTTGGCGGAGTCGATCTTCAGATCCCGGATCTTCCCCATCACCACGCCGGAGATGGCCATGAGATCCTCCAAAGAAAACTGCCGGGCGGCAGGGGGATCATGGTCCGTCATGGCCGCCACCGTCATCAGGGTCAGGCGGCTCACCTGGTTGAGGCTTTCGTTCATCTGAGGGGTGGACTGGGAGGGGGTGAGGCCCAGTTTTTTGTAATGTTCCTGGAGCATGGAGGCCAACACCAGGTCCACCACCTTTTTCTGTGCCGGGCTGGGCCGGTCGCTTTTGATGGCGGCCACGGCGGCGGCCACATCGCCGCCGGTGAGGGTGGCGCCGGAGGCCAGGGAGCTTAACATCAGGACCAGGACTGCGCCCCCCACCAGCTTACCTATGAGGTTCTGCATACAGTTTTCCTTGAGGGATTGGACGGTTGTGGGTCAGGAGCCCAAGGCGGCCAGGCAGGCCTGGAGGGTGGCGGGATTGTCCACCTGCAGGCCGCGCTCGGCCGGGAGCTGGGGCAGGATCTTCTTCAGCAGGCCCACCAGCACGTTTTTGGGCCCCACCTCCACCCAGGTGTCGATGCCATCCGCCTGTTGCCGCCGGATAAGCTCGGCCCAGCGCACCGGGCTGGTGAGCTGGCGGGCCATGGCCTGTCTCAGGAGGTGGGGATCCCTCTCCGGGGCGGCGGTGGCATTGAGATAGACCGGAGTCCGGGGCGGCCGGAACTCCAGGGTTTCCAGGAAGGCGGCAAAATCCGGGCCGGCTTCGGCCATGAGGGGCGAGTGCCAGGCGCCGGAGACCTTCAGGGGCACCGCCCGGGCGCCGGCGGCCTTGACGTGGCTCACCGCCTGGGCTACCAGCTCGGCGGTGCCGGAGATCACCGTCTGCTCCGGGGTGTTGAAGTTGGCCAGGGCCAAGGGGCCGCGGTCGGTGAGGGGCTTGAGGAGCTCCGCCAGTTGGTCGGGGCCCAGGCCGATGACCGCGGCCATACTACCGGGATGGCGCTCGGCCTCCCGCTGCATCAGGAGCCCCCGCTGCCGCACCGCCGCCAGGGTGTCGGCCGCGGAGAGCACCCCGGCGGCATAGAGGGCGCTGTATTCCCCCAGGCTGTGGCCGCAGACCGCCGCCGGGGTCACGCCCGCATTTTTCAGGGCCTCATAGGCGCACAGATTCACCAGCGTCACCGCCGGCTGCAGATTCACCGTCAGGGTGAGCTCCTCCAAAGGGCCTTCGAAGCACAGGCGCCTTAAAGGGAGGCCGGTGATGTCCTCTGCCAGATCAAAGAGTTCCCGGGCCTGGGGCAGGGTATCGTAAAACTCTTTCCCCATGCCCACATATTGGGAGCCCTGTCCGGGAAACATCAGGGCCAGTCGGGTCATGTATTCCCTCGTATGGTCAAATTGGGGCTGCGGCCGACAGCCCGTGAAAGAATGGACCGGGGGGGAGGGGTCCCTGCCCCCTCTGTGCAGCCCGAAGACGGGAGGGGGACGGCCACGGGAGGCCGCTGCCTTTCCCGCGGAACTTTGGCCGCCTTCCTCCTTCAGCCAGAGGCCGGGTGCCTGTCCGAGGCGAGGTCCCCCCGGGTGCCCCGACCTGCCCCCAGTCCTGCCTGCGGCCCTCAATAGGCGATGCGGAAGTCGTCAAACTCCCCCTGGTAGGGGTGCCAGTCCACCTGGACCTCCTCCACGTAAGCATACGGAGGGCCATGCCGGCACCAGTCGATGAGGCTCTCAATCCGGCGGCGGTCGCCCTCCACCACCGCCGCCACCCGGCCGTCGGGGAGGTTGCGCACCCAGCCGGTGAGACCACGCCTCCGGGCTTCATCCCGGGTGTGGGCCCGGTAGAACACCCCCTGCACCCGGCCGCTGATCAGCAGATGCGCACGGGCCAACTCCGCCATCAGCCACTCCTCTCCAAGAGCTCCAGAAAGGCTTGTTCGTCCAGGACGGTCACCCCCAGCTCCCGGGCCCGGGCCAGCTTGCTGCCGGGCTCGGCGCCCGCCACCACGTAGTCGGTTTTGGCCGACACCGAGGAGCTCACCCTGCCGCCCCGAGCGGTGACCAGGGCCTTGGCCTCCTCCCGGGAGAAGCGCTCCAGGGCGCCGGTAAAGACAAAGGTCTTGCCCGCCAGGGCCGGGGCCGCCCCGGGCTTTTCCGGCGGCAGGGGTTTGACCCCCAGCTCCGCCAGCTCCTTCAGCAGGCGCTGATTCTTTTCCTGGCGGAAGAAGTCCCGGATGCTGCCCGCCACCTGGGGGCCGATGCCTTCAATCTGCAGGAGTTCCTCCTCGCCGGCCTGGGCCAGGCGCTCCAGGCTCTCAAAATGCTGCGCCAGAAGCTGGGCCGTGGCCTCCCCCACATAGCGGATTCCCAGGGCATAGATGAAGCGGTGGAGGGGCGCGGTCTTGCTCTTCTGGATGGCGCTCACCAGGTTGGCGGCGGACTTTTCGGCGAAGCGCTCCAGGGGCAGGAGGTCCGCCTCCGTCAGGCGGTAGAGGTCAGGGATGGAGCGCACCAGGCCGTTTTCCATCAGCTGATCAATGATTTTCTCCCCCAGGCCGTCGATATCCATGGCGGTCTTGGAGGCGAAGTGCAAAATGGCCCGGCGCAAGGCTCCCCGGCAGTCCGGGTTGGGACAGCGGGTCACCGCCTCCCCCGGCGGGCGCACCAACCGGGTGCCGCACACCGGGCAGTGGGTGGGCATCTCAAAGGGGACCTCGTTCCCGGTGCGCCGCTCTTTGATGACCATGACCACCTCGGGGATGACGTCCCCGGCCCGCTGCACCAGGACCCAGTCCCCCACCCGCACGTCCTTGCGCTTCACCTCGTCTTCGTTGTGCAAGGTGGCCCGGCTGACGGTGACGCCCCCCACCTCCACCGGTTCCATGACCGCCATGGGGGTGACGGCGCCGGTGCGGCCGACATTCACCTCGATTTTCAGCACCCGGGTGGTGGCCTGGGTGGCGGCGAATTTGTAGGCCAGGGCCCAGCGGGGGCTGCGGGTCTTGGTGCCCAGGCGCTCCTGCAGGGCCAGGGAGTCCACCTTGATGACCACCCCGTCGGTTTCATAGGGCAGGCCGTGGCGCTGGCGCTCCAGACGGTGGTGGTAGGCGATGGCGGCTTCAATCCCCCGGCAGCGCTCGGTGAGGGGATTGACCCTCAGGCCCCAGCGTTTCAGGGCCTGGAGCACCTCCCAGTGAGTCTCGAAGCGGCGGCCCACCACCTCGCCGATGCCGTAGCAATAGATGTACAGGGGCCGGGAGGCGGTGATGGCCGGGTCCAGCTGCCGCAGGGAGCCGGCGGCGGCGTTTCTCGGGTTGGCGAAGGGCGGCTCCCCCCTGGCCAGACGCTGCTCGTTGAGTTGGCGGAACTCCTCCAGGTTCATATAGACTTCGCCCCGGACCTCCAGCAGTTCCGGGGCCGGTTCTTCGGTCTCCAGGAGCCTTAAGGGGATGGTGCGGATGGTCTTGAGGTTCTGGGTGACGTTCTCCCCCCGGTAGCCATCCCCCCGGGTGGAGCCCACCGTAAAGACGCCCCGCTCATAGACCAGCTCCACGGCGCAGCCGTCCATTTTGGGCTCCACCACGTAGTCGAACTCCTCCTGGGTGCGGAGAAAGCGCTTCAGCCGGGCGTCAAACTCCCGGGCCTCGCCTTCGCTGAAGGCGTTCTCCAACGACAGCATGGGCTGGCGGTGGGGGACGGTTTCAAACTTCTCCAGGGGCTGGGCGCCCACCCGCTGGGTGGGGGAGTCGGGGGTGATGAGCTCGGGCCAGGCGGCCTCCAGCTCCTCCAGCTCCCGGAAGAGGCGGTCATATTCGGCGTCGGAGATGACCGGCTCATCCAGGACATAGTAGCGGTAGTTGTGGTAGTGAATCTGCTCCCGGAGCTCCCGGACCCGGGCCTGGATCTCCTCAGGAATGACCCTGCCCATGCTGCACCTGACAAGCCAGCGTGAAACTGCCTGACTTCCTGGTTAGGTCAGCCTCGGCCCGGTTCGGCGGCCCCCACCCCCAGCGTAAGCGGCGGGGGCCCGGGCCGCGCTTTGCGCCCCTGCACGCTTTGGGCGGCCGGCCGCCGGGACGCCCCGTTCCCCACCAGGCCCCGGGCACGCCCTCCGGACCCCTGCGGCGCGGCGGCCGTCTTCGGCCACGTCGTCTGGCCCCGGGCTCCCATCCCGTCTGCGCCCCCGACCGATCCGGCGCTGCCGCTGCCGGCGCCGACGGCTGAAACCCGCTGGGAATGATAATACGGCCTTTTCCCGGTGGACGCAAGGGAAGGGTCCACGGATGGCGACCGGGGGCCTGGCCGGGACCGGGGGCGAAGCAGGGCTTCCCCCCACGGTGTGGGCGCCGTCAGGCCCTGGCGGCTTAAGGCCGGGCCCCCCGGGTTGCCGCCAGCATCAGGCCGGCGCCGCCTTCCCCCTCTTCGGGGGCGGTGGGGCCGGCGGCGGACCGCCGTCCAGGCCCGAACGGGATGCCGGAGGGCCTTCCCGAGCTGGCGGCAGAAGAAGGCTGGCCACAACAGGCGGGGAGACGCGGGTCTTTCCTTTTGTGCCCGGATATCCCCGTCAGGAAGTTGCCTTAGGGGCGGTCAGTGAGGGCGTGCACGCCCGGAGCCAGAGCCTCCTCCTCCAGGGCCTGGGTGTGGGCCCGGACGATCTCCCGGATGCGGGAGATGATCTCCAGCACCTGGTCCAGCTTTTCACTGATCATGCGGATGTCTTCAAAGATCTCGGCGTCCAGCTGGCGGTCCAGGAGCAGGAGGTCCACCAGCCCGGTGACCGCCGCCAGGGGCTGGGCCAATTCATGCAGCGAATGCCGGATATCCCTCAGAGGGTCTGACTGGGCCATGGCCTTGCTCCCCACCCATACTGGGAATTTTTCCCCACTAAGGAGCAAATACCATGCCAATCCAGGAGCCTGCAAAAGACCCGGGGCTGGGCGATTAATCCCGGGGCACGGCCAGCATGCGCTGCACCGCCCTGAGGGCTTTCAGGCGCACCTCATCAGGGAGGGTGATGCGATGGCGCTCTTCCTTCAGGGCGGTGAGGATATCCTCCAGGGTGATGCGCTTCATGTCCGGGCAGAGCAGCCCCGGGGAGGGGGAATGAAAGATTTTCCCGGGATTCTGGCGCTTGAGGGTGTAAATGATGCCCTGTTCAGTGCCGATGATGAATTCCCGGGCGGGGGAGGTGCGGACGTACTCCAGCATGCCGCTGGTGCTGCGGACGGCGTCGGCCAGGGCCAGCACCTCCGGGCGGCATTCGGGGTGCGCCAGGAAGAGGGCCTCGGGGTGCGCCGCCCGGCAGGCCTGGACCTGGGCGGCGGTGAGGCCATCGTGGATGTTGCAGCAGCCCTCCCAGTAAAGCACCTCCTTGTCGGTGTGCCGGGCGGTGTAGAGGGCCAGATTCTTGTCCGGCACCATGAGGACCCGGGGGGCATCCAGGGAGTTGACCACCCGGACGGCGTTGGCCGAGGTGCAGCAGATGTCGCTTTCCGCCTTCACCGCGGCGGAGGAGTTGACGTAGGTGACCACCGGCACCCCCGGGAGCTCGGCCTTGCGCCGGCGCAGGGCCTCGGCGCTGATGGTGTCGGCCATGTAGCAGCCCACATCCAGGCGGGGCAAAAGCACGGTCTTGTCGGGGCAGAGGATGGCGGCGGTCTCCGCCATGAAATGCACCCCGGCAAAGACGATGATTTTCGCCGGAGTCTGGGAGGCGGTGAGGGAGAGCCCCAGGGAGTCGCCCAGAAAATCGGCAATATCCTGGATCTCCGGCGGCTGATAATTGTGGGCCAAAAGGATGGCCTGGCGTTTGGCCAGCCATTCCCGGATTTCCTGTTGAAGGGCCAGGATGCTCATGGTGTAAGCCTAGACTTTCCGGTCACCCGGAGACGTTTTTGCCCCAAGTCTGGGTCTGCCGGCTCAGCCGGCCCCGGCCGGGTCCCGCACCACCTGCACCCCCGGGGGCGGAGTGAAGGTGAAGAAATCGGCCGGCACCTGGTAGTCCAGCTGCACCCGGGTGAAAAGGAAGGCGGTCTCCTCGCCCACGGCGTTGGTGAATTCCAGGCGCTCCACCTGATAGGTCCCCGGGTGGATGGTGAGGGTGAGGCGGGTGAGCTCCGCCTGGGGGGTCACAGGCGTGAGCTGGATGAGATACATCTGCCCGGGGCGGGGCGGCCGGGCCCAAGCCATCTGGAAGTCCTGGCGCACCTGGGCGATGCCGGAGAAAAAGCGCAGCACCAAATCGCTTTTCAAAACCCGGGTCAGGGGATAAACCATCACCACCCCGTCCTGGGGGATGTACATGTAGACCTGGCTGCCGTCGGAGATCAGCTCTTTTTTCTGCTCCGGGGGTTTTTCGTACTGCCAGCGCATCCTGAGGGGGCGCTTGAAGTAGACCCAGCCCTCGGCCGTGTCGCTCTGGGCGCCGCCTTTGAGGCGGGACTCCTGGCGGAAATAGGCCTTGAAGCCGCCGGCCCGGTCGTATCGGGCCTGCACCCTGGCCACCACCTCCTCCGCGCCGGGTTCCGGCGCCCCCTGCGGGCCCGCAGCCCCAGCTGCCAGCACGACAAACAAAGCTGCCAACACGGCGAATCTCAACCGGCGCATGTTTCTCCTCGCTGATGAAGGAGACCAGGGCCGGGAGGGAGATCAAAAGCCGGTGATGCGGCTCCCATCTGCCCCTGCCAGGGGCCGTCCATCCTTGGCGAAGGTTCTGGGGTCCCCGGCACCGTGCCCGGTCTCATAGCAAATTAGTATAGATTTATCTTCCCGAAAAGACAATGGCCCTCTTTCGCCGGGCGCCAAATATTACTATAACTTATTCCGGCGGCCGGGCGGCAAAAAGTGCCCTCAAGCCTCCCGGACATCACGGAGATGAGCCCCTCCATCCAGGAGTTTGATTACCATCTGCCCCCGGAGCTGGTGGCCGCCTTTCCGGCCCAGCCCCGGGATGCCGCCCGGATGATGGTTCTGGACCGTTCCTCCGGCACCTGGAGGCACGCCATTTTCCGGGAACTGCCCGAATTCCTGGAGCCCGGGGACGTCCTGGTGGTGAACGACACCCGGGTCTTCCCCGCCCGCCTAGTGGGGGTGAAGGAGAGTGGCGGCAGGGTGGAACTGTTATTGCATCACCTGCCGGTGCCGGACAATGGCGGGGACCCGGCGGCGGGCCGGGCGCTGGCAGGGTATCGGGGGCGGCTGCGGCCCGGGGTGCGGCTGGCTTTCGGCGAGGGCCTGACCGGGGAGGTGGTGGCCCTGCCCCGGCCAGGGGTGGCGGAGGTGCGCCTGGTGAGTCCGAGGGGCGGGGTGGTGGAGGCGGTCGGCGCGGCGGGGGAGGTGCCGCTGCCGCCCTATCTCAAACGGGCCCCCACCGCGGCGGATCGGGAAAGCTACCAGACGCTGTTTGCCCGGAAGACCGGGGCCATCGCCTGCCCCACCGCCGGGCTGCACTTCACTCCCCGGGTGCTGGCGGATTTGGCGGCCAAAGGGGTGGAGACCGTGGCGGTCACCCTGCACGTGGGCCCGGGGACCTTCACCCCGGTGCGCACCCGGGATTACACCGCCCACCGGCTGGCGCCGGAGTATTATGAACTCCCGCCTGAGGCCGCCCGGCAACTCACGGCCGCCAAAGGGGAGGGGCGGGCCCTGGTGGCGGTGGGCACCACCACGGTGCGGGTGCTGGAGAGCTGCCGGACGCAGGAGGGCTTCCGCCCCGGGGCGGGCTGGTGCGACCTCTACATCTACCCGGGGTATCGCTTCCGGGCGGTGGACCGGCTCCTCACCAATTTCCACCTGCCCCGCTCCACCCTGCTGTTGCTGGTGGGCGCCTTTGCCGGCCGGGAGCTGATCCTCAAGGCTTACACGGAGGCGGTGCGGCGGCGCTACCGCTTCTACAGCTACGGCGACTGCATGCTCATCCGCTGAGGCGGGGGGGAGCCGGAATGACCTGATGACCTGCTTTCCCCTCGAGGGGAGAGACGGGAATCTGAGGACGAAATAGCCGGAGTTCCTGCAATTATTTGTGAAAATAACCGCAAAAAGGGTCCAGGGGCCGGACAAGCGCCTGTGTCTGAACCCGCGCTGCTATGTTCACCTTTAAGCTTCTGGCCGGCAGCGGCTCAGGGGGGCCGCGTCTCGGGCTGATGACCACCCCCCGGGGGCAGGTGGAGACCCCGGCCTTCATGCCGGTGGGGACCTATGCCACGGTGAAGACCCTGACCCCCGAGGAGGTGCGGGGCCTGGGGGCCCAGATCATCCTCAGCAATGTCTATCACCTTTACTTGCGGCCCGGGGTGGAACTCATCCGGCGGCTGGGGGGCCTCAACCGCTTCATGAACTGGCCGGGTCCCATCCTCACCGACTCCGGGGGCTTCCAGATCTTCAGCCTGGCGCCTTTCCGCACCCTCAGCGAGGAGGGGGTGACCTTCCGCTCCCACCTCAACGGCGATCTGCACATGCTCACTCCCGAGCGGGTGGTGGCCCTCCAGGAGGAGTTGGGGGTGGATATCATGATGTGCCTGGACGAGTGCCCCCCTTACCCCTGCCCGGAGGGGGAGCTTAAGCGGGCCACGGAGCTCACCGGCCGCTGGGCCCGGCGATCCCTGGCGGCGTGGCGGCAGCAGGGCCCGGCCCTCTTTGCCATCGTCCAGGGAGGCACCCGGGCGGACTGGCGGCGGGAACAGGCCCAGGAGCTGGGGGAGCTCCCCTTTTCCGGCTTCGCCCTTGGGGGCCTGAGCGTGGGGGAGCCCAAGGAGCTCACCTTCGCCATGATGGAGGCGGCCCTGCCGGTGCTGCCGGTGGAGAAACCCCGCTACATCATGGGCATGGGTCTGCCCGAGGACCTGGTGGAGGGGGTGGCCCGGGGCGCCGACCTCTTCGATTGCGTCATCCCCACCAGAAACGCCAGAAACGGCCAGGTCTTCACCGCCCAGGGGGCCCTGATGATCCGCCATGCCGCCTACGCCGAGGATCCCCGGCCCCTGGAGGAGGGGTGCGGCTGCTACACCTGCCGGCACTACTCCCGGGCCTATGTGCGCCATCTTTTTCAGGCCCGGGAGATGCTGGCCTATCGCCTTTTGACGCTGCATAATCTATATTATTACCTCAGCCTGATGGCCCGGATGCGGCAGGCCGTCAAAGCCGGCCGCTTCCCCGAGTTTTACCGGGAATTCTACCGTCAACGACAGAGTGGAGGAGAGGCGCGTGGTTGAGATTGCCTATGCCGCCAACGGTGCGGGCGGCGCTGAGAGCCCCCTGTGGACCATGGTCGTGCCCCTGGTCCTCATGGTGGCGGTGTTTTATTTTCTGCTCATTCGGCCCCAGCAGCGCAAGGCCAAGGAGCACCGGGCCATGCTGGACAGCCTGAAACGGGGGGACCGGGTGCTCACCGCCGGCGGCCTCATCGGGGAGATCGTGGCCATCAACGACCAGGTTCTCACCCTGGAGATTGCCGACAAGGTGCGGGTGGAGGTCTCCAAGCCCTATATCACCGGGTATGCGCCCAAGAAGTGACGGCTTCCGGGGGGATGCCCGGGGGACCACCGGGGCGTGAAGCCCTGCCCGGAGCATTCCCCTCCCACCCTGATGAGCAGCAGATAACCCGTTTGGAGAAAGGCTTTGTCTGACAGCGCCCCGCCCGGCGAGTTGGCCGGGGAGATCACCCACCTTCTCGAGCTGATCCAGGAGTGGCAGGCCCTCTTCCCCCAGGCGGCGGAGCAGGCCGGGCATTGGCGGCACGTGCTCGCGGAGGTCCAGGCGCACCTGGCCGAAGAGGTGGTGCGGGTGGCGGTGGTGGGCGCGGTGAAATCCGGCAAGAGCACCCTGGTCAACGCCCTCATGGGCCGGGAGGTGCTCAAGCGGGGCGCCGGCATCCTCACCGCCATGATCACCCGGGTCCGGCCCGGGCCGGAGGAGCGGGCCCTGCTGCTCTTCAAGGCCCCGGAGGTCATCGCCGGGGAGATTCAGCAGGCCCTGAACTTCCTCCCGGATGCCCGGCTGGAGAACCATCCCGAGCCCTTCACCCTCAGCCGGCCCCAGGACCGGGAGCTGCTGGCGCAGATTTTGGCGGGCCAGGAGGCGGCCTCCCTGTGGGCCAACGGCAGCCTCAACCAGAATTACGTGCTGCTGACGGCCTATCTGGCGGGGTATGGCCGGGTGGAGGAGGCGCTGGCCCGGGGGTCTCTGGAGCTTTGCGGCCCGGACGTGGAGCGGCACCAGGAGCTGGTGACCCAAGAGGAGCTGGCGGTCTATCTGGCGGACGCCCTCCTCACCCTGCCGGCGGCTGACCTCCCCCCCTTCCTGGAGCTGGGGGACTGCCAGGGGAGCGACTCGCCCCTGCCCCAGCACCTCACCCAGGTGCTGGCCTATCTCCTGAAGTGCGACCTGGCCCTCTATGTCATCAGCTCCCGCATGGGGCTCAGGCAGGCGGACTTCCAGTTCCTCCAGGAACTGAGGCGCATGGGGATGGGGGAGCACCTCATTTTCGTCCTCAATCTGGACCTGGGGGATCACCGGGATGCCGCCGACTGCGAGGCCCTGATCGCCCGGGTGCGCCGGGAGCTGGCCCCCTGGGTGCCCAAGCCCAGGCTCTGCGCCTTCTCCGCTCTCCAGGTGCTTCTGGAACGCCGGCGGGAGGCCGGCGGGCTTGCGCCCCAGGAGGAGGCCTTCCTGGCCCTTGTGCAGGGGGATCCGGGCAAGAGCGAGCTGAGCCGCCGGGGCTGGGAGGAGTTCCAGGGCCTCTTCCGGCAGGCTGTGGAGGGGGTGCGGGCGGGGCGGCTGGCCGGCGGCGCTCTCCCGCAGGTGCTCATGGTGGCCAAGGGCCTGGCGGAGCAGGTGGACTGGGCCCGGCGGCTCCTGGACCGGGATGCCGGGGCTTACCGGGAGCTGGCGGCCAGACTCCAGGCCCGGCGCCAGCCCCTCACCGCGGTGCGGGCCAGCCTGCACCAGACCCTGGAGGGCGCCACCCGCCATCTGGGGGCGGAGCTCAAGCACCGGGTGGACGCCTTTCTTTCGGAGCAGGGCAGCCGGGAGGCCTCCCTGGTCAGTTTCGTCCTCACCTATGAGCCGGACTGGGAACGCCTCCTGGCCGATGAGCCGGCGGCGCCCCTGCGGCACCAGCTCTACCGCCTCTTCCAGGAATTTCAGCAGGAGCTCCTCAAGCTGGCCGGGGGGGAGTTCAACCTCCAGGTGGTGGAATTCGTGCGCCGGCAGGAGGAGTGGCTGCGCCAGGAGCTGCATCGCCTCTGCGAGCCCCTGGTGGTGGCCCTGGAGGAGACCCTGGCCCTCTACTACCGGGAAACCGCCGCCCTGGGCCTGCCCGGGGAGCCCCCTTCCCTGAAACTGGAGGTGCCGCCCCGGCCGCCGAAGCTGGAGGTGCCTCTGCTCTCCCTGGCTCTGGAGCCGGGCTGGCGCTGGGCGGGGGAGGTCTGGCTGCGCTCCGGGATGGGGGTGCTGGAGCGCCTCTGGCAGCGGCTGAAGGCCAAGGCGGGCTGGGGCAGCCTCGACCCCCGCCAGCAGGCGGAGCAGGACCTGCGCCGGGCCTTGGCCGCCATCCGCCGCTGGGTGCGGGAGGAGCTCAAGGTCCAGCTGGTGGATTTCGGAGAACGGCTGAAGTTCCGCTATTTCCTGCCCCTGGTGGCGGAGCTGGCCCAAGGGCTGGAGGAGGGTCTGGAGAGGCAGCTGAAAA
The DNA here is from genome assembly GCA_937943575.1 of uncultured bacterium. Taxonomy (GTDB): domain Bacteria; phylum Desulfobacterota; class Desulfobaccia; order Desulfobaccales; family 0-14-0-80-60-11; genus JAILZL01. The sequence continues at coordinate 32,161 of CALEAV010000014.1, read as the reverse complement.
GCCTCCTGGTTGACCTGGAGGGCCTCACCCAGGCCCTGAGCCACGGGGAGGCGGACCGGGAGGGACGGCGGCGGCGGCTGGATGCCCTGGCGCCCCGGGTGCGCCTGGTGGAGGCCCGGCTGACCTCCCTGGCCGCGCAGGTGAACGGGGGGTGAGGGTGCTGACCCCGCCGGAGGCCGAAAAGCTGGCGTCCACCTGGGCCCAGGCCATCAACCGCCGGGACCTGGAGGCCCTTTTAGCCCTCTATGCCCCGGAGGTGGAGCTCACCTCGCCCTTTGTAATGCAGCTGCTCAACGACCCCGGGGGGACTCTGCGGGGGAAGGAGAACCTGCGGATGTATCTCACCCTGGGGCTGTCCCTGTTTCCGGATCTGACGGTCACCGTGCTCCAGGTGTTTGCCGGTCTCCACAGCCTGGTGGTGGTCTATCGCGGCGCCGATGAGGTCATGGCGGCCGACGTGATGTTCCTGAATGCCCAGGGGCTGATTTCCCGGGTCTGTTCCCATTACCATTCCGACTCCGGCTGAGACGCAGGAGATGCCATGGCGGCCAAAGGTCGCCGCCCTCAAAGGGGAAGCTCGGGGGCGGGTCACCTTCCCGGTGGTGTTCCTGTGAGGCTTGGGCAGATAATTTTTGGAGAGAGACAAAAGGGGCAGGGGCTTCTGCCTCTTCGCCCGGACCTCCCTTATACTTTTGGGACGGTATAAGCGATATTCCTATCGGCAGGGGGCCGGAAGGGGAGGGGGAGGCCGCCCGTTCTCCCGGTTTTCCCAGCTCACAACCTTGTCGCCCCTGTCTTTAGGTGATGGTGACCGGACAGCCCCCAGACGACCTCCTGGCCTACCTCCCCTGGCTGGCCCTCCGGTCCATTCCCGGGGTGGGGCTGGTGCTGTTTCAGCGCCTGGTGACCGCCTTTGGCGACCCGGCGGCGGTCTTTGAGGCCCCGGAAAGTGAGCTTCGGGCCATCAAGGGGGTGACCCCGGCGGTGGCCGCGGCCATCCTGGGCTTCAGAGACTGGGACCGCTGGGAGGCGGAACTGAAGCGCTTGACCACCCGGGGGGGCCGGCTGGTCACTCTGGCGGAGTCGGATTTCCCCTCCCGCCTGCGGGAGATCCCCTTTCCACCTCCTTTTTTGTATGTGCAGGGGGACCTCTCCGTCTGTGAGGGGCCGGCGGTGGCGCTGGTGGGCACCCGCCAGGCCAGCCACTACGGGTTGCGCATGAGCCGCCGGCTGGCCCGGGAGCTGGCCGAGGCGGGGGTGACGGTGGTCAGCGGCCTGGCCCGGGGCATCGACACCGCCGCCCACGCCGGGGCCCTGGAGGCCGGGGGACCCACGGTGGCGGTTTTGGGCTGCGGCCTGGATGTGGTCTATCCCCCGGAAAATAAAGCCTATTATGATCAGATCCCCGGGGCCGGGGCCTTGGTGAGCGAGTTTCCCCTGGGGACGCCCCCGGAGGCCCGGAATTTTCCCATCCGCAACCGGCTCATCAGCGGCCTGGCCCAGGCCGTGGTGGTGGTGGAGGCCGGGAGCCGCAGCGGCACCTACATCACGGTGCAATACGCCCTGGATCAGGGGCGGGAGGTGCTGGCGGTGCCGGGGCCGGCGGACGCCCCCACCAGCCAGGGGCCCCTCCGGCTCATTCAGCAGGGGGCCAGGCTGGCCCGGGAGGCGGCGGACATTGTGGCGGAGCTCCCCCGATGGGAGAGCCGGCCGGGACCCGGCACAGGGCAGGGTGTCGCCCTGTCTCCTCCCGCGCCGGCCAAGCCGGCATCCCCCCGGGTGGAGGACCCCCTGCTCCCCTTTTTGGGCGCCGAGCCCCTGCAGCTGGAGGAGCTGGTGGGACTCTCCCGGCTGCCGGCCGCGGAGGTCTTAAGCCGCCTCACCCTGCTGGAGCTTCAGGGCCTCATCCGGGAGCTGCCGGGCAAGTGCTACGTGCTGGCCACCTGAGGGCCCCGGGCTCAATGCGGCCGGCGGGGCGCCCGGCACCCTCCCCTGGCCCCGGAGCCGGCAGCAACCGGGGCTAAGTGACCGGCGGTCCTGGGGGCAGATCCACGGAAGGGCGGGGAGCCCCCCGGGATCTTTGTGCCCCACCCGGGGGGACGGGGGGCCTGGGGCGTACAGGCAGCGGAGGGCGGCGCTCCGGCACCACCCTGGGGGAAAGGGGGCTGCGCCGCGGTCCCCTCCCCCTTTTCCCGGATACGGGGCCTTGGGGGAAGGGGAAGGGGCCCGAGGATGGCGGGTGCGGGAAAATTTTCCCGGCAGGCTTGCATCCGGCAGCCATCATGCCCATAGAAAGGGGGGCGGCTGAGGCAGATGACCCTGGTAGTGGCCATCCCGGCGACCGACGGCGTGGTCCTGGCCTCGGACGGGCAGGTGACCACCGGTCTGGTGCGGGTGCCGGGCAAAAAGATCTTTGAGGTGGACGGCCGCCTGGCCTGGGCCGCCTCCGGCGAGCTGGCCCTCATCCAGCGGGTGGCGGAGCGCATGGGCTCGCTCCCCCGGGGGCGCTCCCTGGCGTCCTTGCGGGATGACATCGGCATGCTGGTGAAGCAGTGCGCCACGGAGCTCATCAACCTGGATTTCCGCACCAGCTTCTTTTCCCAGGACCCGGACACCCTGCTGAAGCTGCACCCGGCGGATTTTGTCTTCGCCGAATTTGACGGCACCCCCCGCATCCTGCACATCACCGTGGACGGGGTGCCGGAGTGGATCCAGGAGGCCCCCTTTGCCCTGGGCTCCGGAGATCTCTTTGCCTACGCCCTGCTGCGCAAGTATCAGGGGCGCCCCCTGTCCCTGGACCGGGCCGCCGTCCTGGCCTACAAGGTCATGGAGGAGGCCATTGCGGTGGACGCCTACGGCCTGGGGCCGCCCATTGACGTCTGGCAGGTGGGCGCCTCGGCGGTGCGCTGCCTGCCTGAGGAGGAAATCCTGCGCCTGGCCCGGGCGGCGGCGGCGCTCCGGGAGGCGGAGGTCCGCCTGCTCCTGGAGGGAGATCTGGGTCTGGAGGACCTGGAGGGAGACTGAATGGGGGGCAAAGCGTCAGTTCCGGTGCCGGTGCTCGTGGCGGTCGGCGGCTTCGGGCCGGGGAGGAGGCACCGGGGCGGCTGCATCGCCACGGCCGCCATCCTCCAACCCAAAGAGGGGGGAGGGAGTGAAAATCCCGCTTCCGGAGGTTGGGGCTTTTCCCCCCAAAAGGGGTGGAAACACGGCCGCCACGCCACGCGGGGCAGCCACGTTCCCCCAGGAGGAAGTGGGAGGGCGTCATCAGAATTCCCCGGGGTGCGGACGCCGGGCAACGGCCTCCGGGGGAGGGTGGGGGCCGCAAAGCCGCCGTCCCTTGCTTTTCCCTCCCGGCCGGGGCATGATTAATCCTCGGCCCGGAAGGTGAGTGGGCCCCGGGCGGTCTGTCGCCCGGGGATCTCTCCCCGGCGGGCGGGGGTGGGGCGGTGGGGGGCCCCTCCAGGCGCTCCACCCCGAAATCTTAAATTCAGGAGAAAGGCTCACAGGCCCAGGGCCTGCATGGCTGCTTTGATATGTCCAAGTCCCTTCTCATCGTGGAATCCCCCACCAAGGCCAAGACCCTGCAGAAATACCTGGGGGGCGACTTCATGGTGCGCTCCACCAAGGGTCATATCCGGGACCTGCCCAAAAACGAGCTGGGGGTGGATATCAGGCGCGACTTTGAGCCCACCTATGTCACCATTCTGGGCAAGGCCAAGGTCATCCAGGAACTGAAAAAGGCGGCGGCGGGCATCCGGGACATCTACCTCGGGCCGGACCCGGACCGGGAGGGGGAGGCCATCGCCTGGCACATTGCCGAGGCTTTGGGGGAAAACGACCACCGCTTCCACCGGGTGCTGCTCATGGAGCTCACCCCCAAGGGGATCCGGGAGGCCCTGGAACACCCGGTGCCCCTCAACCGGCCCCGCTACGAGTCCCAGCAGGCCCGGCGCATCCTGGACCGGCTGGTGGGCTACCAGCTCAGCCCTCTGCTCTGGAAGAAAGTGAAGACCGGCCTCTCGGCCGGGCGGGTGCAGTCGGTGGCCCTGAGGCTGGTGGTGGACCGGGAGCGGGCCATCACCGCCTTTGTGCCGGAAGAGTACTGGTCTTTGACGGCCTGTCTGGCCGCGGCTCAGCCGCCGGCCTTTGAGGCCCGGCTGGTGCAGTATCAGGGGCGGGAGCTGAAGATCACCGGCGCCGCCCAGGTGGATGAGATCCTGGAGGCCCTGGAGGGCGTCCCCTTCCGGGTCAGCAAGGTGGCGGTCAAGCCCCAGCGCCGCCAGCCGGCGCCCCCCTTCATCACCAGCAGCCTGCAGATGGAGGCCAACCGCAAGCTGCGCTTTCCCCCCAAAAAGACCATGCTGGTGGCCCAGCGTCTCTATGAAGGGGTGGAGCTGGGGGAGGAGGGGCCGGTGGGGCTCATCACCTATATGCGCACCGATTCCACCCGGGTGGCGGCCGACGCGGTGGAGGAGGCCCGCAGATTCATCGGGGAGAGCTTCGGGGCGCCCTATCTGCCCAAGAGCCCGCCCCGCTACAAAAGTCCCAAGGGCGCCCAGGAGGCCCATGAGGCCATCCGGCCCACCAGCGTCTTTCGCAGGCCGGGAGACCTCAAGGCCTTCCTGGGCAAAGACGAACTGGCCCTCTATGAGCTCATCTGGCGGCGCTTTGTGGCCAGCCAGATGGCGCCGGCCGTCTATCAGGTGACCACCGTGGAGGTGAGCGCCGGGGACTACCTCTTCCGGGCCAGCGCTTCAGTGCTGGAATTTCCCGGCTTTACCCTGGTCTACCAGGAGAGCCCGGAGACCCCGGCCCAGGAGCCGGAGGCCAAGCTGCCACCGGTGGAGCCGGGGGAGGTGCTGGAACTGAAGGATGTCACCCCCCAGCGCCATTTCACCAAGCCGCCGCCCCGGTTCACCGAGGCCAGCCTGATCAAGGAGCTGGAGGTCCAGGGCATCGGCCGCCCTTCCACCTACGCCACCATCTTAAGCAACCTGCAGGACCGCAACTATGTGGTGAAGGAGAAGACCGGCCTGCGGCCCACCCGCCTGGGCATGGTGGTGAGCGATCTTTTGGTGCAGAACTTCCCGGACATCATGGACACCAAATTCACCGCCCGCATGGAATCCGACCTGGACCGCATCGCCGAGGCGGAACTCTCATGGCGGCAGCTCCTCAGGGATTTTTACGGCTCCTTCAGTGAGCAGCTGGAGCAGGCCAAAGCGGCCATGCCGGCGGTGAAGCGGGTGCCCACCGGGCTTTCCTGCCCCGCCTGCGGGGCCGAGATGGTGGTGCGCTGGGGCAAAAACGGCGAATTCATCGGCTGCTCCCGCTACCCGGAGTGCACCTATACGGCCAACTTCACGGTGGATGCCCGGGGGCAGATCGTCCTGTCGCCCCCTGACCGCGCCGGGGAGCTGCCCTGTCCCCAGGAGGGCTGCACCGGCACCCTGGTGAAGCGGCGTTCCCGCCGGGGGGTCTTTTACGGGTGCAGCCGCTATCCCGAATGCCGTTTCCTGGTGAACAAGGAGCCGGTCCTGCACCCCTGTCCGGAGTGCGATTTCCCCTGGATGATGAAGAAGGGGCGGAAGCTCGTGTGCCCCCGGGAGGCCTGCGGCTACAGCGACAGCGCCATGTCCGAGGCGGTGAACGAATGAGAGCCGGAGCGACACCGGGGTGTGGCGGATCTGAGGGGGACCGGGAAGCCGGATGGAAACCGCCAGGCGCAGGCCGTTGCTTTTCTTCTGCCCGGCCGCCGATCAGTGTTTTGTAGCCACAGGGCGGGGCGGAATCGCTTGTTTAAGGGTTCGTGACCAAGACTCGCCCAATCCCCCCTCTGTTTCTTTTGAAGGGATCTCAGGCTGAGCCCTCCATTTGAGATCGTGGCAAAAGCGTGGGGACAGGGGACCTGGGGTTGTGGTCCCTTTATACCCCCACCATGCAAGAAGTCTAAGGGAGGAGGGAAGGCGAAGGAGCCAGCCCTTCGACGGTTCCCCCTCCAAAACCACTTTCCTAACGGTCTCGATTTATATAGTTTATTCAATGGGTTGGGTAAAGGAGAGGGGCCACGGTGCCCTGCCCACATTTCTCCTCTGCCCAGTTCTTGGCGAATATCTCTTTCCCTCCCCGACGTGATCCGATGACGGCGGAAATCCTTCCATGCCCCGACCTCACCATCATCGGCGGCGGACTGGCCGGGGTGGAGGCGGCCTGGCAGGCGGCGAGGCTCAGGGTGCCGGTGCGTCTGTATGAGATGAAGCCCGGCAAGTTCTCGCCGGCCCACCGTTCGCCGCTTTTGGGGGAGCTGGTGTGCAGCAATTCCCTGCGCTCCGCCGACGTGGAGAGCGCGGTGGGGCTGCTCAAAGAAGAGATGCGCCGCTTGGACTCCCTGGTCATGCGAGCGGCGGAGGCCACCCGGGTGCCGGCGGGCAAGGCCCTGGCGGTGGACCGGGAGGCCTTTGCCGCTTACCTCACCCGGGCGCTGGAGGCGGAGACCCTCGTCGCCATCATCCGGGAGGAGGTGACCGCCCTGGATCCGGAGTGCCTCACCGTGGTGGCGGCCGGGCCGCTGGTCTCCGATCCCCTGGCCCGGGCCCTGGCGGCGCTCACCGGCCAGGAGCAGCTGCATTTCTACGATGCCCTGGCGCCCATCGTCACCGCCGACAGCCTGGACATGAGCAAAATCTTCCGGGCCTCCCGCTGGGGGGCGGGGGAGGACTACCTCAACTGTCCCATGACCGAAGAGGAGTATGCCGCCTTTTATCAGGCGCTGATGACCGCTGAGCAGGTGCCCCTCAGGGATTTTGAGGAGCCCCGCTATTTTGAGGGCTGCCTGCCCATCGAGGTGATGGCGGCCCGGGGCTACCTCACCCTGGTGTACGGCCCCATGAAGCCCGTGGGCCTGGTGGACCCCAGAACCGGCCGCCAGCCCTTCGCGGTGGTGCAGCTCAGGCCGGAAAACCGGGAGGGCACCCTCTACAACCTGGTGGGCTTCCAGACCAAGCTCACCTACCGGGCCCAGGAGCGGGTCTTTCGCCTCATCCCGGGGCTGGAGCACGCCGAGTTTGTCCGCCTGGGGGCCATTCACCGCAACACCTTCCTCCGCTCCCCCGGGCTGCTGAGCGAGTATCTGAATTTCTTCCGCTTCCCCCGCCTCTTTCTGGCCGGGCAGCTGACGGGGGTGGAGGGCTATGTGGAGTCCGCCGCCATGGGTCTCTTGGCCGGGCTCAACGCCGCCCGCCTGGCCCGGGGCCTCCCCCTGGTGACCCCGCCCCGGGTCACGGCGCTGGGCGCCCTCATCAGCCACATCACCAACACCGCCAGCCGGGATTTCCAGCCCATGAACGTCAATTTCGGGCTGTTCCCGCCCTTGCCCGGACGGGTGCCCAAACGGGAGCGGGGCCGGGCCTATGCGGCCCGAGCCCTGGCGGCCCTGGAGAGGTGGCGGCAGGAGGTGTCCGTGAGCTCGACGCAAAGGTGAGGAGGGCCAAAGGAACCGGGGTCCCCCCGCCCCTTAAGCTTCCCTCTGATGAGGTTGGGAGAGGGGCCGGAGGCCGTCAGGTCCCTGTGTCCCCCGAGAAGGTGGTGCAGCCTGCCGGCCCTATTCCTCCCGCTGCAGGAGAAAGGCCTCCACAAAGGCGTCCAGATCGCCGTCCAGCACCGCCTCCACATTGCCCTCCTCGTGTCTGGTGCGGTGGTCCTTGACGAGGCGGTAGGGCTGCAGGATGTAGGAGCGGATCTGGCTGCCCCAGGCGATCTCCTTCTGGGCCTCCTGCAGCTCCTGCTTTTTGGCCTCCCGTTTGCGGCGCTCCAGGTCGTAGAGGCGGGCCCGCAGCACCTTCAGGGCCAGCTCCCGGTTGCGGTGCTGGGAGCGCTCCGACTGGCTGGTGACCACAATCCCGGTGGGCAGATGGGTGAGGCGCACCGCCGAGCTGGTCTTGTTGACGTGCTGGCCGCCGGGGCCGCTGGCCCGAAAGGTGTCGATGCGGAGATCCTTCTCGTTGATCTCCACCTCGATGCGCTCGTCCACCTCGGGGAGCACCTGCACCGCCGCAAAGGAGGTATGCCGGCGGCCGCTGGCGTCAAAGGGGGAGATGCGCACCAGACGGTGGATGCCGTGTTCGCTCTTGAAATAGCCGTAGGCATACGGCCCTGAGGCGGTGAAGGTGACGCTTTTGACCCCCGCCTCATCGCCGGGCAACAGGTCGATGGTCTCGGTCTGGAAGCCTTTGCGCTCGGCGTAACGCAGATACATGCGCAGCAGCATCTCGGCCCAGTCCTGGGCCTCGGTGCCGCCGGCGCCGGCGTGGATGGTGATGATGGCGTTCTTCTCATCCTCCTCGCCGGACATGAGGAGCTGCAGCTCCCAGTTGCGGAAGTCCCGCTCCAGGGCCGCCAGGTCCCGGTGCACCTCCCCCAGGGCTTTTACATCATCCTCTTCGGCCGCCAAATCCAGGAGCACCTCCAGGTCCTCCAGCTGCTGCTCCCGGCGCTGGAACTCCTCCAGGGTGGCCGCCAGGGACGCCCGCTCCTTGAGGAGGGGGGCGGAGGCGTTGGGGTCGTCCCAAAAGCCGGGCCGGCCCATGAGCTCATCCAGTTCCCGGATGCGGGCCTGCTTCCCCTCCAGATCAAAGATGACCTCGGAGTTGCGCGAGTTTGTCCCGGAGGTTTTTCATGCGGTTGCGGGTGTCGGCAAGATCGGGCAGCATAAGTCCTCCTTAATTAAAATAAAAATCACCAACAGCCCCAGTCAGCCGCATGCGTGGCCGTTGGGGGCAGGTGGCGTGTCCGAGGGACGGATTTCCGGGGAAGAGGGCGGTCTCCGGCGCATCCGGAGACGCCGGGGCCGAGTCAAGGATAGCCGGAGAAGGGCACGAGGGTCATAACCATTTCAATATAGCACAAAAATTTGGGGCCGGAAACCATCCGGGCCATCCCAGGCTGAACCCCTACCCGGCGCTTAAGAGGGCCAGGGCCAGAACCTCCAGCAGTTCGTTGGCGGCACCGAGGACATCGCCAGTAATACCCCCCAAAAGCCGGGTGAAGAGGCGGCTTAAGGTAAGGATGAGAAGCCCGGCGGCCGCAACGAGCACGATGCCCCGCATCCCTTGGAGAAGGAGGCAGGCAATGAGCACAGGAATCAAGGCCACAAGCGTGATCTGTCCGCTCACGCCCTCGGTCATGGCCCGGCCCAGGCCGCCTTCCGGCCGGGCATAAGGGGAGAGCCAGGCGAGCAGCACCATGCCGCCCCGGCTCACCGCCGGAAAGAGGAGGAGGGCGCTCAAGCGGCCGGCTTCCAAAAGCAGGGTCAGGAAGACGCCCTTGAGGAGGAGGGCCAGCACCAGTCCCAGGGCCCCGAAGGCCCCCAGGCGGGAGTCCTTCATCACCGCCAGGCGGCTTTTCGGGTCCCGGCCGCCTCCCAGGCCGTCCAGGGTGTCGGCCAGGCCGTCCAGGTGCAGGCCCCGGGTGAGGAGGACGGTGAGGGTGACCAGCAGGGCGGCCGCGCCGGCGGGGGGCCAGAGGGTGAGGGCCAGGCGGCCGGCGGCGGCGTAGAGGCCTCCCAGGAGCAGCCCCACCCAGGGGAACCAGATGAGGGAGCGGGCCAGCTCCCCGGGACCGGCCAGAACCGGGCGGGGCCAAGGCAGGACGGTGAGGAAGGTCAGGGCCAAAGGAAAGGTCCAGGAGCCCGAGGAGGGGGGCCGGCTCCCCCGGGGGTTGGGGTCACTCTGTGGGCTCACCTGGGTTCATCTCCGCAATCTTGCCGGTCCTCTGCCATCGCCCGGCCGGGGGTCATAGGCCCCCGTTGGCTCCCCCTCCTCCCGGTGGCGCCTGCGGGGAGGCCGCGCCCTGCTGTCTTCCCGGCCCTCCGTGGACCGTCCTTCAGGCCTTCTCCGACACCCCGGCTTCGGCGAAGGTGGCCATCTCCCGGTAAATGCGCAGACCCGCCTCCAAAAGCAGCATCCCCACCGCGGCACCGGTGCCCTCCCCCAGGCGCATGTTGAAGGTGAGGAGGGGCTTCAGGTTGAGGGTGTCCAACATGATCTGGTGGCCGGGCTCGGCGGAGCGGTGGGCGGCGAGGAGGTAATCCGTCACCGTGGGGGCCAGGGCAGCGGCCACCAGGGCCCCGGCGGTGGCGATGAAGCCGTCCAGGAGGAAGGCCTGCCGGGCTGCGGCCGCCCCCAGGATGAGGCCGGCGATGGCGGCGATCTCCAGCCCCCCCACCGCCGCCAGGGCGCCCACCGGATCGGCGGGATCCACCCGATGCAGGGAGAGGGCCCGGTTGATCACCGCCACCTTGTGGCGCAGGGCCTGATCGTCGATGCCGGTGCCCCGGCCGGTGAGGGTGGCCACCGGACGGCCGGTGAACACCGCCCCCAGGGCGGCGGCGGCGGTGGTGTTGCCGATGCCCATATCGCCCGCCGCCAGCACCTCCACCCCGGCCCTGGCCGCCTCCCGGGCCCGCTCCACCCCCACCCACAGGGCCTTGAGGGCCTCCTCCCGGCTCATGGCGGGCTCCCGGGCGAGATTACGGGTGCCCCGGGCCACTTTGCGGTGCATAAGGGGCAGGTCGGGGTCGAAGTCGTGGTTGACGCCGATGTCCACCACCTCCACCTCGGCCCCCGCCTGCCGGGCCAGCACATTGATGCCGGCCCCGCCCCGGAGGAAGTTGTGGACCATCTGATGGGTGACCTCCTGGGGGTAGGCGCTCACCCCCTCGGCCACCACCCCATGGTCGGCGGCGAAGACCACCACCCGCTTCTTGGGGAGGGGCGGCATCTCCACCTCCCGGATGGCCACATAGCGGGCGGCCAGCTCCTCCAGCCGCCCCAGGCTCCCCGGGGGTTTGGTGAGGGCGTCCAGGCGGGCCTGGGCTTTGGCCAGCCAGGCGTTCTCCACCGGCTGGATGCGGTCCACAAGTTCTCTCAGGGCAGCTTCCATTCAGGGCAGTCCTTGGAAAGAAGGTTTGAGCACCAAAGGCAGCCCGGCCACGGCCAGGATTACCAGATCGGCCATGCCGGCCAGGCGCTGGTGCAGGCCGCCGGCCAGGTCCCGGAAGCGGCGGGCCAGGGGGTTGTCCGGCACGATCCCCCACCCCACCTCATTGCTGACCACAATGAGGGGACAGGCGGCCGCCGCCGCGGCCAGGAGGAGCCGCTCCTGAGCCGCCTCCAGCTCCCTTTCCCGGGGCTCGGCCAGGAGCAGGTTGCTGAGCCACAGGGTGAGGCAGTCCACCAGCACGGCGCCGTAGCGGTCCCCCGCCTGCGCCAGGGCCTCCGGCAGTTCCCGGGGCACCTCCCAGGTCTCCCAGGCCGGGCCCCGGGCCTCCCGGTGGCGCCGGATGCGGGCCGCCATCTCCGCATCCCCGGCCTCGGCGGTGGCCAGGTAGAGCAGCGGCGGCGGGTGCCTCTCCGCCAGCTCCTGGGCCAGGCGGCTCTTGCCGCTCTTGGCGCCGCCCACAATCAGGGCCAGCCGGAAGTCAAGGGGGCCGGGCACGGCGTCGGTCTCCTGCACCCTGAAAACTTACTCCCATCCGGTGCCAAGCACAACCCCCCTCCCGGGAGATTCCCATTGACCCGGCCCGGCAAATCTGAAATCATGGAGACAAAACGGGGCCGGGGATGAAACCCCCGGCGGCAAAAGGGGGCTTTGCCCATGGACTTTGAGTTGTCCGCCGAGGAACAGGCGATCCAGACCCGGGCCCGGGAGCTGGCCGCCCAGGCGGCTGAGGAGGCGGCCCGGCTGGAGCGGCAGGGGGCCTTTCCGGCGCCGGTGTTCTCCGCCTGGGCCGCGGCGGGCATGTGCGGGCTGGCCCTGCCCCGGGAATACGGCGGCCAGGGTTCCGGGTATGTCTCCTACTGCCTCGCCCAGATGGAGCTGGCCCAGGTCTCGCCGTCCGCGGCCCTGCTGGTGCATCTGAACCACTCCCTGGTGGGCATGGCCCTGGCCCGCTTCGGCGCCCCGGCCCACAAAGAGCGCTTCCTTCCGCCTTTGGCGCGGGGGGAGGCCCTGGGCTTTTTTGCCCTCACCGAACCCGGGGCCGGCTCGGACCCCGGAGGCATGGCCACCGTGGCCCGGCGGCAGGGGGAGCTCTACTTCCTCACCGGCACCAAGAATTTCGTCACCGCCGGAGACCGGGCCCGGTTCGGGATCGTCTTTGCCCTCACCGCCCCGGAGAAAGGGGCCAAGGGCATCAGCGCCCTCCTCGTGGAGCCCGGTGCCACGCCGGGGCTGACCATCAGTCCGCCGGAGGAGAGAATCAGCCTCCGGGGCGCCCCTTCCGTGACCCTGCGTTTTCAGGAGACGCCGGTGCCGGCGGAGAACCTCCTGGGGGCGCCGGAGGAGGGACTGAAGATCGCCCTGACCGTGCTGGACGGCGCCCGGGTGGGTGCTGCGGCCCAGGCCGTGGGGCTGGGCAGGGCCGCCCTGCGCCATGCCCTGAACCATGCCCGGAGCCGCCGGCAGTTCGGCCAGCCGCTGGCCCAGTTTCAGGCCATCCAGTTCAAACTGGCGGATATGGCCACGGAGCTGGAGGCGGCAGCCCTCCTCACCCTCAAGGCCGCCTGGCTCAGGGACCAGGGCCGGCCGTTTGGCGCCGCCGCGGCCATGGCCAAGCGCCTGGCCACCGACGCCGCCATGCAGGCCACCGTGGAGGCGGTGCAGATCTTAGGCGGCTACGGCCTCCTCACCGACCACCCGGTGGCCCGGCTCTTTGAGGACGCCAAGGCCGGGCAGATCTACGAGGGCACCAACGAGATCATGCGCCTCATCATCGCCCGGGAGCTGCTGAAGTCATAAGGAGGGAGGGACAGGTGACCACAGGCCGGCTCACCCGGGGCTGCATCCAGGTCTATACCGGGGACGGCAAGGGCAAGACCACCTGCGCCCTGGGCCTGTCGCTTAGGGCCGTGGGCCAGGGCCTCACCGTCTTTTTCCTGCAGTTCATGAAAGGCCAGGACACGGGGGAGATTGCCGCGGCGGCGCGGCTGGCCCCGGATCTCACCCTGCGCACCTTTGGCCGCTTGGGGCTGGTGAACCTGAAGGACCCCGCCCCCCGGGACCGGGAGCTGGCCCGCCAGGGTCTGGAGCTGGCCCGGGAGGTTATTCTCTCCGGCCGCTTTGATGTGGTGGTCCTGGATGAGATCAATGTGGCCCTGGCTTGGGGCCTCCTGCCCCTGGACGAGGTCCTGGAGCTGCTCAAAAGCCGGCCGCCCCACGTGGAGGTGGTCCTCACCGGCCGGGCCGCGCCCCCGGAACTCCTGGAGCTGGCGGACCTGGTCACCGAGATGCGGCCGGTGAAACACTACTGGGAGGTGGGCCTCACCGCCCGCCGGGGCATCGAGTATTGATGCGAGGGCAGGGCCGGGGAGCTGAGGCTCCTCCGCCCTCCCCACCCCATTTAAGGGGAGACAGGGACCAGGTCCATGCCTCCTGGCCCCCTCTCCCGTCGCGGTCGCGCTATTTCCACACCCCGTCGATGGCGGTGCCGCACCGGGGGCAGGCGCCGTCTTTCAGGATGAACCCCCGGATCTGGTAGCCCAGGCGGGCGATGAGGGTCTCGCCGCACCGGGGGCAGACGGTGTCCTCGCCCCCCCGGCCGGGGATGTTGCCGGTATAGACGTAGCGCAGCCCTTCGGCCAGACCGATCTCCCGGGCCCGGAGGAGGGTCTCCGGCGGGGTGCGGGGCCGATCCAGCATCTGGTAGGCCGGGTAAAAGGCGCTCACATGCCAGGGGATGCCGGCGTCCAGGCCGCGGATGAAGCGGGCGATCTGGGTGAGCTCCTCCTCCGAATCGTTGAGCCCCGGGATAACGAGGGTGGTGATCTCCAGCCACACCCCCTTTTCCTTCAGCCGGGCGATGGTCTCCAGCACCGGCTTCAGCCTGGCCTTGCACACCTTGCGGTAAAAATCGTCGGAGAAGCTCTTCAGGTCCACATTGTCGGCATCCACAAACTCCGCCAGGGCGTCGGCGGAGGCGGGCGTCATGAAGCCGTTGGAGACAAAGACATTGCGGATGCCCTTCCCATGGGCCAGGTGGCCGATGTCCTGGGCGAATTCCATGAAGATGGTGGGCTCCACATAGGTGTAGGAGATGGTGGCGGCCCGGCTGGCCTGGGCCGCGGCCACTATCTGCTCCGGGGTGCGCTCCGTGCCGATGATGCGGCCCTCATGCAGCCGGGGGTACTGGGAGATGTCCCAGTTCTGGCAGTGGAGGCACTGGAAATTGCAGCCCACGGTGGAGATGGAATACGAGCGGGACCCGGGGAGGAAGTGAAAGAGCGGCTTTTTCTCGATGGGGTCCAGGTTCTCCGCCACCACCCGGCCGTAGACCAGGGAGTAGAGCGTGCCCTCCCGGTTTTCCCGCACCTGGCAAATACCCCGCTTGCCGGGGTCGATGTGGCATTCGTGGGCGCACAGATGGCAGTGCACCTTGTTTTCGTCCAGCTTGTCGTAAAAGCGGGCTTCGCGCATGGCCTGTCCTCGGGTGGATCCTGCCGGGAGAACCGCCCCGGTGTGCGGACCCCGGATGCTCCCCTCTGCGGCTTATCCTTCTGATCCGGGAGTCGGAAAGCCGGGTCCGGCCGGGGCCCCGGAGGTGGCCCGGCCCCGGGGTCCTCACCCCCTTTCCCATAAACATAGGCCTCCGGGTCCGGGATGTAAAGATGGAGCCCCCGGGCCTGCCCCTTGCCGGGGCCGGAAAAATCTGGGACACTTCCCAAGCCCCGGATAGTATGTTACCTTTATAGCATGTGGTGGGCGTAGCTCAGCTGGTGAGAGCACCGGGTTGTGGCCCCGGAGGTCGCGGGTTCAAATCCCGTCGCTCACCCCAGGATAACCCGGAGTTGGGTCTGAGGGCCCGGCTCTTTTCTTTTTTTCCCGGCCGTCAGGAGGCTGTGCCCTGATGGCTGCCCCTAAGGGCGGGCCTCCCCCTTCCCCAGGCCGCATTTACCCGCTCACCCGGCTCCCCCGGAGGCCGGGGGGCGGGGCCGGCCGGCGGCCGCCGCCGGGGCCGGGTGCCGCCCCTCTTTCGCAGGACCCTCCCGGCAGCCCCCGGCCTCCTGAGGCCCCCCGGTTCACCCCAAACCGGCCACCCTGAGGAAATTGCCGGCCAATCGCTGAAAAAGCCGGCCCATCTCCTCTTCCTCCTCCCGGGCCTGTTTAAGGAGGGTGGCGGGCTCCACGCCGGTGCCGGCCAGGGCCCACTCCCGGTCGTGGGCCAGCCAGGCGGCGACATCCTGGGCGTCGGCGTGGTTGTCAAACTGGAGCCCCACCACCCGGGGGGTGTCCAGCAGCCCCAGGGCCTCCACCGTGGCCGCCGGGGAGGTGGCCAGGATGCTCAAACCCCGGGGCAGGGGCAGATGCACCCCCTGCCCATGCCACTTGAAGAGGCGGAAACGGGGGGGCAGGCCCTGAAATACCGGGTGATTCCGACCCCGGGGGGTGAGATGCCCGGTGACAAAGCCCACCGACTTTTGAGGCAAAGGGCCCACCCGGCATCCCAAAACCTGGGCCAGCAGCTGGTGCCCCAGGCAAAACCCCAGATAGGCCCGTCCTGACGCCAGGGTCTGCCTGATCAGGGCCTTCAGGGGGCGAAGGTAGGGAAATTCCTCCTCCTGGTCCACGTTGGGAGAGCCCCCCAAAACGACCAGGGCCGCGAAGGGCTCCAGGGGCGGGAGCGGGGCCCGCCAGACCTCCGCCACCTCCCAGGGAACCCCGGCTCCGTCCAGGGCCCGGCGCAAATGCCCCCCAGGCCCTTCCCACTCCATGTGCTGGACAATCAGAATACTTCTCCCCGACACTCATGCCTCCTTTTCCGGGCGTTTACCTTGCTGGTGCGACAAGTGGTCTGCCATTTTCGGGGCCCATCCCGGCGGGGAAGGACAGGAAGAAAGATCCCCAGGGCTTCCGGCAGCGGCCCTTGGCCCGGAGCACGAAAGCCGGCTGACGACCGGCAGGGGCAGCCCCCCGGAGATGGCGTCCGCCGCGGCTCCCTCCGCACGATGAAACAGGAACCTGCATGAATATGGAGTGCCCTCCCGGTTCCGGCTGACGCATCACGGAAGAGGCGATGGGCCGGGAAAGGTCTGGTCACCGGCAGCTGTCATCGGACAGGACCTCAACAGCGGGGGGCGCCGCCTGACCGGGGGGCGGACCACGGTGATCCTCGCCATGGCAGTGTGTGTCGCTTTTTCCGGGGAAATCGACGCCGGGGAAGGGCCCGGGAGGTGCCAGTTCCACCAGCAGGGGTCCCTGCTGCCCGCCGTTCCGGCCAGATGTCCCGTGGCGCCCTTCCTCCCGCCCTTTCACCCCTGCGTGGCGTGGAGGCGCAGGGCGGCCAGACGGGCGGCCTCCTCCAGGGCCGGAAAGGCCCCGGGACGCCTGGCCAGGCGCCGCCGCAGTCCCCTCAGGGCCGCAGGGATGGCGGCGGCAAACTGCGGTTTGCCCTTGACCGTGGTGAGAAAGCCGAAGGCCCCCAGGATCTGGAGATGGCGGCACAGCGCCAGGTGGAAGAAGCGCTCCCGGAAGGCGGCCGCCGCCACCTGCAGCCGGCGGCGGAGCAGGGTCAGATAAAGTTCCAGCAACTCCGCCTCCCGGGCCTCCCCCAGGTCCACATAGGGGTCAATCAGCAGGGCCGCCGGATCATAGCCCGCCGGCCCCAGGCGGCCGCCCTGGAAGTCCAGGACCCTGAGACGCCCCTCATGGAGATGGAGGTTCCGGGACTGGTAATCCCGGTGCAGGAAGACCGCCTCCGCGCCTTCGGGCAGGGCCGCGGCCACCAGCTCCTCACAGTCCGCCTCCAGGTCCGCAAAGGTGACCTCCAGGCCCACATAGCCCCGGAGAAAGGCCTCCACAAAGTAGCGGCACTCCCGGGCGAGGAGGAACTCCCGGGTGATCCGGGGGGTGTCGAAGCACCAGGCCGGGTCGAAGCCCTCCCGGCCGGCCAGCTGCTGGCGCAGCAGGGTCTCCAGGGCCTCCCGGTACAGGCTGCGCCAGTCCGCCCCGGGCCGGGCCAGGGCCGCCTCCAGGCTGAGGTCGCCCACGTCCTCCAGCAAGAGCCAGCCCTCCTCCCGGCAATAGGCGAAGATTTCCGGCACCGGCACCCCCTGCCGCCGGAGGTGCCGGCCGATGTGAAAGTACGAATCATTTTCATTCACTGCGGCCCCGGGAGGCTGGGGGTGATACAGGAGGACCACCGGGGGGCTGCCCGGGAGGCGGAAGAAGCGGCGCTCCGAGCCGCCGGCGAGGGGCCGGGCCCCCCCAAGGCTCACCCCCAGGCACCGGGCCTCGGCCAGGAGCCGGGAGCTGGCCGGCAGGCCGGGAATCATGCCCCCTCCGCAGGCGGCAGCGGCGGCAGGGGCCAGGTCTTCAGGTGCAGATCCCGCTGCGGGAAGGGTATCTCAATGCCCTGGGCCCGGAAGGCCGCCAAGATGGCGCTGTTGAGCTCATGGGTGGCGGGGATGCGGTCCGCCGGGGTGTTCACGTGCACCCAGACGTTAAAATTCAGGCTGCTGTCCCCGAAGGCCTCAAAAAAGACCTGGGGCGGCGGCTCCGGGGCCACCCGGGGGTTGGCGGCGCAGATGTCCAGCAGAATCCGGGTCACCAGAGCCACGTCCGACCCGTAGCTCACCCCCACCTTCAGGGTGATGCGGGTGGGGCCCCAGCCGAAGTGGGTCCAGTTGACGATCTTGCTGGAGAGGAGCTCCGAGTTGGGGATGATAAGCACCGCCTTGTCTGCCGTCTGGAAGACGGTGCTCCGGACCCGGATCTCCTTCACCGTGCCCCACTGGCCGTCCACCACCAGGAGATCCCCCACCTTGATGGGCCGTTCAAAGAGGAGGATGAGGCCGCTCAGGAAATTGTTGACGATATTCTGCAGGCCGAAGCCGATGCCCACCCCCAGGGCGCCGGCCACCAGAGCCACGTTGGCCAGGGGCACCCCCAGGACATTCAGCGCCAGGAGCCCGCTGAGGATGAGCACCACATAATGGAGGGTGGTGGAGATGGTGTAGGTGATGCCGGGATCCCAGTCCCGGCGGGGGTAGATGTTCACCTCCAGGAAGGCCCTGCTAAGGCGGGAGAACCAGAAGCCCCCGTAAAGGATGAGGACGACGGCCCCCAGGGACAGGGGGCTGAGGCGGAGGGGACCCAGGGCGGGGCCGTAGCTCAGCCACTCCAGCGCCCGGGCCAGATGCGCCGGGCGGATGCCCCAGAAGGACAGGGCCGCCACCAGGGTGGCGGCCACCACCAGGGTGAGCAGGGCATGTTTCAGGGTGCGGTAGGAGCGCTCCGCCACCTCGGGGCGCACCGCCATTCGGGCGGTGAGGCGGCCGTGCCGGGGGTGGAGGAAATGCTTCACGGCCGCCCGGAGCCCCTGCCAGAGAACCCAGGCGGCCACCACCGCCAAACCGCTGGCGGCCGCGGCCTGAGCCAGATAAAGGGAGAGAGCCTGAAAGCCCAGCAGCTCGGTGAGGATGATCAGGCCCAGGAGCAGAAAGATCAGCCCCCTGAGGAGCCGGAGCACGCCCCGGCGCTGGAACCAGGCCGGGACGGGCAGCTCCGAGACCAGGGTCTCGAAGTAGCGGGGCCGGAGGATCCACAGGGACCAGCCCAAAAGCCCCACCTGGAAGAGGTAGGTGAGGAGCTCCCGGCTGCCGGGGGAAAACCCCAGCACCCGGGCGGCGGTGAGCCCCAGCACGCCAAAAAGGAGGATATAGGTGGCCAGACGCCTTAAGTGGCGCCGGTAAAACCGGGCCGTGGCCGCATCCAGGGGCAGAATCCCCCCGGCCTCGGGCCCGGCGAAGACACGATGCACCAACCGGCGGCCCAGCCGCCGGGCCAGAAGCACCCCGGTGGCCAGCACCGTCAGGGAGGCGGCGGGATGGGGCAGCAGCTCCAGGGTGAGGAGCGCCAGGAGCAGCCAGGCCCACCAGGCCACCAGCGTCAGCTGGGAGACCGCCACCTGGGCCAGGTGCAGGATCACCCTGGGGCTCAGTTCCTCCGCCTGGCCCTGCCAGCCCTCCAGGTGCGGCAGCACAAGACGCCTCAGGCGCAGGGCAGCCACGGTCAGGCCCAGGAGCAGCAGCACCAGCCCGGTGAGCGGTGCGGCCCTGGATTTCAGATAGGCCGCCAGAGCTCCGGAGGCGATGACCCGGCCCCCCAGCTCGGCCACCCGGCCGGGCAGGGCCAGGAGGGCCTGCCGGGTATCCTCCACCTGGGCCTGCAGGCGCTTTAAGCCGGCCACATAGGTGGAGCGGGTGAAGAGCCGGGACCACCAGGCCTGGTCCAGGGAGGCGGCCAGCTGCTCCCGGGCGGCGGCCAGCTCCCCCCTGCCCTGGGTGAGCTCCGAGAGGCGCTTGTCCATCAGCCCCTGAAGCCGGGCCGCCTCCCGCTCATAGTCCCTGGCCAGCTGGAGATAGCGGCCGGCGGCCTGGCGCAGTGCCGGGGTGCCGCTGATGGGGTGACGGGCCTTGGCCAGTCGGGCCAGCTCCTCCTCCAGGGTGGCCCGGGCCCTGGCCTTGGCCTGGGCCTCCTGGACCACCTGGTCCCTGAGCTGCCCCAGAGCCTTCAGGTCAGCGGTCAGCCGCTCCAGCCCCTGGGTCACTTCCTTCAGCTCCGCCTCGGCCTGCTGCCAGGCCACTTCCCCCACCGCCAGGGAGGCCTTGAGGGTGGCGGCCCTGGCCTTGTAGAGCTGGAGCTCGCCGGCGGCTTTCTCAGCCAGCCGCTCGGCCTGGGCCTGCACCTCCTTAAGCCTGGCCGCGGCCTGCTCCAGGGCGGCGGCGCCCTCAGCCAGGAGCCGGGGCAGGAGGTCGGGGGACAGGGCGCCTTCCCGGGGCGCGGTGGCCGGCGCCGGCGCACTGCCCTGGGACCCGGCGGGCGGTGGGGTCAGGAAAAGGCAGAAGAGCAGGCTGACCATCATCCAGAGACGGGCGAAAGGAAAACCCATGCCTCCTCCCTCGCGGGGGAAAATTCTCCTGTTCACTTAATTAACAATTTCTGTTAGAATCTTAGGACTGCAACCTGCCGGAGGCGGCAGGACAGTCTCCCAGGTGGACCTGCACGGAGTCTTTCCCTGCCGGGGGACAGGGAAAATGGGCGCCCTGGGCGCCGTCGTCTTCCCGGCACCGGACATTCCTGAGGCTTTCATCACCATACTATATCATCCGCTTGGGCGATCCGGACGAAGGTACCATGACTGACCGCGACTTCAATCACCCTATTCGTCTGTTCCGGTTTGTCCAGCCGCTTTTGCGGCCCTTGTCCGGGGCGGACTTTGTCGTCCTGGCCCTTATGGGGGTGGGGCTGTGGGCCGGGGTGAGACTGGGGCAGGCTGTTCCGGAGATCCTGCAGGCCAACGAGATCTCCCTGGCTCCCGGGGTGCTGCCATATTACGCCGTTCTGTCCTGCGGCCGCATGCTGGCCGCCTATCTTTTGTCCCTCGGTTTTTCCCTGGTGTATGGCACCCTGGCGGCCAAACACCGCCTGGCGGAGAAGATCCTCCTGCCGCTGCTGGACGTGTTGCAGAGCGTCCCCATCCTTTCTTTTCTGCCGGTGGCGCTCCTCAGCTTCAGCGCCTTCCTGCCGCTCCCGGTGGCGGTGGAGCTGGCCGCCATCTTCCTCATCTTCACCAGCCAGGCCTGGAACCTGACCTTCGCCTGGTATCAGTCCCTGCGCACCCTCCCTAGGGACCTGGAGGAGGCCAGTACCGTCTTCCGCTTTCCCGCCTGGCTCCGCTTTAAGTCTCTGGAGCTGCCCTTCGCCGCCATCTCCCTGATCTGGAACAGCATGATGAGCTGGGCCGGGGGCTGGTTCTTCCTCATGGCCGCAGAAATGTTCAGTGCCGGCCAACGGGATTTCCGCCTGCCGGGGCTGGGCTCCTATCTGCAGGAGGCGGCCAATCAGGGGTCCATCCCCTCCCTGGTCTGGGGGCTGGCCACCATGGTGGGCATTATCGTGCTCCTGGATCAACTGGTGTGGCGGCCTTTGCTGGCCTGGTCGGAAAAGTTCAAACTGCAGCTGGTGGAGTCGGAGTATCCCCTCACCTCCTGGTTCTACGATGTTCTGCGGGGCTCTTTTCTGGTCAGGGCATTGTGGCAAAAGACCCTGCTCCCGGTTTTTGCCTGGCTGGATCAGCGCCTGCTCACCTGGTTCGGTCCGCCCGGGGTGAGACCGGCACCTGAGACCGGGCGGTCCTGGTGGCGGTATCTCGCCGCCGTGGTGGGGGTGCTGCTTCTGGGTGTGGGGCTCTGGGAGGTGGGCCGCTTTCTTGGCCGGATTCCCCCGGGGCAGTGGCTGGCCCTCCTGGAGGGCCTGGGGGCCACGCTGGTGCGGGTGGTGGCGGCTCTGGTCCTTGCCATGGCCTGGACGGTGCCCCTGGGGGTGCTCATCGGCACCAACCCGCGCCTGGCCGCAGTGCTGCAGCCCCTGGTGCAGGTGGTGGCCTCCATCCCGGCCACGGCGCTCTTTCCCGTGGTGCTTCTCTTTTTCCTGGAGTTGCCCGGCGGCTTGAACGTGGCCGCCATCTTTCTCATGCTCCTGGGCACCCAGTGGTATCTCCTCTTCAATATCATTGCCGGGGCCAGCGCCATTCCCCGAGATCTACACTACACCTCCATCCTGCTGCGACAGAGCCGGTGGGACCGCTGGCGCACCCTGATTTTACCCGCCATTTTCCCCTACGTGATCACCGGGGGCATCACCGCCGGCGGCGGAGCCTGGAACGCCAGCATTGTGGGGGAGTATGTGCATTTCGGCGGGCAAAGCCTCACCACCACCGGCATCGGGGCCATCATCGCCCAGGCCACCGCCGAGGGGGATTATCCCCTGCTTCTGGCTGCCACCCTGGTCATGATCCTGGCGGTGGTCTCCCTCAACAGGTTGTTGTGGCGGCGGCTCTACCGCCTGGCCGAAGAACGCTACCGTCTGGAGTGAAACCATGAACGCCCGCGCCACCCTGGTAGAGCTTAGCCAAGTCAGCCAAGTCTATTGGAGCGGCGGCCGCAGTTTCACGGCCATCCAGGGCGTTGACCTGCACCTGGAGGAGGGGGAGTTTGTCGCCCTGCTGGGTCCTTCTGGGTGTGGCAAGAGCACCCTGTTGCGCATCATCACCGGCTTGCAGACGCCCACTTCCGGATGGGTCCTCTACCGGGGGGAGCCCCTCAGGGGTGTCAATCCCTACGCCACCATCGTCTTTCAGACCTTCGCCCTTTTTCCTTGGCTCACAGTACTGGAAAACGTGGAGGTGGCCCTGAAGGCCAAGGGGGTGCCCGCCAAGCTGCGGACCAGCCGGGCCTTGGACCTCCTGGACCGGGTGGGATTGGACGGCTTTGAGAGCGCTTATCCCCGGGAGCTCTCGGGCGGCATGCGCCAGAAGGTGGGCTTTGCCCGGGCCATGGCGGTGGAGCCGGAGCTCCTCTGTCTGGATGAGCCCTTCTCCGCCCTGGATGTCTTAAGCGCCGAGGCCCTGCGGGGGGAGCTTTTGGAATTGTGGACCGGAGGCAATATCCCCACCAAGGCGATCCTCCTGGTGACCCACAACATCGAGGAGGCGGTGCTGCTGGCCGACCGCATTGTCATCATGGACAAGGATCCCGGCCGGGTGATCACCGACGTGAAGGTGGATTATCCCCAGCCCCGCCAGCGTAAGGATCCCCGCTTTCTGGACCTGGTGGACCGGGTGTACATGATTCTGGCGGGCCACACCCAGCCCGAGCACCTGGAGCTGGGCACCGCGCCCGGTGAGCCGGGCCGCACCCGGGCCCTGCCCCACATCTCCATTGACGACCTGGCGGGCCTGGTGGAGCACCTGGACGCCCTGCCGGGGAATGAGGCGGACATCTACGCCCTGGCCCGGGAGCTCCACATGAGCTCCGATCACCTCCTGCAGCTCATTGAGGCGGCGGAGATTCTGGGGTTTGCCACCGTGGCCCAGGGTGACATCACCCTCACCGGCCTGGGGGAGACCTTCGCCGAGGCCAGCATCCCCGTCCGCAAGGAGATCTTTGCCACCCGGCTGCGCCGCGTGCCCATCGTCCGCTGGCTTGTGGGTCTGCTCCAGGCTGCGGAGCGTCACCAGCTGAGGTGGGATGTGGTGCAAAAAGCCCTGGAGCTGGAATTCCCCGCCGAGGAGGCGGAGCGCCAGCTGGAGACCGTGATTAACTGGGGCCGCTATGCCGAAATCCTGGCCTACGATGACTCCAGCGAGATCATCTACCTTGAGCCGGGGGCGGCCAGGGCCGCGCCCCTGTAAGGGGAACCTGTGGACGACACTCTTTGCACCATCCAGGAAGAATTTGCCGCCTAGCACTGGGACCGGGTGAAGGCGCTGCTCCGTCCCATGAACCCGGTGGACGTGGCCGGGATCATCAGCGAGTTCCCGGCGCCGGAGCGGGTTCTCCTGTTCCGCCTGCTGGACAAGGACCATGCGGTGGAGGTCTTTGAATACCTGCCGGTGGAGGACCAGCAGGCCCTGCTGGAGAGCTTCAAGACCGAGCAGGTGCGCCACCTGGTGGAGAACATGTCCCCGGACGACCGGGCCGACCTGTTGGATGAGCTGCCCGCCAAGGTGGCCAAACGGCTGCTCTCCCTCCTCACCCCGGAGGAGCGCCATGCCACCCTCCTCCTTCTGGGCTATCAGGAGGATACGGCCGGGGGCATCATGACCCCCGAGTATATCGACCTCAAGAGCTCCTACACCGCCGCCGAGGCTTTGGAGCGCATCCGCCGGGTGGGCCTGGACAAGGAGACCATCTACTACTGCTACGTCACGGATGAGCAGCGGCGGCTGCAGGGCATCGTCTCCTTAAGGCAACTGGTTCTGGCCGACCCCAACACCCGGGTGGCCGAGATCATGGAGCGGGAGGTCATCTATGCCATGACCGACGAGGACCAGGAGGAGGTGGCGCGGAAGATGCAGAAATACGACCTCCTGGCCCTGCCGGTGGTGGACCGGGAACACCGCCTGGTGGGCATCGTCACCCACGATGACATCCTGGACATCCTCCAGGAGGAGGCCACCGAGGACATCTACCGCCTGGGGGCGGTGCAGGTGCCGGAGCAGAATTACTTCAAGACCGGCATCGTCACCCTGGCCCGCAACCGGGTGGGCTGGCTGCTTCTGCTTTTGGTGGCCAACACCGTCACCGGCAGCCTGATCCTGAGGCAGTCCCAGCTCCTGGAGTCCGTCATCGCCCTGACGGCCTTCATCCCGCTGCTGATCGGCAGCGGCGGCAACATCGGCTCCCAGACCTCCACCGTGTTTGTCCGGGGCCTGGCCTTGCAGGAGGTCAGCCGCAAGAATGCCCTGCCCCTCATCCTGCGGGAGGTGAGCACCGGCCTGCTGCTGGGGTGTTTTTTGGCCTCCCTGGTCACCGCCTGGGCGTATTGGCTCCAGGGCAACGGCTGGGTGGCCCTGACCGTGGGCCTGAGCCTCGTGGCCATCTCCACCTTCGCCACCCTGGCCGGCAGCGTCTGGCCGTTGGTGTTCCACAAATTCGGCCTGGACCCGGCCTTGATCTCCGCGCCCCTCATCACTACTTTGGTGGATATCCTGGGGGTCTTCATCTATTTGCAGGTGGCCCGGCTCATCCTGGGCTGGGTGCTGTGAGTCGCCAAGGGGGGCCGGAGGGCTGGGGAAGGGGGGTTAAGGCGGGGGACGCCGGCCCCCTCAGGACGCCCGGAGCCCTTCGCCCCCCGGGCACGCCTGCCACAGATTTCCTCGCAGGAGGTGGTTATGAAAGTCTTTGTCACCGGCGGCACCGGGTTTGTCGGGGGCTTTCTGTGCCGGGCACTGGCGGAGGCGGGCCATGAGGTGACCATCCTCACCCGGCGGGCGGCCCCTCAGGAAGGCTTCCGTTATCTGACCGGGGATCCCACCCGGGAGGGGCCCTGGATGGCGGCGGTGCCGGAGCATGACTGGATCATCAATCTGGCCGGGGCCTCCATCTTCGCCCACTGGACGGAGGAAAAGAAGAAGATCATCCACGACAGCCGCATCCTCACCACCCGGAACCTGGTGAA
Source organism: uncultured bacterium (assembly GCA_937943575.1). GTDB lineage: Bacteria > Desulfobacterota > Desulfobaccia > Desulfobaccales > 0-14-0-80-60-11 > JAILZL01. The sequence continues at coordinate 7,147 of CALEAV010000014.1, read as the reverse complement.
GGCTCTGGCCGCCGGGGACCGGCGGCAGCTCTTCTGCAGCACCTCGGCGCCGGGGTATTTCGGCCACCGGGGGGAGGAGGTGCTCACGGAAGAGTCGCCCCCCGGGGACGGTTTTCTGGGGCAGGTGGCCCTGGAATGGGAGGAGGAGGCCCTCAAGGCCCGGGAGCTGGGCCTCAGAGTGGTGATCACCCGCTTCGGCCTGGTGCTGGGGCGGGGCGGCGGCATTCTGGGCACCCTGGAGCCCGCCTTCCGGGCCTTTGTGGGGGGGCCGGCCGGGGACGGCCGCCAGTGGATGCCCTGGATCCACCACGAGGATCTGTGCCGGGCCTATCTCTTTGTGGCGGCGCACCCGGAGCTCTCCGGGCCGGTGCATTTCTGCGCCCCCACCCCGGTGCGCAACTGGGACTTCGCCAAGGCCCTGGGCCGGGCCCTGGGCCGCCCCAGCTTCCTCGCCGCGCCGGTCTTCATGCTGCGGCTGGTGCTGGGAGAGCTCTCCGAGGCGGTGCTCACCTCCCAGCGCATGGTGCCCGGAAAGCTCCAGGCGGCGGGGTTTGACTTCCGGTATCCCACCCTGGAGCAGGCCCTGGCGGCGATTTATGGCGCCTAAAGGGGGCCGGGGCCGACAATGGACCGGCGGTCCCTGAGAGCGCAGGGCCGCCCGCCTGCCCTGCCTGCCGGGGTGGGGTGGCCGGCCCATGCCAGTGGCCCCTCCGCCCCGCCAGCTCTCATGGTTTGAACTGAAAGCCCGCCGGGAGGTCTTCGGCCCGCCTTTTCAGCTCCTTCAGAAGCTCCTCCAGCTCCTCCTGCAGTCTCCGGTAGGCCTCCCGGCCGGCGAATTTCAGCTCCTGGAGCTTGCGCCGGGCGGTCCTCAGCTGGGGCTCCAGGGCCTGGAGCTGCTCCGCCACCCGGGCCTTGAGCTCCGGGGAGAGCTTCTCCAGCCGCTCCTGCATGTCGGCCACCCGCCGCTGCACCTCCTGGAGTTGGGCCTCCGCCTGCCGGAGGTAATCCTCCCGGGTCAGGGGCTGGGCCCGGAGCTCCGGGGTGGCCGGCTTGCTTTCCCGGAGGACGGGTTCCCGGGGTGCCGCTCCCCGGGGGGCGGGCTCCTCCCCCCGGCCGCATCCCGTCACCAGCCCCACCAGCACCATCAGCGCCATCCACGTCTTCATGCTTTCCTGCTCCCTGGGATTTGTGAAAAAAGGCACAGAGCCAGCCTAATCCATCCCGCCGGGTTTGGCAAGAGGGAAGGCACGGGCTGACGGCCTCAGGAGGGGGTGGGGGGAGCCTGCGGACCGGCGGCGGGGCCGGCCGGAGGGGCGGGGGGACAGGCAGCTTCGGAGACCCCCGGAGCCTCCCCGAAGAGCAGGGCCAGGCGGATGGTCACGGTGGTGCCCACCCCCACCTGGCTGTCCAGCGTGATGACGCCCCGGTGCTCATCCACGATCTGGCGCACAAAGACCATGCCCAGGCCGGTGCCGCCGATCTTGGTGGTGTAAAAGGGCACAAAGACCTTGTCCACCACCTCCGGGGGCATGCCCCGGCCGGTATCCTTGATGACGATGACGGCGTAGTGCTTCTCCACCGCGGTCTTGACGGTGATGGTGCCATGGGGGCTGGTGGCCTCGATGGCGTTCCGGAGGAGATGGGCCAGGGCCACTTTGAGGAGGTGGGCGTTGAGGCGGCCCACGATGGGCTCCGGGTGGAGTTCCGTCACCAGCTTCAGCCGCTTGGCCCGGATCTCCGGCATGATGAGCTCCAGGGTGGTGCGCACGATGTCGTTGAGGTCCACCTGGGTGAAGAAGGAGGACTTGCGCCGGGCCAGGTTTTCAAAGCGCTCCACCATCTGCTCGATGCGTTTGGCCTCCTCGGCGATGGCCTGGAGCCAGGAGCGGGTGGGGTCGGCGGGGTCGGTCTTTTTCAGCAGCCGGTGGCTGAAGCCGCCGATGACATGCAGGGGGTTGCGGATGCCGTGGGCCATGCCCAGGGCCATCTCGCTCATGGTGCGCTCCATCACCAGGGCCTCCATCTCCCGGTTCAGGGCCAGGATCTCATGGCTGGTGGCCTCCAGCTGGTGGTGGTCCTCCTGCATGCGCCGGTAGACCCGCTGCAGATGATGGAAGAAGAGGGTGATGGTGGCGATGACCACGTAAATGATGCTGTCGAAGCCCCCGAAGATGCGCCGCAGCTGGCCCAGCCAGGCGGTGGCCCCGTGGAAGGTGATGATGTTCTGAATGGTGTGGGAGATGGCGTGGGAGAGGGCAAAGATGATGAAGGCCAGGGTCAGCCAGTTCAAAAAGAGGCCCAGGGGGTTGTCCGGGTCCCGGGCCATCAGCCGGCGGCTGTGCCAGAAGGCGAGAGCGGTGAACACCAGGGTCAGCAGGGCGCTCACCCCCTCCACCAGCCACAGGGGCCACAGGGGGAGGCTGATCATGACTCCTTCTCCGCCTCCCCCGCCTTGCGGGCGAAGGTCTCCATGGCCCGGTAGATCAGATAAAAGGCCGGAATGAGCCAGAAAAAATGGTTGAATTTGAAAATGTAAAACCACCAGGTGCGCAGATCCTCCATGAGGAGGCGCCGGGAGAGACCCTTTCCCAGAATCACCGGGTTGGTCAGGGACCACTCCACCGTGTGCCCGATGATGGCGTCCACATTCCACAGCACCAGGATCCAGCAGGCCCACCACAGATAGTTGAACCCGGGCAGAGCCCGGTATTCGCCCCAGTAGATCTCCCTGAGGAAAAAGAGCATGGCCAGGGTGAAGAGGAGGTGGGAGAACTGATGGACGTAGGAACCCTGCGTGCCCCACTGGAACCAGCCCGCCCAAGCCTCGGCCCAGGCCGGGGTGGGGAGAAACGCCGCGGCGAGCACCAGGCTGAGGCGGCCAAAAAAAGGGGCAACGGGCATGGTACCTTGATTATGTCAGAGGTTTTGGGAACCTGTCAATCAGAGGTCAGTAGCCCAGGCGGCGCACCGCCTTGGGGTCCCGGCGCCAGTTCTTCCACACCTTCACCCAGAGCTCCAGGAAGACCCTGCTCCCCAGGAGCCGCTCGATATCCTCCCGGGCCTCCTGGCCGATGACCTTGAGGAGTTTGCCCCCCTTGCCGATGACGATCCCCTTCTGGGACTCCTTCTCCACGTAGATCACCGCCCGGATGCGCACCAGCTCCGGGCGCCGGCTCTCGTCGAACTCCTCGATGGCCACCGCCACCGCATAGGGGATCTCCTCGCCGGTGTGGTGGAAGAAGCGCTCCCGGATGATCTCCGCCGCCAGGAAGCGCTCGGTCTGGTCGGTGAGCTGGTCCTCGGGAAAGAGGGGCGGGGCCGCCGGCAGCCGCTGAATGATCTCGCCGACCAGCTCCTCCACCCCCTCGCCGGTGAGGGCGCAGATGGGCACGATGGCCGCCTGGGGAAAGTTCTCATGCAGGGCGGCCATCAGCGGCAGGAGCTCGGGCTTGTGGATGAGGTCGATCTTGTTCACCGCCACCACCAGGGGCTGCCGCAGGGCCTTAAGGCGGGGCATGAGGAGGCGGTCCTGGAGGTCGGGGGGCCGGGGCTCGGTGAGCCAGACCACCACGTCGGCCTCCCCCAGGGCGCCCAGGGCCGCCTCCAGCATGGCGGCGTTGAGGGGCCCCCGGGGCTCCAGGATGCCGGGGGTGTCCAGGAGCAAAAGCTGGGCCCCGGGGCGGTGCACGATGCCCAGCAGGCGATGGCGGGTGGTCTGGGGCTTGGGGGAGGTGATGGCCAGCTTCTCCCCCGCCAGACGGTTGAGGAGGGTGGACTTGCCCACATTGGGAAAACCGATGAGGGCCACATAGCCGCAACGGAAAGGCGCTTCCATGCCTATATGATGGGGCCGAAGGGAAAGTTTGTCGAGAGGGGGAGGGAGGCAGCAGCCCCCGGATCCGACGTCCATGCCAGGCTGGGCGGAACGGCGGCCGGGCGCTAACGGGGGCTGCCTCGGCAGGGGCCGGGTCTTCTCAGCGCCGGCGGCGGCGGAGGAGCGGCGCCAGGCAGACGCCGGCCAGGCAGAGCCAGGCGAAGATGTCCCCCACCCGGCTGTAGAGGCTGCCCCCCGGCATCAGGGGGAGCTCCAGGCTGTGGGCGGCGGTGGTATTCAGGGCGGAGGTCCACCAAATCCTGCCCTCCGGCCCGACGAAGGCGGAAATGCCGGTGTTGGCGGCCCGGGCCAGGGCCACCCGGCCCTCCACAGCCCGGAAGACCCCCCAGGCCAGGTGCTGGTAGGGGGCGCTGGTCTCCCCGAACCAGGCGTCATTGGTGATGGTGACCAGCAGCCGGGCGCCGTTTATCACCTGGGCCCGGGAGAGATAGGCGAAGATGGACTCAAAGCAGATGAGGGGGCCCACGGGGGCCTCCGGCAGGTGCAGCAGCGCCCCCACCGGCCCCTCGGCCATATCCCCCACCATGGGCACCATCTTGGGGACAAAGAACAGGATACGCTGCAGGGGCACGTATTCGCCGAAGGGCACCAGGTGGGCCTTGTCATAATAGCCCGCCACCTGGCCCTCGGGGTCCAGGAGGTAGGCCCGGTTGAAGAAGCGCTCCCCCGCCGGGGTGAGCTCGTAGGCCGGGGCCCCGAAGAAGAGATAGGCCCCGCTGTGGCGGCCGATCTCCTGCACCCGGGGGGTGAATTCCGGGTGGCGCAGGAACAGGAAGGGCGCGGCGGTCTCCGGCCAGATGATGAGGCGGGCCCCCTTCAGGCGCCGGGTGAGCTCGGCGTAGCGGTCCAACGTGGCCGCCACCATCTTGGGGTTCCACTTCTCCCCCTGCTGGATGTTCCCCTGGGCGACCCCCACGGCGATCCTGGGGGCGGCGGCCGCCTGTTTGCCCACCGCGTCCAGGCGATAGGCGCCGTAGCCCACCCACAGCATCAACAGCGTCAGGGCCAGGGCCTCCCGCCGCCGCTCGTGGCGCACCGCCTGGAAGCGGGGAAAGCCGGTGAGGAAGAGCCAGGTGCCGGCCAGGGCCAGAAGGAAGGAGACCCCATAGACCCCCGCCAGGTCCGCCACCTGGATAAAGAGCGGGAAACGGTAGAGGCCACTGCCCAGAAGCCCCCAGGGGAAGCCGCTCAGGAGATAGGTCTGGACGTACTCCAGGGCCACCCACAGGGCCGGCCCGAACCATAAGGGGCTGATGCCGGCGGCGCCGGCCCGGACCACCCCCCAGGCCCACAGGGCCCGGTAGAGGGCCAGATAGGCGGCCAGAAGCAGCATCACCCCCACGGCCAGGGGGATCGGCAGGCGGCCGAAGACGTGGGTGACGTAGACGATCCAGTAGAGGAGGCCGGCGTTGGCCACCAGCCCGGCAAAGAAGCCCAACCGCAGGGCCCGGCCGGGGGTGACGTCTTTGATGGCCCAGTAAAGGAAGGGGAGGGCCAGGGGCAGGAGGAAGGTGTAGTCCCACTTGGGAAAGGCGGCGGCGTAGCAGAGCCCGAAGACCGCCGCGGCCGCCACCGGCCCTAAGCCCCCCCGGGAGCGGGAGGAAAAGGAGAGGCCGGGGCTCATCACCGGCCTCGCCGGGCGGCGGCCGGGCCGGGCGCACAGCCGCTGCCGGGCCTCATGAGGCCGGCTCCCGGGCGGCCAGCGGCCGGATGCGCACCTGCTTGGCGCGGCGCTCATCCGCGGCCACCACCAGAAATTCGTAGCCCCCCAGAATCACCCGGTCGTTGACCTGGGGCACCCGGCCCAGGAGGTGGATGAGGAGGCCGCCCACCGATTCGAATTTGCCCTCCGGCCGGGTGAGGGGCAGGTGTTCCAGGAGGTCCTCCACGTTGAGGCGGGCATCCACCAGCAGCGAGCCGTCCTCCTGGGGCAGGAGGCGGGCCTCCTGGCGGTCGTACTCATCGTAGATCTCCCCCACGATCTCCTCGATGATGTCCTCCAGGGTGACCAGACCGGCGGTGCCGCCGTATTCGTCAATGACGATGGCGATCTGGATCTTGCGTTCCACAAAGTCCCGCAACAGATCGCTGATTTTCTTGCTTTCCGGAATGAAATAGGGAGGCCGCAGGACCTTGGCCAGGTCAAAGGCCTCCGGCGGGGTCTGCCAGAAGACCAGCAGGTCCTTGGCGAGAAGGATGCCGATGACGTGGTCGATGCTGCCCTCAAAGACCGGCAGGCGGGAGTGGCCCTTCTCCAGGACCAGGGCGATGATGCGGTTGAGGGGGGTGGCGGCCTCCACCCCCACAATCTCCAGGCGGGGCACCATGATCTCTCGCACCAGGGTGTCCCGGAACTCGAAGATGGACTCGATCAGCTCGCCTTCCTCGCGGCTGAGCAAGCCCCGCTCCTCGCCCACGGTGATGATGTTTTGGATCTCCCGCTCGAGATCTTCCGGTTGGGACAGGGTGCGGCGGACCAACCGCTGCCAGAGACGTTGGAGCAGGCCTGGCCGGGGACTGTCGCCCTCGCCCATGCATCAGCCTCGCAGTGATTTGCGCTCTTCCCGGAGAAACCGTTCCACCGCCTTGACATTCCGGGGGAATTCCAGGCCCCGGTCCAGCAGGTGGATCTCGTGGCGTCCGATGCCGAAGGTTTCGGTGGCGTAGGCCGCCGCCTTGAGATGATCAAAGTCCTTGCAGGAGAAGATGTCCAGGCTGAGATAGGCACGTTCCGGATAGGTATGGATACTGATATGGCTCTCGGCGATGAGGACGAAGCCGGACACCCCCCAGTCCTCAGGCACTTGGGCCCGGTACTTGAACACGTACGGGGGCATGATCTTGGTCATGTGAATCAGGGCGGGACACCGATCCAGGAACTCATAGATCACGTCCAGATTGGCCAGCCGCTCCGGATCGCAGTCGTACCCGTCCAGGGTGAGGTGCAATCCGTAGCCGAGAGCAAGGTTTTGCAAGTTCCCATCCTCCTCCAACCAGGCATGCGGTCCCCTGAAGATGACTTGACTCGCCGGCCGGCCCTGGACGCAGCCTCCCGCCTGCCGCCCACCCGGCCGTCAGCCTGGTGGCCCTGGCCGCGGCCCTTAAACGGAAATTACCCTTCCCTCAAGGAAAGGGTAGCCGCCTGCCAACGCCCCGCCAGAAGCGGTGATTCAAGTCAAACTTATATAACTTGCCGCACCCCCCGGGTCAATAGTTTTTTTTCATCCTCCCGCCACCCCCGGGGGGTTTTCG
>CALEAV010000013.1 GCA_937943575.1 uncultured bacterium | reverse complement strand
CCTGCCCTCCCCACCCCAGAAAGGGGCTCGGGGTGAGGGGGAGGGGGGCCCGCCGCCCCTGGCCCCCTCCCCCAAAAACAACGTGCCAACCCGATGCTGACGATCCGCAACCTCTCGGCTTCCTATGGTCCGGTGACCGCTCTTTCCGGCGTCACCCTGCATGTCCGGGAAGGGGAGATCGTGGCCCTGATCGGGGCCAACGGCGCCGGCAAGACCACCCTTCTCAATGCCGTCGCCGGGCTGGTGCGCCGGGAGGGGGAGATCACCCTCCGGGGCCGCTCCCTCATGGGGGTGGCCCCCGAGGAGCTGGTCTCCCTGGGGGTGGCCCTGGTGCCCGAAGGCCGCCAGCTCTTTGCGCCCCTGAGCGTGGCGGACAACCTCCTGTTGGGAGCCTACCACCGCCATCGCCGGGCACCCGCAGCGGAGATCGCCGCCGACCGGGAGCGGGTCTTTGAGCTGTTTCCGCGCCTGAAGGAGCGCCTGGAGCAGCCCGCCGGCACCATGAGCGGCGGGGAGCAGCAGATGCTGGCCATCGCCCGGGCCCTCATGGCCCGCCCGCGCCTTTTGCTTCTGGATGAGCCCTCCCTGGGGCTGGCCCCCATCGTGGTGGAAACCATCATGGCCACCCTGGCCCGCCTCCGGGACGAGGGCCTCACCGTGCTCCTGGTGGAACAGAACGCCCGGGCCGCCCTGAGGATCGCCGACCGGGCCTACGTCCTGGAGACCGGCCGCATCATCCTAAGCGGCGCCGCCCGGGAGCTTCTGGCCGACCGCCAGGTGACCCGGGCCTACCTGGGGCGGGATTACAAGGACTTCACCGACGGGAGGTAAGGCGTGCACGAGCCCTCTCCTGAGACCCTGGACGCGGCGGAGCTGGAGCTCCTGCAGCTGGAGCGCCTGCAAAGCACCCTCACCCGGGCCTACCGGCAGGTGAAATTCTACCGCCGCCAGTTCGACCGGGCCGGAGTGCGCCCGGAAGACGTCAAATCCCTGGCGGACCTCTCCCGCCTCCCCTTCACCACCCGGGAGGACCTGTCGGAGAATTACCCTTACGGCCTCTTTGCCGTGCCGCTGCGGGACATCGTGCGCATCGTCTCCTCCCCGGGCACCACCGAGCGGCCTCTGGTGGTGGGCTACACCGCCCAGGACCTGAGGCTGTGGCTGGAGCTTTTGGCCCGCCTCTACCGGGCGGCCGGGGTCACCCGGGAGGACATCGTGCAGTTCATCATCCCCCCGGGGCTGGCCAACTGGCGCCGGGACCTGCAGGCCGGGGCCGAGCACTTGGGGGCCTCGGTGATCCCCGCGGCCACTCTCAATTACGCCAAAGAGCTCATGGTGATGCGGGACTACAAGACCTCGGTGCTGGTGGCCACCCCGCCGGCGGCCCGCCATCTCCTCACCGTCATGCGGGCCCTCGAGCTCACTCCGGCGGAGCTGAGCCTCAGGCGGGTCCTGCTGGTGGCTGCGCCCCTCCCCCAGCCGGTGCGCCGGGAGCTCGCCGAGGGGTTGGGGGTGAGTATCGCCCGGGCCTACGGCATCACCGAGGTCATGGGCCCGGGGCTGGCCTTCTCCTGTGAAGCCGAAAGCGGCTTCCACTTCAACGCCGACCACTTCTACCCGGAGGTGGTGGACCCCGACAGCGGCCGCCCTCTGCCCCCGGGAACGGAAGGGGAGCTGGTCATCACCACCCTGTCCACCCAGGCCTTCCCCCTCATCCGCTTCCGCAGCGGCGACCGCACCGCCTTGGACCCAAGCCCCTGCCCCTGCGGGCGCACCCTGCCCCGCCTCACCGGCATCTTCGGGCGGGTGGACGCCATCTGCTCCGTGGGGGGCATCAAGGTGCACCCGGAGCACCTGCGGGCCCTGCTCCGGGAGGCCCTGGGCGGTCATCTGCCCCCCCACTCCTGGGAGGTGGCGGAAGAGGACGGCCTGGAGGTCCTGGATATCCATCTGGTGCTGGATGAGATCCTGTTTTCCGACGAGGTGAAGGCCCTGGAGGGGCTGTGCCGCACGGTGCGCCGTCACCTCCAGGACCACCTGGGCCTCAACGCCCGCATCCTTCTGAAGGAGATGGGCACTTCGTCGAAGTGATTCCGTCCCCGGGGGCGGGCCGGGGGCATTTCCCCTCCGATTCTCTCCTTCGAGGACGAAGGGGAGGAAAGGGAAAGGGAGCCGGACCCGCCCCTGGGCCGGGCAGACATCGGGAGGTAAGGACCCATGCGCAGGTTGCTGGGGTTGTTCATCCTGGCCGGGATGCTCTCCCCGCTGGGGGCGACGGCAATGGCCGCCAAGGCCACCATCCCTTATGACCCGCCCCTCTTCCGGGAGGTGGAGGAGGCGGCCCGGGCCCTCCAGGCGGAGCTCAGCCATCTCAGGGTCGTGGAGATGCTCCCCTCCGATACCGGGGGCTACAACCCGGTGCCGATCCCGGTGCAGGCCTTTGCCCTGGGCCCCAAAACCCTGACCCTGAAATACAAGGTCACCCGGGTGAAGGAGGGCTCCGGGGTCATTTACAGCCGGCCGCTGCCCCTGCATTTCTCCACCCAGACCCCCGAGGAGGTGGAGAAGACCAGGACCTTTCCCCTGGAGAGCATCAAGTTGTCCCAGCTCATGGCCCCGGAGCCCAAGGACCCCACCTGGAGTTTCTGGGTGTCCATCCCGGGATCGGCGGGATTGCCGGAGATCATTACCCTGGCGGCCGCCGGCCAGCCCACAATCGAGAGGGTGTATCGGGCCGTGCGGTCCCTGATGGCCGCGGCGGGCAACCCCGCCATCCCCAGGGACAGGGTGCCGCCCACCCTGAGCTTTGCCCAGCTGCCCACCTCCACCCCGGGAAGACCGGCGGTCCCGAAGCTGGGGTTCAGCGTGCTCCCCGTCGCCCAGCCGGGCAAGAAGGGCCTGCTCCTCACCCAGGTGGAACCGGGCAGCCCGGCGGACAGGGCGGGCCTGAAGGCGGGGGATGAGCTGCTGGCGGTCAACGGCACCGAGGTCCGCAGCGCCCAGGAGGTGGCGGCCGCCCTCAAGCCCGAGGACAACCTCCTCACCCTGACCCGGGAGGGCAAAATCATCAAAATCAGGCTCGCCCCTCCCGTTTCCTTTTGACATCCGGCGCCTTTCAGGGAAGGATGGAGACGGCTTCCGCAGGGGGGATATGGCGGGCCTTTGGGGGACACCGGCAGGGGCCGCCTTGCCCGGCCTGGCGGAAGGCCGACCCGCAGAAGGGAAACTGGCAATTTACCATTTCGGTCCGGAGGTGTGGCAATGAAGAAGGGAGCATTTCTGGTGGTGACGGCCCTGGCGGCGGGCCTCGCCCTGGCCGCCGGGGTCTTTGCGGCGGAGCCGGTGAAGATCGGCTCGGTCCTGCGCCTGTCCATCGGCGCCGAGCACGGCATCCCCGCCAAGCGGGGGGTGCAGATGGCGGTGGAGGAGGTGAACGCCGCCGGCGGCATCCAGGGCCGCAAGGTGGAAGTCATCTTTGAGGATGAGAAGGACTCCCCCACCGCGGCGGTGAATGCGGTGCAGAAACTCATCAACGTGGACAAGGTGCAGGCCCTGGTGGGGCCCATGACCTCCGGCGGCACCCTGGCGGCCTTCAAGAGCGCCGAGGAGGCCAGGGTGGTCTTCATCACCCCCACCGCCACCTCCCCCAAGATCAGCGGCGCCAGCCCCTACCTCTACCGGGGCTGCACCCGCATCGACGCCCAGTCCGCGGTGATGACCCAGTACATCGCCGACAAGCTCAAGCCCAAGACGGTGGCCATCCTGTTCAGCAACGAGCCCTACGGCAAGGGCTGCGCCGAGACCTTCAGCAAAGACTTTGAGGCCAAGGGCATCAAGGTGGTGGCCACCGAATCCTTCATGCGGGGTTCCCGGGACTTCAAGGCCCAGCTCACCACCATCAAGGCCGCCAACCCGGATATTCTCTTCATCCCCGGCTACACCCCGGAGACCGCCCCCGCCGCGGCCCAGGCCCGCAGCCTCGGCCTGAACCAGAAGATCATCGGAGTCTACGGCGACATGGATCCGGAATACGCCAAGCTGGCGGGCAAGGCGGCGGAGGGCCATCTCATCAACGGCGAGTATGATGAGAACTACGACACCCCGAAGAACAGAAAATTCCGGGAGAGCTATTATCAGCAGGCCGCGGCCGCCAAGGAGCCGGTGAACATCATGTTCGCCGCCCTCACCTATGACGCCACCTCCCTCATCCTGGCGGGCATGGCCAAATACGGGCCCACCAGCGAGGGGGTGAAGAAATTCCTGGAGGAGGTGAAGGATTTCGACGGCGTCACCGGCCGGCTCTCCTTCAATGAGGCCCGGGACGTGGTGCGGAGCGGCGTCCCCGGGGGCGGCGTCTACCTCTTCGAAATCAAGGACGGCCGGTATGTGAAAGTCCAGTGAGCTTCAGAAGCGCCCGGGGCGGGGCCTCCCCCGCCCTCGGGGCCCCGGGGCGAAAAACCCCTCCCTTCCCGCCGCCTGCCCTTCCTTCCGTCTGCCGGAAGACTTATCTTTCCCTCAGGCACACGGAAACTTTCATGGACCGGTGCGGGTGCTCCGGGAGGGGGCAGGACCCGGTCTCCTGCCCTGCCCCCTCACACCCGCCCCTTCACCCCTTCTGGGTGTTACCCGTTGCAGCAGGCGGCATTTCACGGAGGCAGGAGGTGCCCGATGCTGGAGAAGGTTCTGTCCCGTCTGGGGTGGCTGGGGAACGCCAGTTTCATCTATGAAGGGCCGCCGGTCATTTACTTCGACCCCTTCGCCCTGCAGCTGGAGCGGCCCGCGGACCTGATCCTGGTCAGCCACGACCATCCCCAGCACTGCTCGCCGGTGGACATCGGGAGGATCCGGCGGGCCCACACGGTGGTGGTGAGCGATAAAAAGGCGGCGGCCAAAATCGGGCCCCCGGTCCTGGCCCTGGAGCCGGGGGAGGAGGCGAGGGTGGGGGAGATGGTGATCCAGGGGGTGCCGGCCTACAACCGGGAGAGCCACTTCCACCCCCGGCGGGCCGGCTACCTGGGCTTTGTGGTCACCCTGGAGGGCGTCCGCCTCTATTTTGCCGGCGACACCGACTTCATTCCGGAGATGAACGATCTGGAGGTGGACATTGCCCTCCTGCCGGTATGCGGGGTGATGGCCATGGACGCTGAGGAGGCGGCCCGGGCGGCTTTGGCCCTCAAGCCCCAGGTGGCCGTCCCCATGCACTTCGGCGGCACCCTGGGGACCCTGGAGGACGCAGAGCGCTTCCGGGCCCTGTTGGACGGCAAGATCAGAGTGGAAATCCTGCCCCGGAGGTGATCTGGGAGAAGGGGGGAGGGATCAAAGACCCCTGCCCCCTCTCCCAGACCCTCACCCCCAACCCCACATAGGGGGATCTGAGGGGGGCGGGGGGGCCACTGCTCCCCGGCCCCTCCTCAACGATCCCGATTTCTTTTAGGTCTTTTCCACCAGCAGCACTTTGTGGTTGATGAGGTTGAGGCTGTGGATGGCGGCCCGGACCACCTTCTGCTCGCCGAAGATGCTCACCAGCCTGAGCTGGTCGCCCTCGGGCTCGATGATGTCCACATCCGCCAGCAGCAATTCCTCCTGGCCGTCCCGGATGATATAGGCAGAGGCTTCACACATGTTTGCTCAACTCCTTGAGGCGGTCGCTGACGATCTTTTCCACCAGATGGGGTAAGGGTTCAGGCACCAGACCCACAATTTCCACCTTTTCCTGGGTCAGGGGCAAAAGCAGCTTGGGGGCCGGAGAGGAGGCAATGGCCTCCGCCATTTTCGGGGTGAGCTCCCCCATCATGGAGTTGGCCAGCACGATGGAGAGCGGCCCCACAATGACATCGGCGGTGGGCGCCGTGCGCACGATGGCGTTTTCGCCGCTGGCCCCCCGGTTGGCCCGGGCCTTCATCATCTGGGCGGTGGCCACCGCATTGGTGCCGAGAGCGATGACCTCGTGCTCCTCGCCGAAGACCTCCTTCACCCGCTTGATGATGGCCGCGCCGATGCCGCCCCCCTGGCCGTCGATGACGCAGATGCGCATGGGTCAGTCCTTCGGGGGAAGTCCGAATTTTTTTCGGAGCATCTCGTAGACCACGGGCGGCACCATCTCCTGGATGTCGCCGCCATGCACCGCAGCCTCCTTCAGGATGCTGGAACTGAGGAAGACCCACTTCAGGCCGGTCATGAGGAAGACCGTTTCGACCTCCGGGTCCAGGCGCCGGTTCATCATGGCCATCTGGAACTCGTATTCGAAATCGGTGACCGCCCGAAGGCCCCGCAACACCACCCGGGCCTGCACCCTCTTGCAGTAGTCCATCAACAGACCGTCGAAGGTGTCGATGGTGACCCCGGGGATGTCCCTGAGGGCCACCCGCAGCATGTCCGCCCGCTCCTCCAGGGTGAACAGGGGCCTTTTCCCCGGGTTTTTGGCCACCGCCACGATGATGCGGTCAAAGATCTTCAGACCCCGTTTGATCAGGTCCACATGGCCATTGGTGATGGGGTCGAAGGTCCCCGGATATACCGCCAGGTCAGGCATGAAGGTCATGGCTCCTTTTCGTGCGCCGTGGCGCAGGCATAAAAGGCCACCCGGGTGTCGCCATAGTCCCGCACCTCCCTTAAGGTGAGCCTACCGGCCGCCGGCGGCGGGGTTTCCCGGCGGCTCATCTCGGCCACCACGATAGCCCCTGCCCCCAGCACCTTGCCCTCCCCCAGCTGCGTCAGGGTGGCGGCCGCCAGCCCCTGGCCGTAGGGAGGATCGAGAAAGACCACCTCAAAGTGCGCCCCCGCCCGGGCCAGCTTCTTTATCGCGCCGGCCACCGGCAGGGGCAAGAGACGCACCCGCTCCTGCACGCCCAGGTGCGCCACATTTTGCCGGATGACGGCCACGGCGGCGGGGGCCTCCTCCACCAGCACCGCCATCGCCGCCCCCCGGCTTAAGGCCTCCAGGGCCAGGGCCCCGGTGCCGGCAAAGAGGTCCAGCACCCGGGCTCCGGCCACCTCCCCGCCCAGGATGTTGAAGATGGCCTCCCGCACCCGGTCGCTGGTGGGACGCACCCGCCCTCTGACTGCCGCCAGGCGCCGGCCCCGGAATTCCCCGGCAATGATGCGCACATTATGATCCGCACTGGGGGGCGGGCTGCCGGCTCCCCGCTTGCTCTCTCCCGGGCCGGCCACCCCTCGCCCGGCCCCGGAATGGCCCCCTCCCCCCGGCCCTCTGTGCCCCCGGTCACTTCAGATAGTCCCGGATGAGGATCTCGGCGATCTGCACCGCATTGGTGGCCGCGCCCTTGCGGAGGTTGTCCGCCACGATCCACAGGTTGAGGCCGTTGTCGATGCTGAAGTCCTCCCGGATACGGCCCACCAGGGTGAGGTCCTGGCCGGCGGCCTCCAGGGGCATGGGGTAGCGGTTATTGGCCGGGTCGTCCACCACCTTGACCCCCGGGGCCTGGGAGAGGAGGGCCCGGGCCTCCTCCGGGGTGAGCTTGCGCTCCGTTTCGATGTTCACCGACTCCGAGTGGCCGTAGAAGACCGGCACCCGCACCGTGGTGGCCGTCACTCGGATGGAATCATCCCCCATGATCTTCCGGGTTTCGTTCACCATCTTCATCTCTTCCTTGGTGTAGCCGTTCTCCAGGAAGACGTCGATGTGGGGGAAGCAGTTGAAGGCGATGCGATGGGGATAGACCTGGCGGGGCAGCTCCTGGTTGTTGAACAGGGCCCGCACCTGCGCCGCCAGCTCCTCCACCGCCTTCTGGCCGGTGCCGGAGACCGCCTGGTAGGTGGAGACCACCACCCGCTTGATGCGGGCGGCGTCGTGCAGAGGCTTTAACACCACCACCATCTGGATGGTGGAGCAGTTGGGGTTGGCGATGATGCCTTTGTTCCGGTAGAGGGCGATGTCCTGGGGGTTGACCTCGGGGACCACCAGGGGCACCTCAGGGTCCATGCGCCAGGCGCTGGAGTTGTCCACCACCACCGCACCGGCCGCGGCCGCAAGGGGTGCAAACTCCTTGCTGACGCTGCCGCCGGCGGAAAACAGGGCGATGTCCACCCCCTGAAAGGAGTCCCGGGTGAGGACATCCACCGGGATCTCCCGGCCCTTGTAGGTGAGGTATCTGCCGATGGAGCGCTCCGAGGCCAGCAGCCTGAGCTCGCTCACCGGGAACTGGCGCTCCTCCAGACACTCCACCATCTGCTGGCCCACCGCGCCGGTGGCGCCCACCACTGCTACCTTGTATTGCCGACTCATTGCTGATCTCCGTGCTGAATGCGGGGGAGGGGCCGGGGGCCAGCGGCCTCCTCCCCCCTCCCTTAACTGCCCTCCCCCATTTCCCCTCAAGGGGGTGGGGTGGGGGTCTGGGGGAGGGCGGGGGAACCGCGTTCCCCGGCCCTCCTCCAGCAATTCCCTATAACGCCGCCGCGGCGTGTTGGGCCACCAGGTCGCCCACCTCTTCGGTGGTGTAGCCCATCTGCCCGGCGGCCATGGATTTCATCATAGTGACGGTCTGGCGGATGCCCGCCTCCACCGCAGCGGCGGCCCTGGCCTCGCCCAGGGTCTCCAGCATCATCTGGGCCGCAGCGATGGCGGCGATGGGGTTGACCACTTTTTTCCCGGTGTATTTGGGGGCGGAGCCGCCGATGGGCTCGAACATGGAGACGCCTTCCGGGTTGATGTTGCCGCCGGCCGCCACCCCCATGCCGCCCTGGATGATGGCCCCCAGATCCGTGATGATGTCCCCGAACATGTTGTCGGTGACGATGACGTCAAACCACTCGGGGTTTTTCACAAACCACATGCAGGTGGCGTCCACGTGGGCGTAGTCGGTGGTGACGTCCGGATACTGGGCCGCCATCTCCTCAAAGGCCCGGTACCACAGCCCGAAGGCGTAGGTGAGGACGTTGGTCTTGCCCACCAGGGTGAGTTTTTTGCGGCGCTTTTGGGCCAGCTCGAAGGCGTATTTCAGGCAGCGGTCCACGCCCTTGCGGGTGTTGATGGACTCCTGCACCGCCACCTCATCGGGGGTGCCGTATTTGAGCACCCCCCCGGCGCCGGCGTAAAGCCCCTCGGTGTTCTCCCGCACCACCACGAAGTTGATGTCCTCGGGCTTCTTGTCCTTCAGGGGCGTCTCCACCCCGGGATAAAGAACCACGGGCCTGAGGTTGATGTACTGGTCCAGCTCGAACCGGAGCCGGAGGAGAATGCCCTTTTCCAGGATGCCCGGGGGCACCTCCGGATGGCCGATGGCCCCGAGGTAGATGGCATGGAACTGCCGCAGCTCGGCAAGGACGCTGTCGGGCAGGGTCTCGCCGGTGCGGAGATACCGTTCGCCCCCCAGGTCATAGTGGACGAAGTCAAAGGACAGATTGGCGGGGCCGGCCACGGCCCGGAGCACCTTCAGGCCTTCGGCCACCACTTCCGGGCCGGTGCCGTCCCCGGGAATGACTGCGATGCGATAGGTCATGATGTCTGGGCCTCCAGTCGCTTTTTCAGATGCGGGATGAGCCCGCCATCCGCCAGCAGCTCCTGCATGAAGGGCGGGATGGGCTGGCTCTGGTAGCGCCTGCCGGTCTCTTTGACCGTGATCTCGCCGGTGTCCAGGTTCACCGTCACGGTCTCGCCGCCCTGGAGCTCCCGGGCCGCCTCGGGGCACTCAAAGATGGGAAGTCCCATGTTGAAGGCGTTGCGGTAAAAGATGCGGGCAAAGGACTCGGCGATGACCCCGGAGAGCCCCGCCGCCTTGATGGCGATGGGGGCATGCTCCCTCGAGGAGCCGCAGCCGAAATTCTTGCCGGCCACGATGAAATCGCCGGGCTGCATCTTGTGCACGAACTCCGGGTCGGCGTCCTCCATGACGTGGCGGGCCAGCTGGGCGGGGTCGGAGGTGTTGAGATAGCGGGCCGGGATGATCTCATCGGTGTTGATGTCATCCCCGAATCTGTGGGTGCGTCCGGTGAGGAGCATGTCTCTGCCTTCACGATTTTTTAAAGAACTAAATATATCAGCGCTCCCCGAAAAAACACAAGGGGATTGTCGGAACCGCGCAAAGCCGATATTTTGGGGGAGGGCCGGGGGAGTGGGCCCCTCCCCCCTCTTTGCCCCCTCCCTTGGCCCGTAAGGGTGGGAGGGGAGATGGAGGCAAGGGCGCAGGAGCCGCCGCTCTCCCGCACCTCCCCCCAAAAGACCCGAAGCAGGAGATGGCATGGCGCCGCCGGAAAAGCTCTTTGTGTATGAAATCCTGGGGCGGGTGACGCCGCCCGGGTGGCTGACTGCCGAGGATTTTCTCGGCTGCTGGCGGGAGGGGGACTGCTCCTATCTCTTCTTCTCCCGCCCCCGGGAGGCGGAGGTGCTGACATGGCTGGCGGCGGAGCCTGAGGCCGGCACCTTTCTCTCGGCCACCGAGCTCAACTACGCCGACTGGGAGGCCGGTCAGGCCTTCACCCCCACCCGGGTGGCGGGGTTTTACCTCTGCCCGGTGTGGTGGGAGCCCCAGCCCCAGCCCGGGGATGTCCTCCTGAGGCTGGAGCCGGGCCTGGCCTTCGGCTCCGGCTACCATCCCACCACCCGCCTGTGCCTCACCCTGCTGCGGCAGGTCTGCGAGTCGGAGCCCGTCTTCCGGGTGTTGGATCTGGGCACCGGGACCGGCGTCCTCACCCTGGCGGCCCTGGCCCTGGGGGCGAAGCAGGCGGTGGCGGTGGAGTACAACGACCTGGCGGTCCGCACCGCCCAGCGCAACTTCCGCCACAATGAGGTCAGCGACCGGGTCCTCCTCATCCAGGGGGATGCCCGCCACTTCACCCATCCCGCCGCCGATCTGGCCCTGGCCAACATCCATCTGGATGTGCTCCTGGATCTGCTGGCGGTGCCGGAATTCCTCACCAAGACCTGGTATATCTTCTCCGGCATCCTGGGCACCCAGATGGTCCCCTTCCGGGAGGCTTTGGCCGCCAGCCCCCTGGAGGTGGTGGCGGCCCTGGATCAGAACCTGTGGTACGGCGTTTTGGCCCGCCGGAGGGACACATGACCCGGGGCCGCCGCTATTGTCCCACCTTCCGGGTGCACCTCACCACGCCCCTGGGGCCGGCGGTCCTCAGCGCCACCTACCTGGGACTCTGGTCCCTGGAATTTGCCGCGGCGCCCCCGGCGGAGCTGCCCCGGGAGGCCCCCCCGGGAGCCCCCCCCTGGCTGGGCCGGGCCGTGGCCCTGCTTGCCGAGTATTTCGCCGGCCGCAATCCGGATCTCTCCTCCCTGCCCCTGGACCTGGCCGGCACCCCTTTCCAGCGGCAGGTCTGGGAGGAGCTGCGGAAAGTCCCCCCGGGACGGACGCTGACCTACGGTGAGCTGGCCCGGCGTCTGGGAAAGCCCGGGGCCGCCCGGGCCGTGGGCCAGGCCCTGCGGGCCAACCCCCTTCCCCTTTTTATCCCCTGCCACCGGGTCACCGCCGCCGGCGGCAGACTCGGGGGCTACAGCGCCGGGCCGGAGCGCAAACGCTGGCTCCTGGCCCTTGAGAGGTTGGGAATCTGAGGGGAGGGCCGGGGGAGGAGCAGCTCCCCCGCCCTCCCCTCCCAACCCCTTAAAGGGGGTTGGG
>CALEAV010000012.1 GCA_937943575.1 uncultured bacterium | reverse complement strand
CGGCCTGGGGGGATCCGGACGGGGCCTTCGCCTCGGAAATATCCGGCTGGGACCCCGGTGATCCCGCCACAGGCGGACGGACGGCGGCCGGGGCGGGTGAGGCTTTGCCAATCGCGGCCGTTGCCTTGGCAGGGGGCGTGGGGACAGCAGACCGGTCCGATTCGGCTTCGGCCTGGGCCACCCGGGTCGGCGCCGCTTCAGGAGCGGGGCGCGCTGGGGTCACTGCAGGCGCCAAGGCGGCGACTGAAGGCGTGGGCCGGGGCTTGGCTGCCGCCTCCGGAGCGGGTTTCGAAGGGGGTGAAGTCGCCGGCGGGGCAGACGGAGCCGCCTTGGCCGGGCTCCCGGAAGCCACCGGAGTCGCTCCAGCCCCGGCGGTCTTGGCCGGCGCAGCAGGTGGAGCCGGTGAGGGCGGTGACGGAGCAGCAGAAAAGGCGACAGCAGTGGAACCGCCACTCACCACCGGCTTGGGCGGACTCGGCGCAGCCGCCTGTGGGGGGCTCGCCGGAGTTTCCCTGGTCCCCTGGGCCTCCTTCATGGGAGAGGACGCAGGCGGTGGGGTAACCTCAGGCGGGCGAGGCGCGGCGACTGAGGGCTGAACCTGGGGCTGTGGGGCCGCCACCGGAGCCCGCGGGACGGCCGCCGCCGGGGAGGGAGCGGCCGCCGGGGCAGACGCAGAAGGAGCGACTGCTGGGGCAGACGCAGGAGGGGCCACTGCCGGGGTAGGGGTCGGTGAAGAACGACGAGCGGTCTGCACCGGGGCCTTCTCCCCCACCGCCGCCAGGGCCTGGGCCAGGAGCTCCCGGGCCACCTGCTCCCCTTCCCGCTCCTGCCACAGGGCCAGGGCTTCGGCCTGGCGGCCCTGCCGCACCAGCAGCAGCCCCAGATTGTTCCGGGCCTGGCGGTTGGCCGGGTCGAGCTTCAGCGCCTCCCGGAAGCAGGCTTCGGCCTTCTGCCACTCACCCGACTGGTAATAGGAAAAACCCAGATTGTTGCGCAGCGCCGTGTGCTGCGGGTTTTTGGCCAGGGCCGCCTCGTAGAGGGTTTGGGCCCGGGCGTAGTCCCCCAGATCTTCATAGCATTGCGCCAGGGCGTCTACCACCTTCAGATTGCCCGGATCCCGCTGCAGGGCCTCTTCCAGTTCCTTGACCGCCAGGTGGCTGCGGCCCAGACTTCTCAGGATGCTGGCATTGTTGAGGAGGCGGGCGGTCTCAGAGGACGGCGGCCGCACCATCTGGGCAAACTGCCGGGCCAGTTTGGGGCCGGACAGCCTGCGATGCAGGGGAGAGCTGCTGCAGGCCGCCACCACGGCGGCCAGGGCCAGACATCCCAGGCCCAGCATCACAAGCGCCCAGACCGGCCCTTTCCGCCCCTCCCCCCCTCCGGGTTGTCGGGAACCCTGCTCCTCAGGCTTCATCTCTCCCCCCCTTGTGGCTGCCGGACCCTTCAGGTCCTGAACCGGCCCCGTGCGGAGGTTATCCCACGGCTGACGGGACCTGAAGCGGCCTCCTGCCCTTCCCGGACCTGTCAGCCCCTGCCGGGCTCACTTGCCTGTCCCGGTGGTGAGCTGCAGCATGGGCCGGCCTTCCTCGGCCGCAAAACTCTTTTCGTATTTGCCCAGCAAATTGCCGCTGGAAACCGGGTCCAGGCCGGCGGTGGGGGTATTCACCTGGCCGGCCCGGGGGTTAACAAACTGGCCCACCATATTGTGGGTTACGGAGCGGCCGTAATCCTGCTCCAGGTATTCGGTGTTCACCGTGCAGGCCGACAAGAGCCCCAAGGTCGCCAGCGTCACCAGACCTGCGAGTATCAAACGCCTGAGAGTCATGTCCCCCCCCTATTCCACCTGCTGCCGCCCGAACCCCGGGGGCGTGGTCTGGCCGCCGGGCTGGCCGCCGGAAGCCGCGGGTGCCGCCGTTGCCGCCCTGCCGGCCCCCTGCTGCCATCCCAGGAGATAGAATTCCAGGTCGCTGGGCTCCACGAATTTCTCCGTGGGCAGCTTGGCCTGGGTGGTGATGGGCTTCACCAGGTGCGGCGTCACCAGGAAGACGAGCTCGGTTTCATCTTTCTGATATTCCTGGGAGCGGAAGAGCAGGCCCAGGATGGGGATCTCCCCCAGGATGGGGAAGCGGCTGGCCGCGGTGCGATGGGAATCCGAGATCAGCCCGGCGATGGCGAAGGTCTGGCCATCCTGGACCTCCACGTGGGACGACAGGCGCCGCACCCGAATGCTCGGCACGGCAAAGCCGCCGGGGGGCAGAACCACCCCGGCGCTGAAATCCAGCTCGCTCACCTCCGGCGCCACCTTCAGGGCGATGCGGTTCTCCTCCAGGACCGTGGGGGTGAAGACCAGCCCCACCCCGAACTTCTTCCATTCGATGGTGATGGTCTGAAACTGCTGGGGCACCGGCACCGGAAACTCGCCGCCCGCCAGGAAGCTGGCCTCCTGGCCGCTGGTGGTCACCAGGTTGGGCTCCGCCAGCAGCCGGCCCAGACGGTGCTCCTTCAGGGCGTCAAAGAAGACGGTCCAGAGATAGCTCCCCGTCTTCCAGCCGGCGATGGCGTTGATGGTCTGCCCGATGGTCTGGGTGAAGGTGGTGCCGCCGAAGGTGCGGGTCGGACCCGTCACGGTGGTGAGATTGCCGATGGTGCTGATGCCGAAGGCGTTGCCGCTCCGGTCGATGATGTTGAAGTTGATCCCCAGGCGGCGCCCGATGTTGCGGTTGATCTCCGCCACCCGCACCTCCACCAGCACCTGCTGCACCCCCCCGATGTGCAGCAGATTGACCACCCGGTCCTTTTTGTTGCCCACAAAGGGCAGGGCCAGGTTCACGGCGGTCTGTTGCGCCAGGGGACCGGAGACTTCGCCGGAGAGCACGATGGACTCATCCGCAGCCTGCACCGCGATCTTCTCTTTGGGCAGGACCTGGGCCAGCTTCTCCTTGAGGAGGGTGACATCCGCCTCCACCGTCACCCGGGCGCTGGTGAAGCGGCCGGCACCCCACAGGCTCAGGTTGGTGACCCCCGGAGAGAGGCCGTTGATGTAGATTTCCCGGGGGCTGGTGAGGATGATGTCCGCCACTTCCGGGTCCGCCACGCTCACCCGGGTGATGGTGAAAGGCGTCCGCAGGACCTTGGACTGCCCCGCCTTCAGTTTCAGGGTCTGGGTCAGCTCCTGGTCCTTGATGCTCAGCTGCGCCCCCTGGGCGGAATCTCCTCCCGGACCCGCCACCAGGGCCGCCGCCAGCAGGACCAGGAGCAGGCGCCCCATGCCTCCTGCCCCCCGCTTCCGGCTGAACCTTAACATCCTTCCCCCCTTAATTCCGGTTTGCGCCGCCCGGCCAAACCTGTGTCACCGGTCTCTCCCTTCCCCTTCTTTGGGACCCTTGGGGAGCCCCTCTTCTCTCTTGACGGGTGGACGCCCGAATTTCTTTAACCACTCCCCTAACTTTTTTCCCCAGATGGGGAAATTTCTCTTATTCGACCTCCAAACCTGGGCGGAAAATCCCTTTGGAAGCCCTCCCCCTCGGGCAGTCAGTCTTCCGAACCGGCATCCATCCGACGCCGCCTCCCCCGGGCCAGGCGGGTCCCCGGACTGAGACTTTCGGGACAGATTCCCATTTGCGAATGGTAAAAGGATTCTGAAAAGATGTAAATAAATTTTTTCCCGGGAACCGAAGATGATGTTACTTCGGCCCCAAGTGCCAAAGACATGCCTTTGCCGGAGCACTCCACCTTCCCGGCCGCAGGTCAGGCCGGCAGTTCTGAAGTGCAATGTGGACAGCGCCCCGCCTTCAGCGGAATGGCACTGATGCAGAAAGGGCATTCCTCGGTGCCGGAGTCCGGCGGCGGCCCCTGGCGCTTCAGGCAGTTCATGCCTTTGACCACCAGAAAGACGGAAAAGGCGACGATGAGAAAGCTGATGACCGTGTTGAGGAACAGGCCCACATTGAGGGTCACCGCCCCGGCCTCCTTGGCCGCCGCCACCGAGACGTAGGGGCCGGCGGCCTTCCCTTCCCGGAGCACCACGAAGAGGTTGGAAAAGTCCACATTGCCCACCAGCAGGCCCAGGGGCGGCATGAGGATGTCATCCACCAGGGATTTGACAATGGTGCCGAAGGCGGCGCCGATGATGATGCCCACGGCCATGTCCACCACATTGCCCTTGAGGGCGAATTCCTTGAACTCCTTCAGCCTGGCAGCCTCCACCTTTAAGCCCGGACGCAGGGGGGCAGGATTACCTTCCATCCCGTGGCCCCGGCCGGCAGGGCCGGCAGGGCCCCGGAGGCCGGCGGGTCCCCGGGTCCCGCCCCCGATGCCGGTCAGAACCGGCCCTCCCTGCCGCCCGAAGCGGCCTTCAGGGGCCAGGATCGCAGGATCACCGGGAAATGGGGAAAAAAGGTCCGGCAGCGGAGGAGGTTCCAGGCTGAGAACTTTTGGTGCGGGGAGGGGGCCAAAGGCCAACGGGCGGAGGATCGCTCCGCCCCCTCCCTTCGGCCGCTGCCCCAGGGCAATCCGCCTGCGGGCTATGGCTTGTAATACATCAGCCCCCGGGCGAAGGGGCGCACCGCCTCCTCCAGGCGGCGCTGCTCCGCCGGTGGCATGGGGGTGAATTCCCGGGCTGCGGCCAGGAGCTCCTGGACCTGGGAGACGTCGTCGGCGCCGATGACCACCACATCCACCGGCTGGCTCAGGGCATAGCGCACAAAGTCGCCCACGGGCGCCACCCCCAGCTGCTCCACCAGGCCCCGGGCCAGGACCTTCATGCCAATGACCCCCAAACCCCGCTCCCGGGCCTCCCGGGCCACAGGGAGGAAGCTGCGGTGGGCAGGCTCCGCCGGGTTGATGGGCAGAAGCACCGTATCGAAGTCCAGGAGGTCCAGTGCCTGGCGCAGGATCTCCGGGTCGTGGTGCCCTGTCACCCCGAGGAAGCGGGCGTAGCCCCGCTCTTTGGCCCAGCGGAAGGCCTCCAGGGCCCCGCCGGGGGCGGTCAGGGCGGCCAGATCCCGGGCGGTGCGCACATCGTGCACCTGCCAGAGGTCCAGGTAGTCGGTGTCCAGGTGGCGCAGGGTGACGGCCAGGTGGTCTTCCGCCTCCTTGCGGCTGCGGCCGTGGGATTTGCTGGTGAGGAAGACCTCCCGGCGCCGCCCCGCCAAACCCCGGCCGAGATAGGCTTCGCTCCCCGAATAGGCCCGGGCCGATTCAAAGTAGCGGATGCCCCCGGCAAAGGCGGCGTCGATCACCGCCTGGGCCTCCGCCTCATAACCGAAGGTGCGCAGCACCCCTTCGCCCCCCAGCCCCAGGCGGGTGACGCTCACCCCGGTGGAGCCCAGAACACCCTTCGGAAGGGACATGGCCTTCTCCTTGTTCTCTCCGGCAGGGCCGGGGGGCTGCGGCCCCCGCTTGCGGGTTCACGGCCCTGAAGAAGCATTCCTGTGTCATAATATTAAGAAGAAAACTGCCGATGTAAAGGCGGGCCGCCGCTTCGGCGGTGGAGCCCGGCTTGCGGTTCTGTGATGGAAAGACCCTCCCCTTCCCCCGTCCTGGCGGCGGTGGCGCGCCAGGTGCCCCGCAAGCCCGGCGTCTACCTGTTCAAGGACGCCGGCGGCCGGGTGCTCTATGTGGGCAAGGCGGCCAATCTGCGCCACCGCCTGGCCTCCTATCTCAAGGCCCCGGAGCAGCACGACCCCAAGACCGCCCTGATGCTGAAAAAAATCCGGGAGGTGCAGTATCTCCTCACCGCCACCGAGCGGGAGGCCCTCATCCTGGAGCGCAACCTCATCAAGGAGCACCGCCCCCGCTACAACATTGAGCTCAGGGATGACAAAAACTTTCTCTGCCTCCGGCTGGATTTGGGGGAGGACTTTCCTGCCCTGCGCTTTGTGCGCCGCTTTGCCGCCGACGGGGCCCTCTATTTCGGCCCCTATGCCCACGCCGCCCAGGCCCGGGAGACGGTCCGGCTGATGAGGCAGGTCTTCGGGCTCAGGACCTGCAAGGGCAACCGCCTCGTCCCCCGCTCCCGGCCCTGCCTCAACGCCCAGGTGGGGCGCTGCCTGGGGCCGTGCGCCGGGCTGGTGAGCCGGGAGGACTACCGCCGGGCGGTGCTTCAGGCGGTGCAGTTCCTCAAGGGGCGGGGCCGCAGCCTGCTGCTCACTTTGAAGCGGGAGATGGCCGCCGCCGCCCAGGCCCTGGAGTTTGAGAAAGCGGCGCGCCTCAGGGACCGCATCGCCGCGGTGCGCCAGACCCTGGAGCGCCAGGGCATGGCCCGCCCCCACTTCAAGGACCAGGACGTCCTGGGGGTGGCCCGGGACGGCGGCCACAGCCTCATTCTGGTGCTTCTGGTGCGCCAGGGCCTGGTGGTGGGGAGCCAGGAGTACTATTTCCCCGATCTTTTGCCGGGCCTGGACCTGGTGGGGGATTTCATCAAGCAGTATTACCGGGAGGGCCGGCCGCTGCCGGACGAGATTCTGCTTCCCCACGACATTCCCGACCGGCGGCTTCTGGCCCGGGTGCTGAGCGAGCAGCGGGGGCGGCCGGTGAAGCTGGTGGCGGTGCCGGGATTCACAACCCCGGGGTCCTCCCCCGCCCCGGCCGGCCCGCCCCCTGCCGCGGCGGCCGGCGACCACCGGCGCCTGCTGGCCCTGGCCCAGGACAATGCCGCCGCGGCCCTGGAACGCCGCCTCAAAGGGCCGCTGCCACCCGACGCCCTGGCCGACCTGCAGCAGCGCTTAGGGCTGCCGGCCCCGCCCCGAAATTTGGCCTGCCTGGATATCTCCACCCTGCAGGGCGCCCAGCCGGTGGGGGCGCTGGTCACCTTCACCGACGGCGCCCCGGACCGGCAGGGCTACCGGCGCTTCCGCATCCGGGAGGTGGCGGGCCAGGACGATTACGCCATGCTGGCGGAGGTGGTCAGGCGCCACTTCGGCAAGGAGGAGGCGTTGCTGCCGGATCTGCTGGTGGTGGACGGGGGCAAGGGGCAGCTGCAGGCGGTTAAGGCCGCCCTGGCGGAGGTGGGCCGCCGGGACCTCCGGGTCGTGGCCCTGGCCAAGGAGGGCACCGGCGCCGACGGCAAGCCGGTCAGGGACCGCCTCTTCCTCCCCGGCCGCAAAAACCCCCTGTTTTTGCCGGCGGATTCCCCGGGCTGGCTGCTGCTGGTGCGCCTGCGGGATGAGGCCCACCGCTTCGCCGTCAGCCACCATCGCCGCCGGGCCCGCCGGGAGCTGTTGGCCTCCCACCTCACCCAGGTGCCCGGCATCGGCCCCGCCCGCCGCCGGGTTCTCCTCTCCCGCTATGCCAGCCTGGGGGAGCTGATGGCCGCGCAGGTCTCTGAGCTGGCGGCCCTGCCCGGCTTCACCCGGCCGGTGGCCGAGCGCCTCCACGCCTGGCTGCAGACCCGGCAGGCCATAAACGAGGAGACGGGCGATGGGGGTGGGGTCCCTGCCGCCCCCTGAGGCCGGATCCGGCCTGAGAGCTGCCTGGAACCGGGGGAGGGCCGGACCGGCGCCGGCTGCGGGCCCCGGCGATGTCGGGGCCGGCCCTGTCGGGGTGGTCCTGCCGGTGGAATTGGAAACGGGGAGGGATCAGAGGGCCCGGGCGCCTTGCCTCTCTTCCACGAGAGCGGCGACAGGCCGCCCTCAGCGGGGGGGAGCGCCCTGCATCCGGGCCAGGGCCCCGGATTTCACCTGCTCCTGGGTGAGGCCGAAGCGCCGGTCCCGCCGCTGGTAATCCCTGAGGGCCCGGTGGAATTCCGCCTCCCGGAAATCCGGCCAGTAGGTGTCGGTGAAATAAAGCTCGGTGTAGGCGGACTGCCAGAGGAGGAAATTGCTGAGGCGGTATTCCCCGCTGGTGCGGATGAGGAGGTCCGGGTCCGGCAGCCCGGCGGTGTAGAGGGCGCCGGCAAAGCGGGCAGCGTCAATCTCCTCGGGGGTGAGGCGTCCCGCCTGCACCTCCCGGGCCAGGGCCTGGAGGGCCTGGAGGATTTCGCTGCGGCCGCCGTAGCTCAAGGCCAGGGTGAGGACCATGCCGGTGCCGCCCTGGGTGGCCTCCCGGGTGCGCCGCAGCTCCTCCTGGACGTCGGCGGGCAGGCGGGCCAGGTTGCCGATGGCATTGAA
Organism: uncultured bacterium; assembly: GCA_937943575.1. GTDB lineage: Bacteria > Desulfobacterota > Desulfobaccia > Desulfobaccales > 0-14-0-80-60-11 > JAILZL01. Next base: position 35,546 of record CALEAV010000012.1, on the reverse strand, counting down.
GGCGATGCCGTTTTCCTGCATCTCCCGGAGCTCCTGCCGCAGATAGCGCTTCAGGAGGGCCATGAGGGTGCGGATCTCCCGGGCGGGGCGCTGCCAGTTCTCCTCCGAAAAGGCATAGAGGGTGAGGTAGCCGATCCCCAGCCGCCGGGCCTCCCGGATGATGGCCCGGGCCGACTCGGCGCCGGCGGCATGACCGCGCACCCTGGGATAGCCCCGCTGCCTGGCCCAGCGGCCGTTGCCGTCCATGATGATGGCCACATGCCGGGGCAGGCGGGCGGGATCCAGGCTCGGGGGGGAGGGGGAAGGGGGTGTCATCGCCGCCTCAGAAGGACATGATCTCCTTTTCCTTGTCCGCCGCCAGGCTGTCCACCTTCCTGATGAATTCGTCGGTGATCTTCTGCACCTCGTCGGTGGCCCGGTGGGCGTCGTCCTCGGAGACCTGCTTGTCGTTTTTCAGCTTCTTGATCTGCTCATTGGCGTCCCGGCGGATGTTCCTCAGGGCCACCTTGGCCTCCTCGGCCATCTTTTTCACCATTTTGGCCAGCTCTTTCCGGCGCTCGGTGGTGAGGGCCGGGATGGGCAGGCGGATGACCTTGCCGTCGTTGGCCGGGGTGAGGCCCAGGTCGGATTTGAGGATGGCCTTCTCGATCTCGCCGATCAGGCCGGTGTCCCAGGGTTGCACGGTGAGCAGCCGGGGCTCCGGGGCCGCCAGGGAGGCCACCTGGGCTAAAGGCATGAGGGAGCCGTAGGCCTCCACCTTGATGCCTTCCAGCAAGGCCACCGAGGCCCGGCCGGTGCGCACCCGGGCCAGATCGTGCCCCAGCACCTCCAGCACCTTGGTCATGCGGCGCCGGGTCTCTTCCATCACCTTCTCTTTCATGGGACGTTCTCCACTATCGTACAGATACCCTGACCGAGCAAAACGTTCACCATATTTCCCGGGGTGAGGAGCTTGAAGACCACGATGGGGAGATTGTGCTCCATGGCCATGGTCACTGCGGTGGAATCCATCACCTTAAGGGACTTCTCCAGCACCTCAAAGTAGGTGAGCCGGGGCAGAAAGACGGCCTCGGGGTCGGTCATGGGGTCCCGGTCGTAGATGCCGTCCACCTTGGTGCCCTTGAAGATGGCCTCGGCCCCGATCTCCGCCGCTCGGAGCGCCCCGGCGGTGTCGGTGGTGAAGTAGGGGCTGCAGGTGCCGGCGGCGAAGATCACCACCCGCCCTTTTTCCAGGTGCCGCAGGGCGCGGCGCCGGATGTAGGGCTCCGCCACCTCGTGCATGGCGATGGCGCTCATCACCCGGGTGGGGATACCCTCCCGCTCCAGGGCGTTCTGCAGGGCCAGGGCGTTGATCACCGTGGCCAGCATGCCCATGTAGTCGGCCACCGCCCGGTCCAGCCCCATGGCCTGGGCGGCCAGCCCCCGGAAGATGTTGCCGCCCCCCACCACCACCCCGATCTCCACGTCCAACGCCTTGGCCGCCTTGATTTCCCGGGCGATGGCCTTCAGGGTGTCGGGGCACAGGCCGAAGGGCTTGGCCCCGGCCAGGGTTTCGCCGCTGACCTTGAGGAGCACCCGGCGGAAACGGGGAGCGGCGGACATGGTTCCTCCTTCAGGCGCCCACCTGGAAGCGCACGAAGCGCCTCACCGTGAGGGGTGCGCCCAGTTTGGCCCCGGCCTCCTCCAGCACCTTGGCCACGGTGAGGTCGGGGTTCTTGACGAAGGCCTGCTCCAGAAGGCAGACCTCCTTGAAGAACTTGTCCAGGCGGCCGCTGACCATCTTTTCAATGATCTTCTCGGGCTTGCCGGATTCCCGGGCCTGGGCCTCGAAGATGGCCTTCTCCCTGGCCACGGCCTCGGGGTCCACCTCCTCCCGGCGGACCGCCAGGGGGTTGGTGGCCGCCACCTGCATGGCCAGGTCGTGGGCCACCACCCGGGCCGCCTCGGTGAGGGGGGCTTCCATCTGCAGGAGCACCCCGATCTTGCCGCCGAAGTGGATATAGGAGGCCACCAGGCCGCCCTCCAGGCGCACAAAGCGGCGGAGGCGGAGGTTCTCCCCCAGCTGGCCCATGATCTCGTTGAGATAATCGCCCACGGTGAGCCGGGGGTCGGCGGCCCAGGGGGCGGTGAGCAGGGCCTCCACGTCGGCCACCTCCTGCGCCAGGAGCTGCTCCGCCAGGGTGCGGCCGAAGTTCTGGAAGCTGTCGGTCTTGGCCACAAAGTCGGATTCGCAGTTGACCTCCAGGAGCACCCCGGCGGTGCCGGCGGGGTTGAGGGCGGCCCAGACGGTGCCCTCGCTGGTGGCCCGCTCGGCCCGTTTGGTGGCCACGGCGATGCCCTTCTGCCGCAGATAGGCGATGGCGGCCTCCAGATCGCCGCCGGTCTCCTTCAGGGCCTTTTTACAGTCCATGAAACCGCAGTTGGTCTTTTCTCGCAGGGTCTTTACCAGTTCCGCAGAGATCTCCACGGGTGTCATCCTCCTTGCGCCACAGTCCTAAAGGCACGACGCGGGTGAGTGTCCGGCCCCGGTGAGAGTTCCCGGTCCGGCTGAAGAAGTTAGGCTTCGGCTTCCAGCTCCTCGGCCGGGGCCGCCGCCGTCTCTTCAGGGGGCGAGGCTGCCGGCGGCTCCGTCTCCGCCAGGGCCGCCTCCTTGTCCACCAGGCCCTGGAGACGCTCCTCCCTCAGGCGCGCCCCCTCGATACAGGCATCGGCGATGCGGGAGGTGAGCAGCCGGATGGCCCGGATGGCGTCGTCGTTGCCGGGAATGGGATAGTCAATGATGGTGGGGTCGCAGTTGGAATCCACGATGGCCACGATGGGAATGCCCATCTTCCGGGCTTCGCTCACCGCGATGTTCTCCTTGCGGGGGTCCACCACATAGATGAGGTCGGGCAGTCGGCCCATGTTCTTGATGCCCCCCAGGGCCCGCTCCAGCTTGGCGGCCCGCTTCTCCATCATCAGGATTTCCTTCTTGGGGAAGCGCCTCAGGCTGCCGTCCTCCTTCATGGCCTCAAAGGCCTTGAGCTTGTCGATGGAGCGGGCGATGGTGGCGTAGTTGGTGAGCATGCCGCCCAGCCAGCGGTGATTGACGTAGAACATGCCGCAGCGGGTGGCCTCCTCGGCGATGGCGTCCATGGCCTGCTTTTTGGTGCCCACAAAGAGCACGATGCCGCCGTCGGCCACCTTCTCCACCACCGTATGGTAGGCAACCTTGAAATACTGGACGGTCTTTTGCAGGTCAATGATGTGGATGCCGTTTCGGGCCCCGAAGATGAAGGGCTGCATCTTGGGGTTCCAGCGGCGGGTCTGGTGGCCGAAATGCACCCCGGCCTCCAGCAGCTCCTTCATGGTCACATAGGACATGGCTCCTCCTGGTTCAGCCGCCGCTCCGCCGGGCCGGGCCCACCGGCCGGGCTCCCCCTCCCCGCCGGCACCAGTTGTCTTGGGCGGAGCGTGTGTCGGTAAATTTTTAAATCTCTTTTATATAACAGGAAATCTTTGCCTTGCCAAGGCGCCGGCGAAATTTCCCCCGAGGCCGGGACCTGCGGAGGGGGCCAAGGGGCGGGGAGGGCGGAGAAGCCGGCGATTCCCGGGCGCCCCCTCAAAAATCCCTGTCGCCCCGGTCGCTCCAGGCTATCGGGCCTCCGGGTCGGCGGCGGCCAGCTCGCTGAAGCCCAGGTTCCACAGATCCGGGTTTTTGACGAGCATCAGCACCACCGCCAGGGCGGCGGTGAGGCTCCCCAGGGCAAAGGTGGGCTGCACCCCCAGGTGCTGGGCCACCGCACCATAGAGAAGACTCCCCACCGGCGTGGAGCCGATGATGATGAGGCCGAAGAGGCTCATGATGCGCCCCCGGAGATGGTCCGGCACGTTGAGCTGCAGGAGGCTGTTGCCGGTGGAGAGCTGGGTGGTCATGCCGAAGCCGGTCATGGCCATGGCCGGCACCGCCAGCCACAGGTGGCGGCTCAGGGACAGGGCCAGCACCCCCGCCAGAAAGAGGGCCGTGCCCCCCAGAAAAGAGGGCATGGGCGGCCGGTGCCGCAGCCGCCGGGCCAGGGACAGGCCCCCCACAAAGGCCCCCAGACCGCTGGCCGCCATGAGAAGGCCATAGCCCTGGGGCCCGGCCCCCAGCACATCCCGGGCCAGCACCGGGATGAGCACGTAGTAGGGGTGCCCCAGGATGGAGACCAGGGTCATGAGCAGCAGCACCAGGCGCAGGGCCGGCCGGGCCCCGAGGAAGTCCCGCAGTTCCCGGAAGGCCTGGGCCATGGACACCCGGGGGGGCGAGGCCGCCCGGGGCAGGCGGATGACCGCCAGAGCCACCAGCACCGCCAGGAAGCTCACCGCGTTGAGATAGAAGCAGTTGGCCATGCCCACCGCGGCGATGCACACCCCCGCCAGGGCCGGCCCCACCACCCGGGTGCCGTTGAACAGGGTGGAGTTCAGGGCGATGGCGTTGGCCAGGTCGGCCTTGCCCACCAGCTCCACGATGAAGGCCTGGCGAATGGGGATGTCGAAGGCCATGGCCGAGCCCGAAAGAAAGACAATCAGCCCCAGGAGCCATATGGTGATGAGACGCACGTCCACCAGGACGCCCAAGGCCACCGCCAACAGCAGCATGGCCCCCTGGGTGGCGAAGAGCAGCGTGCGCTTGGCGTAGCGGTCCGCCGCCACCCCGCCCACAAAGGAGAAGAGGAAGATGGGGAGGGTCTGCAGGGCGCCCATGAGGCCCAGGAAAAAGGCGGAGTCGGTGAGCACCAGGGCCAGCCAGTTCAGGGCCACCGCCTGCATCCAGGAGCCCGTCAGGCTGATGCCCTGACCGGCGTAAAAGAGGCGGAAGTTGCGGTGCCTGAGCGCCGCAAAGGTGTCATTCAGGAATTCGTTCATTGTTGATGGTGATAACCCTGAGGGTCAGGGTCCCAAGGGTCGCTGCTTAGTATGGTTGGGGCCGGGGCTGCTTTTCCTTCCCGAAAAACGGCATGGTATTGGGCTCAGGTGCGCCTTGCCCGGTGCGCCTTGCCGCAGGCCCCCTGCTATTCCCCCCTTCTTTCCTCATTGGCCGTTTCATCCGCCACGATCTCCCCGTCCCTCAGGGTGAGGCGGCGCCGGGCGTAGGCCGCCATCTCCGGGTCGTGGGTCACCATGAGGAGGGTGAGGCCCTGGCGGGCGTGGAGCTCCCGAAAGATGCCCATGATGAGGTGGCTGTTGGCCCGGTCCAGGTTGCCGGTGGGCTCGTCGGCCAAAAGCAAAGGCGGCCGGTTCACCAAGGCCCGGGCGATGGCCACCCGCTGCATCTCCCCGCCGGAGAGCTCCGCGGGCAGGTGCCCGGCCCGGTCGCCCAGGCCCACCAGCTCCAGGACCTCCAGGGCGCGCCGGCGCCGCTCCCCCGCCGGGACATCGGAGTAGAGCAGGGGAAGCTCGGCATTCTCCAGTGCGGTGAGCCGGGGCAGGAGGAAAAAGCTCTGGAAGACGAAGCCCAGCTTGGTGTTGCGCACCGCCGCCAGCTCATCGGGTTTTAAGTGCGACACCTCCCGGCCCTCCAGAAAGTATTCCCCGCCGGTGGGCCGGTCCAGACAGCCCAGAATATAGAGCAGCGTGGATTTGCCGGAGCCGGAGGGCCCCATGATGGCCACAAACTCCCCCGCGGCCACCTCCAGGTCGATGCCCCTGAGCACCGTCACCGGGTGCAGTCCCGGGCGGTAGGCCTTGGTGATCTTCACCAGACGGATGAGGGGGGTCATGGCCGGCCCCCGGGCCACGGAGCCCTGGGGCACCTCCGGGCGGGCGCCGAGCGGCAGGCCCCCCCGGAGGCGGGGAACACGGCCCGGCCCTCCCGGAGGCCCTGGGCAAGGCCGCCTCGCATCAGAACGGCCCCCGGGGGCCCGGGCGGGGAACTGCCCGGCTACGGGGGTCCGGCGTCCCCACCACCACCGGCTGGCCTTCTGTCAGCTCCCCCCGGCGGATTTCGGTCCAGGCGCCGTCGGTGAGGCCAGTCTCCACCGCCACCGGCTTCAGGGCCCCCCGCTCCAGGATCCAGACCACCGGCCCCTCGGGCGCGGTGGGAGCCTCGTCCGCCGGCGGCTGGAAGCGCAGCGCCGCATTGGGCACCGCCAGCACCTGCTCGGCTTTGGCCACCTTCAGGCTGACGGTGGCCGTCATCCCGGGCTTCAGGAGCAGCTGGGGGTTGTCCGCCGAGATCACCACGGTGTAGGTGACCACGTTCTGCACGATCTGGGGGGCCAGGCGCACACTGGTGACCCGGCCCCGGAAGGTGGTCCCCGGGTGGGCGTCCACCGTGAAGGTGGCCTCCTGCCCCTCCCTCACCTTGCCCACCTCCCCTTCATCCACCGCGGTCTCCACCTGCATCCGGGTGAGGTCCCGGGCAATGGTGAAGAGCGTCGGGGTCTGGAAGGAGGCGGCCACCGTCTGGCCCACATCCACATTGCGGGAGACCACCACCCCGTCCACCGGCGAGGTGATGGCGGTGTATTCCAGGTTGGTGAGGGCCTCCTGGTAGGCCGCGGCCGCCGCGGTCACCTGGGCCTGGGCCGCGGCCACATTGGCCTGCTCCGTCTGGCGGCGGGTGAGGGCCTTGTCCAGATCATTTCTGGCCACCAGATTCTGTTCCCAGAGCTGGGAATAGCGGCGATAGTCATTCTCGGCGTCGGCCAGATTGGCCTGGGCCCGGGCCAGGTCGGCCTGGGTCTGCTGGTAGCGGGCCCGGGTCTCCGCCACTTTGGCCTCAAAGAGCCGGGGGTCGATGCGGGCCACCACCTGGCCCCTTTTGACCACCGAATTGTAATCCACAAAGATGTCCACGATCTTGCCGGAGACCTGGGAGCCCACCAGGACGGTGCTCACCGGATTGACGGTGCCGTTGGCCACCACCCTCTCCTCCAGGGTGAGGCGGGTCACCGGTTGGGTGCGGTATTTCTCCCGGGGGCTGCCAGCCCCGCAGCCGTCCGCCAGCAGCAGAAGCCCCAAAAAGAGCGCCAGCGGCGCCCGCCAGGCGCGCATCCGTGTCATTCCCCCGCTCACACTCCGGGGTCCACCCTTCCCCGGGTTGGCCCCGCAATGGCATCTCTGTTGTGTCATTGTAAGAAATGCCGTCCCGGCCTGCAATGAGGGGGGCGAATTCGCCCGGAGGGCCACGCCGGGCTTGACAATGCCGTCTGCTCCCCTTTATATGAAATGATGCTCCCGGAAGGAGACCCGGATGATCGCCCTCAGACACCTCCTGGAAGCCGTGGCCACCGTGCTCTCGTGGGGCCTGGAGATCTACATGTGGCTCATCATCGCCCGGGCCCTCATCTCCTGGGTCAATCCCGACCCCTACAACCCCATCGTCCGGTTCCTGTACAACATCACCGAACCGGTGCTGGGGACCCTGAGACGGCGCTTCCGGCTGTTTTACGGCGGCATGGACTTCTCGCCCCTGGTGGTGCTGGCCATCATCATCTTCCTCAAGGTGTTCCTGGTGCAGACCATCCGGGACTATGCCCGGTTGCTGGGATGATGGCTGATCCCCGGGAGGCCTTTTTTGCCGTCACCTGCCAGGGCTACCTCCTCAGGGTGCAGGCCGTGCCCGGGGCGGGACGCACCGAGGTGGCGGGGCTCTACGGCGACCGCCTGAAGATCCGCCTGGCCGCGGCGCCGGAGAAGGGGGCCGCCAACCGGGAGCTTTTGGCCTTCCTGGCGGCGCGCCTGGGGGTGCCTTCCCAGGCGGTGCGGCTGCTCCACGGCGCCGCCGGCCGCGCCAAGCTGGTGGCGGTGGACGGCCTGGAGCCCGAGCTTAGGGAACGCCTGCGGAAGCTCCTGCCGGAGGCCCCGGAAACCTTGGGTTGACATCCCCCGGCGGGATGATAATGGTTAAGATACCGGGGATCTTGCCGAGTTTACGGGTAAACGAGGAGTTGTGGCAGGGGGATGCCTGACTACTACGAACTTCTGGGGGTGCCGCGCCACGCCGGGCCGGAGGAGATCAAAAGCGCCTACCGCCAGCTGGCCCTGAAGTACCACCCCGACCGTAACCCCGGCAATAAGGAGGCCGAGGAAAAATTCAAACAGATTTCGGAGGCCTACCAGGTCCTGTCGGACCCGGAACGGCGCCACCTCTACGACTTATATGGCGAGGCTGCCCTCCATGGCATGGATCTGGGCGGCTTCGGCGCGTTTGACGACCTCTTCCGTGGCTTCGGCGACCTCTTTGAGGACTTCTTCAGCTTCGGCCGCAGCCGCCGGCGGGGCCCCAGCCCCCAGCCCGGAGCGGACCTGCGGCACCGGATCACCCTGACCCTGGAGGAGGTGCTCCGGGGGGTGGACAAAGAGGTGGTCATCACCCGCCGGGCCACCTGCCAGGAGTGCGGGGGCAGCGGCATCCGGGCGGGCTCCCAGCGCACCACCTGCGGCCGCTGCCAGGGCCGGGGCCAGGTGGCCAGCCAGCGGGGCATGCTCCGGGTCTTCACCACCTGCCCGGTCTGCCGGGGCGAGGGCACGGTGGTCTCCCAGCCCTGTGCCGCCTGTCGGGGCTCCGGCACGGTGCGGGAGGAAAAGCGGATGCAGGTGCGCATCCCCCCGGGGGTGGACGCCGGTACCCGGCTGCGTCTGCGGGGCGAAGGCGAGGCCGGGCGCTTCGGCGGTCCGCCCGGGGATCTGTACATCGAAATCCGGGTCGCCCCCCATCCCCTCTTCACCCTGCAGGGCAAAAACCTGGTGTATCGCGCCACCCTTTCCTTTGTGGCCGCCGCCCTGGGCACCCAGATCACCGTCCCCACCCTGGAGGGCGAGGCCACCCTCACCATCCCGCCGGGCACGCAGAACGGCGCAGTCTTCAGCCTCCCGGGCCAGGGCCTCCCGGAGGTGCGCAACCACCACCGGGGCGACCTCCTGGTGGAGGTGCACCTGCAGACCCCCACCCAGCTCAGCCCCCGTCAGGCGGAGCTCCTCCGGGAGTTCCTCCGCCTGCAGGAGGAAAGTCCACCCCGGGACAAACCGGCCCGCAACCGCCAGGGCGCCTGAGCCGTCCCTGCGGCCTCCGACGTCGGGACCCGGAGCAGGTCCCCGGGCAGAGACCCACTGAAAGGGGAAACAGATCTTCCCGGGGATCACGGCCGCGCCCTGTCATTCTCCCGGACCCCGGCCTCCGGGGCGGCCTTAAAGGGGACGGGCGCGGCAGCCCTGACGCCTGCTCCACCGGCGCCAAAAAAGGCCGGGACCCGCTCCCGGCCCTGACTGTGGCCGTCCTGGAAAGGCGCCGGGCCCAAGCCCACACCGTCGCCCCGGCTCCAGGGAGCATCACGATGATGCTCCCGCCGTCACGCAGCTCCGGCGGACTTCGGCCGCCATCCCTTGCGCTCCCGCCGGGATTCCTCTCGCCTCCTCCAGCCGCCCAGCGGCGCCCTCCACACCTCCGCCGCCACCGGGGTTCCCGCCCCTCAGCCGAACTGCAGCTGGGCCTGCTCCAGGGCCCGGATGCGGTCCCGCAATGCCGCGGCCCGCTCAAACTCCAGGCGTCTGGCTGCCTTCTGCATCTCCTTTTTCAGGCGGGCGATCTGGGCCGGGGCGTCCTCCACCAGATACGGGGCCTGCTCCTCCGCCGCCAGGGGCACGGTGACATAATCCGCCTCATAGACGGAGGCCAGCACATCCTTGATGGAGCTCCTGATGGTCTCCGGGGTGATGCCGTGCTCCCGGTTGTAGGCCTCCTGCAGCCGGCGGCGCCGGTGGGTCTCGTCCATGGCCGCCTGCATGGCCGGGGTGACGCTGTCGGCGTAGAAGATCACCTCGCCGTTGACGTTTCTGGCCGCCCGGCCGATGGTCTGAATGAGGCTGCGCTCGCTCCGGAGAAAGCCCTCCTTGTCGGCGTCCAGGATGGCCACCAGGGAGACCTCCGGGAGATCCAGCCCCTCCCTGAGGAGGTTGATGCCCACCAGCACGTCAAAGACCCCGAGCCTCAGGTCCCGGATGATCTCCATACGCTCCAGGGTGGTGATGTCCGAGTGCAGGTAGCGCACCTTCAGCCCCAGCTCGGCGAAGTGCTCGGTCAAGTCCTCGGCCATGCGCTTGGTGAGGGTGGTGACGAGCACCCGCTCACCCCTGGCCACCCGTTTTTTCGCCTCGAAGTAGAGGTCGTCCACCTGGCCGGCGGCGGGCCTGACGGTGATGTGGGGGTCCATGAGGCCGGTGGGCCGCACGATCTGCTCCACCACCCGCCCCTGGGCCTTCTCCAGCTCATAGGGCCCCGGGGTGGCGGAGACATAGATCACCTGGGACACCCGGGCTTCGAACTCCTCGAAGGTGAGGGGGCGGTTATCCAGGGCCGAGGGCAGCCGGAAGCCATACTCCACCAGGGTCTCCTTGCGGGAGCGGTCCCCCCGGTACATGCCCTGGAGCTGGGGGATGCTGATGTGGCTTTCGTCAATGACCACCAGGGACCTGCGGGGCAGGTAGTCCAGGAGCGTGGGCGGCGGCTCCCCCGGCGCCCGGCCGGTGAGGTGGCGGGAGTAGTTCTCAATGCCGTGGCAGAAGCCCAGCTCCCGCATCATCTCCAGGTCATAGCGGGTGCGCTCGGCCAGGCGCTGGGCCTCCAGGAGCTTCCCCTGGGCCTCAAACCAGGCCACCCGCTCTTTGAGCTCCGCCTCAATGGCCTCCAGGGCGCGCCTGCGGACGTCGTCCGGGGTGACATAGTGGCTGGCGGGGTAGATGGTCACCCGGGGCAGGCTGCGCCGCACCTTGCCCCGCAGGGGGTCGATCTCCTTGATGGCCTCCACCTGGTCGCCGAAAAACTCGATGCGGATGGCCAGGTCCTCTTCATAGGCCGGGAAGACCTCCACCCGGTCGCCCCGCACCCGGAAGGTGCCCCGGTGGAAATCCACGTCGTTGCGCTCGTAGAGGATGTCCACCAGCTTGCGCAGCACCTCCTGGCGGGGCTTGTCCATGCCCTCCTCGAGGGAGAGGAGCATGCCGTGGTAGGCCTCCGGGGAGCCCAGGCCGTAGATGCAGGAGACGGAGGCCACGATGATGACGTCCTGGCGCTCCAGAAGCGAGCGGGTGGCGGAGTGACGCAGCCGGTCGATGGCCTCGTTGATGCTGGCGTCCTTCTCGATGTAGAGGTCGGCGGCGGGGAGGTAGGCCTCGGGCTGGTAGTAGTCGTAGTAACTGACGAAATACTCCACGGCGTTGTCAGGGAAGAACTCCCGGAACTCGCCGTAGAGCTGGGCCGCCAGGGTCTTGTTGGGGGCCAGCACCAGGGTGGGGAGGTTGATCTCGGCAATGACGTTGGCGATGGTGAAGGTCTTGCCGGAACCCGTCACCCCCAACAGCACCTGGTGGGGGTAGCCGGCCCGCACCCCCGCCACCAGCTCCCGGATGGCCCGGGGCTGGTCGCCGGCGGGGGTGAAAGGGGTGCGCAATCGGAAACCTTCGGCCATATGTCCTGAATCGGCGGAAACCCGGGATAACTTGGGGGAGGCAGGCAAAGGCTGACGGCGGGACGGGCCCCCGGGTGAGGGTTTCCCCGCCCTCCCCTCCCCTTTCCCTTGCGGTGGCGAGGGGGAGAGTCCGGACGAAGGGCCGCCCTCCCTGCCCCCTCCTATAAATATACCATGATCTCCCGGCAGGTTGACGGGAACGGGGAGCGGCTGCCGGCTTCCGAAGGGAGGCCGGGGGATGGCCCGCCGCCTCTGCCTTTCGGCTGGCCCGCGCCCTCCCCTCCTTACAGGGGGCGGCGCATGACGTAGAAGCTCTCCTCCTCGTCCTCCTGGCAGAGGGAGATGACCTCCGCCACCTGGAAGCCCACTTCCTCGTAGAGCTTCTGGGCCCCGCCCTTGACCACGTCCACGTCCAGGACGACCTCGCTGAGGCCCAGGCGGCGCAGCTCCTCGAAGGCGGCCTCCAAAAGGGCCCTGGCCACGCCTTGGCGGCGGTAGTCGGGGTGCACCGCCAGGCGCAGGATCATGCCCCGGCGGGTGAGCCGGCAGCAGCAGGCCACAATGAAGCCCATAAGGCGTCCGGCCTCCCGGTCTTCAGCCACCAGGAAGATATCCTCCAGGGAGGCCTTGAATTCAAAATGTCCCCAGCGCTTCTCGAAGCCCAGGGATTCAATTTCCATCACTTGGGGCAGATCCTCGGGAGTGGCGGCCCGGATGGCCACCTGGGGTTGAGGCAGGGGGAGGGGCATGGCATCCTCCTGGCAGGCTGCCGGCGGAGGCTCACCCGGGGAGCGGGGGCAGGCAGGCAGGACACAAAGGGGGGTCACGGGCCCGGGTGCGCCGGGTCTAGCACCGCTTCTTTGGTGAGGTTTTGCTCACTATGGTAAAGCCGGGATGGGGAAAAACAAGGGGTGGGGAAAATTTTTTCCGGGCCGACCTGTTCCGGGAGGACGGCCAGGGAGAGTGGTCCTGACCCTTCTTTCTGACCCTCCACAAAATAAATAAGCATAAACAAGTAATATAAGAAGACATGCAGGGAAGTGAAAGAAATTATAATTCACTATTTTTCAAAACATCGTCGTAGAAACCTTTTCCAAGACAGCATAAGCTATCACTCCATCTCATTGGTCCAGATCTAACGTGACATTCTTCTTCACCCTCTCCTTCTATAATATAATAAAGTCTGTATTTTTCTCCTGCAGAACTATCAGGATGTGGAATATGCAGAATCACTTTCTCCATGGTTCCCAAATGGGCAATTTCATATTTGATCTCCTCTCTATTTATTATTTATTTTTAAAACAAAGTGATTCATTGATTCTCAATTTACCGCACGCGCCAGATGGTCCCTTGGGGGGTGTCCTCCAGGATGATGCCTTTGTCCGCCAGCTCCCGGCGGATAGCGTCGGCCCGCGCGTAATCCCGGTCCTTCCGGGCCCGTGCCCGGGCGGCGATGAGCTCCTCGATCTCCTCCGGCGCCAGGGGCAACTCCCCGCCGCTTCGGCGCAGGAGCTGCACCATCGCCGCCGGCGGCGCCTGCAGGAGGGTGAGCACCGCGCCCAGCTCCTTCAGCTCCCGCTCCACCTGGGCCAGCACCCCAAGGTAGGCCGGCTCCGTGGAAGGGTTCTCCAGCAGGCGGTTGGTGAGGCGCACCGCATCGAAAAGATACCCCAGGGCCTGGGCGGTGTTGAGGTCGTCGGCCATGGCGGCGTCAACGCGGGCCGCCAGGGTCAGGAGGCGCTCTGTCTCCTCGGCGTCCAGGACCGCGGCGGTGAAATCCCGGGGGGCGGCCATACCCGGGGCCGGGTGGGCCTGCAGGTGCTCTCCCAGCTTGGCGAGGCAAGTGTAAAGCCGGAGCAGCCCGGCGGTGGCCTCCTTCAGGGCCGCGTCGGAGAAGTCCAAAGGACTGCGGTAATGGCCGTGGATGAGGAAGAGGCGCACCACCTCCGCCGGAAAGCGGGCCAACACCTCCTTGACGGTGAAAAAGTTCCCCAGGGACTTGCTCATCTTCTCCTGGTCGATGGTGAGGAGGCCGTGGTGCACCCAGTAGCGGGCAAAGGGCTTGCCGGTGGCCGCCTCGGACTGGGCCAGCTCGTTTTCATGGTGAGGAAAGACGAGGTCCCGGCCGCCGCCGTGAATGTCCAGGGTCTCCCCCAGGTATTTCATGGACATGGCGGAGCACTCGATGTGCCAGCCCGGGCGCCCGGGGCCGTAGGGGCTGTCCCAGGTGGGCTCCCCGGGCTTGGAGGCCTTCCAGAGCACAAAGTCCAGGGGGTCCTCCTTGGCCTCGTCCACCTCGATGCGGGCCCCGGCCTCCAGGTCCTCCAGGCTCTGGCCGGAGAGCCGGCCGTAGCCGGGGAAGCGGCGCACCCGGAAATAGACATCCCCCCCGGGCCGCCCCTGGTAGGCAAAGCCCCTGTCCCACAGCCGCCGGATGATCTCCAGCATCTCCGGGATGTGCTCCGTGGCCTTGGGCTCGATGTCGGCCGGGGGCAGCCCCAGGCCCGCCATGTCCTCCCGGAAGGAGGCGATGTACTTCTCCGCCACCTCCTGCCAGCTGAGGCCCGTCTCCTGGGCCCGGCGGATGATCTTGTCGTCCACGTCGGTGAAGTTGCGCACCCAGGTGACCCGGTAGCCCCGGCGGCGGAGATACCGCACCAGCACCTCGAAGACCACCGCAGAGCGGGCATGCCCCAGGTGGACGTCGTCATAGACCGTCACCCCGCAGGCATAGAGGCCCACCCGGCCGGGGGTGAGGGGGACGAATTCCTCTTTGGTCCGGCTGAGGGTGTTGTAGAGCTGCATCCTTCCGTCCGTCAGCCCCTTTTCCCGGCTCACCCGCCCCGGGTGCGTCCGGGGGTTGACAAAACCGCCGGGATGGGCGAAGTCTTTGCCAGGCCGGCCCCGCACCGGCCAGCTCTTTGGGGGGGATATATGTCCGAGCCCGTCAGCAAGGTTCCCAAAAACGCCCGGGAGACCATCTTCCTCTCCCTGTCGGAATACAAGGGCCACCGCCTCATCGACATCCGCATCCACGTCCCCGGGGAGGGGGAAGATGAATGGGTGCCCACCCGCAAGGGGGTCTCCCTGGCGGTGGGCCTCTACCCTGCCTTCAAACAGGCCCTGGCCCAGCTGGAGCAGGCCCTTCTCACCCAGGGCCTCCTGGACCCGGAAGACCTGGAAGCCCAGGGATGAGGATGGCCCCGATTGGGGGCCAGGGCCGGGGCACCGTCCCCCCTGCCCCCTTCCGGGCCCTTTCCCCCGCTCCTGAAGGGAGGGGGGAGGCAAGGGAGCCATCGCTCCCCGGGCCTCCCCTCCCACAACGCTGTCATTTTATGCCAAAAATCCGAAAAATCAAAGGGCCTTTGCCGATATCGTTCCTGTCCAGGAATATTTCCCGATATTTTCCGGGCGGCGCCTTGATTTCCCCCGGCCAAGGACTATCTTTAGGGAAAATTTCCGGGTCCGAAAGGAGAGGAGCATGAAGAAATACGCGGTTTTGGACTATTCCCACCTCATCGGTATGCCGGGCTTCAGCGAGACCCTCCTCAAAAACCACTTCACCCTCTATCAGGGTTATGTCACCAACACCAACAAGGTCATGGAAACCCTGGAGGCCATGCTCAAAGAGGGCAAGCAGGCCGAGTATGAGGCGGCGGAGCTCCGGCGGCGCCTGGGCTGGGAATGGAACGGCATGCGCCTCCACGAACTCTATTTTGAAAACCTGGGCGGCGAAGGCGACCCCACCAAGGCGCCCACGGTGATGCAGGCCCTTGAGTCCCAGTTCGGCTCCTTCGACGCCTGGGCCAAGGAGTTCACCGCCGCGGCCACCATGCGGGGCATCGGCTGGGTGGTCGTCTACCAGGACATCGCCCAGGGGCTGCTGATCAACCAGTGGATCAACGAGCATGATGTCGGCCATTGCGCCGGCCTCAACCCCCTCCTGGTTCTGGACTGCTTCGAGCATGCCTTCATGATCGATTACGGCCTCAAGCGGGCGGATTATATCGCCGCCTTCATGAAGAACCTCAAGTGGGAGGAAGTGGAGCAGCGCTACGTCAGGAAGTGAGGCCCGCTCCGGGGGAGGCCCGGAACACCGGGCCCTCCCTTTCCGCCGCAGGTCACCGGCCAGGCCGTTGAGAGCCGGAGTGCAAATTTCCTTTACTCCCGGCGGCAAAAACGCGAAGGTTTATCCATAACCGTCCCAAACGGACGGTCTTTTTGTGCCTGGGAGGGACTCCATGACAGTGACCACCGGACTGGTGACGGATGAGCGCTACCTGCTGCACGATCCCGGGACCTGGCACCCGGAGCGGCCGGACCGCCTCAAGGCCATCATCAAGCAGCTCAAATTCAGCGGCCTGTGGAACGAGCTGACCATCATCCCCCCCTGGGAGGAGGGGGTCCTCCCCTGGGTGGAGGCGGTGCACGATCCGGCCTACATCAGGCGCTTTGAGCAGGCCTGCCAAAAGAAGCAGAGCATCTTCATGGTGCCCGATTGCGGCATCTGTGACAGATCCTATGAGATCGCCCTCCTGGCCGTGGGGGGGGTGCTGGCCGGGGCCGAGGCCATCATGCAAGGCGAGGTGGCCAACGCCTTCTGCGCCGTCCGCCCCCCGGGGCACCATGCCGAATACAACCGGGCCATGGGCTTCTGCTTTTTCAACAACGTGGCCATCGCCGCCGTGTATCTCCTGAAGCAGCACGGCCTGGAGCGGGTGGCCATCGTGGACTGGGACGTGCACCACGGCAACGGCACCCAGCACCTCTTCGAGGCCGACCCCCGGGTCTTCTACCTGTCGCTGCATGAGGACCCGGACTACTGCTATCCCGGCACCGGCCGCCGCAAGGAGAAGGGCCGCGGCCCCGGGGAGGGCTACACCCTCAACCTGCCCCTGCCGCCGCGGAGCGGCGATGAGGACTACCTGGAGGCCCTGGAGAAGGAGGGACTCCCCCGCCTGTATGATTTCGCGCCCCAGTTTGTGCTCATCTCCGCCGGCTTTGACGCCCACCGGCTGGACCCCCTGGCCCATCAGAACCTCACCCGCCGGGGCTACACTGCCATGGGGCGGATGCTCCTCAAGCTGGCCCAGGACACCGCCCGGGGCCGGCTCATGAGCGTCCTGGAGGGCGGCTACAACCTGGAGGTGCTGGCCGACTGCGTGGAGGACCACCTGCGTCTGCTCTCCGGCCGGGAGCTGAAGAGGGCGGAGGCGGCGGAAGCCTGAGCCGGCTGCGGATTTTCCTTGACAGAGCCCGGATTTCCATGGTAATCAGGGGCATCTTTCTGGTTCGGGCGATGCTGGCAGTGTCTGGGGAGTTCGTCTGAGGTTGTGAAAAGCGACGGTGGGGCGGCGTCTGCCCGCCGTTTTTTTTCTGGCCCGCCCCCGTTCTTTGTGCCGGCAACACAGTTGGAGGCTTTCTGGTCTGGAGGAGGTATGCGCTATACCGGCAGGGTCAAGTGGTTCAATGAGGCCAAGGGCTACGGCTTCATCCAGCGGGAGGAAGGGCCGGACCTCTTCGTGCACTACACCAACATCGTGGGCAAGGGCTTCCGCACCCTGAAGGAAAACGATGAGGTGGAATTTGAGGTGAACGAAGGGCCCAAGGGCCTCCAGGCCGTCAACGTCACCAAGGTCTGAGGCCGAAACACGGAGAAGGGGCCGGACATCCGGCCCCTCTGCCGCCGGAACCTGACAGCCCCCGGAGGGTTCAGGGATTCGGACTCCCTGGACCCTCCTTTTGTGTGCCGTGCAGGCCGATCTCCTCGTCGGTGAGGTAACAGGCGGGGTCCGGGGCCCACAGGTCCCCGGTGACGGCCTCGGCCCGCACCCGGAAGTTGCCGGCACAGATGTCCAGCCAGCGGCAGCGGGCGCAGCGGCCGGTGACGTAGCGCTTCTTGTCCTTGAGCCTGGCCAGAAGCGGCTCCGAGAGGTCGGTCCAGATCTGGCTGAAGGGCCGCTGCCGCACGTTCCCGAAGGAATAATGCCGCCAGAACTGGTCGGCGTGCACCGAGCCCTCCCAGCTGACGCAGCCGATGCCCCGCCCGGAGTTGTTGCCCTCGTTCATCTGCAGCAGCTCCAGCACCTGGGCGGCCCGGGCCGGATCTTCCCTGAGGAGCTTCAGGTAGATGTAGGGGCCGTCGGCGTGGTTGTCCACCGTGAGGACCTCCACCCGGCGGCCGGCCTCAAAGAGGCGCCGGGTGCGGGCGCAGATCAGGTCCACCAGCTCCCGGGTCTCGGTGTGGGTGAGGGCCTGGTCCAGAAGCCTGCTCCCCCGGCCGGTGTAGACCAGGTGATAGAAGCAGATGCGGGGGATGTTGTATTCCTCCACCAGATCAAAGATGGCGGGCACCTCCCGGTGGTTGAGGCGGCTCACGGTGAACCGCAGCCCCACCTTGAGGCCCGCCTCCTGGCAGTTCCGCACCCCCGCCATGGCCGCGGCAAAGGACCCGGGCTGGCCCCGGAAGCGGTCATGGGTGGGTTGGGTGCCGTCCAGGCTGATGCCCACATAGGACAGCCCCAGGGTCTTGAGGCGCCCGGCCACCTCCCGGGTGATGAGGGTGCCGTTGGTGGAGATCACCGCCCGCATGCCGAGGGCCACGGCCCGTTCGATGAGCTCGAAGAGGTCCTCCCGCATCAGGGGCTCGCCCCCGGAGAAGAGCACCACCGGCACCCCGAAGTCGGCCAGGTCCTGGAGCAGAGCCAGACCTTCCTCGTGGGTCAGCTCATCCGGGGCCGCCCCGGCGGTGGCCTGGGCATAGCAGTGGAGGCACTTCAGGTTGCAGCGCCGGGTGACGTTCCACACCACCACCGGCTTTTTGTCGGCGGAAAACTGCAGCAGGTGGGAAGGCAGCTCCTTGGCCCGGCGGGCGCCGTGCCCGTAGCGCAGCACATCCCCGGCCTCCACGGCGCCGCAGTAGAGCTTGGATACCCCGACCATGCGGTCTCCTGTGCCTTTGGAGGCGAGGTCGGGGGAGGAAGCCAGGGCCCGCCGGCCCCTGCCCTCCCCTGGACCCCACCCCCTGCAAGTGAGGCCTCCGGCCCCCCTTCAGGCCCCGGTTACTCCCGAAAGAGGGTCTTCTGGTAGTGCTGCCGGATCAGCTCGTTGAGATACCCGTCCAGATCCTGGATGGCCTCCCGGGTGAGGAGGAAGACGTCCTGGGAGGTGCGGTCCCGCACCAGCTTCAGGGCATACTCCAGGTCCTTGGCCAGCCCCTGGCAGATCTGCCGGGCGGAGGTGTTCTCCGCCATCGCCTGGCGGAGGATTTCATCCAGGGCCTCGTCCTCGAAGTGGATCTCCAGGAGGTGCTCCTCGTAGAACTTCTCCTCAAAGCGGCGCACTTCGTGAAAGAGCCGGGAGACCTCCTCCAGGGCGGCCTTGAGATCGCCGTCCAGCCCCAGGTAGCGGTCGATGATGAGCTCCACCCGGGCCTCGGTGAGGGGCAGGCGGTAGAGGGTGAGGATCTCCTGCTCCCGGCGGCGGACGGACTGCCTGAGAAGCTCCCGCTCCCGCCGGGCCGCCGCCTCAAAGCGCTCCTCGTAGGCCGGGTCATCCGGGTGGGCCAGCAGCCGCTCCAGCTCCTCCTTGGGGTTTTTCACCACCTCGGGGGTGACCACCAGGCGCCGGATGCTGGTGGAGGGCAGGCGTTTTTCAAAGTTGATGAGCACCCGCTCGATGACGCTCACCAGGCCCCGGGCGCCGGTCTTGTGGCGGGCGGCCCGCTCCGCCAGCAGGCGCAGGGCCTCGTCCTCGAACTTGATGTCGATGCCGTAGGCCTTGAAATCCCGCTTCTTGCTGTTGATGATGGGGTTGTTGGGGTTGGCCAGAATCTCATAGAGGTCCTCGGCGGTGAGCTCCTCCAGCACCGCGATCACCGGCAGGCGGCCCACAAACTCCGATTCGAACCCGTACTTGATGAGGTCCTGGGCCGTCACCTGCTTTAAGAGGTTCTGGGTATATTCCTTGGTGGTGGCCTTGACCCCGAAGCCGATCTCCTGCTTGGCCAGGCGCTCCTTGATGATCTTGTCCAGGCCGTTGAAGGCGCCGCTGACGATGAAGAGGATGTGCCGGGTGTTGATGGTGCGCTTCTCTTTTTTGCCGGTGCGGCGGTAATGCTCGATGGCCTGGATCTGGCTCACCGGGTCGTGGGCCACCTTGAGGTCCACCTCGGTCTCCTCCATGGGCTTGAGGAGGGCCCGCTGCACGCCGGTGCGGGAGACGTCGGGCCCCCAGTAGGAGTGGGACGAGGCGATCTTGTCGATCTCATCCAGGTAGATGATGCCGTACTGGGCCAGCTCGATGTCGTCATCGGCGGCGTGCACCAGGTCCCGGACCAGGTCCTCCACGTCGCCGCCCACATAGCCGGTTTCGCTGAACTTGGTGGCATCCCCCTTGACGAAGGGCACCCCCAGCTTCTTGGCGATGAGCTTGACCAGGTAGGTCTTCCCCACCCCGGTGGGGCCGATGAGGATGATGTTGTTCTTGATGGCCCCCACCCCGGGCTCCGGCTCCCGGCCCCGCTCCAGGAAGTGGCGGATGCGGTTGAAGTGGGTGCAGACCTTGGTGGCCAGGATGCTTTTGGCCTCATCCTGTTTGATGACGTATTCGTTGAGATAAGCCTCCAGCTCCTCCGGTTTGAGGGAGAAGTTGATGCGGCTGAGCTTGCCGGTGCGGGACCGCTCCCGGGAGTCTCTGTCCCCGTGGAGCGTGGTGTGGGCAGTCACGATGAGTAAGCCCCCGTTTTCGGTGCAGGATGTCCGCTTCCCGCCTGGGGGGCCGGAAACGGCAGCGCCGATGTCTAACCATGCGCTCTCCTACATTATATGCCCTCCCGGAGGCCGCCGCAAGGCCACTGAGGGGTGGGGCCCCTTCCCATTTTTGGGGGCCTGAGGCATAATATGAGCAACGTGTTCGCCATGTCCGGCGGGCGAACCTACTTTGAGGGGCGCCGCCGGGCACCGATCCCGGGGCGGGAGTCCCCTGCCCGGTGGCGGGGGCCTTCCCCCCTTGCCCTCAGGACCCGATGCAGGAGAAGTCTTATCTGGTGGAGAGGGAGGTGTGGGTGGAGAACCGACTGGGCATCCATGCCCGGCCAGCCTCCCAGATTCTGAACCTGGCCCGGCAGTTTGAGGCCGAGATTCTCCTGGAAAAGGACGGCTCTGTGGCCAACGCCCGGGAGCTGCTCTCCGTTTTGGCCCTGGACTGCCCCCAGGGGACCCGGCTGGTGGTCCGGGCCAAAGGCGCCGACGCCCGGGATGCCGCCCACGCCATGGTGCAGCTCTTCGCCCGCAAGTTTGGGGAGACATGAGCGCCACCCGGGTCCTCACCGGCATCCCCGCCTCCCCCGGCATTGTGGTGGGCCGGGCCCGGGTGGTGAGCGACTTCGGCGACCTGCAGGCCACCTTCCGCCTGCTCTACACCGACCGGGAGCGCCAGGCGGAGGTCCGCCGTTTTAAGGAGGCGGTGGAGCAGGCCCAGGCGGACCTCAGCCGCCTGCGGGACCGGGTGGCCGCCGAATTCCCCGAACACACCCATCTTTTGGAGCTGCACCTCCTCATCCTCACGGACCAGATGCTCCATGATGAGCCCCTCAGGCTCATCCGGGAGGAGAACCTCAACGCCGAATGGGCCCTGCACCGGGCCTACGAGCGGGTCCGGGAACTCTTCAGCCGCATTGAGGACCCCTACATCCGGGGGCGCATCCAGGACGTGGAGTCGGTCTACCGGCGCCTCATGGGCATCCTCATCGGCCAGAGCCCCCGGCGCCTGATCCCCACCGGGGACAAGGTCATCCTGGTGGCCCGGGACCTCTCCCCGGCGGAGACCACCCAGATGGCCGGCTCCGGGGTGGTGGGCTTCATCACCGAGCGGGGCGGGCGCACCTCCCACACCGCCATTCTGGCCCAATCCTTTGAGATCCCGGCGGTGGTGGGGGTGGACAACGCCATCAAGGAGATCGCCCCCGGCGAGGAGCTCATCCTGGACGGCCTCTCCGGCCGGATCATCCTTAACCCCGACCAGGGGGTCCTGGAGCGCTACCGGCGGCGCCAGGCGGAGTTTGCCGCCTTCCGGGAGGAGGTCACCACCAACGCCGCGGAGCCCGCCACCACCCCCGACGGCTTCGCCACCCGGGTGATGGCCAACATCGAACTGCCGGAGGAAGTGCACCTGGTGGGGCGCTACGGCGCCGACGGCGTGGGGCTTTACCGCACCGAATTCCTCTTTCTCCGGCTCCGGCACCTGCCCACCGAGGAGGAGCTCTTCGAGGACTACCGCAAGGTGGTGGCCTCCCTGGCCCCCCGGCTGGTCACCATCCGCACCCTGGACATCGGCGGCGACAAGTTCCTGCACCGCAACGACTATGTGCCGGAGATGAACCCGGCCCTGGGCCTCCGGGCCATCCGCTTCTGCCTCCGGGAGCGGGACATCTTCCGCCGCCAGCTGCGGGCCATCCTCCGGGCCTCGGCGTACGGCCGGGTGCGGGTCATGTTCCCCCTCATCAGCAGCGTCCAGGAAGTGCGGGAGGCCAAGGCCCTCATCGAGGAGGTGAAGGGGGAGCTCAGACGGGAGGGCCACCCCTTCGATGAGGAGATGCCGGTGGGCGCCATGATCGAGGTGCCGGCGGCGGTAACCCTGTGCCAGATGCTGGCCCCCGAGGTGGATTTCTTCAGCATCGGCACCAACGACCTCATCCAGTACGCCTTGGCCATCGACCGGGGCAACAAGCAGGTGGCCGCCATGTATCAGCCCCTGCACCCCGCAGTCCTGCGCATGGTGCTCCAGGTGGTCACCGCCGCCGGGGTGTCGGGGGTGCCGGTGGCCATGTGCGGGGAGATGGCCGGCGATCCCCTGCATCTCCCCATCCTCCTGGGCCTGGGGGTGGCCGAGCTCTCCATGAATCCTCTGGCCATCCCGGTGATCAAGCGGGTCATCCGCTCCATCACCCTGGCCGAGGCCCAGGCCATGGCCAGCCGGGTGCTGGAGATGGTCTCCGTGGAGGAGATCAACGACTTCGCCAATCTCTTTCTCAAGGAGCGCTTCCCCGAGATCTACCGCTTCGGCTCGGCCCTGGCGGGGATCTGAGGGCCGGGAGGCGCCGCCGGGCCCCACGGCCCTGGGGGGAGCAGGTCGGCCGGCCGGCGCCCTTTTCCTTTCCATTGGGGGAAACCGGCCGCCGTGATATAAAGGGGTGAGGTCGTAAGCGCGGCCCGGGGCCTCCGGCCCCTGCGGCCTGAATATCTCCCCGGAGGAAAATGCCGGCCTTGCCGCCGGGTCAGGATGATGCCCATCAAGCCCGAACACATCAAGCTGGTCTGCCGCAACCGCAAGGCCTACTTCGAGTACACGGTGGATGCGCTCTATGAAGCCGGCCTGGTGCTGACGGGCACCGAGGTGCAGTCCCTGCGCCTGGGGAAGGCCAACATCGAGGACGCCTACGCCCGCTTCCGCAACGGCGAGCTGTATCTCTTCAACTCCCACATCAGCCCCTACCCTTTCGCCGGCATCGACAACCACGAGCCGGACCGCCCCCGGAAGCTTCTGCTCCATCGCCGGGAGCTGAAGCGCCTGCTGGGGAAACTCCAGGAACGGGGCTACACCCTCATCCCCCTGAAGCTCTACTTCAAGAACCAGTACGCCAAAGTGGAGCTGGCCCTGGCCAAGGGCAAGAAGAAGGCGGACAAGCGGGAGACCATCCGCCGCCGGGAGGAGCAGCGGGAGCTGGAGCGGGCCCGGAAGCGGCGGTATTGAGCCGGCGGGAGGGGAGCCAGGGGGGGCGGACCCGGCATCCTGGGACAACTCCCCTTCCCAGCCATCAAGGTTGCGCTACGGGAAGATCGAAGCCGGCGGGCGAGCCACCCCTCCCCCGGCCCATCGCCCCCCCGTGGCCGGAGAGCGCATGGACATCTTTGCCCGCATCGCCGAAAACAAGATCCTGGAGGCCATGGAGGCGGGGGCCTTCAACAACCTGCCCGGCAAGGGCCGCCCCCTGAAGCTGGAGGACGACAGCCACGTGCCCCCGGAACTGCGCCTGGCCTACCGCATCATGAAGATGGCCGACTGCCTGCCCCCGGAGCTGGAGCTCAAAAAGGAGATCCTGCAGCTGCAGGACCTGCTCTCCGCCCTGCCGGATGAGCAGTCCAAGCTGCACCACATGCGCAAGCTCAACTTCCTGGTAATGAAACTCAGGATGATGCGCAAGACCTCGCCGCTTCTGGAGGAGCATGAGGTCTACACCCCCAAGATCATCGCCCGGCTGGAGGCCGCCTCCGGCCGGGGCAGCCCCGGGCCATGAAGCTGCGCCTGGAGCATCCCTGGTTCCGGCGGGGAGCCCCGGCGCTGGCCCGGGGACTGTGCCGGCTGCTGCTGGCTGCCTGCTCCCATGAGGTCAAGGCCCACCCTTCCGCCCTTCACTGGCTGGAGACCGGGAGCCCCTACATCTTCACTGCCTGGCACTGCCATCTGTTGAGCGCCATCTTCGCCTGGCCCCGGCTGGCGCCCTCGGCCAAACCGCCGGTCCTCATGGCCAGCCCCAGCCGGGACGGGGAGTTCATCGCCGAGGTGGCCCGGGGCCTGGGGTTCATGGTCGCGGCCGGCTCCCGTCTCAAAGGGGGGGTCCAGACCCTGCGCGCCCTGGCGGCCCACCTCAGGGAGGGCCATCCCGTGGGCCTCATCGCCGACGGCTCCCGGGGACCGGCCCGGCGGGTGCAGAAGGGGGTGCCTTATCTGGCCCGGGAGGCCCAGGTGCCGGTGATCCCGGTGGCGGTGCGGGCCAGCCGGAAGATCACCCTGAATACCTGGGACCGCTTCGAGATCCCCTGGCCGGGCTGCCGCCTGGTATATGCGGCGGGGCCCCCCTTTTGGGTGCCCGCCGCGGCCCGGGCCCCTGAGCTGGAGGACAGACGCCGGGCCCTGGAGGATTCCCTGGCGCGCCTGTCTGCGTCCGCCCCCTAATTTTTTTCTCCCCCACCCTGAAAAATCGGCTTCAGACGGTTGCCCTCCCCGACGTATGTGTTACATTTAAAAAAAAGAAGGAATATTCACTATATCATGCGCTTCGA
Source organism: uncultured bacterium (assembly GCA_937943575.1). Taxonomy (GTDB): domain Bacteria; phylum Desulfobacterota; class Desulfobaccia; order Desulfobaccales; family 0-14-0-80-60-11; genus JAILZL01. Next base: position 11,056 of record CALEAV010000012.1, on the reverse strand, counting down.
CGAACTGCAGAGCCACACCCTGGAACGCCTCGGCACCCCGGAAGCCAATGCCCGGGCCCAGGAACTGGTGCAGGACCGGCAGGTCCTTTATCCCTACCACAGCCCGGAGCGGCTGCACGCCGTGGTGATGGAGGAGGAGCCCTATCCCGTGGAGGTCCGCCTCCGGGACGAGCAGCTCAGCTTTGAATGCCAGTGCCCCATCTTTGCCGCCGGGGAAAACTGTCACCATATCCTGGCCCTCCTTCACGCTTGGGTGCAACAGCCCCAAAAGTTCCTCCACCAAGCCGATCTCAGGGACCGCCTGAAAAAATACTCCAAGAAGGACCTGGTGGACATCATTGTGGAGCTGGCCGCCAAAGTGCCGGAGACTCGGGCCCTCCTGAAGGAGGAGGAGCTGGGTCTGGACGAGATCCTGGAAGCCGTGGACCAGGTGGTGGAGGAAATCCTGGAGGATTCCCTGGAGATTGCCGAGGCCGAGGAGCGCTTCCGGCGCACCCAGGCCCAGGCGGACCGCCTGGCCCAGAGCGGCCGCCTGTCCGAAGCCCGGTCCATCTACTTCTATCTCCTGGACAACATCCTCGCCCTGGAAGAGCGTCTGGGGCAGGCCCTCTTTTCATCCGACCTCAAAGGCGAGCTCTTCGAGGAATACGTCCAGTTCATCCACGAAGACCGGCAGCTGGAAAAGGAGCTGGTGCAGCAGGAGCTGGAGCAGCTGGAGAGCCGGGCCGCCATCAGCCAGGGCGAGTTTGATCTGAGGGAGATCAAGCAGGAGCTCCTGGGAGCCGCCTGAGGACGACTATCCACCGGGCCGCTCTTCGGCCTTTTCCTGACCCATCACCCCCGGGTGGTGGGTTTTTTTGTGCCTCCGGGGAGCGGCGGTTTTGCGGGCGCCCGGAAGGGCCCGTGCGTTCCGGCCCCGGGAAAACGGCCGGGACGGACTCCCCTCGCCGTCCCGGTCTCTCCCGGGGCTGGCGGAAGGAGGAAATCCAGCCCGCCCCTGGTGCTCCTCAGGAAGACTCCGGGGGCTTCATGAAGATAAGGCGTCAGCGGTTTGAATCTCCCGGCCGGCCGGCGGGTTGCCTGGCGGGCTCCTTGGGGGGGGCCGGGGGGCCGCCCTGCAGGGCCGGTGCCGCCTGGGCCTCCAGGATGGTGAGGCGGTAGATGTTCAGCAGCGACAGCAGGAAGGAGAGGATCAGGGGGCCGATGATGAAGCCGATCACCCCGAAATAGGAAATTCCCCCCAGAATGCTGAACATGATGAAGATGGCCGGGGTGGGCCGGGTGCCCTTCATCAGCCAGGGTTTCAACAGATTGTCGATGCTCCCCACAAAAATGATGAAGTAAAGGGCCAACCCCGCTGCCTTGGTCCAGGCGCCCTGGAAGATGAGGTAGCCCACCGCCGGCACCCAGATGAGGGCGGCGCCCACCACCGGGATGACCGAGGCGGGGATCATCACCGTACCCCAGAAGGCCGCCTGGGGCACCCCGGTGAGGTAGAAGCCCAAGCCCCCCAGCGCTCCCTGGATGAAGGCCACCACCACCGTGCTCCACAGGGTGGCTTTGATGGTGGCCTCCATCTCCGCCAGGATCTCCTCGTTGTGGCGCGGATCCAGGGGCGAGAGCTTCTTGATCTCCTCGATGAAGTCGTCCCCCTGCAGGAAGAGGAAAAAGGCCACAAACAGGACCAGGGCCAGGTCCAGGAGAAAGGTGGTGAAGCCCTTGAGGAGGCTGACGGCGTTGGTGTAGATGAAGACGCTGGCGCTGGTGAGCACCGTCTTGACCACGTCCTCCAGCTTAAACTGCTCCGGAGGCAGGGGCAGATTGAGGCGCTGGAGCAGCTCCTTGACGGCGGCCACCCTGCCCGTCAGGTACTGCCACAGGGCGCCGCTCTCCAGCCCCCGGCTCACCCAGGCGCTGAACTCCAGGGCCTGGTTGGCGATGATGCTCACCAAAGTGAAGAGCGGCAGGAGGATGACCAGGGCCAAAAGCAGGCAGGTGAGGAAGCTGGCCAGGGCCCGCATGCCGAAGAGCAGCCGGGTCAGGGCCTGGTAGAGCGGCCGGGCAGTGAAATACAGCACCAGGGCCAGGAAGATGTCCACCAGGTAGGGCTTGATGATCTCATACGAATAGTACAGGACCAGGAGGGTGAGGGCCCCGAAAAAGAGGCGGGCAAAACGGCTGGGAAACTCCTGCCAGTCCTCCGGGGGAGGGACGGCGGAGGGAGGCGCGGCCGCCTCCGGCGGCGCCGGCGCCTGCTGGGAGTCTTTCTGATCCGCCATGCGCTCCGGCCTCAGGGAGTCTGCCCTGCGGCTCCGGGGAGGGGGGGCCGGGGGCCAGCGGTCCCTGCCCCGGCTCCCCCTGAGAGAAATTTCATTTCATCAGCCGGGCCTCCGCCGCGGCCCAGTTGATATTCTCGAAGAACGCCTGGATGTAATCGGCCCGCTTCAGGCCATAGTCGGTGATGAAGGCGTGCTCGAAGACATCCATGATCAGAATGGGGATGCCCCCGGCCAGGTGCCCCACATCGTGTTCATTGATCCACAGGTTGAAGAGGCGGCCGCTCATGGGATCCTGGACCAGGACCGCCCAGCCGATGCCCCGCATCAGGCCGGTGGCCTTGAAGTCCTCGGCCCATTTGTCATAGCTGCCAAAGTCCTCCTGGAGCTTTTTCATCAGGCGGCTGTCGGCCTTGAGGGGCTCTTTCCCGCCCAGGTTGCCGAAGTAAAGCTCATGGAGCCGCATGCCGTTCAGCTCCCAGCCGAAGCGGCGCTTGAGCTCGGCAAAGGCCGGCGTCCCCGCCTGGCCCTGGGCCGCCAGCCTGGCCAGCTCCTCGGCCAGGAGATTGGCATTCCTGACGTAGCCCTGGTAGAGGGCGAAGTGCATCTCCAGGAGCTTGTCGCTGAAGCCCTTCATGCCCTTGAGGTGGCTGAAGTCCTTGGCCACATAGCCTTTGGGTCCCTCACCGGCGCCGCAGGCCATCAGCAGTCCGGCCACCAAGGCCGCCAGCAGCACCATCCTCTGCATTCTGTGCATCATCATCTCCTTCCCTTTCCCGAATCGGCTGTTTCACCGGATAACCTGAGCCCCCTCGGACACCTTCGTGAAAGGGGCTGAGGCTCATCGGCCCCTCCCTCCCCCGGCTGCAAAAGGTGGGGAGGGCATGTCAAGGGGAGAATTCCGGGGCGCCACTCCCTCTGGCCGCCCTTCAGACCCCGGTAAGGGGTCCTTCTCTCATCCCACGCTCACTGTGGCCGCCACACCAGCCGGGCGTCCACCGCCCAGCAGCCCGCCGGGGTGGCGATGACCGGGTTTAAGTCGGCCTCCGCCAGCTCCGGCTCGGCCAGCGCCAGGCGGGAGAGGGCCGTGAGCATCCGGGCCAGGGCGGCAAGATCCACCGGCGGCTCGCCCCTAATCCCGGCCAGCAGCGGGAAGGAGCGCAGGGAGGCCAGCAGCTCCCGGGCTTGGGCCTCGTCGATGGGGGCCAGGGTCTGGGCGGTGTCGCCAAAGACTTCGGCATGGATCCCGCCCAGGCCGCAGACCACCACCGGCCCGAAGGTGGCGTCCCGCTTGATCCCCAAAAGCACCTCCCGGCCGCAGAGCTGCTTCTGCACCAGGATGCCCTGGGGGTCCCGACCGCCGGCGGCCTCCCGGGCCCGCTGCCACAGGGTCGCAAAGCCCGCCTCCACCGCCTCGGGGGTCTCCAGCCCCAGGAGCACCCCCTGGGCCTCCCACTTGTGCACCAGGGCCGGGGAGACGGCCTTCAGCACCACCGGAAAGCCCGCCTCCCGGGCGGCGGCCACGGCGTCCCGGGGGCTGACCGCCAGCCGGCCGGTTACCGCCGGCAGCCCCCGGCGGGCGAGATACTCCAGGGCCTCCTGCCCCAGGAGCATCCGGGGGTCGGCCGCCGCCGCAGCGGCCCCCGGCGGCAGCGTGAGATCCTCCTCCGGCCGGCGGCGCAGGCGCTCCCAGGCCCACAGGCGGGCCAAGGCCTTAACCGCCCGCTCCACCGCCACGTAGCAGGCCACCCCGGGCACCTCCGCCAATTCCGCCATGATGCGGTCCCGGCCGTCGCCGTAAAGGCAGAGGACCAGGGGCTTGCCGAAGCGGGGGAGATCCAGCTCGGCGATGAACTCCCGGGGCCTAACGATATTGGCATGGAGCGGCGAGGCCAAAGCCGGGAGCATACACAGCACCCCGTCGATCCGCTCATCCGCCAGGAAGCCCAGCACCGTCTCTCTGGCCGCCAGGAGGTAGTCGCCCATCTTCATGCCGATGGGCCACAGGTCCACGGGGTTTCCCAGGCGGTGCCAGTAGGGCCCCATGGGCTCCACCGCCCGGCGCACCGCCTCGGGCAGGGGCCCGGCCTCCAGACCGGCGGCCTCCAGGGCATCCAGGGCCATGATCCCCAGGGCCCCGCTGGGGGTGGCGATGCCCAGCCGCGGTCCCCTCAGGGGCGGCAGCTTCACCAGGGCCTGGATGCTGTCCTTGAAATCAGTGGTGTCCGCCGCCCGCAGCACCCCGGCCCGGGCAAAGGCGGCGCTGAAGACCCCATCCTCCCCCACCAGGGAGCCGGTGTGGGACAGGGCCGCCTGGGCCCCCGCAGCGCTGCGGCCGGTTTTGAGGACCACAATGGGTTTTTTCCGCCCCACCCGGGACGCCACCTGGAGGAACCGCCGCCCCTCCGGCAGGCCCTCCATGTGCAGGGCGATGACCCGGGTGAAGGGGTCCTCTTCCAGGTACTCCAGCACCTCGGCGAAACTGACGTCGGCGGCGTTCCCCAGATCCAGGGCCTGACCCAGGGGCCCGGTAAAGGATTCGGAGCCCACCTGGGGGGCGCCGCTTTGGGCCACCAGGGTCACGGGCGGGGGCTTTGCCGGCCGGGTGAGATCCACGAAGGCGGTGGTGAAGGGGGCGAAATTGTTGAGGCTGCCCATGGTGTTGGGGCCCACCAGGCGGGCGCCCGCAGCCCGGACCCTGGCCACCAGCTCGCCTTGCAGCTCCCGGCCCCGCTCATCGGCGTCGGCAAAGCCCTGGGAGATGACCACGAAGCGCCTCAGACCCCGGTCCAGGCACTCCTGCACCGCCGGCAGCACCCGGTCCCGACCCAGGGAGATGACCGCCAGCTCCGGGACTTCCGGCAGGTCCGCCACCCGGGGATAGACCCGGTGGCCCAGGATCTCTGCGGCTTCGGGGTGCACCACGAAGATCTTCCCCTGGTAGCCGTAGCGCAGGAGCATCTCCAGGCCGTTATAGGCCCCCACCCCGGTGGCCCGGGGCACGCCCACCAACAGCACCGAGCGGGGATGAAAGAAGGCGCGCATGTCGTCGTGGCGGCTTCCGGTGATGGTTTTCCAGGGGGGCGTCCTTCGGTCCGCCGGCCCTTCCCTCACAAGCGTTCACAGCTTTCCAGGGTGCTTAGTTCCTTGAAACCGCAGTTTAGGCAATACCTGAGCTCATGAGTCAGTTTATCAATGGTGCTGCTGTAGAGGCTCAACCCGGCGGCCCGCAGCAGCCCCCTTGCGCCACAGACCGGACAGGCCGCCTCCGTCCGCCAGCAATAGCGGAGGAGCAGGTTCTCCGTCAGCTCCCCGGTGGCCTGAAGGAACTTCTTCACCTCCACGGGCGTGAGATTATGCCGGAAGGTCTCCATCAGGCCCGGTCAGGAAAAGCACCGGACTGCCGGGGAGGCGGGCCGGGGAAGGGGGACCTCCCGTCCCGGGCCGGAGCAAAGGAAAAGCCGCCCCGGAATGGAAGCGGCCCTCCGATTGTCTGTCGGCACCCTCACAGAACCGCCCCCACCTCCGCCAGGGTCTGGAAGTAGATGCGCCGGATGCGGTCCAGGCGTTTCTGGAAGCAGAGCCCCAGCTCCATGCAGGCATTATAGAAGGTGGCGGGCTGAAATTCCAAGGTGAGAAGGCGGCCGGTGGTCTCCTGGGTGAGGCCCTGCAGCTCCTTCAGGCGCTGGTGGGCCCCCTCCAGCCCCGCCCACAGGGGCAAAAGCACCAAGTCGGCCTTTCCCTGGAGGCGGGCAATCTGCCGCTGCAGGGCCTGCACCGGGCCGGTGCCGGCCTCTTCCGCCGCCTCCTGCACCACCTCCATTCCCAGGCGCTCCAGAAATCGCACCAGAAATTTCCGGGCCTGCTGGTCCCAGGTGGACAGCGACCAGATATCCGCCGGGATTCCCACCTTGGTCACCTTGCGGGGCGAGGGCAGCCACTGGCGCAGCTGCCGCACCCGGGCCAGGAGCATCTCCCGGAGCTGCGTGGGATAACTGGCCCTCTTCCAGGCATGCCGGGTGAGGAGCCGGGCGTAGGTCCACACCTGCGCCCCCAAAAGGTCGCCCTTCAGGAGACGCCCGGCAATGGCGGGCCAGCTGTAAAAGCGCCGCAGGGCCCGCACTGTCTCATACTGCAGCTCATAGGGCGTGAAATGCCGGGGCTGGAAGACGGCGTGGTGCCCGTCGTAGAGGCTCCAGTCCCGGGAGATGATGCGGCCGGCCTGGTCCAGCTCCTGAAAGACCCGGGTGCCGGGCACGGGAGTGAGGATGAGATACTGCAGGGAATCCAGGCGCACCTCCCGGGAAAAGGAGACCGTGTCCCGGATGACCTGGAAGTCATCCTCCTCCGCCCCGAAGACGAACATGCCGTGCACCCGGATGCCATGGCGATGGAAGGTGTGCACCGCCTGCCGGATGCCGGCCACCGTCTGCTTCTTGTTGTAGGCCTTCAGGGTGGCCGGGTTGATGGACTCCAGACCCACAAAGACAATGAAGCAGCCGCTTTTGGCCATCAGCCTGAGGAGCTCCTCATCCTGGGCCGCCTCCACCCGCACCTGGGCGCTCCATTCCACCTTCAGCCCTTCCCTCAGGATGCGGTCGCACAACTCCTTGATGCGCTCGGGCCGGGCGGTGAAATTGTCGTCGCAGAAAAACACGTGGGCCGCCCGGGTGCCGTGGGTGCGGAGCTCCTCCAGGACGCGATCCACGGAGTTGTAGCGGTATTGGCGCCCAAACAGCAGGATGACGGAGCAGAAGCTGCAGTTGTAGGGGCAGCCCCGGGAGGTGGCGATGGAGAGGTAGCGGTGGCCGGTCTTCTCCCAGCCGTGGATGAGGCCGTAATTGGGGATGGGCAGGGCGTCCAGGTCGGCCACAAAGGGGCGCCAGGGGTTGAGGCGCACCGCCTCCCCGTCCCGGTAGGCCAGATTGCCGATGGACCCGAGCCCCCCGCCCTCATTGAGGGCCCTCACCAGCTCGGGCAGGGCCTCATCGCCCTCACCGCAGATGACATAGTCGGCCTCCTCCAGGCCCTCTTCCGGGAGAAAGCTGGGGTGGGCCCCCCCCAGGACCACCGGGATGCCCTGCCGGCGATAAAAGCGGGCCAGCTCATAGGCCCGGGGCGCGGTGGAGGTGATGGTGGAGATGGCCACCAGGTCCGGCTGGAAATCCAGGCGGCGGTAGTCGGGCTGCTCGATCTCCTCCACAATCACCTTGACGTCCAGGCCCTGATTTCTGAGGATGGTGCCCAGAAGCACCGCCCCCAGGCGGGGGATCACCACCCGGCTGAAGATGTGCGGCCGGGGAGCCCGGGGCTCAATGAACAAGACACGCTGAATGGGACGGGACATGACCTCCCCCTGAGGGCAGGCCCGCCGGCATCCCAAAAGGGGCGGCGGGGCGTGGGTCTCCTTGGCTTCCCGGGGAAGAGAAACGGCAGGACGACAGGAGAGAAGCCGGCCTCCGCTTCTCCCTGATTCATTATTAACCCAATTTAAGGGGCGCGGCAGGATTTGTCAAACGCTTTGCTGCGGCTGACATTATTTTAACTTTGGATGATGGCGGCTCCTCAGCCGGCGGCCGCCGTTGCCCGGAGGACACCTAAGGGATGGGCAGACAGATTCCCATACCGGCGTATGGGAATCTGCCGCCGACGTCGAGCTGTGGGCCGGAAGGGAAAAAGCAGGCCTTAAACGCAGCCGGTGGGTTTGGGCAGCCCCGCCATCTTGCAGGCGCCTTTCCCGGGCCCGGAGGGGAAAAGCTCGTAGATGTACTTGAGCTTGAAGCCGGTCACCTTGGACAGGATGCGCACCATGGGGGCGATGCCGTTTTTCTTGAAGTAATCCTGGAGCATGTTGATGACCTTCCAGTGGTCCTCCGTCAGCTCCGTGATCCCTTCCTGCGTCTTGACATAATCCACCCACTCCGGCCCCCAATCATCCAGGTTGGCCAGGAAACCGTCTTCGTCCACCTCGAATTTTTTCCCCATATGCTCCACAAAAGCCATATTCTTAGGTCCTCCTTGGGATGTTTATGCCAGCGTTCCGGTTTTCAGGCTATGCCATTGTGAAAATTTTGTCAAGTATTAAAAATTCCCCCGGCCCCGGGGGGCGCTTTTCCGGGCCCTAACCCTCCCCCGGAAAGATCTTGCCCGGGTTCATGATGTTGAGAGGGTCAAAGGCCTGCTTCAGGCGGCGCTGCAGGGCAATGACCGCCTCGGAGAGCTCCAGCCTGAGAAAGGGGGCCTTCAGCAGACCGATGCCGTGCTCGCCGGAGAGGGTGCCCGCCAGCCGGCGCACCGCCGCCAGCAGATCCTCCACCGCCTGCCGGGCGGCGCAACGCTCGGCCTCCACCCGGGCGTCGAACATGATATTCACATGGATGTTGCCGTCCCCGGCGTGCCCGAAGCAGAGGATGGGGAGCCCCCGGGCCCGGGAGATCTCCTGCACCGCCGCCACCAAATCCGGGATGGCCCCCAGAGGCACCGCCACGTCCTCGGCAATCTTGTGGGGCCGGAGCTTGCGGGTGGCCGGGGAGACGGCCTTGCGGGCCCGCCAGACTTCCTCGGCCTCGGCCTCGCCCGCCGGCAGGACCAGGGGCGCCGCCCCGGCGGCGGTGAGGATCTCCCGGCTGGCCGCAGCGCGCTGGGCCACATCCTGGGGGTGGCCCTCCAGGGCCACGAAGAGAAAGGCGCTCACCTCCACCGGGACGGGAAAGGGCAAAAGCTCCGCCACGCAGCTTAAGGTGGCGGCGTCCAGGAACTCCAGGGAGGCGGGGGCCACCCCGGAGCGCAGCAGCTCCCCCACCGCCTGGGTGGCGGCGGCAAGACTCCGGAAGCCCGCCGCCAGGGTCTGGCGGGCCGCAGGCGGCGGCACCAGCCGGAGAATGATCTTGGTGATCACCCCCAGGGTGCCCTCAGAGCCCACAAGGAGATGGGTCAGGTCATAGCCCACCACCGACTTCATGGTGCGGGTGCCGGTGTGGATGATCTCCCCGGTGGGGAGCACCACCTCCAGCCCCAGGACGTAGTCCCGGGTGACCCCGTACTGCACCGCCACCGCCCCCCCGGCACCGGTGGCCACATTGCCGCCGATGGTGCAGAACTCGGAGCTCCCCGGATCCGGGGGGTAATAGAGGCCCTGGGCCGCCACCGCCCGCTTGAGCTCGCCGGTGATGACGCCGGGCTCCACCACCGCCACGAAGTCCCGGGGGTTGATCTCCAGGATGCGGTTCAGGCGGGTGAGCACCAGGACCACCCCGCCCTCAACCGGCACCGCGCCCCCGGCCCGGCCGCTCCCTGCCCCCCGGGGCACCACCGGGAACCGGTGCTCGTTGGCCAGCCGCACAATGGCGGCCACCTCCGCCGCCGACCCGGGAAAGACCACCAAATCGGGCAAATGCTCCAGGTCGGTGGCGTCAAAGGCATAGGTCCAGCGGTCCTCCGGGGCGCTGAGCACCTGCCCCGGGCCCACGATGGCACCGATCCTGGTGATGATGTCCGAGGGAAGCATATTGTTTGCGTTTTTTAATAATCCCTACGCAGTCACACCGGGACTGCCCGCCTCATCCTCCGCGGGGATTATCCTGCCGAGGGAACATTCCCGGCAAAGTCACAGCATGTTGTGCTCCGCCAGGCTGAAGTAGCCGTGGCGGCTGATGATGAGGTGGTCATGGACTGTGAGGTTGAGGGCGTGACCGGCCTGGACCAGGGTCCGGGTGAGCTCCCGGTCGGCGGCCGAGGGCGTGGGGTTGCCGCTGGGGTGGTTGTGCACCAGAATCAGGCCGGTGGCCTTGTGCTTCAGCGCCAGCTCCAGGACCTTGCGGGGATAGACCACGGTCTGGTTCACCGTGCCCTCCTGGACGATCTCCTCCGCCACAATCTCGTTCTGGCTGTTGAGATACAACACCCGGAACTGCTCGTCCTTGAGCCCCCCCATGGTGGTGCGGCAGTAGTCAATGAGGGCCTCCAGGGAGGGGATCTTCCGTCGCACCAGCACCCCTTCCCTGAGATAGACCTCCACGCAGGTCTTGGCCAGCCGCAGCAGGCAGGCGGAGTACTCCGTCAGGCGCATGGCCCGGCCCCGGGCATCCTCGGCGGTGACCTCCAGGAGGGCGTCCAGGGGCGCATCCAGCACCTGGCTGAAGGAGCCGAAGCGGGCGATGAGGGCCTTGGCCAGGGGTTTGACGTCGGAGTAGGGGATGGCAAAGGTGAGGAGGAGCTCCAGGAGCTCGTAATCCTGCAGGGCCTGGGCGCCGCCCTCCAGGAAGCGGGCCCGCAGGCGCCCCCGGTGCCCGTAATAATGGGGCCGCTCCGGTTTGACCTTGACCGGGCTGGCGGCCTCTCTCACCCCCGGGGGTTTCTGCTTCATGGCGAGACCGAACGGTAACTGCCCTTTCAGGAGGCTCTTCCGCCTTCCGCCCCCTGTTTGCCCTAGAGGAAAGGGCGCAGATGTGCGGGCCTGACTCCTCCGCAGGTCCCTTCTTCTGGGGCCTGAGGTCCAGTTTCATTGTAAGGGGTGGGAAAAATTTGTCAATTCGGCCCTGGAGACGCTGGGCACAAAAAAGGGGCAGGCTCACCCTCCTCCTGCCCCCTGGTGGCGGGAAGAGGCCCTCCCCTTCCGGATTGGGCCCTCTTCCCTGGTCGTCGCCCCTACACCTCGGCGGCCTCGGCGGCGGCGGCTTCGGCCTCCAGCTTGCGGCGCATCTCCATGTCGAAGAGCACCCGCTCCCTCGCCTTGTCGATGCCCAGCGCCTTGCGCTTCAGGTCGATGTGGGCGATGATCT
>CALEAV010000011.1 GCA_937943575.1 uncultured bacterium | reverse complement strand
GCCGGCATGGGGGGCGGGGCCGGGCGCTTTCGGGTACAATAAGATTATCTCAGGGTCGTGATGGGCAGGAGGTTGCCCGCAGGCCCCTCCCGGGCGGGCGGCGCCATGGATTTGGTGGCAGGGCTGTTGGATCCGGCGGCTTATCCCGAAGTCCCCTCCCGGGTGGAGCTGGTGCAGACGCACATTTCCTGGGTCTTCCTCACGGACCGCTTCGCCTACAAGGTGAAGAAGCCGGTCCGCCTGGAGTTTCTGGACTTCAGCACCCTGCGGCGGCGCCACTATTACCTTAAACAGGAGCTGATTCTCAACCGCCGCCTCTGCCCGGACATCTACCTGGAGGTGCTGCCCCTGACGTTCAGGGGAGGCGGCCTGCGGGTGGGCGGGCCGGGCAAGCCGGTGGACTACGCCCTGAAGATGGTGCGGTTGCCTCAGGAGCGCATGATGGATGAGGTGGCGGCGGCCGGCGGCCTCAGCCCGGAGGTCATGGAGCGGCTGTTGGCCGTGCTCCTCCCCTTCTACCGGCGGGCGGCCACCGGCCGCCATATCAGCCGCTATGGCGAGCCCGCCGTTTTGGCCTACAACCACGAGGAGAACTTCGCCCGCATGAAATCCGGGGTGGGGGAGGTGCTGAGCCCGGAGCTCTTTGCAATGATCCGGGACTATGTGCGGGGGTTTTTGCAGCAGCGCCGGCCCCTGCTGCGGCGGCGCCTCAGGGAGGGCTTCATCCGGGACTGCCACGGCGACCTGCACATGCGCAACATCTGCCTGGCCGACGGCATTTATGTCTTTGACTGCATTGAATTTAATCCCCGATTCCGATATGGTGATGTGGCGGGGGATGTGGCCTTTTTGGCCATGGACCTGGACTTTCACGGCCTGGACCACTTACGTCGGCATTTCACCCGGGGGTTTGCGGCGGGGCTTCCGGACCCGGACCTCTTCCGGCTCCTCAACTTCTACTGCTGCTACCGGGCCTGCGTGCGGGGCAAGATCCACTGGCTGGCGGCCCAGGAGCCCGGCCTGGAGCCCCTGAGGCGGGAGGAGGCCCTCGCCCTGGCCCGGGCCTACTTCCACCTGGCCGGGCGCTATGCCCGGGAGGACCTGTCGTGGGCCGACTCGTGGTGGTGATCTTCGGCCTCATGGGCACGGGCAAGACCACCCTGGCCCGGGAGCTGGCCGCCGCCCTGGGATGGCCGGCCCTGCACAGCGACGCGGTGCGCAAGGAGCTGGCAGGCATCCCGCCCACCGCCCCGGTGCGGGAGGAGTTCGGCCAGGGCATCTACGCCCCGGATTTTTCGGTCCGCACCTACGCCGAAATGCGCCGCCGCACCAAAGCGTATCTCGAAGCCGGGGCGCCGGGCGTCATCCTGGACGCCTCCTTCAAAAGCGCCCACGAGCGCCGCCTGGTGCAGGAGCTGGCCCGGGAGCTGGGGGCCCGGGCGGTGTTTGTCCTGTGCGAATGCCCCCGGGAGACGGTGCGGGAGCGCCTGAGTCGGCGGGCCGCCGGCACCTCCATCTCCGACGGCCGTCTGGAGATCCTGGAGCTGCAGGAGCAGGACTTCGAACCCGTGACCCCGGCGGAAGGGCCCCTCCTCCGGCTCGACACCGGCCAGGAGGTGGCGGGGGCGGTGGCGCAGGTGGAGGAGTTTTTGCGGCGGCAGGGCGACATGCGGGAGGGGAGGGGGGCATGAGGCGGTCCGGGCGGCGGCAGGCGGCGTGGGTCCTCGGGCTGCTCCTGCTGGCGGCCGGGTTCACTTTGGGGACGCGGCACTACGAAAACTATTTCCCCCTGCAGGAGAAGCTCATCTGGGAGTACGCCGTCCGCCGCAGCCGGACAGGCTCCGCCACGGAGGAAGGCCGGCTCACCATCACCAATCTTTCCCCCACCCGGGTGGAGCAGCGGCGGGTGACCCCCCGGCGCTACGAGTTCAGCCTCGGGCCCTCCCGGGAGAGCTATACGGTGTATTTCCACAATGACGGGGAGGGGGTGCTCTTTTATGCGCTCCAGACGGACAAGGAAAGCCAGCCCCGGATGGCGGAGCCGCCTTTTTATTATCTGAAAAATCCCTTGTCGCCGGGGGCCGGCTGGGGCGGGGGCGGCAGCCCCCAAGGCCGGGTGGAGGGCGTCCGGGAGAGGGTGGCGGTGCCGGCGGGCACCTTCCGCGACTGCGTCGTCGTGAGCCTCACCTTCCCGCCGGGCAGGCCGTTGAAGGAGGGCCGGATCTGGTATGCGGAGCGGGTGGGGATCGTCCAGTCCGAGTTCCGCTACCCTGACGGCCGCACCGAAACCTTCCGGCTCACCGCCATGAGGGAGTAAGACCCGCTCCGGCAGCAGGGATCGGGAGGAGAAGAGATGGAGATCACGCCTGAAGCCATGGTGGAACAGGTCAAGCAGCGGGCCAAGGAAAACTTCAAGCTGGGCCTCAACTGTGCAGAATGTGTCATGGAGGCCTTCCTTCACTATGTGCCCACGGATTTCACGCCCGAGGCCATGTGCTTCATGAGCGGCTTCGGGGGTGGCGGGGGGCTCTTTGGGGATACCTGCGGCGCGGTGGTGGCGGCCATGGCCGCCTTGGGCGCAGTCTACGGGCGGCGGCAGGTGCCTCCGGATTTCAAGACCGGGGTGGAGGAGCTCTACGGCACCCCCGGCCTGTATCGCCTCTTCAACCGGGTGCCCAATGAGTTTGCCCGCCGTTGGGGGGGCACCCAGTGCCGGGCCCTCACTAAGAAGTGGCAGGGCAAGGACTGGCTCTGCCGGGAACATGCGCTGTTCTGCCGCAACCTCATCACCTTTGCCGCCGGCCTGGCGGCGGAGATGGCCTACCCCAAGGACTTCGAGCGCTGGGCCTCACAGCCCTTCGGCGAAAATCTGGAAGGTCTGACCTGAAATGACCCAGGGAAAGAAGCGGATCCTCAGCGGCATGCGGCCCACCGGCCGCCTGCACCTGGGCAACTACTACGGCGCCCTCTACAACTGGCTCAAGCTCCAGGACCGGTATGAGTGCTACTTTTTTGTGGCCGACTGGCATGCCCTGACCACGGAGTATGAGAACCCCGGGCCCCTGGGGGACTACATCCAGGAGATGGTCATCGACTGGCTGGCGGCAGGCTTGGACCCGGAGCGGACCACCCTCTTTGTGCAATCCGGCATCCCGGAGCATCCGGAGCTCTACCTCATCTTCGGCATGTTCACCCCCGTCTCCTGGCTGGAGCGCAACCCCACCTACAAGGATCAGATCCAGGAGCTGGCCCACAAGGAGCTGGCCACCTACGGTTTTCTGGGCTACCCGGTGCTCCAGGCGGCGGATATTCTCATGTACAAGGCCCACGGGGTGCCGGTGGGGGTGGATCAGGTGCCCCATGTGGAGATGACCCGGGAGATTGCCCGGCGCTTCAACCACCTGTATGGGGCGCTTTTCCCGGAGCCTGAGGTGCTGCTCACTGAGGTGCCCAAGCTTACCGGCACCGACGGCCGCAAGATGAGCAAGAGCTACGACAACTGCATCTACCTGAGCGACCCGCCGGAGGTGGTGGCGAGGAAGGTGCGGGGCATGGTCACCGACACCCAGCGGCCCTATCGCCGGGACCCCGGGGAGCCGGACCGCTGCCTCACCTTTCCCTTCATCCGGCTCAATCTGCCCCCCGCCCGGGTGGAGGAGATCGCCCGGGCCTGCCGGGCGGCGGAGCTGGGCTGCGTGGAGTGTAAAAAGGAGCTGGCCGAGGCCCTGGTGGCCAACCTGGCCCCGGTCTGGGAACGGCGGCAGTATTACGCCGGCCGGCCGGAGCTGGTGCGGGAGATCCTGATGGCCGGCAATGCCCGGGCCCGGAGGACCGCCCGGCAGACCCTCCGGGAGGTGCGGGAGGCCCTGGGGTTCCAAAGGGACTACCAGCTGTGGGAATAGCCGGCAGGCGGGCCGGGTGCGGGGAGGCCCAGGGGGACAGGGAGCCGGGGAGGTCGGGGGGCAGGGAAATCAAGGTCCCGGAAACCACATGACCCAGGAACGGCTGCAGAAATATCTGGCCCGCTGCGGCGTGGCCTCCCGGCGGGAGGCCGAGGAGCTCATCCGGGCGGGCCGGGTCAAGGTGAACGGCCAGGTGGTCACGGCCCTGGGGGCCAAGGTGGACCCCCAGCGGGACCGGGTGCAGGTGGACGGCCGCCGGGTGGAGCCGCTCCCCCCTGTCACCCTGATGCTGCACAAGCCCGGGGGCTATGTCTCCACCACCCGGGACCCCCAGGGGCGGCGGGTGGTGTTGGACCTGATCCCCAAGGAGTTCGGCCGGCTCTATCCCGTGGGCCGGCTGGACTACGACGCCACCGGGCTCATGCTCCTCACCAACGACGGGGAGCTGGCCCAGCGCCTCATGCACCCCCGCTACCAGGTGCCCCGCACCTACCGGGTGACCGTGGCCGGGGAGATGAGCGACGCAACCCTGAAGCAGCTGGCCGGCGGGGTGGAGCTGGAGGGCCGCCCGGTGTCCACCGCGGTGACCCTCCTCAAGCGGGAGGCGGACCGCACCGTGCTGGAGCTCACCGTCTGGGAGGGCCGCTACCATCTGGTGAAGCGCCTGCTGGAGGGGGTGGGCCACCCGGTGCTCAAGCTGAAGCGCATCGCCTTCGGGCCCCTGCGCCTGGGGCGTCTGAAGCGGGGGGCCTTCCGGCCGCTCACCAAGGGGGAGCTCATCAACCTCATGGGCACGGCCCGGGCCAAGTTTCTCAAGCCCGCCCAGCCGGTGGTCCGCCCGGAGGCGCGCCGGGAGGCACCCCCCCCGCCGCCCCGGCCCCGGCGCATCCGGGTGCGCACCTCTGAATGAAACCCGGTGTTGTCGGCACCGGCCCAAGAGACTCCATGACCGATAGCCAGCTGCCGCCGGCCTCCCTGTCTCCGGAGGAAATCCCTGCGGAGGAGGACCGCCGGCCTCCGGGGTGGAAGCTCAACCTGGTCCTGTTTCTCCTCACCGTGGGGACCACGGTGGTGGCCGGGGCGCTGCAGCAGGGGGTGAATCCGCTGGCCACCCCCTGGCTGCTCTACAAGGGCATTCCCTTCTCCTTCACCCTGCTCCTCATCCTGGGGGCCCATGAGACGGCCCACTATCTGGCCTCCCGGCGGCACCACTTGGAGGTGTCCCTGCCGTATTTCCTGCCGGCCCCGCCTTTTCCCTTCATCGTCGGCACCTTCGGGGCCTTCATCCGCATCCGCTCCCCCATCCGGGATAAGCGGGCCCTGCTGGATGTAGGCTGCTCCGGCCCCCTTGTGGGGGTGACAGTGGCCTTGCCGATACTGTACTGGGGCCTGGCCCACTCCCAGGTGCGCTACTTTTCCCCAGGGGCCGCGGTGGGATTGACCTTGGGGGAGCCCCTGTTCTTCAGGCTGGTGAGCTGGCTGGTCTTCGGCAGCCTGCCCCAAGAGGCGGTGGTGGTGATGCATCCGGTGGCCTTCGCCGGCTGGATCGGGCTGCTGGTCACCGCCCTCAATCTTTTGCCCGTGGGCCAACTGGACGGGGGGCATGTGGTGTATGCCCTGTTCCCCCGTCAGCATCGCCTCATCTCCTGGGGCGCCCTCCTCGGGCTGGTGTTCCTGGGGGTGCTGGTCTGGCAGGGCTGGCTGGTGTGGGCTGCCCTCCTGCTGGTATTGGGGGTTCGCCATCCCCTGCCCCGGGATGTCTGGCTGCCTTTGGACCGGCGCCGGTGGATCCTGGGTCTGGCGACGATTGCCGTTTTTATCCTCAGCTTTACCCCTGTGCCCTTCTCCCTGGATTAAGGGGAGTCCGGGGGCGGGAACGGGGGAGGGAGAAGGCTATGGCGGGCAAGGGCGTGCGGTGGTGGGTGCTGGCCCTGTGGTGCCTCAGCCTCGGGGCCGGGGTGGCCCAGGCGGGGTTTGTGGGCCAAAGCGATCGGGAGGTGCAGGCGGCGGTGGAGCCGCTGCTGGACAACCTCCTTGCCGGCTACAACACCGGGGATTACCATCTCTATTCCCGGGACTTTGACGAGACGCTCAAGGAGGCCATCCCCGAGGGCAAGTTCCGGGAGACCCGGAAGGGCCTGCTCAAGAAGCTGGGCACCTGCCAGAGCCGGCAGTATCTGGGCTTCCTCAACCAGAACCATTACACCGTGGTCCTCTGGAAGGGCCGGTTTTCCGGCACCCCCGACGATGTCCTCCTCCGGCTGGTGGCCTCCCGGCGGGGGGAGCGGGTGGTGGTGACGGGGCTGTGGTTTCAGTAATGATTAACCCCGAAGACTATCGTTTCTGTCCGGTGTGCGGCGGCGTCCTGGCCCGGCGCCTCCTCAAGGCCGGCGAACCCCAGCGCCTGGTATGCACGCAATGCGGTTTTATCTTTTATATTGATCCCAAGCTGGCGGTCCTGGCCCTGGTGCCGTACCAGGGCGGGCTGGTGATGGTGCGCCGCGCCATCGAGCCGGGGTTCGGCCGCTGGGTGCTGCCCGGGGGGTTTGTGGATTTGGGGGAGACGGTGGAGGAGGCAGTGGTGCGGGAGACCCGGGAGGAGGCGGGCCTGAAGGTGCGGGTGGTGCGTTTGCAGAATGTCTATTCCTACCGCCATTCCCGCACGGTGCTGTTGGCCTTTGAGACCGAATATCTCTCCGGCACCCTGGCGCCCGGTGATGAGGAGTCAGAAGCCCGGAGCTTCGCTCCCCATGAGATTCCCTGGGAGGAGATCGCCTTCAGCTCCACCCGGGATGCCCTGCGGGAATATCTGGGCCTGCGGCGCTGACAGGGCCGGGAGGGGCGGATGAACGACAGCCGAGGCGAGCTCCTGGCCCTGTTGAGGGAAAAATCCTTCCGGTACTCGCCGGATAAGCCCTTCCGGCTGGCCTCCGGGCGGGAGAGCCCCTATTATGTGGATTGCCGGCCGGTGAGCCACAGCGCCCGGGGTCTGGCCCTCCTGGGGGAGATCCTCTTTGAGGTGGTCCAGGACCTGGAGATCCGGGCGGCGGGCGGCCTCACCATGGGGGCCGACCCTCTGGCCCACGCCCTGGCCCTGGTGAGCTATCAGAAGGGCCGTCCCATCGACGCCTTTTCGGTGCGGAAATTTCCCAAGGACTACGGCGCCGGCGGGCTCATTGTGGGGCCGGTGGCCCCCGGCGACCCGGTGGCGGTCCTGGAGGATGTCATCACCACCGGGGCGTCCGTGCGGCAGGCCATCAATGCGGCCCGGGACTTCGGCCTGGTGGTGCGGGGGGTCATCATCCTGGTGGACCGCCAGGAAGGGGGGCGGGAAACGGTGGAAGAGCTGGTCCGGCCGGTCCGGGCGGTCTTCACCCTGGACGATCTGAAGGCGGGCTAGAGGTTGCCATTGGCAGCCTGCACCCCGGCCGCCAGGGCTCCGGCCGTTTTCCTGCCGACCCGGGAAGGTTAAGAAAGCCGCTCCTTCGATCACCTGTGAGGGGGAACTGATGCCTCACCACGATGCTGCGCCGGACACAACCATGATGAAGCTGAACAGGCTGAAACGCTTTTTCGGCTCCCAGACCTCCTACGGCATCGCCGGCATCCTGCAGAACCTGCAGAACCTCATCGTGGTGGTCATCTGCCTGATGCTGTTCTGGATCATGATCACCCAGATCGTGCGCACCGGGGAGGCGGTGCTGGAGGCCAAATCCTTCCGGGATATTGCCGCTCACCTCATGTATCTGTTTGTGATGACCGAGCTCTTCCGCCTGATGATCCACTATCTGGAGGAGCAGCGCATCCTTTTGGGGACCATCATTGAGGTGACCATTGTCAGTCTGCTGCGGGAGATCATTCTCGACGGGGTGCTGGCCATCTCCTGGGACCGGCTGCTGGCGGTGTGCGCCCTCATCCTCACCCTCACCGCCACCCTGGTGGTGCACCACCGTCTGGAGAAGGGCCGGGCCAAGCTGGGGCAGATCACCATTCCGGAGGTGGACCGGCGGCGCCGGGAGGAGGAGCAGCGCCGGGCGGCCGCCGGCTGAGCCTCTCGGCGCGCTGTCCCCCGCCGCGCTGCCCTGGGTCGCCTCCATCGGCAGATCCCTTTCCCGTCGGCTCCGCTCCTTTTCCCGCCAAATTGCCACCCGGGCGGACTTCACCCGGGCCCGGGGGGATCATCCCCCGGGCTTCTCCCGGGCATGGCCTGTGGTGCGGCCCTGGCCCTGCCGGCTACAGATCCACCAGCATCTCCGATTCATTGCCGCAGCGGGTGCACACCAGGGTCTTTTTCTCCGGGGCGGCCGGCGGCGGGGTGGGGGCGGCGGGCTCCTCGATGACCACTTCTTCGCATCTGATGATCATCTCGGCTTCGTTGCCGCAGTTTTCGCAGGTGCATACGATGGTTTTGCGGCTGGTCATGGTCTCCTCCAAAAAATTTGCTCCGCCCGGGGCTTCGGGCGGCGGGGGATGAGTCGCCGACTCTCCCCTGATCAGGGACAGGTGAACGGCCTAAATCCCCCCCTGCCCCTGCTGCAGGGGGGCCGGGGCCTGCCATTCCCGCCCCTCCTCCCGGGCCTGGCACTCAGGGCAGACCCCGTAGAGGTCCAGGCGGTGGCTGAGGATGCGGAAGCCGGTCAGCCGCCCGGCGGTCTCCACCAGGGGCGTGAGGCTGCCGATCTCCGGGTCCAGGATCCTGCGGCAGCGCACGCAGATGAGATGCGGATGCGGGTAAGGTTTGGCCCCGTCGTAGCGTTTGACCCCCTCTTCAGGAAAGCTCAGCTCCAGCACCTCCCCCAGTTCCTTGAGCAGGGTGACAGTCTTGTAAATCGTGGCGATGCTCATGGTGGGGAATTCCCCTTGCAGGCGCTCGTAGATCTCCTCGATGCTGGGATGCCCCACGCTTTGGGCCAGCAGGCGCAAAATGGCCAGCCGCTGGGGGGTGAGGCGGCAGCGCCGGCGCTTCAGGACCGCCACCAGATGGCTGAGGCGGGTGTCCGGGGTCATAAAAATTCCTTTTGGAAAATAATTATCTCATAAATCGATCCCAGGTCAAAGTTTTCCTGCGACTGCGCACCCGCCGTCCGCCCCGGGATCAGAGTCCCGGACGCAGGGTCCGGGCCCGGCGGCGGCCGTAAGCGGCATAGAGGCCGAGTCCCACCAGCAGCCACAGCCCCAGCCGCCACCAGGAGGAGGCGGGCATGGAGAGCATCAGCCCCAGGCAGACCAGCGCTCCGGCGGCGGCCACCGGGATGCCTGCGGGGCAGCGAAAAGGGCGGGGCAGCTCCGGCCGCCTCAGGCGCAGGTACAGGGTGGCGAGGCAGACCAGGAAAAAGGCGAACAGGGTGCCGATATTGCAGAGGTAGGCCAGGCGTTCGATGGGGGTGAGAGAGGCCGCCAGGGCCACACCGGCGCCGCACAGGAGGGTGAGGCGATGGGGGGTGCGGTGCCGGGGATGGAGCGCCGCCAGCCAGCCCGGCAGGAAGCCGTCCCGGGCCATGGCGAAAAGGATCCGGGGCTGGGCCAGGAGCAGCATGTAAAAGACGCTGGTGATGCCGATGAGCGCCCCCACCGCCACCACCTCCGCGGCCCAAAAGAGCCCTGCCTGCCGAAAGGCGGCGGCAAAGGGGGCATCCGGGTGAATCTCGCGGTGCGGCACCATTCCCAGGAGCACCAGGGCCATGGCCAGGTAGATGAGGCTGCACAGGGTGAGGGAGCCGATGATGCCGAAGGGCACGTCCCGCTCCGGCCGCCTCGCCTCCTCGGCGGTGACGCTCACCACATCGAAGCCCAGATAGGCGAAAAATACCAGGGAGGCGGCGGTGAGGATGCTCCCGGGGCCGTGGGGGGCCAGGGGCAGCCAGTTCCCCGGGCTCACCCGGGTGAGCCCCACCCCCAGGATGAAGAGAATGAGCCCCAGCTTCACCGCCACGATCCATCGGGCCACCAGGGCGTTGAGGCGGGTGCGGAGGACCAAAAGCACCGAGAAGAGGGCCACCACCAGGGCGGCCGGCAGATTGGCGACCCGGCCGGGCCGGGTGAAGGGCGGGCCGCTGGCCCACTCAGGCAGGCTCAGCCCATAGGCCTTCAGGAGCTCCTGGAGATAGAAGGACCAGCCCGCGGCCACGGTGGCCGCGCCCATCCCGTACTCGAGGAGCAAATCCCAGCCCAAAATCCAGGCGGGGAGCGGCCCGAAGGTGGCCAGGGCGTAGGAGTAGGCGCTCCCCGCCCGGGGCATCATGGCCGCCAGCTCGGCGTAGCACAGCGCCGCCAGGGTGCAGGCGCCCCCGGCCACCAGAAAGGACAGCAGGAGCCCGGGGCCGGCGATCCGGACCCCCACCCCGGCAATGACAAAGATGCCGGCGCCGATGATCTGGGCCACCCCGATGACCACCAGATCCAGGGGGCCGAGGCTCCGGGCCAGGGAGATCCCCGGAGGCGCCATCCCCGGGGCGCCCGCCTTGGCCCCGGGATCACCGGACTCGGTCCGCACCGCCCCCGACCCCTCGGCTCAGAACTCCACCACTTCCGCCAGGATCTGCAGCCGGGAGGGGTCCTTCCCCACCCCGGGGGCCTGGGTCAGGGTGCCGGTGACGGTGAGGGGGGTCTCCAGCGCCTGGGCGGTGAGGCGCTCCATCTGTTTTCTGTCCGGCAGGTTAGAGAAATTCACCTCCAGCAGCCCGGCGGGGGAGGTGAGGTAGAGAATCTTCTTGTGCATCAGCACCGGCCCCGGAGCGCCCCGCACCACCACCCGAGTGTTGAGATAGCGCTCCTTGTCCTTGAGGACCTGCTCCACCGTGAGCACCCCCGGCGCCGGGGCTGCGGGCACCGCCGGGGGCGAGGCCTCCCGCGTCTGGGCCAGCTCCCTGAGGCCCGCCTCCAGCTTCTGGCGGCCGGCTTCCAGCTCCTTGAGGCCCGCCTCCACCTGGGCCAGTTTGTCCTTGAGGGCCGCCACCTCTGTCTTCTGGGCCTGCACCTCTTTTTCCAGCTCCGCCACCTTGGCTTGGTCGCAGGCCCACACCAAAAGAAGGGGCAGCAGCACAGCATGCCAGCGGATGATTGCCATGTCGCCTCCTTATCTCCCGGTAGTCGGGAGAAGATTGCCCGGCTCCAGATTTCCTGGTCATCATCCTGAAAAAGCGAGGTTTTTGTCAATCACCAATTTACCCCCGCGCCTGAGGCGGGTACAATGAGGGGCCAAGGGGGCGACGGCTGCCCCCCGCCCGCCGCCTCCTCCCCCTCCCGGCCCTGAGCGTCCGGGGGCAAGGCCCGGCGGGAGGGCGGGGGCCGCGGACCCCGCTCCCGGAAGGGGCGTGCCGGGCGGCCTCGTCAGAAAAAAGCCGCCGCACATCTGCTTGACGCGAGAAAGGCTTCCCACCCATGGCCGTCATCCTGGTCACCGGCGGCGCCGGTTTCATCGGCTCCCATCTGGTGGAGTTTCTAGTGGGGCAGGGACACGAGGTCCTGAGCCTGGACAACTATTTTACCGGCTCCAAGGACAACCTGCGCCATCTCCTCGACCATCCCCGGCTGGAACTCATCCGCCACGACGTGGTCAACCCCATCATGCTGGAAGTGGAGCAGATCTACCACCTGGCCTGCCCCGCCTCCCCGGTGCATTACCAGTACAACCCCGTCAAGACCATCAAGACCAATGTTATGGGGACCCTGAACATGCTGGGGCTGGCCAAGCGGGTGAAGGCCCGGATTCTCTTGGCCTCCACCTCCGAGGTCTACGGCGACCCCAAGGAGCACCCCCAAAGGGAGGACTACTGGGGCAACGTCAACTGCCTGGGCCCCCGGAGCTGCTACGACGAAGGCAAACGGGTGGCGGAGACCCTGATGATGGACTACCACCGGCAAAACGGGGTGGACATCCGCATCGCCCGCATCTTCAACACCTACGGCCCCCGCATGGCCATCAACGACGGCCGGGTGGTGAGCAACTTCATCGTCCAGGCCCTCACCGGGCAGGAGATCACCATCTACGGCGACGGCCGCCAGACCCGGTCCTTCTGCTACGTGGCCGATCTGGTCCGGGGGCTGGTGGCCCTGATGAACACCCCCGAGCTGCACCAGCCGGTGAACCTGGGGAACCCCGAGGAGTTCACCATCCTGGAGCTGGCCCAACAGGTGCTGGAGATGACCAATAGCCCTTCCCGCCTCAGTTTCCAGCCCCTGCCGGCGGACGACCCGGTGAGGCGGCGGCCCGACATCACCCGGGCCCGGGAGCTCCTGGGCTGGCAGCCCACCACTCCCCTGGCCCAGGGCCTCAGGGAGACCATCCCCTATTTTGCCCGGACGCTGCAGGAGAGGGGCCATGAGCTGGCGGTGGCCCTGTAGCCTGCTGCTGACGGTGGTGCTGGCGGGCGCCGGGGCCTGCGGCGCCGGTCCCGCCCCGGCGCCGGCCACCGGGGTGGTGGCCCGGGTCCATGACGGCGACACTCTCAGCCTCACCGACGGCCGCCGGGTGCGTCTCCTGGGCATTGACGCCCCCGAGCTGGAAAAGGAGGGCCGGCCGGCGGAATTTCTGGCCCACGCAGCCAAAAAAGCCCTCAGCGACCTCACCCAGGGCCGGCGGGTGCGCCTGGAGTATGACCGGCTGCGCTACGACCGCTTCCAGCGGCTGTTGGCATATGTCCATCTGGAGGACGGCACCTTGGTGAACCGGGAGCTGGTGGCCCGGGGGCTGGCCCGGGTCTACACCCAGCCCCCCAACACCGCCCGCCAGGAGGAGCTTTTGGCCGCCCAGCGGGAGGCTTTGGAGGCCGGCCGGGGCATCTGGCGGGAGGCCCTCACCCAGGACGAGGACTTCTACCTGGCCAACCAAAAGACCCAGCGCTTCCACCGGCCCAACTGCCATCTGGCCCGGGAGATCGCCCCCGCCAACCGCCTCCGCCTGGACTCGAAAAAAGAAGCCTATCTCCGGGGCTTCAGCCCCTGCCGCACCTGCAAGCCGTGATTGAGGAGTGTTGGGGGAAGGGGCCAGGGGTCATAGACCTTTGCTCAGTTATCGCCTTTTTATCAGTCGTTTCATAATCTTGCTGTTTTTTTCCGGGGGTGATTTTCGACCGTATTTCGACCCGTCCTGCTCCCGGGTGGGGATGTTCCCGGCGGCGGCGGTGCCGTCCCCGGTCGGCCTGACGCTCCAGGCCTTAGGGTTTGACCTGGGG
>CALEAV010000010.1 GCA_937943575.1 uncultured bacterium | reverse complement strand
ATTAGTTCAATGAGATTGCAGATAGAGCCTCAGAGCCCGATCCCTATCTACGTCCAGATTGAGGAGCAGGTGCGAGCGCTCATCGCGGCGGGGCAACTGCGCCCGGGGGACCAGTTGCCCACCATCCGCCAACTGGCCGTGGACCTGGGGGTGAACTACAACACCGTCGCCCGGGCCTACCTGGAACTGGAACGGGCGGGGGTCATCACCACCCAGCGCGGGCGGGGCACCTTCGTCGCCGGGGTGCCGGACGAGGCCCGGCAGGCCCAACTGCGGGCGGAGAAACTGCGCGCCATCCTGCAGGCCGCGATAGACGAGGCGCTCCGCCTGGGGTACGGTCGGGATGAAATTGCGGCTGCGCTCCGGGAGGAGATAGAACGGGGGTTAGCGCGAACGAACTGAATGCCGGGCACTTCGGAAAGCGCCCGGCCCCGTCACCGAATGGAGGAGACAGGATGGACAAACGGGAACGCCTTCAGCGCACCATTGCCGGGGAGCCGGTGGACCGCCCGCCAGTGGCCCTCTGGCGCCACTGGCCCGTGGACGACCAGACGCCGGAGAGACTGGCAGAGGCCACCATCCACTTCCGGCGGGTTCCAGCGGGAGTGGGACTGGGATTTCGTCAAGGTTACCCCGTCCAGTTCCTTCTGTCTGCGGGATTGGGGCGTCCGGGACGAGTGGAGGGGCAACCCGGAGGGTACCCGCGATTCCGTCTTCCGTCCCGTCCAGTCCCCCGACGACTGGGCGCGCCTGACAGTCCTGGACCCCCGTCAGGGCTCCCTGGGTGCCCAATTGACCGCGCTGGGGCGGATTCGGGCCGCTTTGGGCGATGAGGTCCCCGTCATCCAGACCGTTTTCAGCCCCCTGGCCCAGGCGAAAAACCTGGCCGGAGAGGACCGGCTGATCCTGCATCTCCGCCGGTATCCCGACGCCCTGCACCGGGGCCTGGAGACCATCACGGAGACGACGGTCCGGTTCGTGGAAGCCGTCCGGGAGTGGGGCGCGGAGGGCATTTTCTACGCCGTCCAGCATGCCCGATACGGCTATATGAGCAAGGCGGAGTACCGCCTCTTCGGGCATCCCTACGACCTGCGGATTCTGGAAGCGGCGCAGGGGATGGGGTTCAACATCCTGCACCTGCACGGGGAGGCGGTGATGCTGGAAGCGCTGGCGGATTCCCCTGTTCAGGTCCTCCACTGGCACGACCGGGAGGGCGGCCCCGCGCTGGAGGCCGGGCAGGCCCTCTTCGGAGGCGCGGTCAGCGGCGGAGTGGGGCGCCGGACCCTGGCCCTGGGGACGCCGGAGGAGGTGGAGGCCGAGGTCGCCGATGCGGTGGCCCGAACCGGGGGCCGTCGGCTGATTCTGAGTACGGGGTGTGTGGCCCCGCTGACGGCCCCCTGGGGCAACCTGCGGGCCCTGCGCCGGGCCGTGGAAAGGGGCGCCTCTGGATGATGAATCCTTTTTGAAATGAGAGATACGGTTTCTGTGTCGGCGGCAAAACCGCCGACACAGAAACCATCCCCAATCGTATTTCAAGGAGGCAACGATGGTCGTAGTTCCGGCAACTCAATCCCGGCGCGGGGAGCGCGCGCCGACGTCGGGAGTCGTCCAGCGGAGAGAGTCCACCCTCAAAGGCTTCAGCGGCCTGGCCCTGGCGGCCCTTCCTCCTCCTGCTGGCCGTCTCCATCATCCTGGCCGTCGTCCTGGATGCCCTGGGCGTCCCGGACGGCTGGATTGCCGCCGAGGTCATCCTCCTAAACCTGGTGGGCCTCTACATTCTCTTTGCCCTGCGCGTCGCCAACCAGTGGGAGAAGGCCATCGTCCTGCGGCTGGGGCGCTTCCGGGGCCTCAAGGGCCCGGGTCCGTTCTGGGTCGTCCCGGTCGTGGACACCATCCCGGCGATGGTGGACCATCGGGTGATGGTCACCCCCTTCACGGCGGAGCGGACGCTGACGAAGGACTCGGTGCCGGTGAACGTGGACGCGGTGCTTTTCTGGGTGGTCCGGGACGCGGAGAAGGCCGTCCTGGAGGTGGAGGACTGCCAGACCGCCATCGCCTGGGCCGCCCAGACGGCGCTGCGGGAAATCATCGGCCAGATGGACCTGGCCAGCATCCTGGTCGGGCGGACGGTGATGGACGCCGAACTGCAACGCATCATTGATGAGCGGACGACGCCCTGGGGGATCACCGTCTAGTTGGTGGAAATCCGCGATATCGTCATTCCGGAGGCGCTGGAGGACGCGATGAGCCGTCAAGCGCAGGCGGAGCGGGAGCGGCAGGCGCGGGTCATCCTGGGGGAGAGCGAAAAACAGATCGCGGCGTCCTTCGCCGAGGCTGCGCAGGCCTACCGGGATAACCCCACCGCGCTCCACCTGCGGGCGATGAACGTGCTCTTTGAAGGGCTGAAGGAGAAGGGCGTGCTCATCATCGTCCCCTCCAGCGCGGTGGAGACGATGAACCTGGGCGGGCTGATGGGGATGGCCTCTATGACGGGCACCCTGCAGACGCTCCTGGCGGGAGGACAACCTCCGGCGCCGCCGCAGGAGGGCTGACATGGCGCCCGATGTACTGCGTGCGGACCAGATAGAGGTCATTCCCTCCGGCTTTCTCACCATCCGCCCCCTTGTGGGAGAGGGGGGCAGGGGGGTGAGGGGGCCATCCCCGCGTGGGAGAGGGGACAAAGGGCGCATTCTCCTCACCCCCGGCCCCTCTTGTCGCCCCCACCCCCATCCCCTCCCCCACAAGGGGGGAGGGGAGCATTC
>CALEAV010000009.1 GCA_937943575.1 uncultured bacterium | reverse complement strand
TGCATCCCCAACGTGCCGGAGATGCTCAGGGCCGTGGCCCCGGCCTTCGACCCGATGGTCAGGGCCGTGTCGCTTCCCCCTAATAAAATTGTGATCCCGGAGCCAATTTGCACCGGGTTTTTAGCAGTAGTATTAATTGTTGCTTGATCATCATATTTTTGTGGATATGTGTACTCTGTGCCATATGGATCCCAATTATAGAAATCTTTGTTAGGATGTTTAATATGATCCCAATTACTATTATAACCCCCCAACCAACTATAACTCGGCCCCGGCCTCCGCCGCCGCCATAACCAGCAGCAGCGCTGCCAGAATCCCCAGGACCACCGCCTTGGACCTCTGTTTTCCACGCATCCCTCTTCTCCTCTGAACCCTGTCCAACCGTCCACTGCTCTCCCGAACTGTTGTGCGGCGCCCGGCCGGGCCCGGCCATAGAGCCCACTGTCGCCATTATACGGCCGCCGCCCCCCTGTCCATCAAGGAATCCCTGATTTTTTTCCCCCGGCGCATTTTTCCCGGGGGCCCTCCTCCGGCCTCCCGAAAAAAACAGGCCGCCTGCCCCATATTCAACTTATGGAAACCCTATTCAAACTCCCCCGCCCCGCCGCGGCTTTTCCCCCCTTTTTGTTCCGTTTTTTGAACACTCCCGGCCCCCGGCGGGTTAACGTGTGAAAATCTTTTCATAAACTAATGTTCATTTTTCCGAACCTGTTATCCCGTTTTTTGAACATTTTTTCGCCGGCCGGGAGCCTTTGCCCTTGGCCGTCGCGCCCCCTTCCCTCGCCGCCCCTTTTGTGCCATAATGCGCCCCAGGTGCCCTGGGCACCCCCGCCCTCAGGGGCGGCACCCCCCCGGGGGGCCCCCGGCCCCCGGGCCGGCGAGGCGTCAGCCATGCGCACGGCATTTCCGCTCCTCTGCCGGGCCCTTGTGGCCCTCCTCATTTTTGCCCTCACCGCCTGCACCACCCTGGAGCAGAAGCGGGACCAGTTCCTCTCCCGGGGCCAGGCGGCCTATGGCAAAAAGGACTTCATCGCCGCCCGCCTGCACTTCAAAAACGCCCTGCAGATCGATCCCAAACACGCCCCCGCCCACCTCTGGCTGGCCAAGACCGAGATGCAGCTCCACAACCCCCGGGAGGCCTTCGCTGCCGTCAGCCAGGCAGTGGAGCTGGACCCCGGTCTCCTCGAGGCCCAGATCCTCCTGGGCAACCTGCTTCTGGCCGGCAAGCGCCTGGATGACGCCGAGGCCCGGGCCAGACTGGTGCTGGACCGGGAGCCCCACCACCCCGAGGCCCGCATGCTCCAGGCCGGAGTGGCCGTGGCCCGCAACCGGCCCGAGGAGGCCTTGCAGCTCCTGGCCGACCTGCGCCGCCGCCAGCCTGACAAGGTGGAGGCCTGGCTGCTCTCCTCCGCCATCCTCACCCAGGAAAAACGCCCCCAGGAGGCCGCCCGCCTCCTGGACGAGGGCCTCAGCGCCAACCCCCAGGCCCTGCCCCTCTACTTCACCCGGGCCCGCCTGGCCAACGAGCTCAAAGACATTGAGACCGCCCGCCGCCTGCTGAACCGGGCCCGGGAACTCGCCCCCAACAACCCCCAGGTCCTGGAGGAGCTCACCCGCTTTCATCTGAGCCGCCAGGAGTGGGACCAGGCCGAGGCGGCACTGAGGGCCAAAAAGGACCTGGAGCCGGACAATATCAGCCACCTGGCCGCCCTGGCCCACTTCCTGGCCGACCGGGGCCGGGCCGCCGAAGGTGAAGCGCTCCTGAGCGACTTTGCCGCCGCCCACCCCAAAAATCTGGCCGCCAAGCAGATCCTGGCCCACTTTTCCCTGCGGCAGCGCCGCCCCGGGCAGGCGGAGCGCCTCCTGGCGGAGGTTGCCGCCGCTGACCCCTCCGGCCCCGAGGGCCTCAAGGCCAAAGGCGAGCTGGCCGCCCTCCTCCTCACCCAGGGCCGGCAGGAGGAGGCCAAGAGCCTGGTGAAAGACGTCCTCAAGGCCAACCCCCGGGACGCCAACGCCCTCAAGGTGGGAGGCCTCCTGGCCCTCCAGACCAACGACGGCCTCACCGCGGTGAACCACTTCCGCCTCCTCACCCAGGACCAGCCCCAGAACCCCGAGCACTGGCTCCTTTTGGCCCGGGCCCACCAGCTTCAGAAAGAGGACACCCTGGCCCGGGAGGCCGCCAAAAAGGCCCTGGCCCTCAAGCCCGACTCCGGCGAGGCCAAGGCCTTCCTCTACGGCACCTACCTGGAGAAAAAGGACTATGACGGCCTCATCAGCCTCCTTAAGGAACACCTGCGGGCCCGGGAGCACGACCTCACCGCCCTGGCCTACCTGGGGGACGCCTACGCCGCCAAGGGCCAGGCGGCGGAGGCCCAGGCCGCCTTCCGGAAGATGATCGCCCTCCAGCCCCAAAACCCCCAGGGCTACCTGAAACTCGCCCTCTTCCTGCGCCGGCAGGGCCAGCTTTCGGCGGCCCTCCCCGTCCTCGAACAGGCCCTGAAGGAAAACCCCCGGGCCTACCCCGCCCTGCGCCTCCTGGCCGCCTTCCTGGGCGAGGAGCGCCAAAGCCCCCGGGCGGTGGAGCGGGTGCGGGCCGCCCTGGCCGCCGACCCCGACAATGACGAGCTCCACCAGATCCTGGGGGAGGTGCTCCTCTTCCAAAAGCAGTATGAGGCCGCCGCCCGCGCCTTGGAGCGGGCCCTCACCCTCAACCCCCGGGACCCCCAGCCCCTGGGGCTCCTCGTCCGGGCCTATGAGGGCCTCCTGGCCGATGCCGCCGCCCGCCCGGGCCTCCTCAAGGCCGCCGCCGACCCTGAGGCCCCCGTCTTCCGCCCCCTGGCCCTGGCCCAGGTCCATGAGCGCCAAGGGGAGCTGGCCGCCGCCCTGCTGCTGTATGAGCACCTCCTCACCCGGCCCCTCCCCCCGGGCCTGGCCCCGGTGGTGAAAAACAACCTGGCCTATCTCCTGGCCGAGACCCGGCCCGACGCTGCCAGCCTCCGCCGGGCCGAAGAGCTGGCCCGGGAGGTGCTGGAGGACAACCCCGGCGACCCCCGGGTGCTGGACACCCTGGGCTGGGTGCTCTGCCGCCGGGGCGACTATGCCCAGGCCCGGCCGTATCTTGAGCGGGCCACGGCCCTCTCCCCCCGCCACCCGGTGATGCAGTTCCACCGGGGCGCCTGCCTGGCGAAGCTGGGGGAGAAAGAGCCCGCCCGGGAGGCCCTGCGCCAGGCCCTGGCGGCGCCGGGGGACTTCCCCCAGCGCTCCGAGGCGGAAAAATTGCTGCAGGAGCTGGAGGGCCGCTCCTGAGGGGGCCGGATAATGTCAAGAATTTTGAACAAAATATTCACTTGTTGGCACAAATAATTTCCACAGGATTTCAGCAAGATAGGACCAAGGCGCCTCCGGGCGTTCACTTTCCTGAACAATGATTCCCCCCCCCGGCCCCGGGCCAGGGGAGAGCCGTGCCGCCATGGCCGGTAAAGGGAGGGAAATCAACCGGTTGGGAAGATTGAAGCCAGGGCCTGCCTTGGGCGCTTTTGGCACGGATGTTGATATACTCGGGAGGAAACCAACTGAGTGGGAAAAAATTCAAAATATATTCCCTGATAATAATTTTTTCTTGGCAAAATTTTGAAATCTGCCCTTGAATGTAGGCAGGCCGCCGGGAGGATGGAATCCGGGCAGGGCGCACCGGTAAATAACCAAACTTGTTTGGAGGGCTGAAAAATGAAAAAACTATTGTCATTCATGGCCTTTGTATTAATTTTCTTCGGAACCGTATCCCTTGGAAAAGCAACATTGGTTCCATATGATGGTTTATGGGAACCAACTGATGGTGATGTTAATTATTTAACATTCGAAACAACCGAAAATCGGGATTATAATTTGTATATGTTCAATTCGTCTAAAACTGAACATTTGTTAATTATGTCAACTAACGAACGCAAAGCTACAATAGACATTGTATATTATGGAGATTCAGGATTTTTTGCAAGTAAAGGGAATAATATTCTATTATTGGGTAATCAACCACTTTTTTACCTTGCCTATAAGGTTTCTCCTGATGACCAAGATTTTTATTGGCAATATAGCTACGAAAAATTTGAAGACGCAGACAACATGTATTACATCATCATTGGCCAAAATAATAAATTTGATGAGATTCAAATGGTTGATGCTAGACCCGAGACAACCACCGCCCCCCCCGTCCCCCTCCCCGGCACCGCCCTGCTCCTGGGGAGCGGCCTGGTGGGGGTGGCCCTGGTCTGGAGACGCCGCCAGCGCCGGCTCTAAACAGCCGCGCCTGAGTTGAACAGGGGCAGGTCCGGGGGGTTCCCCCTGCGGCCTGCCCAGCCATGTGTCATTGACACACCGCGGCCCAAGGCCGCCGCCGGCCGCCATCCGGGGGAGGGGGGGAGGGCCCGTCCCTGCCGTTCTGCCTGCCCCCTTTAGGATTTCCGGCATCCGCCGATCTCTTCGCTGACATCTGCTTCCTCCGGGCGTCCACCCCCGGGGGCTTCCCAGGGAGGAGCAGTCATGCCTGTTCACTTCTTCCGCCACAAAACCCTGAGGCTGCTGCCCGCCGTCGTGGGCCTGGGTCTGCTCGTCATGCTCAGCGCCACCCCGGCCGCCGCAGTTACCTACACTTACACCTTCGACGCCATCACCAGCAACAACCCCGCCAACGCCGCCGCCGGCAAGGCCCAGCTCCGCATGGACGTCAGCGGCGACCTTAACTCGCCCCTTGTGACCTTCACCTTTTACCATGACGGCAGCACCCCCATGTCCATGTCCATCACGGACATCTACTTCTATTTGGGCGGCGGCCGGCTGGTCTGGAGCACCAGGGTCACTGGTTTTGACGGCTTCACCTATTCGCCATCCTGGGATGGCAAAAGTGGGGTCAGGTATACGCGCAGAGCCAGGCCCCCATTCCTGCCCGGCGGCGGGTCTGCCGGGCTCCCGGGGTATTCCCTGGTCTTTTCCTGTGGCTCCGCACCCCCCGTCGTGCCCAAGGGCGTCAACCCCGGGGAAAGCCTGGACATCAGCTTCACCCTGGCTGACAGCTACAATGTCGACGATGTCGTCAGTTGGCTCAACGGCTGGATAGGCGATACCCAGCTGAACCGTGGCGATCTGGCGGTGGGCCTCCGTGTCAAGGGCTTCTCCGGCGGCGGCAGCGAAAGCTTCGTGGTGGGCGCACAGGTGGCCAGCCCGGTGCCCCTGCCCGGCTCCGCCTGGCTCCTGGGAAGCGGCCTGGCTGCCCTGGCCCTCCTGGCCCGGCGCCGCCGCTCTGAAAAAGCCGGTCGCCGCTGACTCCGGCATGCCCCCTCCGGCATAATCGTTGCTAATATGGACCTGCGGAACAGGACCTCCCGCCCGACGGCCGCAAGCCCTCCGGACCGCCCCCGGGCCGGGCAGGGGGCCACGGCCGGGGCGGGAGTCGCCAAGGTCCCGGGTCTGTGAGCATGGCAGGTGCGCCGGTTCATCTTCCGTCCCATCTGGTGAGTGTCCTGGCCGCCCTGGCCCTTCTGGCCGCAGCGGCTGGAGCGGATGCGGGGGCCCAGCCCTCCGGGCGCCTGCCGGCTCAGGCCTCCCCCCTTGCCCCTCAGGAGCTGGAACGGCTGCTGGTCCAGGCGGCCCGCCGCCACGGCGTGGAGGAGAGGCTGGTGAGGGCGGTGCTCCGGCAGGAGTCCGGGGGCAATCCCCGGGCCGTCTCCCCCAAGGGCGCCCTGGGCCTCATGCAGCTCATGCCGGAGACCGCCCGCCTGATGGGGGTGGCCGACCCTTTCGACCCGGCGGCCAACCTGGACGGCGGCGTCCGCTACCTCAAATACTGCCTGGGCCGCTTCGGCGGCGACCCGGCTCTGGCCTTGGCCGCCTACAACGCCGGCCCCGAGGCGGTGGAGAGGCACGGCGGCATCCCGCCCTACCCGGAAACCCGGCAGTATGTGGCCGCAGTGCTGCGGCAGTGGCGGGGCCCCGCCTGGCAGCCGGAGGCCCCCCCGCCGCCCCCGGAGCGCTGGCGCCTGCCCGCCCCGGTCTGGAAGATTCCGCCCCCCACGGTGCGGGTGGGACCGCCCCGCTGGCGCACCCCGCCGGCTCCCCGGGCCGCCGCCCCCGTGGGAGGACCTCCCCGCCCGGCCGGGCCCCGGGGATAAAGGCCTTGCCAGTGGCATATCCGCTGACGTATGATGCCTTGGGAGAGGAGGCCAGGGGTCACAACCCCTGCCCCCTCTCCCAGACCCTCACCCCCAACCCCA
>CALEAV010000008.1 GCA_937943575.1 uncultured bacterium | reverse complement strand
CGATGGGGCAGGGCTTCATCTTCTCGGCCCTATCAAAGATGGTCTCCACGCCCTCGGCCCGGGCCCGGCTCAGCAGCTCCTGTGCCGCCTGGTCCACGCTGTACTTCTCCATGTCCGCCATCTATCCGTCCCTCCAAGTTGGGTGAAAACGGTTAAGTGCAGATAATCCCTCAACCCGCCTCTAAAATCTTCTACTTCTATCTATACACGATGAGGTGCATAAGAGTCAAGAAAAAATTTTTTTCCTGGAAGCGAAAAGGTGCAAAGGAAGATCAGGGGGAGCCGGACCCCTTGGACCCGGCAACTCTGGGCAGCAGCACCACCCGAAAGCCGATAAAGCCGTCGGCTTTCCCCGGGGCGGCATACTGCCGGGAGGCCACCCGGAGCTCCCGGGCCCGGGACATCCAGGAGCCGCCCTTCAGCACCCGGGCTTCCGGGTGGCCAAAGGCGGTGAGACGGCTGGGGGTGAAACGGTCCAGACACCATTCCGCCACGTTGCCGGCCATATCATACAGGCCGTAGCCGTTGGGGGGGAAGGAACCCACCGGGGCGGTGAAGCGAAAGCCGTCGGCGGCAAAATCGTTGGGGTAGTAGTTGGCCCGGAAGCACCCGCCGGCATCCGGGGGATCCGAACCCCAGGGGTAGGGCTGGCCGATGAGCCCCCCCCGGGCGGCGGCCTCCCACTCGGCCTCCGTGGGCAGACGATGGACCAGGCCGGTGACCCGGGTGCGCCAGTCGGTGTAAGCCACCGCATCATACCAGCTCACCCCCACCACCGGCTGCTGGGGGGCATTCAGGTTCCGGTCCTGCCAATACAAGGGCCGGCGGTGGCCGGTGGCCGCCACAAAACGGCCATACTGCTCATTGGTGACCTCCGTCACGCTGATATAGTAGGGCGTCAGAACCACCCGGTATTCCCGGAGTTCCCCCACATACTGCACGGGGAGATCCGGGGGGCTGCCAAGAACATAGGTTCCCCCGGGAATGAGGCGGAAGCGGAGGCCCATGACCTCCAGGTGATCCTGGGCCCAGCCCGGAGCTCCCAGGAGCACCGACAAGGCACAAAGAAGCAAAGCCGGCAGGCG
Organism: uncultured bacterium; assembly: GCA_937943575.1. Classification (GTDB taxonomy): domain Bacteria; phylum Desulfobacterota; class Desulfobaccia; order Desulfobaccales; family 0-14-0-80-60-11; genus JAILZL01. Next base: position 143,588 of record CALEAV010000008.1, on the reverse strand, counting down.
GCTGCACCCCTTATCTGTCCTACGACCATGCTGAGCCACCGGGAGACCTCTCCTGAAGCGGGGGTGGGGGCGCCAGGGTGCAGGCCCCGGCCCCCCTCAGCCTGCCGTGTCCGTGAGGAGGCGGGCAGATGAAAGGCAGACCGTGGGTTGCGGCCCCCTGTCGCCGCAGCTTCCCTTTCATCGCGCCAAGCTCAGGGCAATGCCACAAGCCGGCGGCAGGCGGTGAAATACAGCACCGGGCGCAAAGAGGCGGGGGGTAGGCCCAAGCGGGCGGCGGCCAGCTCCCGGTAGGCCTCCAGCTGCGGCCGGTAGCGCTCCGCCTCCCGGGCCAGGAACTCCTCCCAGGCCTTGTCCGCCGGCGGCCTTGAGGATTTGAAATCCACCAGCCACCACACGTCCCCCTGGCGGGCCAGCAGATCCGGGCGCCCCCGGCGCACCTCCTGCGGCCCTGCCAGCCCCTCCAGGAGCCACTCCTGCCGGAGCTCGTCGGCGGCCGTCAGACCCTTAAGGAAGGGGTCCTCCAGGCAGGCCGCGGCTTCCGCCAGGATTTCCCCGGCCAGAGAGGCGGCCGCCTCCGGGGGGTGCCCCCCCCGCCGCAGCACCGCCGCCACCCCCGCCTCGTCGGGCAGCGGCTGCCCCTTCAGGCCCGCCTCCAGGAGCCGGTGCAGCAGGTCACCCCTCTCGGCGGCGGCCAGTCGGGAGGGCCCCGCCTCCGTCTCCGGCCCCTCGGCCTCGGGGGTGGCGCCCGCCTCCTCCTTCATACGCTGGACCGTGGTGGTGAGGACGTAGGGCGCACCCTCGGGGCGGAAATCCCAGGCCGGGGGCAGCTCCGGCGGCGGCGCCGCCAACAGTGAGGGCGCCGGCCACTCCGGCCACACCTCCACCTCCAGCTCCGGGTCCGACCATCGGCTCCTGCCCTCCACCAGGGCCTCGGGGTGATAGTGCTGCCACAGCCAGGTCAGGGGGCTTTCCCGGGGAAGACTTTCCCTGCCGGAGGCCGACGCCAGCAGGACGGCGGACAGAATCAGCCGCTTCCTCGCCCGGGTGACCGCCACGTAAAACACCCGCCGGGCCTCCGCCAGGGTCCGCTCCTGCCAAAGACGCAGGAGGCGGTCCCAAAGGAGGCTCTGCTGGTTTTCCCAATAGGGCCGGGCCAGCGCCAGGGCGTGGCAGCCGGTGCCGGGAATCTCCTCCAGAAGAAAGGGAGGATTTTTCTCCTGGCCCCCCAGGGGGTTCCAATCCAGGTAGGGCACCAGAACCCAGTCAAACTCCAGGCCCTTGGCGCGGTGGACTGTCATCAGCTCCACCGGCGAGGCCTGGGCCCGGGGGTCCGGGGGTTGATAGGCCTCGGCCAGCAACAGACTGGCCTTTTTCCAGGTGGCCTGAGGCAGGGCCGTCTCCGCCCGGGCCAGCATATCCAGATAGACCCGGGCGTTGGCCACCCCCAGGGGGCCCTCCCAGGCCGCGATGCCCGGCCAGGCCTCCACCCGGTCCAGGAACTCCCGGAGCACCTCCCCCAGGGGTCGGCGACCGGCCTCGGCCTCGGCGGCCAGCAGGGCCTCGCCCACCGCCACCAGCTCCGGGGGGCAGTCCGGCGCCTTCAGGAAACGGGCCAGGCGCCGGGGCCACAGCTGCCCTTCCTGGCCGGCCACCCGGGCCACCACCGCCAGGGGCTGGGGCGCCCAGGGCCCGGTGAGGACCCCGCTCCAGGCCAGGTCATCATGGGGATGGCATAACGCCCTGGCCAGATTGTGCAGATGCTGCACCACCCGGCTGTCCGCCAGCTTCAGGCCCTCCTGCACCCGCACGGTCTGGCCGGCGGCCTGCAGGGCGGCCAGATACACCGGCAGATGGGTGCGGGCGAAAAGGAGAATGCCCACCCGCTCGTCTTCTCTCAGGACGGGGGTCAAAGCCGCCACCTGGTGCGCCAGCCAGCGGGCTTCCGCCTCCCGGGCGGCGGTCTTGTCCCGATGTCGGAACAGCACCAGACAGGGCGGCTCCCCCTCCGGGGCCCCCGGAGCCGGGTGCGCCGGCTGGAAGGGCACCTGCCGCAGCCCCGCCCTGGGGCTCAGCACCGTCTCCCCGAACACCCGGTTGACCCAGTGGATGAGGCGCCGGGTGGAGCGGAAGTTGGTGGTCAGGTCCAGAGGCTGCAGGGGGAAATGGACGCCCTGCTCCTCACACCTGAGCCCCTCCCGGGCCTCCAGAAAAATCTCCACCTTGGCGTCCCGCCAGCCATAGATGGACTGCTTGGGATCCCCCACCACCGTCAGGGTGCGGCCGCCGTCGGCTGCCCAGCCTTCCAGCAGGCGGCACAGCAGCCGCTTCTGGTTGAGGCTGGTGTCCTGGAATTCGTCCACCAGCAGGTGCTTGAGGCGGAGATCCAATCGCAGAAGCAGGTCCGAGGCCGGCTCCCGCTCCAAAAGACGCAGGGCCGCCTCCTCCAGGGCGATGAAATCCAGGGCCCCTTGGCGGCGGCAGACCTCCTCGTAGACCGCCAGGGTCTCCCCCAGGAGGATGACCAGGTCCTGCAGCGCCTCCACCTCTTCAGGGAAGAGGGGGGTGTCGGGAACCTCCCGGACCCGGCCCAGCGCAGCCACGAAATCCGCCGGCCACGCCAGGATCAGCCGGGCCCAGGGGGAGTTGCCGAAGCCCGGGGGGAAACCGTCTCTGACGGTAAAGGACTTGCGCAGGGTTCCTTGCTGCGTGAGAAGAGCCTGGGCCAGATCCTTCCAGACCGGCAGGTCCTCCAGCCTGCGGCCGGGAGGCCTCTGTGGCAGGGCCTCGGCCAGGGTGCCGCCCTCCCGCAGGAGAAAGTCCCGGAACTCCCCCCAGGCCTGCCCCAGTCCGGAAGCCGCCAGGCCGGCGGCTAAGGCCTCCAGGTCCGGGGCCAGCATCTGCCCCAGACGCTCCAGGCCCAGTTGCCGATATTCCTCTTCGTCCCGAGAGAGGCGGGCCAGCTCCAGGAAGTCCCGCAGGCAGTCCCGCCGGGAGAGGAGGGTGGCCAGCTCCCCGGCCAGCGCCTGCCAGTTGTTGTTCAGGCGCACCAGGCGGCGCTCCAGGGCCCGGCGCCCGGCATCCTGGGGCGGACGGGCCGCCAGGCGGCGGCGCAGCTCCTCCAGGGCCTCCTCCTTGAGCCCCTGGGCCTCGGCCCCTTCCACCAGGCTGAACTCCAACGGCACCCCCGCCTCCTGGGGGGCCAACGACAGCAGCCGGGAGCAGAAGGAATGGAAGGTGAGGATGTGGAGACGCTCCGGGGCCAGGGCCTCGGTGGGGGACAATCCCAGACGGTCCAGATGGCGGAAGGCCCGGGAGGCCAGCTCCTGGAGCAGAAGCTGCACCGGGGAGGCCTCAGGGCCGGGATCGGCCCGGTTCACAAAGACCTGGACCACCCGGCTGAGCAGCTCACTGGCCGCCTTGCGGGTGAAGGTGAGGGCCACGACCTCCCCCGGGTCCGGGACGGTGCTGAGCAGGCCCAGGTAGCGGGCCATCAGCACCGCCGTCTTTCCGGAGCCCGCCGGCGCCTCGATGTGGAAACTGCCGCCGGGATGGAGGGCCTGCTCCCGGGCCGCCTGATCCACCGGGGGAGTCGTCATCCTTCCGCCTCCTCTTCAGCGCCGCGGTAGCCGCAAAGCAGGGGATAGGGGCAATAGGCGCAGGCTCCCGCATTGCTCCCTCGGGGGGGCGGCGTGGGCTGCGGCGGGAATTCCCCCGCCTCCAGGCGCCGGGCCAGCTCCCGCAGGCGGTCCTCCCAGGCGGCCATGACCTCCTCCCACGCCTCGGGGGAGCTTCCATAATCCTCATGCTTCAGATGCCCCTGCCGGGGAGACTTGAGGCTGATGAACCCGGCCTTCAGGAGGGCGGCGGGCTCCGGCGCGGCCACCGCACCCTGGCGCACCGCCAGGAGATACCCGGGGAGCTGGTGCTCCTCCTGGCGCTCGAACACCGCAAGGCGATTGGGAATGGCGCCGCTTTTGTAATCCCACACGACGACCTCCCCCCGCTTTGGATGGTGATCCAGGCGGTCGAGGCGCCCCCGGAGGCTCAGGGAGCAGTCCGCCGGCGCCAGACCGGTGAACTCCTGCTCCACCGCCACCCAGCGCCAGCCCTCCTGGAAGCGCTCCTTTTCCAGGGCCAGCCAGGCCGGGAGCAGCCCGGGGATGGTCTCATCCCCCAGCCAGCGGAGCCGCTCCGCCTCCAGATGCGGGTCGGCGGCCAAGGGCTCCAGGGTGGCCGCCACCGCCTCCTCCAGGTGCTGCCGGGCCAGGGCGTCGTCCCAGGTCCCCCCGGCCTCGAGCACCGGCCCGAAAGAGCGCACAAACCGGGCCACCACCTCATGGAGCAGCCGGCCGCGGTCCAGGGCGGAAAGCCCCTCCTCCTCTTCGGGGAGGGGTTCCACCCCCAGCAGCACCTCCAAAAGGAACCGGCAGGGACAGGAGAACCCGATCTGGGCATGGGTGAGGCGGATCTCGGCGGGCCGGGGCAGGTGGACCGCCACCGGGGGCGCCTCGGCGGCCGGGGGCGGCGGCGTCAGGGCCGCCCTCACCGCCGGCACCGCCAGCCACGCCGGGTGCGGGGTGCTCAGGGGGTTGAGGCCCCCCTCACGCCAGTCGCCCCCGTAGAAATAGGTCCCCACCTGTTCCTCCTCCTCCACCACCGCCGGGCGGGTAAGGACGAGGTGCGGCGCCGCGCCCTGCAGGCCGGCATAGAGGCTGGCGGCATACCGGAACTGCGAGGCGGCGGTGCCGCCCAGCACCTGGCGCTTCTCCCAAGGAGAAAGCAGGGGCAGCGGCCGGGGCGGCCCGGGAAGGTTGCCCGAGGTCATTCCCAGGCAGAAGACCCGGTCAAATTCCAGCCCCCGGGTCTCCAGCAGGCCCAGCACCTGGAAACCCGCCTCCTCCCGGCCCTCGCCCGCCAGCTCCACCCCCTTGGCGGCGTGGGTGAGCCAGGCAAGAAAGTCCGGCAGGCTTAAGGTCTCCTCTGCCAAAGCCCGGGACAGCTCCTGCAGGACCCCTTGCAGGTGGCGCCAGGCGTCGGCCCCCCCTTGGTCCAATCTTCCCGGGAAGCCCAGAAGCTCCCAGGCCTGCCGCAGCCGGCGGCACCCCTCCCCGGCCGCCCCCCTCCAGCCGCAAAGGGCTGAAAGGGCCTCTTCCAGGCGCGCCAGGGCAGGGAGCCCGTCCCGCCGCCGCTGCCAGGCCTGACAGAAAGCCTCCCACCCCCGGTGGGGGCCCTCGTCCCGAAGACGGCGGTCCAGGAGAGCCAGAGCATCCCGGGCCTCCCACAGGCGGCCGTAAAAGGGCGAAAGAAACAGGGCCGCCAGGTCCTCCCGCCGCTCCCCCCGGGCAAAGAAGGCCAGGGGCAAAACTGCGGCGGCAAAGAGGGAAGTGTCCGCCAGGCGGGGCCCCAGGGAGATATTGTAGCGCCAGCCCTCCGGGCCGCCCGCCGGCCCCAGCACCTCCTGGAGCACCCGCCGGAAAGCAGGGAGATAGCTGTCCATGGCCGGGGAGGTGACGGCCACCCGGTGGGGGGCGAGGCCCTCCTCCACTGCGGCCTCCACCAGCCGGGCCGCCACCCAGGCCATCTCCTCCGCCATGTCCTTGAAGACCCAGGCTTCCCGCACCGCTTCGGGGTCCCCCTGCACCTGGAGGTGGTCCACCCGGGTGTGGCGGGCCAGCCGGGTGAGGAACTCCTCCTCCACCGGCGCCGGGGCCGCCAGACCCGCCACCACCACCCGGTCCGGCAGGGGGACCCGCCCGGCCTCCAGGGCGTCCAGCAGGAGGGCGGGCAGGCGGGCCGGCGACAGCCAGCCCAGGTCCCGCAGCAGCCCTTCATACCGGGTCGTGACCTGCCGGCGCCAGGTCACCAGCGGCAACTCCGGCTCCTGGGCGGGAAGGGCCGCCAGTCGATGCCGGATGAGAAGCAGGTGGGCCTCATCCAGGGCCGCCGCCCAGGCGAGGTCGGCCGCGGTGCCCTCCAGGGGCGGCACCGCCGCCACGGCCTTCTGCCAGAGCCGCAGGCGCACCAGGGGTGGGGGCGCCGGCTGCGGCAGCCACAGACGCTCTAAGAGCTCCTGCCACCAGGCCCCCAGGGTGCGGCAGTTCACCGGCTCCCAGGCCCGCTCCCCGGCCGCCAGGGCCTGAAGCCGCTGCCTGTGCCACAGCTGCCGGGCCAGCCGCTGGTGCGGCACAATGATCAGGCTGTGGTGCCGGGCTTCCTGAAGGAGGGCTTCCTGAAATTCAGAAGAAGAGGGGAAGGTCCTTAAAGGGCTCATGGAGGCAAGGTGGTTTGAATCTGAGTAGGGCAAATTAATATTCGGAAGCCGACAAGTGGCATATTGCAATGATAATTTACAATTTCATGAAATATCTTCAAAATAATCTGTATTCATCTTCTTTATTGTGTACTTTGTTGCCTCATAAACCTTTAAGTTATAATCTATCATCAATTGGGCCAGTTCTTCCCCGTCAATCAGAACCATTTTCTTTTCAATATTTTTTGCCTAGTCCCGGGCATCCTGGGAAAATTGGGAAGGGGTGATCATCACGCCCTTATTGGCTTTTTTGCCCATCAGACTTCCGGCAAAGGCCTGGACGGTGGGTCTGCCCACGGGAGTATCCCATCTTTTGGCCTGGATATACACGACATCACGGTTTATCTTCCTTGATCATCCCGTCGATGCCGCCGTCACCGCTCTGCCCCCCTGCCTGCCCGGCGTCCTTCCGCGAGCCGCCATAGCCCCTGGCCAGCAGCAATCCAGCGCCAGTTTTTCAAAGAATTTCGGCGGGCATGATCTTACCTTCGCCAGGATCTCCTTCGCCAAGTCCCCCTCATGAGCAAATAATTCTCTGCCAGAATCTCCTCCGGCGTCTTATCGATCTCTGGGGATTCTTTGCCGACATCTCCCGGTGGCGATTTTTTGGCCTGTCTGAATTCCCTGAATTCCTCGAATTGCATCAAATAATTGATACTGATCTTCTCCTGGTTTTGGGCAAGGGCTTCCAGGCCTCTTGGGGTGATTTTTACTTTGCCCTTTCCTGGTGTCAAAATCAATGAGGCTTTTTTCAAATAAGTCCTTGTCCAGTGAACTCTAAGAATATGTCTTTATTTTTCCAGCCGCTTGGCACCAATTCGTTTCGGTCCTCCGGAGATAAATTAAAATAATCTGCCCATTTATCGACGAGCTCATTAATAGGATGTTCCTTTGAATCGTTCAGCATTTCCAGGAATGGAAGGAAATAATCCTGAAATGAAGGGAATGGCATCTTGCTGCTCCTGGGAGAAATGACGCCTGCCCGGCGTCGCAACAGGCGGCCGCGGTGGGCTTGACCGCCCACCCGTTGGGGACCTTGCCGGTCAAGCCCCCCTGAACGCCTCGGCTTGGGGGGAGGGAAGGCCTTTTCAGGGGGTCGCCGCCGTCTTTAGGTCCTCATTCAGCAGGCGGCGCAGCTCCTCCCCCTCCAGAACCTCCTTCTCCAGGAGGTGTTGGGCCACCCGCTCCAGGACCTCCCTTTTTTCCGTGAGGATCTCCCTGGCCCGCTGGTAGGCCCGGTCCACCAAAGCCCGCACCTCGGCGTCGATCTCCTGGGCCGTGGCCTCGCTGTAGTCCCGGGGCGCGGTGGGCATGATGCCCTCCAGAAACAGGGGTCGCCGCTCCCGCTCGAAGGTCAGGGGCCCCAGCTTCTCGCTCATGCCGTACTCCCGCACCATGGAGCGGGCGATGTCCGTGGCCCGGTAGAGGTCGTTGTGGGCCCCGGTGGAGATCTCCTCGAACTTCAGCTCCTCGGCCACCCGGCCCCCCAGCATCACCGCCATGCGGGCCTCCAGCTCGGACTTGGTCATCAGATAGCGGTCCTCGGTGGGGAGCTGCATGGTGTAGCCCAAAGCGCCGATGCCCCGGGGGATGATGGAGACCCGGTGCACCGGGTCCACCAGGGGCTGCAGGGCCTCGGCCACCAGGGCGTGCCCCGACTCGTGGTAGGCCACGATCTCCTTCTCCCGGGGGTTCATCATGCGGTTCCTTTTCTCCAGGCCCGCCACCACCCGGTCGATGGCCTCCTCAAAGTCGCTCATCTCCACCGCGGCCTTGTTTTTCCGGGCCGCGAGCAAAGCCGCCTCGTTGACGATGTTGGCCAGGTCCGAGCCCACCATGCCCGGGGTGCGGGCCGCCAGCTTGGCCAGGTCCACATCCGGGGCCAGCTTGACGTTACGGGTGTGGATGCGCAGGATGTCCTCCCGGCCCTTGAGGCTGGGCCGGTCCACCAGGATGTGGCGGTCGAAGCGCCCCGGGCGGATGAGGGCCGGGTCCAGAATTTCCGGCCGGTTGGTGGCCGCCATGATGATGACGCCTTTTCGGGTGTCGAAGCCGTCCATCTCCGAGAGGAGCTGGTTCAGGGTGTTTTCCCGCTCCTCATGGCCCGCCAGGGGGCTGATGCCTCTCGCCTTGCCGATGGCGTCCAGCTCATCGATGAAGATGATGCAGGGCGCCTTCTCCTGGGCCTGCTGGAAGAGGTCCCGCACCCGGGCGGCGCCCACGCCCACGAACATCTCCACAAAGTCCGAGCCGGTGAGGCTCATGAAGGGCACCCCGGCCTCGCCGGCCACGGCCCGGGCCAGCAGGGTCTTGCCGGTGCCCGGCGGCCCCACCAACAGCACCCCCTTGGGGATCTTGCCCCCCAGAGTCTGGAATTTCCCCGGATTTTTCAGGAACTCGATGATCTCCTTGAGCTCCTCTTCCGCCTCCTCCACCCCGGCCACGTCGTTGAAGGTCACCTTGACCTCGTCTTCCATATAGACCCTGGCCCGGCTTTTCCCCACGCTCATGAGGCCCCCGGCGCCGGCGCCGAGGCGCTGGAAGAAGTAGATCCAGATGGCCACCAAAATCAGCATGGGCAAAAGCCAGGAGAGGAGCTGGGTCACCCAGGTGCGCTCCGGCAGGGCCCGGTACTTGATGCCCTGTTTGTCCAGGCGGTCCACCAGGTCCTTGTCCTCCAGCTTGACGGTGGAGAAGCGCAGCTCCGGGCCCAAAGACTCCTTCAGGCGGGTGGCCAGCTCCGGATCCTGGCGCTCCCGGGCGAGAAACTCCAGCCCCGGCTCCAGCAGGCGGCCGGAGATGAGCTCGGCGCTGATGTCCAGGTCGTCCACGCCCTTGATCTCCACCAGCCGGCGGAATTCGCTGTAATTGACGGGCACCGCCCGGCGGCCGGGAAAATAATTCTGCAGCACGAAGACCAAAAGGAGGAACGCCAGAAAATACCACAGGATCCAGCGAAGGGCGATGGGCTGCATGGAGGCCTCGTTTCCGGAGAATAAGCGAAAGTTCCCTCTCAGTATAAGAAAGGCGCCCCCACTTCGCAAGTGAACCCGGCCCGCCCCCGTGGTATGATGCAGGGGATTGGGAAAGAGAGGGTCAGGGAGCTTGGCCCCTGCCCCCGCTCCCCACCCCTTTCCCCCCAGGGGGCGGGGAAGGGGTGTGAGGCGAGGCAGAGGGACCGCCGATCCCCCGGTCCTCGCCTGACGGATGGCAGACCAGGTGGGTCAAGCCCCCGGCAAGGAGGTCACCCGGTGAAATCCCCTCATTTTTCCGTGGTCACGGCCATCTGGCTCCTCATCTGCCTGCCCGGCGGCGCCTGGGCGGACAAGGCCGCTGTGGATTCCGCCACCGCCGAGGTGGAGGCGGAAGGCGAGGTCCTGGCCAAGCCGGACCAGGCCGTAATCGTCTTTCACCTGGAAACCGAAGCCCCCACCGCCCAGGAGGCGGCCGGGGCCAATGCCCGGCTCTCGGACGGCTTCCTCAAGGCCCTCAAGGCCCTGCTGGGGCCGGAGGAGAGCCTGAGGAGCGTCAGCTACCAGGTCTTTCCGGTCTACCAGCAGGTGGAGAGAGGCCAGGGGCCCAGGAAGGTGCAGTCCCAGGAAGTGCAGGGCTACCGGGTGCGCCATGCCTTTGAGGTGAAACTGAAAGACCTGGGACGGCTGGGCAAGATCCTGGATGCCGGGGTGGAGCAGGGGGCCGCCCGGGTGCGGGGCCCTTATTATGAGCACTCCCGGATGGCCGAGCTGCAGCAGCAGGCCGCCGCCAAGGCCCTGGCCCGGGCCCGGCAGCTGGCGGAGGGTCTGGCCCAGGCCGAGGGCCTCAAGGTCCGGCGCCTGAAGCAGGTGTCCACCCTGGCCCTGCACCGCCCCCCCAGGCCTGCGGCGGCGGAGATGCGGATGCTGGCCGCTCCGGCCCCCGAGACCCCGGTGGAGGTGGGCGAAGAGAGCATCCAGGCCCGGGTGCGGGCCCTCTTTGAGCTCGCCCCGTGACCCCTATCGCCCCGGGAGGGGCCGAGGCATACGGCGCAGGGCCGGGGGACAGGGAGGGGGCCCCCTTCCCCTCCCTGCCGCCTTCCCCCTCCGATTTATGGGCCTTCCGGGCACGGGGGAAAATCCCGCCTCCCGGCCCCCTGACGCCCATTTTCGCCCCCGTCTCCCTTTACAAACCTCGGGGAGATGGTTACGATGTAGATAATCACTCTCGGGAGGCATTGTGTGGAGGATGTGATCAAACGCGGTGTTGAAATGGCCATCGCCAGAATCCGGCCCTTCCTGCAGCGGGACGGCGGCGATATCGAACTGGTGGACGTGACCGACGGCGTCGTCAAGGTTCGCCTTACCGGCGCTTGCAAAGGCTGCCCCATGAGCCAGATGACCCTGAAGCAGGGCGTGGAGCGGGCCATTATGCAGGAAGTGCCGGGGGTGACGGAAGTCCAGGCGGTGATGTGACGGTTTGGCGGGGAGGGGGCACGGGTTCCCTGCCCTTTCCCCCTGTCCCCCCACCCCCAAGGGGGGAGTGAGTGTGAGGGGAGGGTGAAGAGCCCCGGCCTTGGCCCTCCCCTCACTTCTCTTTTTTATCCCTTCGCTGACGCCGGAGTGGCTTTCCCTTCTCCGCCTCCCACCCCGCCATAGGCAGCCGGCGGGGTGCCACGCCCATGGCCGGTGCGGCCTTTTTGGGGGCCCCTCCGGCAGCCCGCCCCTCCCCTTGCCGGGCTCACTCCCCGAACAGCAGGGCGGCCAGCTCCGGCCAGCTGTGCACCTCCGGAAAGGGATGGGGCCGGCGGTTCCAGGGCTGGGCAAAGACGATGGGGGTGATGCCCGCCCGGGCCAGCTCAAAGCAGGTCTCCAGGCGGTCCTCCACGAAATACTCGATGGCGTGGGCGTGGAGGTAGCGCACCTTGGCCTCCGGGACGCCGGTGGCCATGACCCAGATGTCCCGGGGCGGCACCCCGGCAAGGACGCGGTTGAGCCAGAGCTGGATGGGCTCGGCCCGGTCCCGGGCGGTGACAAAGACCAGGGGCGCCTCCCGGGCCAGGCGGGTGAGGACCTCCACCGCCGCCGGCAGAGGCCGGATGGGGAGTTCGTGGGGCCGGTCGATGAGCTCCCGGATGAGGCGGCGGATGAGGGGCGACGGCAGGTCGAGGCAGTCCTCCAGGTGAAAGGTGGTGATGTCCGCCAGGGTGAAGGGGTGGGGGCCATACTGCTCCCGGGCCAGGTCCAGGAAGGTGGTCATGATGTCCGCCACCACCCCGTCGATGTCGAACCCCAAGCGCTCCGGGGGGAGGCCGCCGTTGACCGGCAGAGTCCTCTTCACCCGCCCTCCCCTGCGGCCAAGGCCCGGCTCACTTCGGCCATGATCTCCTGCACCTCCCCTTCCGTGAGATCATACCAGAGCTCATAGGCGTCGGCCACTGCGAAGGCCCAGCCGCCCCGGACGTTGAGGCAGGCCAACACGTCCACCCGGGGGAGCAGCTCCTGCACCGTGCGGCGGCTGCCGGTGGGCACCGCGCAGACGACCTCGCCGGCGCCCTTTTCCTTCAGAAAGCGCAGCGCCACCCGCATGGTATAGCCCGAGGCCAGGCCGTCATCCACCACCATCACCGGGGCCCCCTGAAGCTCCGGATACGGCCTGCCTCCCCGCAGACGCGCCTCCCTCTCCCGCAGCGACGTCATGGTCTTGTGCACCTGGCGCTCGATCTCCTCCGGGGAGAGGCCGAAGCGGGCCACCAGATCCTCATTCATCAGGGCCCGGCCCTCCGGGTCCAGGGCGCCGAAGCCCGCCTCGGTGGTCCAGGGGAGCTGGATCTTGCGGACGATGATCAGGTCCAGGGGCACCCGGAAGGCCAGGGCGATCTCCGCTGCCACCGGCACACCCCCTGCAGGGATGGCAAAGAGGCGCAGGCCCCGCCCCTGATACTCCGCCAGGGCCGCGGCCAGCCGGCGGCCGGCGTCCCGGCGGTCCCGAAACACCCGCTCCCGGTCTGTTAAGCGGGGGTCCTCAATGAGTCGGCCCATCGTCTGGCCTCCTCCTCCGCCAGCGCTGCCACCCGGCGGCGAAATTCCGTCTGCCCCAGACGGGAGGCCCGGAGTCCGGCGGTGAGGTTGATTTCGGAGAGATACAGGTCGCCCTCCGGGGCCAGGAGCAGGTCCAGGATGGCATAGGGAAAGGCGCCCCGCTCCATCACCCGGCGGCAGAACTCCTGCCAGGCCGCCGGAAAGTCCACCGCCCGGGCCTCACCCCCCTGGTAGAGATTCCGGCGGAAATCATGGGGGTTGACCCGCTCATAGAGCTCGGCACAGTCCCCCACCAGCACCGCCCGGAAATCCCGGGCTCCGGCCACAAAGGGCTGAATAACCACCGGATACTCCAGATCGCACGCTCCCGCCACGGAAAGCAGGCTCTCCAGAGAGGGCCAGCGGGACACCCCCAGGCCCAGGTGGCCCCGGGCCCGTTTCAGGACCAGGGGCGTCTCCGGAGGAAGGCGGGCGCCTAAGCCCGAAAGCTCGGCGGCGCTGTAGACCACCTGGGTGCCCGGCACCATGAACTCCCGGAGCACCTCGGCCTGGGCCGCCTTGGAGCGGCTTAAGGCCTGGGCCAGATAGGGCGGGAAGAACCTCACCCCCCGGGCCAGGAGGTCAATGACCTTGATCTCCTCACCGGGTCGGAGGGGTAGACAGCCCAGCACCAGGTCCCCGGCGGCGAGGTGGGAATAGAGCTGCCGGAACTCAGTGAGGGAACGGATGATCCGAGGCGGAGGCATGGGCTTCGCTGCAGGAGGGGGACGGATCGGAGAGCCGCTGTTTGACCAGCAGCTGATTTCCCTGCTTGATGACCGCCTCCTCCCGGCCCCGGCGCACATAGATGTCGTAGAAGTCCACCTGGGCCACCTTGCGCCACAGGCCCGCAATCCGGGACGGGGAATACACCTGGCGGAAGACGCTCTTGCCGAAGCTCCCCAGGATGAGGACATCGGCCCCGGTGCGGTTGAAGTCGTATTCCTCCCCCCGGGGATTGAGGAGGACCACCCCCTCCGGGGTGGACTCCACGAAAAAGAAGGCCGGCATCAGGTGGAAGCGATGCTCATCGCAGAGAAAGACCAGCTCATACTCCGGGGTTTCGATGAGACAGTCGCAGGAGATGCGGCTCTGCAGAAATTCCAGCAGCTTCAGGGGCGGGCTGCTGTGGGTGCGGATGACGGCCGTGAGGATATCCACCCCGGAGAGGGGCAGGGTGAACAGGGCAAACCCGGCCAGGCAGGCGGCGGCCGGGACGCGGGCCCTGTGGCCCAGGGGGAATAGCAGCGCCCTGCCCAGACGCACCAGCAGCCAGGCCCCCGGGCCGGCGGCCAGAAACAGGGCCGGCAGGGCAAAGCGCTGCCAATACACCGCGGTGAGATACATGAGGCTCCAGAGGCCCGCCTGGATAAACCACAGGCATTGGCCCCGGGTGAACCCCTGACGGCGCCGGAGGACGAGACCCCCCGCCCCCCCCAGCCAGACGAGGGGGTGCCCCACAAAATAGGCCAGGCTCTCCGGATAGAGCCGGCCGATGGTGAGGGGGGTGAAGAACTCGTGGCGCAGCAGGGCCTTCTGCTCCCAGAAATGCCACAGCCCCGCGGAGAGGCTGCCCAAAATGGCCGCCTTGAGCACCAGATAGCCCAGGAGGGGAAGACCCACCCCGGCCCCCAGTGCCAGGACCCCCGCCAGCAGCCGGCGGGGCTGCCGGCGATGTCCCCCCACCCACAGGACCAGAGGCGGCAGCACCGCCAGGCCATAGAATTCCTTGGCGTTGACGGCCAGCCCCAGGAGCAGACCGCCGACGAAGAGAGGCCCGAGGGCAGAAGCCTCCAGGGCCCTGAAGAGAAACCACAAGCCCAGAAGGAAGAGGCCCAGGGCCGGGATGTCCCCCAGAACCGAGCGCCCCCAGTAGAGGACGTCGGTGGCCACAAACGCCAGGACCACGGCGGTGAGGGCGGCGGGCCGGCCCCACAGCCGGCGCACTGCCAGATACAAGGCGGCAAACGCCAGGAGGAGGTAAAAGGCGGCCACCAGCCGCCCGGTCTCCAGGCTGACCCCGCCCAGCCGGTAGGCCAGGGCCACCGGCAGGATCACCGTGGGGCCGACGCTGATGCGATAATCCAGATCGGAGAGCTGGTCCGGGCTCTGGACCGTGAAGGCATAGCGGCCGCGCTCCGCCAGGTTGGCCGCGGTCTCGGAAAAGATGGCCTCATCCCACCAGATGGCGGGATAATTGCTGAGATTATAGAGCGCTGCGGCGGCCAGGACCGCCGCCAGGAGCAATTCCGGCCACCATGCCGGCTTGGTGAAGGTCTTCATGGACGCTGCGTCACCCTGACCACCCATCGGCCCGGGCGCAAAGTTCCTTGAATGGGCGGCAGCATGGTAAGCCCCTGCCCGCCCCTCCCGCATGGGGATCAGAGAGGGGCGGAGGTCTCCTGCTCTCTGGCACGCTTCTTCAAAAAAGATTGCACCGCTCCCATTATAGGGCTGGCACCCCCCTCCTGGAAGGAAAAATTTACACAGAGAGGCATCACCCCCCTAATTTTTGAGGGAAGGTCGGAGAAAGTGGTGGCTCTCCGCCCCTCTCCGGGATCTCCCCTTATATGGAGGTGGGCGGGCGGGGACCGGGAGGTCCCGCCCCTGCTCCGTCAGGTCGGTACAAGAACAGGGCGGGAGCCCCTGCCCCCGCCCTGCCCTCGCTTGCCGTGGCTTACAGCCCGACGATCTGTCGGTGCAGCTCTTTGGTCTTCTCCATGCGGGCCCGGTCCCGCTCCGCCACGATCTCCCGGAGGCGGTCCTGGATGCGCTGCAGGATGGGGCTGTTGATGTCCTCCCCCCGCTGGTGGGCGTCGATGAGCTGGCGGTAGCAGCAGATCATCCGGGAGATCATGCTCACGGCATATTCCCGGCCCTGGACCTTGAGGGTGGCCAGCCCCAGGTTGAGGTAGGCCTTGAGCTCATCCCCCAAAATGGCGAAGGCCACGTTGGGGCTGCGGCGGATGCGCTCGTTTAAGGCCTCGATGAACTCCGGGCTGTGGCCCCGCTGCCTCAGGATCCTGTGGCGCTGCTCGTCGGTGAGGAGGCAGATGCGGAAGCAGCTGCCGCTGCGGTCCGGCCAGCCCTCATACTCCACGATCTCGTTGCCGTCCTCGTCGTAGTAGACCTTGCGCACGTAGCTGTCGGCCACCAGCTCGTGGAAGAGGCAGTTGCCCACCCCGCCGATGCAGCGGTTGCCGTGGATGAGGACCTCGGTCTTCAGCCCCAGGGAATCGGCCTCAGCCTTGAAGCGGGCCAGCTTCTCCACGGTGTTGATTTCGGTGGAGGCCACAATCTGGGAGGCGCCGCAGGCCTGATAGCGGGCCATGTCCTCCCGGGTGATGATGTTGCACCCCACGCTGGCGTGGATGATCAACTCCGGAAAGAGCCGGTGGATCTCCTGCATGACGGCCGGCGTCTTGACGATCACCCCTTCGATGCCGAAGTGGGCGTATTTTTCCACCTTTTTGAGGAGGACCGGTATCTTGTCCTCGGGGATTTCGGCATTGAGCGCCACCCGGATCCGGCCGTTTTTTTCCCGGGCCAGGCGCACCGCCTCCTGAATCTGGCTGTCTTCCAGTTCCCAGGCGCACTTGCGCCGGCTGAACCCCTTGGCGCCCACATACACCGCGTCGGCGCCGCTCTCCAGGACGGCGGCCACCATCTCCAGGCTGCCGCCGGGGGCCAACAGTTCGTTCACCATGTCTCCCACACCTCCCTGAGCCTGGCAGTTGCGGCCTCTGTTTCCTTAGATGCCAGGATCTCAGGTAACCCCCTGGTTTGGTGGGCTCCTGTCACAGGCTGCATAAATTCCGGGGCCCGACCCCTGCCCCGTTTGCGATGCCGCCGGCCGCCTGCAGCGCATCCTTGTTAAGGTATTGTAAATCCACGCCGCGCTCGGGTCAATCCGTTGGGCCCGGTTCTTTAGCCCCGGAGGTAGGTGACGGCCACCACCAACGCCAGGCCGATCTCCACCGCCCAGGTGAGGAAATAGATGAGGAGCTCCATGCGGCTGTAGTCCTCCTCCAGGAGGATCCGGTTGGGCTCCTTCAGGATGTCCCAGGAACGCATTTCCAGGAGAGACTTGGCTTCAGTCATCGGTTCCCTCTCGCTTTCTTGCCGCATCCGGGCGAGGGAGAAGTCGTGAACCGCCCTCCCCGGTGAAATCCTTACCCTGAGAATATGCCCCGTTTGCCTTGGCCCCCCCCAACGTTATCGACCGCGGGGGCGCTCAGCTGAACTCCGCCAACAGCTCCGGAAGCGGCCGCTCCGGCAGCCGCCCCGCCAGCGGCCCCTCTTCCAGCTGCGGGAAGCTCTCCTCCAGGGTGGGCCGGGGGTTGAGATAGATCACCCCGATGGGGATGCGCTCCCCCCACTCCTTGGCCACCCGGTAGGCCCACAGCTCATCCTGGGGAGCATAATCCGGCCGGGTCTCCACCTCATAGACCCGCTGGCGATACCACTCATAGGTGTTGACCTTGTTGAAGCTGACGCAGGGCTGCAGCACCTCCAGAAAGGCCAGACCCTTGTGGGTGAGGGCCTTTTTGTACATCTCGGTGAGATGCTGGGGCATGCCGGCAAAGGACCGCCCCACCCAGGAGCAGTCCTGGGCCACCGCCAGGGCCAGGGGGTGGAGGGGTGGATAGGGCACCCCCTGGGGGTGCAGGAGGTCTTTCGTGCCCTGGTCGCTGGTGGGCGAGGCCTGGCCCTTGGTGAGGGCGTAGATCTGGTTGTTGTGCACCACCAGGGTGAGGTCGGGGTTGCGCCGGAAGGCCGCCAACAGGTGGTTTCCCCCTTCGCCGTACTGGTCGCCGTCCCCCACGGTCACCACCACCTTGAGGTGGGGGTTGGCCAGCCGGATGCCGGTGGCCACCGGCAGGGCCCGGCCGTGGATGCCATTGAAGGTGTTGCATTTAAGGTAGTGGGGGAACTTGCTGGACTGCCCGATGGCCGAGACCACCACCAGGTCCTGGGGCCGGATCTCCAGCTCCGCCAGGGCCTGCTTGAAGGCCTTGAGCATGGGGAAATTGCCGCAGCCCGGGCACCAGGCGGATTCAATGCCGGCGTAGAGCTCCAGTGGCAGCATCACACTACCCCCGCCAGGCCCCGGAGGATGTACTCCGGGGTGAAGGGCCGGCCGTCGTAGCGGCGCACCGCCTTAGTGGCCGTGAGGCCCGTCTCCTGCCTGAGCAGGCGCTGGAGCTGCCCCGAGGCATTCTGCTCCACCACCACCAGCTTCTTGAAGCCGTCCACAGCCTTCATCACCGCCTCCCGGGGGAAGGGCCACAGCTCGCTCAAGTGCACCATCCGCACCGTCACCTTGCCGGCCTGGAGGCGGCTGACGGCCTCGCTCACCGGTCCCAGGCTGGAGCCCCAGCAGAGGAGCACCACCGGCGCCGCCGGATCCCCGGCGGTGGTGAGGCCCCGCATCTCCCGGGCCAGGGCGGTGAGCTTGCGCAGGCGCTTGTCATGCATCGCGACCCGCACCTGCAGATCCTCGGTGAGGTGGCCGTCGGGGGTGTGCTCGTCGGAGTCGGCCACCACCAGCTCCGGCCCGAAGCCCGGCAGCCGCCGGGGCGAGATGCCGCTTTCGGTGACGGCGTAGCGCTCATAGACGCCCTGAGCCGGCTCCAGGTCCAGGGCAAAGGGCACCCGGCGCTCCGGGAAGTCCTCCACCCGGCAGGTGTGCTGGCTGTCGGCGAAATACTGGTCCGTGAGGATGAAGACCGGGATCTGATAGCGCTCCGCCAGGTCAAAGGCCTTCAGGGCCACCGTATAGCCCTGGGCCGGGGAGCCCGGGGCCAGGACCGCCCGGGGGCCGTCGTCCTGGCCGGCCCAGAGCACGAACTGCAGATCCCCCTGGGAGGTGCGGGTGGGGAGGCCGGTGGAGGGGCCGGGCCGTTGGGCCACCACCACCACCAGGGGGGTCTCGGTCATGGTCGCCAGGCCCACCGCCTCGGTCATGAGGCAGAAGCCGCCCCCGGAGGTGCCGGTCATGGCCCGGGCCCCGGCATAGCTGGCGCCGATGGCCATGTTGATGGCGGCGATCTCGTCCTCGGCCTGCTCCAGGACCACCCCGTGGGCCAGGGACCGCTGGGCCACGGCGTTGAACAGGCTGGTCCAGGGGGTCATGGGGTAGCCGCTGATGAAGGTGAGGCCGGCCATGAGCGCCCCCACCGCCAGCGCTTCGTGGCCGCTCATGAGCAGGCGGGGCCGGGTCGGGGGGGTCACCCCGGCCAGGGAGACGGAGTGGGGGAAGGTCTGGGCCAGCTCCCAGCCCCGGGTGGCGGCCTGGCGGTTCCAGCCGGCCACCTCCTCGCCCTTGGCGGCGAAGCTCTCCGCCAGCATCTGGGCCAGCCCGCTCACCGGCACCTCCAGCAGCCCCAGGACGGCCCCGGAGGCCCCGGCATTGACGGCGATCTCCCCGGCCGCCGTGCCAGGGAGAAGCTCCTCCAGGGAGAGGCCCAGGGCGCTGACCCCGGCGGGCACCTCCTTCACCTGGTCGGCGTCGTAAATGAGAAGGCCCGTGGGTGAGAGCTCCGGCAGGTGCAGGGCGACGGTCTCCTGGTTGAGGGCCACCAGGATATCCACCCCCTCCCGGGGGCCGGCCAAAGGCGCATCGGAGACCCTCAGCACATTGAAGATGTGGCCGCCCCGGATGCGGGACTGGTAGTCCTGGACCACCGTGACCCAGGCGCCGGCCCGGACCAGGCTTTTGGCCAAAGGCGTGGTGATGGAATGCACCCCCTGACCGGCGGCGCCGCCGATGAGGATAGTGAGGTCAATGGGCATGGGGCCTCCGGAGCGGGCATCGGCCCTTGTGAAAATTATAATTAACGGCAATAAATGTCAATCAAAATCAGGGCCTCAGGACCGGGACCCCCTCCGTTTGCTGGTCAGAAAGTGAGACGGGTGGGGTTGGCTTAAGAAGGCCACGGGTCGTGGACCCCGATCGGGTTCCCCGCTCCTTCCCTCCCGCCTCTCTTTGCGCCACGGTCAGAAATTGGCCCATTCCTTGACGGAGTGCCAGAGCTTCTTCAGAAGGCCTTCATCAGGGGGGGCGGGGTTGTTCCTGACCCCGGCGGCCCTTTTCCGGCCCCGGACCTCCTGGGCGATCCCCTCCTCCTTGGCCAGCTCCCGGAGCAGCTCCTCCTGGCGGGGGGTAAGGCTGGTGGGGATGGTGACCCGCACCGTGACCAGGAGATCGCCCCGGCGCTGCCCCTTGGGATACGGCACGCCCTCGTTCTTCAGGCGGATGACCTCCCCGGGCTGGGTGCCGGGGGGAATGGTGAGCTCCTGGGTGCCGGTCAAGGTGGGGATGGTGAGGCGGGTGCCCAGGGCCGCCTGGACGAAGCTGATGGGCACCTCCAGCTTCAGGTCGTAGCCCTCCCGGCGGAAGAGCTCATGGGGGCGCACCTGGAGGATGATATAGAGGTCGCCGGGGGGCCCCCCGAAGCGGCCTTCGTTGCCTTCCCCGGCCATGATGAGGTGGGTGCCGCTGTCCATGCCGGGGGGGATCTTGACCCGAAGCTTCTTCTTTTCCTGGGCCATGCCCTCGCCGTGGCACTGGGGGCAGGGCTCGGCGATGAACTCCCGCAACCCCCCGCAACGGGGGCAGGTGGTGGTGATCTGGAAGATGCCGTGGCTGCGGGAGACCACCCCCCGGCCGCCGCACTGGGGGCAGGGGACCTTGCGGGTGCCGGGCTTGGCGCCGGAGCCGCCGCAGGTGCGGCAGTTCACCAGCCGGGGCACCTCGATGGTGACCTCGGTCCCCAAGGTGGCGTCCAGAAAGTCCAGGGTGAGGTCGTAGCGCAGGTCGGCGCCCTGCTGCGGCCGGGGCTCCCGCCCGGCCCCGAAGCCGCCGAAGCCGAAGAGGTCCTCGAAGATGTCGCTGAAGGACCGGAAGATGTCGGAGAAGTCGCTGAAGCCGGTGAAGCCGGTGGAGGACACCCCTTCATGGCCGTAGAGGTCATAGAGGCGGCGCTTCTCCGGATCCCGGAGCACCTCATAGGCCTCGGCGGCCTCCTTGAATCTCTCCTCCGCCTGCTTGTCGCCCGGATTGCGGTCCGGGTGGTACTTCAGGGCCAGCTTGCGGTAGGCTTTCTTGATCTCCTCCGGGGTGGCGTCGCGGGATACCCCCAGGATGCGGTAGTAATCCTTTTGAGTGGCGGGCATGATCAGGTGAGCCGGGCTTCCACGCTTCTCGTCTTGTCCCCCAGCCTGACCTCCTTGTCCCGGCGGTCGTCAATGGCGATGTGGGTGAGCACCCGGCGCACCCCCCGGGCAAAGGGCAGTTCATGCAGTTCCCGGGCCACCGCCAGGAGTTCCTCAACGGGGCCGTAAACCACGGTGCCCATGTCGGTGAGCTGGTGCACCACCTGGCGACGGCGCAGGTGGGCCTCAATCTCCGCCAGATACTCCCCCATGCTGGTGGTGCCCAGTCCCACGGGCACAATGCTGATCTCCATCAGGGCCATGGGTCTCTCCTTCCGCCGCCTCAGGACAAAAGCTGCCGCACCGTCTCTTTCAGGGGTTCCAGATCCCAGGATTTGTGGACATAGGCATCCGCCCCCACGGCCTGGAGATCCCGGGGCGGCAGGCAATGGGTGAAGAACACCAGGCGGATGCGGCGGTCGGTCCCCTTGACCATGCGGCTCACTTCCAGACCCGAGGTGTCCGGCAGCCGAGCCTCCAGAATGACCACGTCCGGGTGAAGGGCCTCCACCAGACTGACCCCCTCCGAGCCGGTGGCGGCCGTCACCACCTCATAGCCCTCCTCCAGCAGCTCCTCCCGACAGAGCCGGCGGATGTTGGGCTCCCCGTCCAGCAGCAGGATGCGCGCCATTCGGAACACCCCCTTCCGAAGCGGCGCTCCCCCTGGCCGAATGTTCGGCCGCGACGCGTTAATAATATAACCCTTTGCGGCCCCGCTGTCCAGGGACCCCCCCGGCGAAATTCGGCCCGCCATCCCGCTGCCGGCGCCGTCATCCTCAAAGCGGCACCGGGGCCGGGGGCCCCCCTATTGGGGGAAAAGAGTGCGTTCAGTTCTCCGTCCCCGGTTCCGTCTCCCCCCGCCGGGCCCGCCAGCGGGCCGCCAGCCCGGGTTCCGCCCCCTCCTCCCCCGGCTCATAGAAGCGCCGGCCCTTCAGGGCCTCGGGCAGATAATCCTGCTCCACCCAGTGGCCCGGGAAGTCGTGGGGATAGAGGTAGTCCCGGCCATGGCCCAGGGCCCGGCCGTCCCGGGAGGCGTCCATGAGGTGCAGGGGGACCTGAACGGCCCCGGTCTCCTCCAGGGCGGCCTGGGCCTGGAAATACGCCCGGGTGGAGTTGCTCTTGGGGGCCAGGGCCAGATACATGGTGGCCTGGGCCAGGTGATACTCCGCCTCCGGCAGGCCCACCCACTCCAGGGCCCGGGAGGCCGCGGCCACCTGCACCAGGGCCTGGGGGTCCGCCAGGCCGATGTCCTCGGAGGCCAGGATGAAGAGGCGCCGGAGGATGAAGCGGGGGTCCTCCCCGCCTTTCAGCATCCGGGCCAGCCAATAGAGGGCGGCGTCCACATCCGACCCCCTCACGCTCTTGATGAAGGCGCTCACCGTGTCGTAGTGGGCGTCCCCTTCCTTGTCATAGACCAGCTCCCGGCGGGGCAGGCACTCCCGGATGACCTCCGGCCCCACCCGCACCCGGCCGTCGGGGTCCGGCGGCGTGCTCAGGACCGCCAGCTCCAGGGTGTTGAGGGCCCGCCGGGCATCGCCGCCGGAGCGCGCCGCCACCAGGCGCAGGGCCTCCTCGGTGACCTCCACCGGCAGACCTCCCAGCCCCCGTTCCCGGTCGGTGAGGGCCCGGCGCAGGATCACCAGGAGGTGCTCCGGGCTCAGGGGCTCCAGGACAAAGACCCGGGAACGGCTGAGCAGCGGCCCGATGACCTCAAAGAAGGGATTTTCGGTGGTGGCCCCCATGAGGGTGAGGAGGCCATCCTCCACATGGGGGAGGAGGGCATCCTGCTGGGCCTTGTTGAAGCGGTGGATCTCGTCGATGAGCACCACCACCCGGCGGCCCTGATTCCGCAGGCGCCTGGCCTGCTCCACCAGGCGCCTTAAGTCCGCCACCCCGCTCATGACGGCGCTGAGACTGACAAACTCGCAGTCCAGCTCCTGGGCGATCAGGCGGGCCAGGGTGGTCTTCCCCGAGCCCGGGGGGCCCCAGAAGATCATGGAGGAAAAGAGGCGGCGGGCCCGCATCACCCGCCACAGGATCCTGCCCTCCCCCACCAGGTGCTCCTGGCCGACGAACTACGCCAGGGTGCGGGGGCGCAGGCGGGCCGCCAGGGGGGCTTCCGGTGCAAAGAGCGCAGGGGTCTCAGGCATGGCTGGCTCCAGGCCCGCACCTCCCCCGGGGGGCCGCCCCCCGGTCCTCCCGGAGTCCTGCTCCGCCCTTCCCTGCCGGCACCGGCGTCACATGATGCGGATCTTTTTGGGCTGCTCCGCCGGGGGCTCCGGCGGGGGGGCCGGCCGTTCCTCGGGCGGCGGCTTGCGGACCGGGGCCGGGCCCTCCTCCGCCGGGGGCTTGGGCCGGGCGGGCTCCGCCGCCTCCGCCGGCCTGGGCTCCGGTTTCACCGCCGGGGGCTCCGCCGGCCGCACCGGCTTGGGCCTCTCCGGCAATGGCGGCCGTTCGGGCACCGGCGGCGGCGGGGCGGGCACCGGCGGGGTCGCCGGCTGGAAGCCCTCCACCCTGGGGGGCGGCGGCAGCGGGGCCGGGGCCGCCTCGGGGCCCACCGGCGAGGGGGAGAGGTAGCGGCTGGCCACCCAGCCGATGCTGCCGTCCCGCTTCACCCGCACCTGGGTCCAGTCCTCGGCCTCGCTTAAGGGCTCCACCTCGTCGTTGCGTTCCAGGGCACCGATCTTGGGACAGTCCATCCCGGCACAGGCCCTGAGATTGAGGCGGGAGGCGTTGACATACAGGGTCGGCCTGGCCGGCGGCGGGGGCGGGGGGGCCACCGTCGGAGGCGCCGGGGGGGGCACCGGTTCCCGGATGAAGGGCTGGCAGCCCCACAGCATCCCCAGAAGCAGCACGACGACCACAAGGGCGGACCGGCCCATCTCAGGACCCCTCCTCCCGGCTGTCCAGGATCTTCCAGCCGTCGGGGTAGCGCTCCAGGGTGATGCGATAGGCCGGCCTCAACAACGAGTAGTCGTGGGTCTTTTGATCATAGAGCTGGATGTTCCAGACGATGACCCCGGTGGCCTGCCGCTCGCCCTGGCGCTCCAGATCGGAGATGCGGTAGGAGACATCCTTGATGTCGTAGTTCCGCCACAGCTCCAGGATCTGGCTTTCCAGCCGGCCCAGATCCGGATAGGTGGGCGCATAACAGGTGAGCCACTTGTTGATGTCCTTGGCCAGGTGGGCGGCCCGGATGCGCTCCGCCACCCGCTCCACTTCCCGGCGGAGATCCTCCTGCGGGGCGGTGGCCACCGGCGGACGGGGCGCGGCGGGGATACGGCTCACGAGGCGATAGCCGCCATACGCCACCAGGACAAGGACCACCACCGCCACCCCCCACCACAACCCGGCACCGCGGCGCCGGGCCCGGGAGCGGCTGTCCGGACGGGAATAATACAGGGGCGGGGACGTACCGGCCTCCTCCCGGCCCGCCGCCATCAGTCTGAGGGGCAGGCCGCATTCCAGACAGAATTTCTGCCCCGGCACCGTGGGGGCGCCGCAGCGGGGGCAGTCCCGGAGCTGGCCGGGCGGGAGACGGCGCAGAAGCTGACCGCAGCGCTGACAGAACCGATGTTCCTCGCCGTGCACCAGCTCACATTGGCTGCAGTAGTTCATTCCTTCCCCTAACCGGTTGACTCCTCTGTCTCTTTACCACAGGCGCTCCGGGAAAAAAAGAGGTTTCCGCATCCAAGCCTTTCCCTTCCCCTGGGGAAGGCCGGCTGGCGATTTCCTTCTTAAGATAGCCTAACTGCCCTAAATGTTAAGAAATTACCAATTCCCTTTAGCTTTTTTTAAATTTTCTTAAAGTTTCTGCCACCCCCCTCCGATGTGGGGGACAAAAGGGGAGGCCGGCCGGGTGGCCACCGGCAGGGAACCACCTCCCCGCATTCCACCCTCAGGGGGTAACTGTCGGCCATGGTTAACATATTTTATCTCCGGAGCGTCCTCCTCGCCGCCCTGGGTGCCGGGGTTGTCTGGGGCTGCGGGACGGCGGCCACCGGGGTGCCGCCCCAGGCCCTGGTGGCCCAGGTGGAAAGCGACAGCCGCTCCCGGCAGCAGCTGCAGCAGCAGCTTCTGGCCCAGGCCGGGGCATCTTCCCTCCAGAGCCGCCGGGATTATGAGGTGGGCCCCGAAGACCTCCTGGAAGTGGTGGTCTTCGGCCAGGACAACCTGAACCGCACCGTCCGGGTGAACGGCGACGGGAAGATCAGCCTGCCCCTGGTGGGCGACGTGCAGGTGGCCGGTCACACCCCCCAGGCCATCGAGAAGCGGCTGGCGGCGGCCTACGGCTCCCAATACCTGCGGCACCCCCAGATCACCGTCAGCGTCAAGGAGTTCCGTCACCAGCGGGTGGCCATCACCGGCGCGGTGGACAAACCCGGCTCCTATGAGATGATCGGGCCCCGCACCCTGCTGGAGATGCTGGCCCTGGCCGGGGGGCTGCAGGACAAGCCCGGGGCCGCCAAGGCCGGGGATGTGGTGCACATCATCCGGCGCCATGACCCCCGGGAGGGCACACCCCAGCCTTTCTCCCCCCGGGCCGAGACCATCGTGGTGGACCTGAAGCGCCTGCTGGCCGGTGAGGCCGCCCTCAATGTGCCCATCCGCCACGGCGACGTCATCCACGTGCCCTTCGCCGGCAACGCCTATGTGCTGGGCGGCGTCCGCCGCCCCGGCAGCGTCACGGTGAAGGACAACCTCACCGTCAGCCAGGCGGTGGCCCTGGCCGGCGGCCCGGATCCGCTTCTGGCCACCTCCAAGGTGAGTGTCACCCGCCGGGACGATAAGGGAAACGCCATTCAGCTGGCTGCGGACCTGAAGCGCATTCTCAACCGCCAGGAGGAGGACATCCCCCTCAAGGACAATGACGTGGTGGTGGTGGGGGAGAGCGCCCTGCGCAAGGGTCTGTTCATCTTCAAGGAGCTATTGCCCGGGACCTACAGCGGCGCCTACCGGTTCGCCAACTGAGTCCCCCGTTTCCGCACCCCATGCGGCTTACAGAGGAAAGAGAGATGTTACAGGATAACCGCTCCCCCATGGTGATCCCAGGCCCCGGCACCCCGCCGGCCCGGGAGGCGGAATACTATGCCGACTTCCTTCCCGGAGAATCCCTCACCTTCCGGGACTATCTGGGCATCCTGTGGTCCCGGAGACGGTGGCTTCTGGGCACCCTGGCCGGGGTGCTTCTCCTCACCGGGCTCTTCTGCCTGGTGGTCACCCCGGTCTACCGGGCCAGCACCGTCATCCAGATCACCCAGGACAATCCCGGGGCCCGGTTGGGAGACACCGATCCCCTGACCAGCCTCCAGAGCGGCTCGGAGCTGAGCAGGTTCCAGGAGACCCAAAACAAGATCCTGGCCAGCCGGGCCCTGGCCTGGCGCCTCATCGAGTCCCTGAATCTGGCCGACCACCCGGACTTCCACGGGGTGAGCAGGCAGGAGGGGCTCTCTCCGGAAAAGCGCAAAAACGACCTCATCGACCTGTTTCTGAAGAAGCTGGAGGTCAGGCCGGTGAAGGACTCCTTCCTGGTGGAGGTCTCCTTTCTGTCCAGCGACCAGTCCCTGGCCCAGAAGGTGGCCAACACCATCCCCAGGGAATACATGCAGCTGGCCATCGACACCCGCAGCCAGTCCTTTGTGATGGTCCGGGAGTGGCTGGAGAAGCAGCTGGAGCAGATGGGCCAGCGCCTGCAGGCCTCCACCCGCAAGCTCTTCGACTACAGCCGCAAGGCGGACATCTTCGTCATGGAGGATCTGGGGGGCAAGGACACGGTCCTGTTCCAGAAATACGTGGAGCTGGGGGGCCTGCTCACCAAGGCCCAGTCCGAGCGCCTGGCCAAGGAGGCCGTCTACCGCCAGCTCAAGGAGAAGGGCCCCGACGCCTCCCCCATCACCAACCACCCCCTCATCGCCACCCTGCGGCAGGAGTATGTGGCCCAGAACGCCAAGGTGGCCAGCCTGGCCCGCATCTATCTCCCCGGCCACCCGGAGATGCAGGCCGAGACCGCCAAGCTCAATGAACTGAGCAGCCGCCTGGCGGCGGAGGTGAAACGCCTGCAGGAGAGCGCCCGGGCCGATTACGAAGCCGCCAGCCGGGCGGAAAAGCTCCTCAGCGAGGCCTTCGAGACCCACAAGCAGCAGCTGGCCCACCTGCAGGACAGCCTGGTTGACTTCCAGATGCTGAAGCGGGACACCCAGACCACCGAGAAACTCTACCAGGCCCTCCTGGCCCGCATGGGGGAGACCACCGTGGCCAGCACCATGGTGGCCAGCAACGTGGCGGTCATTGATCCGGCGGACCTGCCGGCGGAGCCGTATTTCCCCAAGACCCTCCTCTTCCTGGCCCTGGCCGGGGTCATCGGCCTGGGGGGCGGCATCGGCGCCGCCTTCCTGGCGGAGTATCTGGACGACACCCTCAAGACCTCAGAGGAAGCCGAGCGCATCTGCCAGACGCCCACCCTGGGGGTGGTTCCTAAAGCCGCCCCGGAGAAAGCCCTGCCGGGTCCGGACCTCAAGGACCGCCTCCTGGCCCATATTCCCGTCTGGCGGAACCCTTTCCGGGGCGTGGCGCCGGAGCCGGAGGGCCGGGCCGACCTCATCGTGGTGCAGCAGCCCCGCTCTCCCATCAGCGAGGCGATTCGGCATCTGCGCACCTCCCTGATGCTGTCGGCCTCCGGGCAGCCCCCTCGCACCCTGGTCGTCACCAGTCCCAACCCCAGGGAGGGCAAGTCCACCATCTCCCTGAATCTGGCGGCTTCCCTGGCCCAGGGGCAGCGGCGCACCATCCTCCTGGACTGCGACCTGAGGAGGCCCCGGCTGCACCTGGCCCTCAAGCTGCCCTCCCGGCCGGGCCTCACCGATTACCTCACCGGCAGCGCCGCCCCGGAGGAGATCATCCTTCCCACCCCGGTGGAAAACCTCTGGTTCGTGCCGGCGGGCCCGGTGCCTCCCAATCCGGCGGAACTGCTGCATTCCCCGCGCTTCCGCCATCTCCTGGCCCAGTTGCAGGAGGGCTACCACCACCTCCTCCTGGACACCCCGCCGGTTTTGGGGTTCAGTGACGCCCGGATCCTCGCCGCGCTGGCGGACGGGGTCCTGTTGGTGATCAAACACCAGGGCACCACCCGGGATTCCGGGCGCCTGGCCCGGCAGCTCTTCGCCCAGGCGCGGGCCCCTCTCCTGGGCCTGGTGCTTAACCAGGTGCACTACAACGGCATCGGCCGCAACGGCCACTACGGCCACGGCTATTACGACCAGTATTACGATGAGCCCCCGGCCGAGACCCGGGCTTCGGCCGGCCAATGAACCAAAGTCTCCAGGGTGGCGGGTAACGGGCCTTGAGAGGCAATTCCACCATTTATCAGGTGAAATCATGAAAGAGCATTTTGCCCACAAGACCATCCTCATTACCGGGGCGGCCGGCTCGGTGGGGCAGGAGCTGGTGCGGCAGCTTTTGGCCCTGGAGCCGGCGGAGATCCGGGCGGTGGACAACAACGAGACAGAGCTCTTCCATCTGCGGGAGACCCATGCCTCCAGCGGCCGCCTCACCGCCTACCTGGGGGATGTGCGGGACGCCGGCAAACTGGAGAATCTCTGCCAGGGCGTGGACCTCATCTTCCATGTGGCGGCCTACAAGCATGTCACCCTGTCGGAATACAACCCCTTCGATGTGGTGCAGACCAACATCCTGGGGGTGAAAAACGTCATCCAGGCGGCATTGGCCCACAAAGTGCCCCGGGTGATCTTCACCAGTTCCGACAAGGCGGTGAACCCCACCAACGTCATGGGCACCTCCAAGCTCATGGGGGAGCGCCTGATGACCGCCGCCAACATCGTTAACCCCAACGGCCGCCAGGTCTTCTCCAGCGTCCGCTTCGGCAATGTCATCGGCTCCCGGGGGTCGGTGGTGCCCATCTTTGCGGAGCAGATCCGCCGGGGTCGGCCGGTGACGGTGACCGATATCCACATGACCCGCTTCTTCATGACCCTGTCGGAGGCGGCCCGCCTGATCCTGGAGGCGGCAGTGCTGGCCTGCGGGGGTGAGGTCCTGGTCACCAAGATGCCGGTGATGCGCATCCTGGACCTGGCCCAGGCCATGATCGAGCTTCTCGCCCCGGTCTATGGCTATAACCCCGATGAGGTGGAGATCCGCTTCATCGGCGCCCGCTCCGGGGAAAAGCTTTACGAGGAGCTCATGAGCCAGGAGGAGACCGGCCGGGCGGTGGAGCTGGACAGGATGTTTGTCATCCTGCCGGCCATGCGCAGCTTCTACCAGAAGATCGACTACTCCTATCCGGGGGAGATCTTCCCCCGAGCGGTGCCCCGGGCTTATGTCTCCTCCCGGGAAAAACCCCTGACGGTGGAGCAGATCAAGAGGTTTCTCCAGGAAAACGGGGTCCTCGGGGAGGTGACTGGCGATCCCTCCCTGCAGCAGGTTCCGAGATGGCCGAAGTCGATTCATCTGCTGCCGGTCAGGCAGGTCGGGATGTGGGGGTGAGGCATGCGGATTTTGATTCTGGGAGGCGACGGCTATCTGGGGTGGCCCACGGCCATGCATCTTTCCGCCCACGGCCACGAGGTCATGGTGGTGGACAACTACTTTAGGCGGCGCATCTGCACCGCCCTCAACTGCGAGCCCCTGGTCCCGGTGCCCAATCTGCATCAGCGGGCCGAGCTCTGGCGGGCGCACTCCGGCCTGACCATCCGGGTGGCGGTGGGGGATGTCTGCGATTATCCCTTCCTCTCCCGGGTCTTTCAGGACTTCTCCCCCGAGGGGGTGGTGCACTACGCCGAGCAGCCCTCGGCCCCCTACTCCATGCGGGACCGGGAGAGCGCCCTCTTCACCCTGACCAACAACCTGGTGTCCACCCTGAACCTCATCCATGCGGTGGCGGAATTTCAGCCGGACTGTCACCTCGTCAAGCTGGGGACCATGGGCGTGTACGGCACCCCCAACATCGACATCGAAGAGGGCTATCTGGAGGTGGAATACAAGGGCCGCCGGCACACCTTCCTCTATCCCAAGACGCCGGGGTCCCTCTACCACCTCACCAAGTCCCAGGACGGGGACATGCTGTATTTTTACGCCCGCATCTGGAACCTGAGGGTCACGGACCTCAACCAGGGTCCGGTCTATGGGCTGAGCGCCGGATGCGAGGGGGATGATGAGCGCCTGGCCACCATCTTCAACTACGATGACATCTTCGGCACGGTGCTGAACCGCTTCCTGGTGCAGGCGGTGGCGGGCTTTCCCCTGACCGTCTACGGGCGGGGCGGCCAAACCCGGGGCTATCTCCACCTCCGGGACACCCTGGCCTGCGTCACCCTGGCCCTGGAGCACCCCGCCGCTCCGGGGCAGTACCGGGTCTTCAACCAGTTTGTGGAGACCTTCACCGTGCTGGAGCTGGCCCGCCGGGTGCAGGAGGCGGCCCGGGAGCTGGGCCTGGAGGTGGCCATCCGCCGGCTGCCCAACCCCCGCCAGGAGGCCGAGGAGCATTACTACAATCCGGCCCACACCGGCCTCCTCGCCTTGGGCCTCCAGCCCCATTACCTGACCCGGGAGGTGCTGGTGGAGATGCTGCAGGTGGTCCTGCGCCACCAGGAGAGGATCCGGCCGGAGTACATCCTGCCCCGCATCACCTGGCAGCCGGCAAGCCGGCCGGCAGCCGCCAAGCCCCAGCCCCTCAGGCTGGTCACCAATCTGTGAGCAAAGGAGCACCCATGAACTCCAACGGTTTGGAAGAAAAGGTCCGGCTGAGCCGGGAAATCCTGGAAGAGGCCCTCACCCGTTTCGAAGGCGCCATCGCCCTGGCCTGGACCGGGGGCAAGGACTCCACCACCATCCTGCACCTGTTGAGGGACCTCGGCGGCGGCCGGGTGCCCATCCCGGTGCTGAACATCGACACCAGCGTCAAGTTCCCGGAGATCTATGCCTTCCGGGACCGGCTGGCCCAGGAGTGGGGGCTGAACCTCATCATCGCCCGCAATGAGGAGGCCATCCGCACTATCCGCATCGCGGCCGACCAGGAGGAGTGCTGCACCCTGCTGAAGACCCGGGTGATTGCCCGGGCCATCGAGGACCACGGCTGGCAGGCCCTCATCACCGGGATGCGCTGGGACGAGCAGCCCGACCGGCGGCAGGAAGACTATTTTGCCCCCCGCCTCGAGCCCCAGCATGTGCGGGTCCACCCCATTTTGCATTTCACCGAGCTGGACATCTGGGCCTACCAGAAGACTTTTGACCTGCCTTTCTGCCCGCTCTATCGCCAAGGATACCGGAGTCTGGGCTGTGCCCCCTGCACCCAGCGGGGCATCGTGGGCGGGGCCGAACGGGCGGGCCGGAATCCCAAAAAAGAAGAGATCATGAAGCGCCTGCGGGCCATGGGATATTTTTAGATGGCGCCTTCTCCCCTGTTGCGCACCCTGGCGGCGGACTCCCTGCTGGCGTTCACGGTCAAGGTCCTCAGTCTGCCGCTGGGGTATTATGCCCTGATTCTCCTGGCCCGGCTGTATGGGGCCGAGGTCCTGGGCACCTACACCCTGGGGCTTTACCTCCTTTCCACACTGGCGGTTGTCTGCCGCCTGGGCCTGGATACCGGCATCCTGCGGTTCTTTGCCGCCGGGGGTCCGGAGGCCGCCCGGGGCCGTCTCCTGGCCCTGTTGGCCCCGGCACTGGGGATCGGATGCGGCATGGGGATCGCGGCCGGGGGCGGGCTCTGGCTGGCCGGGGACTGGCTGGCCGGGCGCTTCCAGGCCCCCCTGCTTCTGACCCTGCTCCCCTGGGTGGCGCTCCTCCTGCCCTTCACCACCGGGATGGGGATCTGCGCCGAAGCCCTGCGGGCCCTGGTGGGGCCGCGCTGGGTGGTCCTCAGTCAGGACGGACTCTTCCCCTTCCTCTTTCTGATTCTGATCTGGGCCTTGGCGGGGGGGGCGGGGGCCACAGCCGTGGCCGTCCTGGGGCTGGCGCTCTGCCTCAGCCACCTGGCCGCAGGCTCCCTGATCGCCGCCCGGCTTCTGAAAGGCCTGCGGCAGCGTCCCGGAGGGCAGGGGCAGGGCCGCCACTTCGGGGCCCTGCTGCGCTACAGCGCCCCCTTGTACCTGAGCGCCCTGGTGTGGCTGGCCTTCGGTTCCCTGGACAGCCTGCTCCTGGGGTGGTTTCAGCCCCCGGCCCAGGTGGCCTACTTTGAGGCCGCCAACAAGACTGCCCTGTTGGTGAGCCTGCCCCTCATCGCCATCAATGCGGTGCTGCCCCCCCTCTTCAGCCGCCTCCATCAGCTGGGGGATCGCCGCCAGCTGGAGGATCTCGGCCGGGCCGCCTCCCGCTGGACCTACTACCTGGCCCTGCCTTTGACCCTGGGCTGCCTCCTCCTCGCCCCCCGGCTGCTGGGCTGGTTCGGAGCAGGTTTTGAGGCCGCAGCCCTGGCGCTCCGGCTCCTGGCCCTGGCCCAGCTGGTGAACGTGGCCTGCGGATCGGTGGGGTTTCTGCTGGCCATGACCGGCCACCAAGGGGTGCTGACCCGCCTCCTGGCCCTGGCGGCCGCAGGGGGCCTGCCCCTTTTGGCCCTGGGAGCCGCTCTGGGGGGGCTCACCGGTCTGGCCGCCGCCAAGGCCGTCTGGCTGGCGGGAGTCAATCTGGCGATGAGTTGGGCGGTCTATCGCCGCCTGGGGCTGATCATCTTTGCCCGGGA
Organism: uncultured bacterium; assembly: GCA_937943575.1. GTDB lineage: Bacteria > Desulfobacterota > Desulfobaccia > Desulfobaccales > 0-14-0-80-60-11 > JAILZL01. The sequence continues at coordinate 111,319 of CALEAV010000008.1, read as the reverse complement.
CCTCGTCCCGGCTCATCTGGGGGGCGCGGCGGCCGCCGGCATCTTCACCCTGGCCCTGAATCCTCTGGGACCGGTGGCCGCCAGCCTCCTTTTTGGCTTCACCTACCTGTGCCTCACCGTCAGACCGGTCCTGCAGGAAATGATGCTGCTCCTGGAGAGACCGATGGAGGAGGGAAGCGCATGACCCGTTCCGCCCGTCCGCCCCACATCATCCTGATTGTGCTGGACACCACCGGGGCCCGGCATCTGTCGCTGTATGGCTATCCCCGGCCCACCAGCCCCCAGATGGAGCGCCTGGCCGATGACTGCCGGGTTTACAGCCGCTGCTATGCCCCGGGCTGCTGGACCGTGCCCTCCCATGGCTCCCTGTTCACCGGCCTCTACCCCAGCCAGCATGGCGCCTGCGAGGGCAGTTTCCTTATCGGGGACAACCTGCAGCACCTCACTGCGGTGCTCAAGATGGCCGGCTACCGCACCCTGGGCATCTCCTCCAACGGCCTGGTGAGCCCCGCCACCGGCCTGTGCGGTGCCTTTGATGAGTTCGTCGATTTCGGCCGCCACGACCTGCACCGGTTTTTCCATAATTTTACCGGGGAGGCCCAGAAAGACACCGGCGAGCTGGGCCGCCGGCTGAAACAGGCGTTGACCCTGCGGGAGGCCGTGGCCCTCACCCTCACCTACCTGAAGGAGACCGGCGGGGTGGGGCAGCTCAGCCGCACCGCCCGGCACCTGGCCCGGCGGCTGCTCCAAGACTTCTGGCACCCCAGCCCGGTGGCCAAATCCGCCGGTTACACCGAAAAGACCCTGGCGTGGGTCCGCCGCACCCTGCCCCGCCTCGCCCGGGAGCCGGAGCAGCCCTTCTTTCTGTTCATCAATCTCATGGAGGCGCACCAGACCTACCGGCCACCCCTGCGCTGGCGACGCTTCTCCCGCTGGCGGGACCGGGCCTGGGTGGACCCCCAGCGCTTCTATCGCCGGCCGCCGGATCCGGAAACGGCGCAGCTGGTGACGACCTACCGCAACCTTTATGACGACGAAGTCCTGTATCAGGATGACCTGCTGGGCCGTCTGTGGCGCACCCTGCGGCAGTCCCCCGCTTTTGAGAACACCGCGGTCATCATCACCTCCGACCACGGCGAGCACCTGGGCGAAAAGGGGCATTACACCCATATCCTCTCGCTTTACAACGAACTGCTCTGGGTGCCCCTCCTCATCCGCTACCCCCGGGGCTGGGCGGCGCCGGGCACGGATAACCGCCTGGTGTCGCTCACTGACCTCTACGCCACGGTGCTGGACCTGGTGGACAGCCCCCTGCCCCGCCCGGCCACCTCATCGTCCCTCCTGGAGCCGCCCTCCCGGACTGCCGCTGTGGCCCAGCTCCTCTACCCGGAGATGTGGCTCAGCCGGTGGCAGCACCGGGCCCGGCAGGCTTCCCTGGCCCGGGAGACCTTCTCCCCTTCCCGCTTCGCCCTCTTTTTGGATAACGGCCTCAAAATCCTGGAACGCTGGGATGGGGCACTGGAAATCTATGACCTGAAGAAAGATCCGGAGGAACAGACCGACCTGCGTCCCGGGCTGGCCCCGGAGGTCTTGGCGGAGTTTGGGGCCCTGGTGGCTTTGCACCAGGAGGAGACCGGGTTCTGGACCCGGCGCCGGGAGATACTTCAGCATCGGGGACTGGCGGCGCCGGAGGCGATTCTGGAGGCCCAGCCATGTGCGGTATATTCGGCCGCATAAACTCCCCCGGGACCGGGCCGGTGCCCCCGGAGCTCTGCCGGCGCCAGACCGATACCCTCAGGCACCGGGGGCCGGACGCAGGGGGGTATCTGTGGGCCTGTTCCCGGACCGGGGCGGCACACCTGTGCCGGGAAGGGGACGGCCTGGCGCCCCCTCCCCACCCCTGGGACCTGTTTCTGGGGCACCGGCGCCTTTCCGTGCTGGACCTGTCCGCGGCCGCCTCCCAACCCATGGCGGCGGCACAGGGTCGCTTCTGGATCACCTTTAACGGCGAAATCTACAACTATCGTGACCTGAGACGGCAACTGGCCGCGGCGGGCGTCACCTTCCGCACCGCCAACTCCGACACCGAGGTGCTGCTCCATGCCTTCGCCCACTGGGGGGAGGACTGCCTGCAGCTCTTCCGAGGGATGTTCGCCTTCGCCATCCTGGATCTCCACGAGCGGCGCCTGTTTCTGGCCCGGGACCGGCTGGGGAAAAAGCCCCTCTATTACTATGCTACTTCCCGGGGCCTGCAATTTGCCTCGGAGCTCAAGGCGATCCTGGCAGACCCGGCGGTGCCCCGGGAGCTGGACCGGGTGGCCCTGGGGCAATATCTGCTCTATGGCTACATCCCCTCCCCGCACACCATCTACCGGGGCCTGGCCAAACTGCCCCCGGGCCACCTGGCCTGGGTGGATCTCAACCGACCGGGGGAGGTGCAGCTCCGGCGCTACTGGCAGCCGCCCGCGGCGGAACCCGCAGAGTCTCCGGGGGCTTGGCAGGAGGAGTTCGAAGCGGAGCTCAGCGAGGCGGTGCGCCTGCGCCTGGTGAGCGACGTGCCCCTGGGCGCCTTCTCCTCGGGAGGGCTGGATTCCACGGTGGTGGTGCGGGAGATGCACCGTCTGGGGGCCGGCCCGCTCCGCACCTTCGCCATCGGCTTTCCGGAAGCCGAGGCCAACGAGCTCCCCTGGGCCCGGCGGGTCACGGCCCGTTATCATACGGATCATACCGAGGAGGTGGTGAGCCCCGACGCCCTGGCTCTCCTGCCCGAGGTGGTGCGCCAGTTCGACGAGCCCTTTGCCGACTCCTCGGCCCTCCCCACCTGGATCGTCTCCCGTCTGGCCCGGCGCCGGGTGACCGTGGCCCTGTCCGGGGACGGCGGGGATGAGATCCTGGCGGGCTACCGCCGCTACCACCACGCCTCCCGCCTGGAAAGCCTGTGGGGGCCGCTGCCGCCATGGCTCCGGCGGCCTCTCCTGGGCCTGCTGGCCCTGGCCTGGCCCGCCCGGCTCCGGGGGAAGAGCTTCTGGCAGCGGGCCGCCGGCAGCGATAACCTCTACCGGGCCATCGTCTCCCGGGACCCCGGCCTCGGCCTGCTGCGCCCGGAGGTGCGGCCTTCCCCGGAAGAGCTGCCGGCCGTCCATCATCATTTCACCGCCGCCTGGGAGGCCGGCCCCCGGGATTTCCTCACCCGCCTCCAGTATGTGGACCTCCTCACCTATCTGCCGGAGGATATCCTGGTCAAGGCCGACCGGGCCTCCATGGCTGCCTCCCTGGAGCTGCGCTGCCCGCTGTTGGACCACCGGCTGGTGGAGCTGGCCCTGAGGCTGCCTCCGAGCCTGAAATACGACGGCCGGCGGCAGAAAGTCCTCATCCGGCGCCTCCTGACGGCGGACCTGGGGCCGGAGTTTGTGGAGCGGCCCAAAAACGGCTTCCAGATGCCCCTGCGCCGCTGGCTCAAGGGGGATGTGGCCGCCATCTTGAAAGAGCGCCTGCTTACGGCCGCCGCCCCCTTATATCACCTCTGTCAGCGGGAGGCGGTGGCGGCGTTGCTCGGACGATTTTTGGGGGGCCAGCAGGATCTCAGCGAAGACCTCTGGCGCCTGCTGGTGCTGGACGAATGGTGCCGGCAGGCCTTAGGAGGGTGAGGCATGCGGAAACTTGCCAGCCTGATGCCGCGTCTTTATGGCTGGATCTGCGGGCAGGAGCTCAGCGCCAATCTGCTGCACTTCCAGTTCCTGCCCTCCCACTACTTCCGGCGGCACCTCAAGGCCGACGCCCCCCGGCTGCAGGGCCGCCTGCTGGACGTGGGCTGCGGCAACCAGCCCTACCGGCCGCATCTCCCCCAGGTCACCCGCTATGTGGGGCTGGATTACCCGGTGACCCAGGCCCTGCAGGATTTCCAGGCCCGCCCCGAGGTCTACGGCGACGCCCGGCGCCTGCCCTTTGCCGACGGGAGCTTCGATGCGGTCCTGTGCTCCCAGGTCCTGGAGCATGTCAATCAGCCGGAGACCGTCCTCCAAGAGATCTCCCGGGTGCTCAAGCCCGGCGGTACCGGCATCCTGTCGGTGCCCTTCATCTACAATGTGCATGTGGGGCCGTATGACTTTTTCCGCTACTCCCCCTTCGGCCTGCAGGAGTTGCTGGGGCGGGCGGGATTGCAGGTGGAGACCCTGCGCTATCAGGGCGGGGTGGGCACCGCGGTGGTGCAGCTCATCCACAACTGGGCCTTCTCGGGACTGGCCCGCCTCAGCCGCCGCAGCGCCCTGGCTGCGGTCCTGGCGGGCCTGCTGCTGCCCCTGCTCCTTGTGTGGTGCGCCCTGAACAACCTGGCGGCCCTGGCGGTGGACCGCCTGGACATTGACACCCCGCGTTTTTCCCCCAACCTCTGGGTGGTCTTCCGGAAAACCGGCGACCCGGCCGGCGCCCCCGCCTGACGGGCCTCTTCTGCGAAGGGGCCCCGCGGCCGGGGGCCTCACCGCCTCCCCTGCCGCTGCCTCCATGGTGGGCCGGAGAGGGAAGGGGACAAAGGGGCCGGGGGCTCTTGGGCCCCTTTCCCGGAAGCCCTCGGCAAAGGGCCTCAAGGGCGGGGGGGTCAGAGGGGAATGGGGCTCCCTCAGCGGGCGGTGTCGTCGATGACGTGGAGCACGGTGAAGCGCCGGGCCAGCTCCTCCCGGGCGGCGGCCACCTCCTGGGGCGGCAGGTTCTTCACCCGGATATACACCTCCCGGTAGCCCTCCTCCGAGGCGACGGTGGAGGTGAGGAGGCTGATGAAGCGGGCGCCCCGGCCGCGGAGCAGGTCCACCACCTCCTTGATGAGCCCCGGCTGGTCCTCCAGCCGCAGGGCGAACTGTACCCCGCCCTGCTGGATGCCGGTGATGTGCATGAAGGCCCGAAAGACATCCGACTGGGTGATGATGCCCGTGAGCCGCCCCTCGGCATTCACCACCGGCAGCCCGGAGATGGTGTGCTCCAGCATGAGCTGGGCGGCATGCTCCACCGTGTCGTCCTCCCGCACGGTGATGGGGTTGCGGCTCATGATCTCCTTGACCTGCAGCTCCGCCAAAAGGTAGTAGAGCTCATGCACATCCAGGGTGGTGGCCTTGGAAGGGGAGGCCTCCTTCAGGTCCCGGTCCGTCACCACCCCCACCAGCTCGCCCCCGTGCATCACCGGCAGCCGCCGGAAGCGGTGCTGCTTCATGAGGTGGATGGCCTTCATCATGGAGGTGTCATCGGTGATGGTCACCGGGTTTTTGGTCATCCAGTCCTTGACCAGCATCGCAGTCTCCGCAGCGAAGGCTCCCGGGGAGGCGACAGCCCCTAAATTTGCGGCTCCTCCCCCCGGAACAGGCGCTCCAGATTGTCCCGGTGGCGCACCAGGATGAGGCCGGAGAAAATCCCGGCCATAAGCAGGTAAGCCTTGGAGTCGTAAAACAGGCCCACCGCCAGGGGCATCAGCCAGGCCGCCATCAGCGACCCCACGGAGAAGACCCGGCTGCGGTGCACCGCCAGGAGGTAGACCGCCAGCAGATTGACCGCGGCCCAGGGGGTGAGCACCGCCAGCACCCCGAAGGCGGTGGCCACGCCCTTGCCTCCCCGGAAGCCCAGAAACAGGGAGCAGAGGTGCCCCACGAGCGCAGCCAGGCCCACCGCGGCCACGGCGCTCTCCTGCCAGGGGCCCAGAGGCGTCAGGTACAAGCGGGCCAAAAGCACCGGCAGGGCGCCCTTGAGGGCGTCGCCGGCCAAGGTCAGGCCACCGGCTTTCGGGCCCAGCAGACGGTAGAGATTGGCCGCCCCCACATTGCCGCTGCCCGCCTGACGGGGGTCCGGCCCCCCCAGGAGGCGGGCCACCACCAACCCGGTGGGAACCGCGCCGACGAGATAACCTCCGGCCAGGAAGAGGAAAAATGCCGCCATGTCATGAACCTTGAGGTGCGCCGGCCACCGGCCGCCGCCTGCCCTCGGTTTCTGGCACGGATTTTAAAGAAAATTCGCCTGAAAGCCGATAAAAAAGTTGCGGCCGGGTGCACTCAGGGGGGCCTTCCCCACCTGGGACGGCCGTCTGCAACCTTCACCGGGACAGGGCAGGCTCCTTATGAAGATCGATCCACATCTGACTCTGGTGCGAGGAGAACCCACCGACACCCGGTGCCAGACCTCCTCCCCCTCCCATCCTTCCCGGGGGGCTGGCCCCACCTTCCGGGACATGCTGGTCCTGGTGTCCCAGGAGAACCAACGGGCCCAGGAACTCATGCCCCGCAATCTGGAGGAGGCCCAGCGCCTGCTGAGGCACCTGGTCACTGCCCTGAAGGCCCGGGAGCCGGAGGCCCTGTCCGAGACCCACCGGCTCCAGGCCCCTTACCTGGTGCGGCTGGTGTAAACCGGCCGCCCCCCAGCGATACGGAACAGGAAAAAAGATGGCGGGATGAGTCCTGCGCCCCCGTGCCCTCCCTCGTGCCTGGCCCTTGGCGGCTCCCCCTCCGGCCCAGAGCAACGGGCCGCCCCCGCAAAAGTCCCCCACCCCTTTGGTCCTGGTCGGGCCTCAGAGGTAGTTTTCCGCCAGGGGCTCGTAATACCCCTTGGGGTGGCGGCAGGAGGGGCACAGGTCCGGGGGATGGTGCCCCCAGACCACATACCCGCAGTTGCGGCAGTGCCAGCGGATGGGGTCTTGCCGCTTGAAAAGCGTGTTGTTCTTCAGGTGGTCGATGAGGGCCCGGTAGCGGGCTTCATGAAACTTCTCCACCTTGGCGATTTCCCGGAAGGAGATGGCCACCTCCCGGAAGCCCTCCTCCTCCGCCACCCGGGCGAAATCCTGGTACATGGTGGTCCACTCGTAGTTCTCTCCCGCCGCCGCCGCCTCCAGATTGCTTAAGGTGTCCCCCAGATGGAAGGGATAACCCGCCGCAATCTCCGCCTGGCCGGCGCCCCCTTGGGTGAGGTGCTGGAAGAAGACCTTGGCATGCTCCTTTTCGTTGTCCGCGGTCTCCTCGAAGATGGCGGCGATGAAGTGCAGCCCGGCCTGGCGGGCGACGCTGGCATAATAGGTGTAGCGGTTGCGCGCCTGGGATTCCCCGGCAAAGGCGGTGAGCAGGTTCTTTTCGGTCTGTGTCCCTTTCAGATTCATCTTCCATCCTTCCCTTTATCGTCTCAAGGATTGACCTTCCGGAGTCCGGGGCGGACGCGGGAGGCAGCCGCCGGCACCCTTGGCGCCCTCCTCATTCCGGCCTCTGATAGAGCCTGCGGGCCAGAGGCCCGCTCCCGGGGGCCCCTGGTTTCCTCGCACCGGTGAGACTCCGGCCTTAAAAGGCGCCCCTCCCCCCCGGCAGCGGTCAAAACTCCCGGGCCAGCTCCCGGGCCCGGGCCATGGCCTGGCGCCGCTTCTCCTGGGCCGCCTCCGGGCCCTGCTCCAGGGTGGGCTCAATGATAAGCCAGCGCAGGTCGGTGAACCCGATGAACTGCAAAATAAGCTTGAGGTAGGGGGTTTGCAAGTCATAGGCGGCCGCCGGCGTGCCCTCGGGATAGGCCCCGCCCCGGGCGCAGATGATCATCATGGGCCTCCCGGTGACCAGCCCCTGGTAGCCGGTCTCCGGGGAGTAGGTGAAGGTGTAGGTGGGCTGCACGATGATATCCAGGTACTGCTTCAGGCGGTAGGGGATGCTGAAGTTCCACATGGGGGTGGCCAGCACATACTTGTCCGCCGCCATGAACCGGGCGATGAGCTCCTCCACCCGCCGCCAGGCGGCGGCCTCCTCCGGGGGGTGCGGCCGGCCGTGGAGGATGTTGTACTTGGCGTTCACCAACAGCCCGTCAAAGGCCGGCAGGTCGGCCTGAAAAAGGTCCAGAGCCTGGAGGGTGTCGTGCGGGTGCACCTCCTGGTAGGCCGCCAGAAAGGTATCGGCCACGGCCAGGGAGTGGGACCGTTCCCCCCGGGGTGAGGCCTTGAGATAGAGGATCTGCGCCATTTTTTGTCTCCTTTCCCGCAAGGCCCGACCGAATGCCGGGGCCGAATGGAAGATGAACCGGGACCCTCAGGCAAACCTGAGCCACTCCGGCTTCAAAAGCAGCATCCAGCCGAGGGCGGTGAGCACCACCCCGCCCAAAAGATGGGAGAGGCGCTGGTAGCGGTGCGTCAGCCCCAGATACTCCAGGGTGAGCATGGACACCACAAACACCACCAGATCATCCAGCATGAAGACCAGGATGTATAAGGTCAAAAGGCCGTCGTAGGCCCACCCCGGCAGGGGGCTGAGGGCCAGGATCTGGGTATAGACCATGGGCAGGCCCAGGGAGCAGAAGAGCTCCACCAGGTTCACCGCCACCCCCAGGAGAAAGACGCCCCCCGCCGCCAGCCAGAGGCTTCGGCGGTCCACCGCCTGGCGAATCTTCTCCAAAAAAGTGCGCCGCCTCCCGCTTCCCAGGTAGGGGCAGGTGCCCTGACGGTCCCGCCACCAGGCCCGGAGGTTGACCGCCCCGGCCGCCAGCGCCACCAAGCCGATGCCCAGGCGGATCCAGACAATCAGCCCCAAAAACAGGAAGACGTTGAGCCAGGCCGCCATGAAGAGGAAATAGACCAGCCCCGAGCCCAGGATAAACACTCCCCCCAGCAGCCAGCGGCGGAGGCGGTTCTCCATCCCCACAAGCAGGCCGATGAGGAAGACCAGGGCCCACATGGCGCAGGGGTTGAAGCCGTCCAGGGCGCCCAGAAGCAGGGTAAGGGTGATGAGGGGGAGCTTCCCCAGGTCGATCTCCCCCAGCCCCGGGACCACCAGCCGGTGGCCTCCCCCCTCCCGGGGCAAAAGGGGGGCGGTTGCCTGTCTCAGGGAGGCCACCACATCCGGCCAGCCCTCCCGGGCGGCCGCCAGGACCGCCTGCCGCAGCAGGGCGCCGGTGGCGGCCTCGCCCTGCCAGCCCACAAAATACCGGTCCCCCACCACAGTGAAGGGCACGGCCGGCAGTTCCGCTCCCAAAGCCTGGGCCACCCGACGCAGGAGCTCCCGGTTCTCCGCCGAGGCGGTCAGCTCCAGCTCCACCACCTCCAGCCCGGGGATCTCCCGGCCCAGGCGGCTGAGAAACCGCTTCTCCTCCAGGCAATGCGGACAGCCGTGGGCCCAGAAGAAATACAGCCTGACTTGGGCCGAAGGGAGGGTAGCCTTGGCGCTCCCGGGCCCTGACAGAAAGAGGAGCAGGAACAGGCAGGCAGACAGCGAGCGGAAGCGAAGGACTCTGGGCACGTGGCCTCCCCGACGGTCAGGCAGGCGCTGCGGCGGCATTCTGCTTCATGGTCGCAGAAGGCCTCCGGGAGGAAAAGGTCCAACGCCTCAACCGGGGAAGAGCTCCACCTCGACGAGCTCCCCCTGGAAGATGCCTTCCTGACCCAGGGGAATGGTGACCAGGCCGTCGCTCTTCACCAGAGGCGAGAGCAGGGCCGAGGGCCCGAGGAGGGGGTCGGCCCACAGGGTCTCCCCCTCCGGACGCAGGCGCACCCGCACGAAGTCCTCCCGCCCGGTGGCCCCGGCCAGATTGCGGGACAGGCGGGCCAGGACCCGGCCCCCCCATGCAGGGGAGGCTTCCTGCGCCCCGCCCAAGCGGGCCACCAGCGGCCGCCCCAGCACCTGCATGACGATGGCGGCGGAGGCCGGGTGGCCCGGCAGGCCCAGGACCGGGATGCCGGCGGCCGCCGCCAGGATGGTGGGCTTGCCCGGCCGGATGGCCACGCCGTGCACCAGCACCTCGGCCTCCGGCAGGGACTGGAGGGCCGCAAGGGTCAGGTCCCGGGCGCCCACGGAGGAGCCTCCGGAGATGAGCAGGAGATCGGCCCGGGGGAGGGCCGCGGCCAGGGCGGCGCTCAGGGCTTCGGCGTCATCGGGTACGATGCCCACATATGCGGGCAGGCCCCCCGCCTCCTCCACCTGCGCCAGGGTGAGGTAGGCATTGGCGTCCCGCACCTGGCCCGGCCCCGGAGAGGCAGACAGGGGCACAATCTCATTGCCGCTGGAGAGCACCGCCACCCGGGGGCGGCGATACACCGTCACCTCCCCCACCCCCAGGGCCGCCAGGAGCCCCAGGTCCTGAGGCTTCAGCCGCCGCCCGGCCATAAGGAGCACTTCCCCGGCCCGCACATCCTCCCCGGGCCGGACCACATTCTCCCCGGGGGCCACCGGTCGCCTCACCTCCACGGTGCCGTCGGGGAGCTCGGCGGCATACTCCACCATGACCACGGCGTCAGCCCCGCCGGGTAGCATGCCGCCGGTGGGCAGCCGGGCCGCCTGCCCCGGGGCCAGCGTCAGGCCGGGGGCCTCCCCCATGGCCACCTCCCCCGCCAGCTCCAGATATTGGGGGAGGCCGGGGGTGGCCCCGAAGGTGTCGGCCGCCCGCACCGCATAGCCGTCCATGGCCGCCCGGGGAAAGGCGGGGAGAGTCTCCGGCGCCGCCAGATCCCGGGCCAACACCCGCCCCCGGGCCTCGGCCAGCGGCACCGTTTCCGCTTCCACCGGGGCAAAGCGGGAGTAGAGGGCCAGAACCTCCTCCCGGGTCTTCAGGCGGAAGAATTCCAGGGCCATGCGGTTGACGTGCACCCCCTTCCCTGTTTTGGGAGATCATCGCCGGGATGTCGGGAAGGACAGGGCCGGCGGGCCCATATCTCTTCCGGCCCCCGCTTTGGGCTCCCCCTCCCGGCGGTGAGGGGGGGGCAGAAAGCACCCTCCCCGGTCCCCCCTCCCCTTGCACCCGGCCACTCAGATTCGGGAGAGGATCCGGGCATCCACCCCGAAGACCCCCTTGTCGTAGACCAGAAGGGGGTTGATCTCCACCTGGTCCAGCTCCGGGTGCCGCTGGGCGAAATTGGCCAGGGCCCTGAGGGCCTGCTTCAGGGCCGCCACATCCCGGCGGGGCTGGCCCCGATAGCCGGCAAGGAGGGGGTAGCCCCTGATGCCCCGGATGAGGCGGTCCAGATCCTCATCCTCGGCGGGCAGGAGGCAGAAGGCCACATCCCCGTAGATCTCGGTGTAGATCCCTCCCAGGCCGAACATCAATACCGGCCCGAACTGGGGGTCGGTGACCGTGCCGATGATGACCTCCAGGCCGCCGGGGGGGGCCATGCGGGAGACGGTCACCCCCTCCACCCGGGCCTGCCGCTCCTTCAGGCGCACCGCGGCCATGATCTCCTGGAAGGCGTCCTTCACCTCCTCGGGGGAGGTGAGGTAAAGCTTGACCCCGCCCACGTCGGTCTTGTGGGGGAGGTCGGGGGAGGCCACCTTCAGGGCCACGGGGTAGCCGAACTGCTCCGCCAGGCGCACCGCCGCCTCGGCGTCGGCGGCCAGGGGCGCGGCGGCCACCGGAATGCCCGCCTTGCCCAGCATCTCCGCGGCTTCCTGGGCCGGGAGCAGGCGCAGTCCGGGAGCCGGCCGGGGGAGGGTCACGGCGGCCGGGGACACCGGGGCCGGCACATGCCGGAAGAACTGGGCCAGGGCCTTGATGCCCCGCTCCGGAGTGGGAAAGACGGGAATGCCCTTGGCATACAGCTTCTGCCGCTCCTCCCGCTCCACTTCGGCGCCCCCCAGGAAAATGACCAGCTCCGCCGCACCGGGGGTCACGATTTCGCTGGCCCCGGGGATGGGGTCCCCGAAGATCACCACCTGGTAGTCATATTCCTGGCGGGTGGCCTCCATCACCTTCCTGTAGAGCGACGGGTCCCCGATGACGTCCCCGGTGAGGTCCACGGGATTGCCGGCGGCGCAGTGCGCCGGCAGCATTTCCCGAAGGCGCGCCCTGAGGGCCGGACTGGGCTCCGGGGTCTCCAGGCCGTGGCGCTCGGCCTCGTCAATGGCCAGAATGGCCGCCCCCCCGGAGCTGGTGGTGATCATCAGGCTGCGGCCCCGGGGCTTGGGCAGGTAGGCCAGGGCCTTGGCGTAATCAAAGAGGTCCTCCAGGGTGTCGGCCCGATAGATGCGGTATTTCTCAAACAGGGCGTCATAGACCGCGTCCACCCCGGCCAGGGACTTGGTATGGGAGCTGGCGGCCTCGCCGCCCCTAAGGGTCCGCCCCGCCTTGAGGATGACCAGGGGCTTAGTGCACTCCCGCAGGGCGTCCAGGAAATAGGTGGGGCGTTTGACCCCCTCCAGGTAGAGGGCGATGACCCGGGTGTCCGGATCCTGGGTAAAGTAGGCGATGATCTCGGCTTCATCCACATCCACCCGGTTGCCCAGGCTGACGAAGGCGCTCACCCCCAGGCCTTCAGCGGCGGCCAGGTCCAGGAAGGCGGCCCCCACGGTGCCGGACTGTGAGGCGAAGGCGATGCGCCCCCGGGTGGTGATGAGCGGCCAGGAGGCGCACAGGCTCTGGTGCGGCAGGTTGATCCCCTGGCAGTTGGGCCCGATGACCCGCAGCCCGGTGCGGCGGATGACCGCGGCCATCTCGTCCTGCAGCCGCTCGCCTTCGGGCCCGGCCTCGGCAAAGCCCCCGGTGATGACCACTGCCGCCTTGACCCCCCGGGCGGCGCACTGCTCCAGGGTGGCACTCACCAGCCGGGCGGGGATGACCACCACCGCCAGGTCCGGGGCCTCAGGCGTGTCGGTGATGGCCTTGTAGGCCTTAAGCCCCAAAATCTCCTCGGCCTTGGGGTTGATGGGGTAGAGGGGACCGGGGAAACCGCCGTTTTTCAGGTTGGCCAGAATGTCATAGCCCAGTTTGCCGGGCACGGTGGAGGCGCCGATGACCGCCACGGCCCGGGGGCGGAAGATGGGGGTGAGACTCTCCAGGGTTTCCATGGGGCATCCTCCCGAGGGTGGGTTCCGGGTGGCCTGATGATACCATAGCCACCGGGGGGGTAGGAAGGAAAAGGAAGGGGGAAACGCAGGGCGGCTGCCTGGTTTTCTTAAGGATGTCAGCCTGATAGAGGGAAATCCCGGACCGCCTTTTTCGGGCGGGAGGGGCAAGGCCGGCCGGGGGATTATTCCTCCACAAACCGGGGCGACAGGCGATAGCGGGCCGCAGCGGCCCGGCCCTGGTTGTGGCTGAGGAGCCCCGCCTGGATCAGCCGGGTGACATACTCCCAGGCGGTCTTGCGGTCGATGCCGAAGAATTCCTCAAAGTCCCGCAGGCGGAACCACCGGCCGGCGGTGCGCCGGAGGAAGGCCTCCAGGCGGTCCCGGTCCAGCTTGCGGTGGCGCCGCTTGGGCAGGAGGGGCTCCAGGTCCCTGAGGGCGTCTGCCAGGAGCTCCTCCCGGAGGGGCGGGCCCCCAGGAGCCTCACCGCCCGGATAAGCCGCCCACTCCCAGGGCAGGCGGTGGTAGTAGAGCTCAAACCAGTCATCCAGCCGCCGGGCCAGAAACTGAAAGGCATGCAGGGGCATCTGCCCAGCCAGGCGGTTGACCAGGGCCCGGCGCAAGCCGCTTTTCAGCAGCTGCCGTCTCCGGTCCGGATCCCGGGGCAAGGGCGCCGCCTCCAGGATGACCTCCAGGATGAGGCCGGCCACCAGGGTGCGCTGCACCAGTTCGTCTCTGTCCTGCCGCTCCATCCCCGTCTCCGGCCCCGGCTGCCACACCGGGGCTCCCCCGGCGTTCCCTGCGGCCGCTCCCGCCCTCTCCCAGGCGACCCCGACGCTGGCCACGAGGCTCCTCCTTTCTGCCAAAGCGCCTCAGGTATCTCCTGAGAAGTAAATCAGGAAATACCTGATAAGAGGCCCGGATTGCCAGCACCCCCGGCACGGCTGACACGCTTCCGGTGGGCGGGTGCAATTGCGCCGCCCTCACTCCCCCCGGTGCCGGGTGCCTGCCTCCTGGGGGTGCAAGGCCAGTGCCAAAGCCGGATTAAAATAACTTGTTGGTTTTATTTAATATATAAGACAGCCACCAATGACTTCCCCGGGGTGTCCCGGGACCTGTCCCGGACAGGGGGCAAAGGAGATGTCACGCGGGGGGAAGGGGAAGAGGGGGAAGAGCCCTGGACCCCCCTCTCCCACGAAAGTCCTAGGCCGTCAGAGCGGCGATGATGGCCCGGCAGAAGGCGGGGAGGTCCTCAGGCTTGCGGGAGGTGATGAGGTTGCCGTCCACCACCACCTCTGCGTCCACGAAGGTGGCCCCGGCATGCACCAGGTCGTCCCTGATGGCGAAAAAGGCCGTGACCTTCCGGCCCTGGAGGATCTCGGCGGAGGCCAGCATCCAGCCGCCGTGGCAGATGGCGGCCACCACCTTGCCCGCCAGGGCCGCCTCCCGCACCAGCCGCACCATGGCGGGGTAGCGCCGCATGATATCCGGAGCGTAGCCCCCGGGGATGATGACCGCGTCGAACTGGGCCGCCGTCACCTCCTCAGCGGTGCGGTCCACCTCCACCGGGTAGCCCAGCTTGCTGGTGTGGGTGGGGGCGCTGCCGGAGCCCACCACCACCACCTCGGCCCCCTCCTCCCGGAAACGCAGCAGGGGGTACCAGACTTCCAGCTCCTGATACAGGTTCTCGGCCAGGATGGCGATGCGTTTGCCCTTGAGTTTCATCACTGTTCCTCCTGAGACGTGGCGGTCTTGTTCTCCTGTCGGGGGAGAGCGGCGCCGGAGGCCCCGGTCCGGGCCCGCACCTGGTCGAAAAACTCCCAGGCCTTCAGCGGCCGGGGCAGGTGGTAGGCCAGGAAGGCCCGCAGGAGCTCCAGGCCCTGCGCCGCCTGCCGGGGGGGAAAGATGAGCCGGCTGAGGCGTTCGGCGGGCAGGGTCTGGGAGGCCACAAGGAGCTTGCGGGTCCCGGGGTTGAGGGCCACCCCGGGGCTGGCCGCCTTGCCCCGGCACTCCTGGCAGGAGACCCCGCCCTGGGGGATGCTGAAATGGGCGGGTCCCGTGGGCTCCCGGCCGCAGGCCAGACACCGCTTCAGCTGCCAGCCATAGCCCCCCAGCTTCAGGAGATGGGCGGCGAAGGAGAGGAGGAGCGACTCCGGGGCGGCGCCCTCCTCCAGCCGGGCCAGGGCCTGCTCCAGGGCGGCGAAGAGCGCCGCCGCGCCCTCCGGGGCGGCCAGCTCGCCGGTGAGCTCCGCCACCACTGCGGCGGCGGCCAGCCGGGGGAGATCCCGCCTCAGGCCCGGGAAGGCCCGCACCAGCTCGCCCTTTTCCAGAAACTCCATCTCCCGGCGCGGCCGGCCGGAGAGCCAGAGCTCCACCCGGTTCAGGGGCTCCAGGACATTGGGAAAGCGCCGGCGGCTCTTGCGGGCGTGTCGGGCCACCCCCTGAAGCCGCCCCCGGGCCGGCGTCACAAAAGTCACCAGACAGTCCGCCTCCCCCAGGGTCTGGACTTTGAGGATGATGGCCGGCGTCTGGACGGCAGACATGGTGTGGACTCCGGAGAGGGGCCCGGGCGGCAGCGGCCCCCTGCACCCTCTCAAGCCCGCTCCGCCGTGGGAGCTGCTCTTCCTCCAACCGCTCCCCTGCAGGAAGACCCTGCCGCCGCGGTCCTGGCTGGGGGGGACCACCCCCCGGCTCGGGCCTGTCCCTCAGGTCAGCCGGTATTTCTCCCTGAGGCGCCGGGACATCTCCTTAAGCCAGCCGAAGGCCGCGGTGACCGTGCGGGTGCGGTCCGGGTTGACCAGGCAGCAGCGGGCCGGGGAGAGCAGGCTCTGGGCCAGGAGCTGCTCTTTTCCCACCCCGGCCGCCAGCAGGACCTGCCACAGACCCTCCAGATAGGCAATGAGCTCCTCCAGGGTGGTCTCCGCAAAGGCATCCACCCAGGTGGGGACGATGCCCCACACCAGCACCCCGCCCCGGTCCAGGAACTTTTTCAGGGAGCGGGCGTAGGCCTTGAGGATCTCCCCGTTGGTGAAGGCGTCCATGGACAGGATGTCCAGGTCCCGGTTGAGGAGGAACTCCCACTCCGGGTTGCCGCACAGGTGAATCCCCCGGGGGCGGTCGATCTGGGCGAAGAAGCGGTCCAGATCCTCCCTGGCCTGGATGTCGGTATAGCCGGAGATGGAGCTGAAGATGAACTGCAGCCCCGGTTCGTCCACGTACATGAAGGCCCGGGGGTGCTTGGCCTTGAGGCGCACCAGCTGCGCCTGCACCCGCCGGGCCATGAAGTCCATCATGATGGCCCGCACCTCGTCGTTGAAGATGATGGGCCGGTCCCCCTCGTCCAGCACCTTGAGCCCGAAGCTGACGGGGCCCTCCATCTGCCCCCGGATGGCCACATAGCCGCTCAAGTCCAGGGCGAGGAAGCGCTCGTAGACGACGGAATACTCCCCGGTGACGTCGAAGTAACTGAGGTCGTCCCAATGCTCCCACAAGGCATCCAGCTCGGCGTAGAATCTGGCGGTGTCAAAGCGCAGGGTGTTCTGCTCCGGCAGCAGGATGATGCCGGGAAAATGCTCCGCCGCCTGGACATACATGTCCTCATAGTAGCTGTAGTGGGGCAGCTGGGGCCAGAAAGGGATGTCCAGGGACAGGGCCAGCTCCAGGGCCGGTTCCACCTCCTCATGGGGCAGGATCCCCATGGCGGTGGTGCGCAGGCCCCCGGGTATCATGGGCTCGGTCATGGGCGCTCGCAATTCTCAGGGTCCGGACGGCCTTCCCCCTGACGGGCAGGCAGGATGTGAGGTCATTGCAGATAGGGGTTGTAATACGGCATGGTGCCCCAATCCCTCAGGGCCGGGTCCCGGCTGAACCCCCAGGGGTCCTCCCACTTGGGGAACTCCGGCACCTCCCGGTAGGGGGAAGGGGCCGGCGTGGCACAGCCCCCAAGCCCCAGGACCAGGGCCGCCAGCATGACAATTGCAGCCACCTTCATCATTCTGCCCTCTCAGCCCGGCCATCAGATATTTAAGCCCGACTTATTGATCTTGGCTTGCCGGGGCCGGCGGCCAGGGGCCCCCGGCTCTTGTCCCCACGCCCTCATCCCTGCCAGCCGATCGGGGGTGGAGGAGAGTCTGGGGGGAGATCCCCCGCCGTCCTCAATTCAGGAAAACTCGCCTTTCACGCCTATGGTTTTCAAAATAAGCAGCCACCGCGCCTTGTCAAATCCCCAGCCCCTGGATGCAGGCCCAGATCCCTTTGATGCCCCAAAGCGGCCGAGCGCGGGTGCCCGGCCCTGAACCTGGGGCGCGCCCCACCCCGGGCTGGGAAAGACCGGGAAGGCCTGCCGAGGTGGATGGAAGCTCCATCCGCAACCGGAAAAGGACTCCGGCCATCGCCCCGCCGCCACATGCCGGTGATTGAGGGCGGCTTCCCGGGGGAGTTCTCTTCCGGCACCGGGGCGGATGGGGACCCACACCGTGTCCCCACCTCCGGTTTCGCCCGGACCACGCCATCGAGGTCATCGCCCACGGGGAGGAGGCGGTGGCCGACGCCGCCAGGGGGGCCCTGCCACCATGAGGGGGTGGGTCTTTGGCCTCTGCGCCCTCCTGGTGGGGGCCTTTCCGGACCTGCGCCCCTTCGAGGTGAAGAGCGTCCTCCGCTGGTTCTCGGACTGGCAGGGGGGACGGGGTGAGTCGGAAAGGGACCGGGGGAGCGAATCTCCTTTCCGTTAATAGTTTCTGCCTGTCTCCGCGCAGGAAACTGGCTCAGGTTTTCCCGGGGCAACTCTCCGTATCTACCTCATCCTTGAGGGAAACCTTTTGAGAACTCTGGCACAAAGATGATATAATCCCCTGAAATCTCCGGATGTGACGATATCTCATGGACCCCAGAGACCGCCTGATTTTTCCCCTGGATGTGCCCAACAAAGACGAGGCCAAACGGTTCATTGAGCTCCTGAAGGACACGGTTGGCCTTTTCAAAGTGGGGCTGGAGCTCTTCATGGCCGAAGGCCCCCAATTTCTGCAGTTCATGGCCGATGAGGCGGGAGTGGAGTATTTTCTGGACCTGAAATTCCATGACATTCCGGCCACAGTCCTGGGGGCCTACGCCAAAATTATGAAAGGCGCCCGGCTGGCCACCGTGCATGTGGACCAGGGTCTGCGGCACCTGAAGGCCAATATCGAGGGATTGAAAAATGGGGTCAAGATTCTGGGGATCACCGTGCTCACCCACCTGGGCCCGGAGGATCTGGAAGCCATGGGCTTTGCCCCGGAATATGCCCGGGACCCCTCCCGCCTGGTGCTGTTGCGGGCCAAACTGGCCAAGGAGGCCGGGTGCGACGGGGTGGTGTGCGCCGGCAGCGAAGCCAGAGCGGTCAAAGAACACTTCGGCCCGGATTTCCTGGTGGTCTGTCCTGCCATCCGGCCAGCCTGGGCCACGGTGCCGGGGGATGACCAGCGGCGGATCACCACCCCCACCGAAGCCATCCAGGCCGGGGCGGACTATATCGTGGTGGGCCGGCCCATCCGCCTGGCGGCGAACCCCCGGGAAGCCGCCGCCCGGGTGGTGGAGGAGATTCGGCGCGCCCTGGAAAGCAGGTGAGAGCCATCACGTAAGGGACGGTCCCCGGAGGCTTCGGACAAGGCGGATTTTCCGGGGCCGGCCCTCCCCAGCTCCACCCCACCAGGAACCGCAACCTCCCACCTCATCCTGCCCCATAAGCGCCGATCTCAACCGGCTCCCTGCCCCGGGCCGGCCCCTGCCAGATGCTTCACCTCCGCCTGCCATTTCCACAGGAGATACACCGCCGGGTAGATGAGGAGCTCCAGGAGAAAGGAGGTGGTGACCCCGCCCACCATGGGTGCGGCGATGCGCTTGGCCACCTCGGCGCCGGTGCCGGTGGCCCACATAAGGGGCATGAGGCCCACCAGGTTGGCCAGCACCGTCATGAGCTTGGGCCGGAGGCGCATCAGCGCGCCCTCCCTGACTGCCTCGGTGAGGTCCTCCCAGGAGTTCAGGCGCCCCTGGCGGCGGCGCTCCTCATAGACCAGGTCCTGGTAGAGGAGCATCACCACCCCGGTTTCGGCGTCCAGTCCCAGGAGGGCGATGATCCCCACCACCACCCCCAGACTGAGGTTGTAATCCAGGAGATACAGGAGCCAGATGGCCCCCACCACGGAGAAGGGCAGGGAGAGGATGATGATCACCACCTTGGTGAGGGAGAAGGTGGCCAGGTACATGAGGACGACAATCAGGGCCAGGGTGATGGGGACAAGGACATACAACCTCTCCCGGGCCCGCTCCAGATACTCGTATTGGCCGCTCCAGGCCAGGCTGTAGCCCGGGGGGAGCGCGAGCTTCTCCCGGATGGCCTCCTTGGCCCGGGAGACATAGGTGCCCAGGTCAATGTCCCGGAGGTCCACGTAGACCCAGACCGAGGGGCGGCCGCCTTCGCTCTTGATCATGTCGGGCCCCTGGCGGATGGTGAGCTCCGCCACCTGCCCCAGGGGGATCTGGGCGCCGGTGGGCGTGGGGAGGAGCAGGCGCCGCAGGGCCGGGAGATTGTCCCGGTAGTCCTGGAAGTAGCGCAGGTTGACGGGATAGCGTTCCAGGCCCTCCACCGTCTGGGTGATGGCCATGCCCCCCAGCCCGGTGGCGATGACGTCCTGGATGTCCCCCACGTTGAGGCCGTAGCGGGCCGCCTCCGGACGGTTGATGTCCACCTCCAGGTAGTAGCCGCCCAGGGGCCGCTCCGCAAAGACGCTGGCGGTGCCGGGGAGCGACCGGAAGACCGCCTCGGCCTCAGCAGCCAGGCGGCTGAGGACGGCCAGATCGGCGCCCATGAGCTTCAGGCCCACCGGAGTCTTCATGCCGGTGGAGAGCATGTCCAGGCGGATTTTGATGGGATAGCCCCAGGAATTGGCCAAGCCGGGGAAGCGCACCGCCCGGTCCAGCTCCCGGATGAGGCGCTCAGTGTCATAACCCGGCCGCCACTCCGCCCGGGGCTTCAGCCTGATGGTGGTCTCGATCATGCTCAAGGGGGCCGGATCGGTGGCGGTGTCCGCCCGGCCCACCTTGCCGAAGACATACTCCACTTCCGGGAAGGTCTTGATGATGCGGTCCGTCTGCTGCAACAGCTCCCGGGCCTTGGTCACCGAGATCCCCGGCATGGTGGTGGGCATGTAGAGGAGATCGCCCTCATCCAGGGGCGGCATGAACTCGCTCCCCAGGCGGGTGAGGGGGTAGAGGCTCAGGGCCAGCACCACCAGGGCCAGAAGGATGGCGGTCTTGGGGAAGCGCAGGGTGAGATGGAGCACCGGCCGGTAGAGGAACTGGGCCGCCCGGGAGAAGGGGTTGCTCTCCTCCCGGGGAATGCGCCCCCGGATGAAATACACCATCAGGATGGGGATGAGGGTGATGGCCAAAACCGAGGCCCCGGCCATGGCGAAGGTCTTGGTGAAGGCCAGGGGCCGGAACAGACGGCCGCTTTCGCCCTGCAGGGCGAAGATGGGGATGAAGGAAACGGTGAGCACCAGCAGGGAGAAAAACAGGGACGGCCCCACCTCCTTGGCCGCCTCCAGGAGGATGGGGGTGCGGTCGCCCCCCGGCGGCAGGGCCTCCAGCTTTTTGTGGGCGTTTTCCACCATCACCATGGAGGCGTCCACCATGTCGCCGATGGCGATGGCGATGCCGGCCAGGGAGAGGATGTTGGCGGTGATGTGGAAGTGGTATTGCAGGATAAAGGAGATGAGCACCCCCAGGGGGAGGGCGATGACGGCCACGAAGGCGCTGCGCAGGTGCAGGAGGAAGACCACGGTGATGAGGGCCACGATGATGATCTCCTCCAGGATGGCCCGTCGGAGGGTGTCGATGGCCCGCTCAATGAGCCCGGAGCGGTCGTAGGCGGTGACCAGCTCCACTCCCGGGGGCAGGCCGGCCTTGAGCTCCGCCAGCCGGGCCTTGACCGCCTGGATGACGGCCCGGGCGTTCTCCCCGTGGCGCATGACCACAATACCCCCCACCACCTCGCCCTGGCCGTTGGCCTCAGCGATGCCCCGCCGCAGCTCCGGCCCCGGGCGCACCAGGCCCAGGTCCTTCACCCTGAGGGGCGTCCCTCGGGGGTCGGCGGCCACCACGATGTTTTCCACGTCCTGCAGCGTGCGAAGATAGCCCCGGGCCCGCACCATGTACTCGGTTTCGGCCATCTCCACCACCCGGCCGCCGGTGTCCTGGTTGGCCCGCTGGATGGCCTCCCGGAGGCGGGCCAGGGGGATATTGTAGGCGGCCAGCCGGTTGGGGTCCACCACCACCTGATACTGCCTGACAAAGCCCCCCACCGAGGCCACCTCGGCCACCCCGGGCACGGCCTGCAGCTGGTAGCGCAGATACCAGTCCTGGAGGCTCCGCAGCTGCGCCAGATCGTGGCGGCCGCTGCGATCCTCCAGGACGTACTGGTAGACCCACCCCACCCCGGTGGCGTCGGGGCCCAGCTGGGGGGAGACCCCCGCAGGCAGCCTGCCCCGCACCACATTGAGATACTCCAGCACCCGGGAGCGGGCCCAGTAGATGTCCGTGCCGTCCTCAAAGATGATGTAGACCAGGGAGTAGCCGAAGGAGGAGTAACCCCTCACCGCCTGGGCCCGGGGCACGGCCAGCATGGCGGTGCTCAGGGGATAGGTGACCTGGTCCTCCACCACCTGGGGGGCCTGCTCCGGCCACTCGGTGCGGATGATCACCTGCACATCGGAGAGGTCCGGGATGGCGTCCACCGGCAGGCGGGACATGCAATACACGCCCCAGGCGGTGACGGCCAGCCAGACCAGGAGCACCAGACCCCGGTGGCGAACGCAGAGCTCAATGACGCGGGCGATCATGAGCGCAATCTGTCCTCATATGACGCTTTGGCGTCGGAGAAAGGGACTGATTCCGGGTGCCGTCAATGGTGGTGATGACCCGGAGGCATGGGGGCCGGGGCCTCCCCTTCCCGTCTCTCCCCGGCCTTGAGCATGCCGGCGATGGCCTCCCGGAAGCGGGACTCCGAGTCCAGGAGGAACTGGGCCGAAGTGACCACCTGCTCGCCGGGGGCCAGGCCCCCGGTGATCTCCACCAGGCCCTCCTGGCCCTCCAGGCCCAGCTTCACCGCCCGGGGCGCAAACCGCCCCTGGCCCAGGGCCACAAAGACATGCTGGCGCTCGCCGGTGTCCAGCACCGCCTCCCGGGGCACCACCACCGCCCGGGGCCTGGCCGGCGCCACCACCTCCACCTGGGCGAACATCTCCGGCTTGAGTTTCAGCCCCGGGTTGGGCACCACCAGCCGCACCCGGGCGGTGCGGGTGTCGCTTTTGAGGACGGGATAGAGGTAGTCCACCTGGCCGTGATAGGTCTCGCCCGGCAGAGAGCTCAGGGTGATATGGGCATGCTGGCCCACCTGCACCCAGGGGAGCTCGTATTCATAAATCTCCCCTTCCACCCAGACCGTGCCGAGATCGGCCACCTCCAGAAGCGGCATGCCGGGCTGCACCATCTGCCCCCGGGTCACCAGGCGCCGGAGCACCACGCCGCTCACCGGGGCCTTGAGGGTGAGCTCCCGCTTGACGCTGCCGGTGCGGAGCAGCTCCTCGATCTGGCCGGCCGGGATGTCCCAGTTGGCCAGCCGGGCCCGGGCCGCCTCGAACAGGCGCCGGCCGCTCTCCATAAGCTCCGGAAAATCGCTTTTCTCCAGGGCCCGTAAGTTGTCCCTGGCTAACACCAGCTCCCGCTGGGCGCTCACCAGCTCGGGGCTGTACAGGCTCAGAAGGGGCTGGCCCTTCCGCACCGGGTCGCCCTCGGCCCGGACATGGAGCCGCTCCACCCAGCCGCCGACCTTGGTGGTCACCTGGAAGAGGCGCCCCTCATCCACCGTGACCCGGCCCACCGCCCGGATGCGGCGGTGCAGGGGCCTCTCCTCTACCGTGGCGGTCCGCACCCCCATGGACTGGAGCATGCCGGGGTCCACCACGATGACCCCTTCCCCGGCGGTGCCGGCCTCGTCCTCGTAGACCGGCACCAAATCCATGCCGCAGGGGGCCTTGCCGGGCCGGTCGCTGACATACCCCGGGTCCATGGGGGAGACCCAGTACTTGACCTTGCG
The DNA here is from genome assembly GCA_937943575.1 of uncultured bacterium. Taxonomy (GTDB): domain Bacteria; phylum Desulfobacterota; class Desulfobaccia; order Desulfobaccales; family 0-14-0-80-60-11; genus JAILZL01. Next base: position 88,429 of record CALEAV010000008.1, on the reverse strand, counting down.
CTCCTTGGCTGGGGTCGGGGCAGGGGGCGTGGCCGGCTCCCCGTACACCGGCACCAGCTCATGCCCCATGGGATCCTTGCCGGGCTTGTCGGAGATGTAGCGGGGGTCCATGGGGCTCACCCAGTAGCGCACCGCCCGGGGGGAGGGGGCGGCCCCGGGCGCCACCGGAAATACCGGCACCAGCTCCCGGCCTTGGTCGTCCTTCCCCGGCGCAAAGCGGATGTAGCCCGGATCCGCGGGGGAGACATAGCACAGGGGCCTGGCCGCCGCAGGCTGGGTGGGGCCAGGGGCATGGGGGGCCATGAAGTGATACCCCTTCAGATAAAGCACCCCGAGGGCCGCCAGGCTGAGGCCGACGCCGCTAAGGAGGCCGAGGACAAGGGCCCGGGCCCCTCTCATGGCCGCCCCCCGCCCTGGCGGGGGAGCTCCCGGCCCGCCAGGAACTCCAGCTCCGCCCAGGTCTCCTCAAAGTCCCTGAGATACTCCACAAGCGTCAGCTCGGCACTGTAGGCGGCAATCTGGCTCTGGTGCAACTGCTGAAAGCTCACCATCCCGGTCTGGTAGGCCGCCAGGGCCCCGTCCGCCGCCTGCCGGGCCTGGGGGAGGAGCCCCTGGTCATAGAGCCGGATCTGGCGGGAGAGGCGCTCCAGCCTGGCCACCCGGTCCTGGACTGCGGCCTGCAGGGTGGTCCAGGCGGCCTGATGCGCCTCTTGGGCGGCGCTTTGGCGGGCCTCCTCCTCCCTGAGGCGGGGTTTGATCTTGTCCCCCACCCAGATGGGCAGGTTCACCATGATCTTGGCCGAAAACATGTCGGGGTTGTTCATCTCCGCCAAAGGCCCCCGGAGGCGCTCCTTGAAGCCGTAGGCCACCCCCAGGGTGACATCCGGGTAATAGTCCTTGCGGGCCAGCTCCCGGGCCTTTTCCTGCTTCAGGATCTGGGCCTTCAGGGCCTGCAGCTGCGGCCGCTCCAGGGCGGCTTCCAGGATCCGGGGGGCTGTCAGGGTGAAGGGGCGGGGGGAGGGCGCCCGGGGCCGGGGAAGGGGCTCCTCCGGCGGCCGGTTCCGCAGGGAGTTGAGCACCGCCCGCCAGGATTCCTGCCGCTGCTGCCAGGTGAGGAGCTTGTCCAGGTAGCTCCCCAGCTCCACCTGGGCCTGCAGCACCTCGGTCTGGGTGCCCTGCCCCACCCCGTAGCGGGTCTCCGCCACCCGCACCACCTGCTCCCAGAGGCCTTTGCTTTTGGCGGTGAGGTCATAGGAGGCCTGGGCCCAGGCCAGGTTCCAGTAGGCGGCGATCACCCGGGTGCGGATTTCGTTGACTTTGTCCCGCTTAACCCACTCCTCGGCCTTCGCCTCCGCCGCCGCCACCTCGGCGCGCAGGCGGCGCTTGCCCGGGAAAGGGAACTTCTGGCTCAGTTCCACCATCTTCTGGGTCATGGGGTCCCGGTTGAAGGCCCACGTGTCGGTGGGAAGATCCTTGAGGACAAAGGCGAACTCCGGGTCGTCCAGGGCGCCGGCAGGGCGGATGCGCTCCCGGGCCGCCTTCGCCAAGGCCGACCGCTCCCGGATCTCCGGGTTGGCGGCCTGGGCCTCGGCGATGAGGGCCTCCAGATCAGGCGGGAGGCTGCCCGGCCCGGCGAGGGACGCCGCCACCAGAACCGTCAGGGTCAGCAAGAGGCTGAGGCCAAGCCAGGGAGATCGTCTCATGTCTTTGTCCTTTTCCGGCAGCTATCAGGGTTGCGCCCCTCGCCCTGGGAGGCCGGGGAAAAGCGGCTCGCGCAGTGAGCGGGCCAGGGCGTCGAGGCCCCTCCCTTCCCCCACCCTCTCCTTCAGAATTGAGGAAATTATCTAGTTTTCATAGCTTTTTACTATAATTTCTTCCAGCTCGCAGAACAAGGGAAAAATTGGCGGGAGAGACCGTGAGGCCGGAAACAAAAAGGGGCGGCCCGGCATCGGGGCCACCCCTGCACATGGCCCACCATCCGCAGGGCTACTGGGCGGTGGCGGAGGCCTGGTTGCTGGCCTGGCTTTCCTGATCCACCCCGGCATCAAAGACGCCGTTGCCGTTGCAATCATTCCAGGCGGTGACCACATAGGTGTAGGTCATCCGGCTGGTGAGGCCGCTGTCCTTGTAGGTGAGGGTGCCAGGGCCCACCCCGGCCCGAAACTGCAGTTTGCCGGCCTGGGTGTAGTAAATGCGGTAGCCGCCGGTGGGGGCGGGACTGCCGGCCTGCCAGCTCAGGGTGATGCTCTTCTTGCCGGCCCTGGCTGTCAGGTTCTGGGGCGCACCGGGAGCGGTGCATCCGGGTGAAGGCGGCGTCCCCCAGGTGGCGCTGGCCATGACATAGGGCTCGGCCATCCCCGTGTTCAGCCAGGCCTCCAGAAGATTCCTCCCCTCATTGGCCAGGAAGGGGTTGGTGCCGCTGTTGGCCAGGTAGAGGAACTGCACATACTCCCAGCTGGTGGGCTGATAGAGGAGCCGGATCTCGGCGGAGGCGGCCCCGTCCGGGGGATTAAGGCTGACCTCGTCCCAATACCGGTAGCTGCCGTCGGCATTCCGATACCGGTCCGGCGGCACCGGCAGGGCGTTGCGCTTACGGGCCTCCTCATAGGTGAAGCCGTAAGGTGGGATGCGGTTGTCCTTGGCCACGTAATTGTTGAGCACGAAGTGGAAGGTCTCGTGGTAATCCTCGCTGCCGGTGGCCAGTTCGCCCAGGGTTTTGGTCACCTGGCCCGTCTCCCGGTCAAAGCTCAGGGGCAGAGTGGGTGAATATCCCAGGTTGAGGAGATTTTGGGCCCACTCCCTGGTCATGGCGTAGTGGGCTTCATAGATTCTGGTATTGGGGTTCTCCGGGTCCAGAATGGTTTTTACCCTGAGAGGGGGATAGCCCGGGAGAGACACCTCCAGCTCCCCGTATTCCCCGTCCTCCCGGAGAAGAGTGCCGTTACCGTCATACCATCTGATGTTCAGCCACATGCGCCGGCCCTCGGGGTAGCCGGAGATGAGCTTGTGGCCGGTGAGGTTGGTGATCCTGACGGAGTTTCCGCTCACCAGGAGGGAGGCGGCCCAATTGAGCTGCTGCCGGGCCCGGAGCTTCCCGGCGTCCAGGGCCTCCAGCTGCACGGTGGTGAGCCCGCCCCCCAGCCTCAGGGTTCCTTGGACGTTCTGGTATTTGATGGCCTCCGGCGTCCAGTAGTTGCCGCCGGTCATGTCATGCAGGGGGAGATCGGTGCGGACGGGGGCCCCGGCCTTGTTGCACCCCGGGCCGGTGACCGGCCGCACATGGCAGGTCTGACAGCTGAAATACCGGGGGGTGCCGTCGGCATAGTCGCCCTTGGCGGCCTCATAGGCGGCCTGGATGGCCCCGGCCTGCAGATCGGCGGGCAAACTGCTGTACTCTGACACGCGGGTCTTGGACAGGGCCCCGGCCATGAACTCGCTGTAAGTGCGCTCCACAATCCCGTACTGATAGGGGAAGTTTCTGAAGGCGGCCTTGTCGGTGAGCGGCCCCCCCAGAATGCCGCTGGCGGCCACCTGGTCCGCGGTGGCCTGGGCGCCGTGGTTGGGAGCCAGGTCACCCACCGCCGGGTTGGAGACGTCGTGGCAGGAGCCGCAGAAATCCACCTCCCGATGGAAGCGGGAGCCCAGGGACTGATGTTTGGCGCTGGCATCAGAGTAGGGCCCCAGCTTGGCGCTGCCGCCATACAGGGACAGCATGCCGCTGCCGTAGTAGCCGGTGGCGGGGGTCTGCTGATCGTTGGCAAGGAAGGGGGGATTCATCACCCCCCGGTGCTCCCGGTTGTTGGGGTTGGTCATCTTGTGGCAGGTGTCGCAGTCCACCCCGTCGGCATCGCCGGCCATCAGGGCAGAGCCGTCGGTGGGGGTGGAGCGGCCCCCGTACCAGCCCCCGGGGCTGTGGCAGCGGATGCAGAGGTCGCCGGCGCCGTCAAAGTCCTGTTCGGCGATGGCCAGGGTAGCCCAGAAGAGGGGGTCCCGGCCGGCGTTGGCCATCATGCTGCCCCGCCAGTTGAAGGCGGGCTCCACCGCCCGGTTGTAGCCGCCGTGACAGTTGTCACAGCGGTTTGGGGATTCCAGGTTCTTCACCTCGTTGGGCTGGGTGCCCGGCTGCTGAATCTCCGGGGGCACCGTGACCGCCGCGCTGAGCACCCCGGCGGCAAGGATGACCAGTAACAGGCTGACGCATCGCCTCATCCTTTGACCCCCCTTCTACGGATTTATTCTTTATAAAGAATTTTTCTCTAATTTACTTATCTACAAAACTTTTTCAAGAAAAAAATAAGTTAAAAATCCGCCAAAGGGGGAGAGCATCGCTGCCGGGCGGAAGACAAACGCCATGGGAGTCTTCTCCCGGGAAGGGACGCTGGGGGTGAGGAAGCCAAAAGAGCCGCCTTCCCCCGCCCTGCCCTCTCGCCTCCTTTGGGGGAGACTCACGCCACGCCATGGGTTCTTTGATGACCAGAAGCCCAGGGGGTCGGCAGGGCCGGGGCAGACGGTGCGAAGCCCCGGGAGGACCGCCGGGAAGGGGTTCTTGGGCCAGAGCAGGCCCGGGGATATCACCCTGGCGGTTCCCCCCGGGCGTGGGGAAAAACTGGCGCATCACGGGCCCGGGAAGCGGCCTCACGGTTCACCCCCAGGTGCGTGGGGACAACGACGAGCCGGTGATCGAGAACCTGCGCTACTACGGTTCACCCCCAGGTGCGTGGGGACAACCCGATGTAGCGCACCCGACCAAGACCGGCCACCGGTTCACCCCCACGTGCGTGGGGACAACGCCAGGCTGGTGCGGGCCGGCCAGGCAGGGACCTCCCCGGGAACAGACCCAGCTGGCGGTTGCTTTCTTCCCGAGCTGCCGCCTTGTGGTCTTTTTGTCCGGGACAAGATCAAGGCCGGGGGGGAGCCGGCAGCCCCAGGCGGTGGAGCCGTCGCCTTTTCACGCCAGGAAGGTGAGAAGCCGGCGTTGGCCGGCCGCCATGCAGGGGGTGATCCCCTCGGCCACCGGGTGGCTTTCCGGGTCGGGACCCTGTTCCCCAAGGGCCGGATATCTCCCGGCTGCCGGCCCTCAGGTCCGTCTGAGGGAGCTCTTTCAGGAGCCAGGGTGCCGGGAATTTCCCCTCTCTGGGGGCGCCGACGCCGGGAGGGTGTGAGGCCGCCGGGGCCGGGGGCGGCTCAGCTGCCCGGTTGGCGATCCGGGGAGGGAGGGGACGGCGGCGGGGTGGGGTCCATCTCGTCCCGGGAAAACTCCAGGGGCCGCTCCCGGGCGTCGGTGTAAACCGCCGCCCGGCCCCCCACCCGCAGGATGCCGAGTTTCTGCAAAAATTCACGCACCTTCTTCATGATTGTCTCCCTGAGGGCGCTGGAAGCGGGGGGGCACCCCCCCCTTGACAACTTGTCGGCATCCGGGCGGGAGAAGTGAAATCGCCGCCTTGAGCGCCGCCTCAAGTCATCGGCCCACACGCGGAGGGAGGGCCGGGGATGCCTTTCCGGCCCCTCCCTGCCCCTCCTTCTCAGAAGATGGGGAGGGGCGCAGGGGACCGGCCAGAGGCCGCGGGCCCCGGCCCCTCACCTTATCCCCTTAGCGGCCGACGGGCCGGCCGGGAAAGCCCTCAGGGCGGCCATCCCCCCGGGGGGCCCGGCGCTCCGGGGCTGGAGGCGGAGGCTGCCGGGGCGGGGTCCGGGGCTGCTCCAGCCGGGGCGGCGGCGCGGCCGGCCGGCTGGGCCGGAAGATCTCCTGGCGCCTCAGCTCACGCTCCTGTTGCCGGAACTGGCGCTGCTGCTCCGGCGGGAAGCTGCGCTCCAGGCGCCGGTCCCGCTCCCGCTGCTGGCGGATTTGCCGCTCTTCCGGGACTGCCTGGGGCGGCAGGCGCAGACCCCGGCGCTCCGGCACCTCCGGACGCAGGCGCTGCGGCGGCGCGGCGGGCGGGCTCACCTCCGGGGGCCGCCCCTCCCGGGGCCGCAGGCGCTCCGGCACCACCGGCCCTCGCTCCACGGGCGGCCGGGTCACCTCCGGGGGCGGGCCCTCCCGGGGGCGGAGGCGGGTGGGGGGTTCGGGCCGGGTCACTTCCGGCGCCACCCGGGCCGGGGGCATCACCCGCTCGATTTTCGGCAGTACCGGCAGCTCCCGGGGCCGGGGGATGACATCCGGGCGGGCCAGCCGCTCCGGCGGCCTGAGCTCCGCCCGCCGGCGCACCTCTAGGCGCCCCTCCCGGACGGCAGCCGGCAGCACCTCCCGGATATACGGGCGCCGTTCCCATACCTGTTGCGGCGGCAGCACGTTGCGGTAGGTGATGATATTCACTTCCCGCACGTAGTTGGTAATGCGCACCAAGGGCACCCGGCAGACCCGGGAGACATAGGGGAAAGACGGCCCAAAGAAAAAGTAGGCCCCGGGCGCATAGGCCGGATAGTAATACTCCGTGATCCAGAAGGTCCGGGGGTAAATGGTGGGATACAGGGTAAAGGGCACCAAGCAGCCGCAGTTGTAATACGAGTAGGTGGGCCCATAGGGCAGCCCGAAGCCCAGGAGAAAATTCACCGCCTGGGCGAAGATCCAAAACGGTGCGGTGATCAGGTCCAGGACCGGGATCCCCGGGTAGTAGCCGCCGGGGGGATAGTACGGCGGGGGCGGCACATACCCCGGAGGCGGGATGGGGGCCCAACCGATGTATTCGTCACTGCTGCGCCAAGCCACGGTGCTGGGATACCAGGTGCGCCCCGGCACCCAGACCCAGCCGTATTCCTCCGTGGGCATCCAGTTGCCGTAATGGTACACCGCCCAGCCCCAGGGTTCGCTGGTCTCAAAGACCCAGCCCCCTTGGGTGGGCACCCAGCGGCCGTCCAGATACGGACGCCAGTTCTCCGTCACCCGGGTGGGGTACCAGACGGGGCCGTAGGTGCCGTACTCCACCCAGTTGCCGTATCGGGCCAGCTCTTCATAGAAGAGCGCCGCGTCCTCATGGCCGGCTTGGGCGGCGCCGGCGCCGCCCAGCCACAGCCCCACGACCATGAGGAGGGCCAGCCACCTGAACCATTTGCGTCGGGAGGTCATCGCCTGCACCCCCTGCACAGAATAGCCGGGGACGTGGCAGCCGGTCCCCGGAAAGGACGCCCGCCTCACGCCCGTTGCCACCGTGGCTCCGGATCCGCAGGGAGGGGGGCACTCCCCCGGTTTGTGGCCCCACCATGCCCCGGTGGCACCTGCGAGCCTTTACCTCTTTAGACAAAGATAAGAACGAAAATATCAATTCCCACCGGCGCCGGCCCCTGCCGGAGAAAAAAGTGAGGCTGCAAGGGGAATATGGTATATATTCACAACGACGAGATGCCCGAGGACTACCCCCCTGTCTACACGGTGAGCGCCCTGACCCGGGCCATCCGGGAGGCCCTGGAGCCCCGCTTTCCCTTGGTGTGGGTGAGCGGTGAGGTCTCCAACCTGAGACAGCCGCCCTCGGGTCATTATTACTTCACCCTGAAGGACGAGGGCGCCCAGATCCGGGCGGTGTTCTTCAAGGGCAGCCATCAGCACCTGCGCTACAAGCCTGAGGAAGGCATGCAGGTGCTCTGCCGGGGGAGGCTCACGGTCTACGAGCAGCGGGGGGAGTATCAGCTGGTTCTGGATTACCTGGAGCCCCTGGGGCTGGGGGCCCTGGCCCAGGCCTTTGAGGCCCTGAAACAGCGGCTGGCGGCGGAGGGCCTCTTCGACCCCGCCCGTAAAAAACCTCTGCCCTTTTTGCCCCGGCGCCTGGCCCTGGTCACCTCCCCCACCGGCGCGGTGGTGAGGGATTTCCTCCGGCTTCAGCGCCAACGCTTCCCCAATGTGGAGGTGCTCATCTGCCCGGTGAAGGTGCAGGGGGCCGAGGCGGCGGGGGAGATCGCCCGGGCCGTAGAGGAGCTGCCGGCCGTGCCGGGGGTGGAGGTCATCATCCTGGCCCGGGGGGGCGGCTCCCTGGAGGACCTGTGGCCCTTCAACGAGGAGATCGTGGCCCGGGCCATCGCCCGCTGCCCCATCCCGGTGGTCTCGGCGGTGGGTCATGAGGTGGATTTCACCATCAGCGATTTTGTGGCCGATGTCAGGGCCGCCACCCCCAGCCACGCGGTGGCGGTGGTGCTGCCGGACAAGGCGGAGCTGCAGGGGAGGATCGCCCGGCTGGCGGGGTCCCTCCTCCGGGCCTGGCGCCGGCACCTCAGCGCCGAACGCCGGCATCTGGCCCAGATGACCCGGCGGCTGCCAGACCTCAGGCGGCGGCTCACCGAGCTGCGCCTGAGGGTGGATGAGCGGGGGGAGGCCCTGACCCGGCGCCTGGGGCGCCTTCTCGAGGCTCGGCGCCAGGAGCTCCGGCTGGGATGCTCCCGGCTGGTGCTCCTGAGCCCCGGGAAGAGGCTGACGGCCGAGCGCCAGCGTCTCAGGTCCGCCGGCCAGGAGCTTTTCCGGGCCTGGCAGCGGGCCCTGAGCGAGCGCCGGCGGCACCTCCTGGTGGCCCGGGAGCATCTGCAGAAGCTGGACCCCCTGGCCATCCTGAACCGGGGCTATGCAGTGGCCACCACCCTGCCGGAGGGGGTGATCATCCGGGACCCGGCCCAGGCCCCTCCCGGGAGCGCCATCCGGGTGCGGGTGGCCAGGGGCCGGATGGACTGCCGGGTGGAGGCAGGGAGGGGCGGGCCGGGAGAGAGAGACGGAGGGTGAGAAGATGACGGGACGGCCGCGATTCGCCGCCTGGGAGTCAGAAACGGAATACTACCTGAAAATTCCTTTTGACCAGAAGGAACGGGCCAAGGCCATTCCCAATTACCGGTGGAATACGGAAGAGAAATGCTGGGTTTACCCCCGGACGGCCAAACATTACGATTCCATCACGGCGGAATTCGGAGATGAACTGGTCTCCGTGGAGATCACCCGGCCATCTCTGCCCGCTGCAGGGGATCCTGTGGCGGCCCTGCGGGAGGAAAACCAGGTTCTGAAGGAAAAAATCCAGAATCTGGAAAAGGAGCTGGAGGAGAAGAAAAACCTGCTGAACATGATCTCTGAAACAAGACAACAGAGCAATGAAGCCATAATTTCTGAGAATGAAAGTTTAAAAATTGCTCTTCGGAGAACAGAGGAACAGTTGGCGGAATACCAGAATAAATATGAACAGGTTTTAGATAAATTAAGGATGCAGAAACAGACTGATGGAGATTTATTAAATGATTTAAAAGGAATAATTATAACTTCCTCAGGGAATGCAAAATTTGCCAAATTCATGGAGCAATTAAAAATAGATAACAATGCTCCCATTGAAATTGCCAAATTTCTGGAAAACCGCCTCCGACAGTCTCTTTCGATCTCTGACAGAACCGTTGGCCTCTATGATTTGATCAGCATGGCCCGGGATGCGGAGATTCTCCCGGAAGAGGCGGTGCATCTGGCCCATCTGATCCGCAGACAGCGCAACATCCTGGCCCACGAAAGAGTGGATGTCAAAACCCACCAGGCGCGGATCTTGCTGATTCTCCTCTCTGCGGCCCTGCTGTGGCCGCAATTGCCGGCATGATGACTATCCCAGCAGAGCCAAAAATGACCTTCGAAGAGGCCCTCCAGCGCCTGGAGGAGGTGCTGGAGGCCCTGGAGCACGGCAACCTCAATCTGGAGGATTCGCTGCAGGCCTTCGAGGAGGGGGTGCAGCTCGTGCGCTTCTGCCACGCCCGGCTGGACGAAGTGGAGCGCCGGGTGGAGCTCCTCCTCAAGGACGCCGGCGGCAATTTCTTCACCAAACCCTTCCCCGAAGAGGAGGGGGAGGGCGGGAGCTGAAGCGCAGGCCCGATGACACGCCTGGGGGAAAATCTTCCGGGGGCGGGTGGAATGACCGGCCTGGGGGCTCTGCCGTCGCTTTTTGAGCCGGGATTGTTCCGACTGCCCTCGATTTCCTGGTAAGATAAAGGGCTGGGGGGAGGGGATGGGAGAGGGGGCAGGGTCTCCCGGTTCCCAAGCCCCCTCTCCCGCCACATCACCGCCTGGGAACGCCTGTGGACCTCAAAGCTTATCTGGAAGAGCGGCGCCAACTGGTAAACCGGGCCCTGGAGGCCCATCTCCCCCGGGTGCGGGGGCCGGCCTTCCGGGTGGTGGAGGCCATGCACTACAGCCTCATGGCCGGCGGCAAGCGCCTGCGGCCCATCCTGTGCCTCGCCGCCTGCGAGGCGGTGGGGGCCGATCCCACCGAGGCCCTGCCGGTGGCCTGCGCCCTGGAGATGATCCACACCTACTCCCTCATCCATGACGATCTGCCGGCCATGGATGACGACGACCTGCGCCGGGGGCGGCCCACCTGCCACCGGCAGTTCGACGAGGCCACCGCCATTCTGGCCGGGGACGGCCTCCTCACCGAGGCCTTCCGCCTCCTGGCCGAGGCCGCCCCCCGCTTTGAAGGCCGGGAGGCGGTGCTCCTGGAGATCATCGAGCTCCTCGGCCGGGCCGCGGGTTATCAGGGCATGGTGGGCGGCCAGATGCTGGACCTGATGGCCGAGGGCCGCCCGGTTACCCTCAAGGAGCTGGAGACTATCCACCGGCTGAAGACCGGGGCCCTCCTCACCGCCGCCCTCAGGGCCGGGGCCCTGGTGGGGGGCGCCAGCCGCCAGCAGCTCACCTGTCTCACCGACTTCGGGGAAAAATTCGGCTTGGTCTTCCAGATTACCGATGATTTATTGGACGTGGAGGGGGAGGCGGCGGAGATGGGCAAGACCCCCGGCCAGGACGAGAAGCGCCGTAAAGCCACCTACCCGGCCCTGCTGGGGCGGGAAACCGCCCGCCAGTGGGCGCACACCCTCATGGAGCAGGCCATTGCAGGCCTGGCGGACCTGGGCGAACGAGCCGAGCCCCTGCGGGCCATCGGCCGCTATCTCCTGGTGCGCCGCAGCTAAGGAGGTATGAGCCTTGGAAGAGCACCTGAAGTCCCCGGGAGAGAAGAGACGGCGTCTGCTCAGCACCATCTCCAGCCCCGCCGACCTGAAGAAGCTGTCCTTTGAGCAGCTGCCCCAGGTGGCCCAGGAGATCCGGGAGACCATCATCAGCACCGTCTCCAAAACCGGCGGCCACCTGGCCCCCAGCCTGGGGGTGGTGGAGCTCACCCTGGCGTTGCACTACGTCTTTGACGCCCCCCGGGACAAGATCGTCTGGGATGTGGGCCACCAGGCCTATGCCCACAAACTGCTCACCGGCCGCCAGGAGCAGTTTCACACTTTGCGCCAGTACGGGGGCATCAGCGGCTTCCCCAAGCGGGCGGAAAGCATTTACGACGCCTTCGACACCGGGCACAGCTCCACCTCCATCTCCGCCGCCCTGGGCATGGCCTCGGCCCGCTGCCTGAAAAAGGAGCGGGGCCGGGTCATCGCGGTCATCGGCGACGGGGCGCTCACCGCCGGCCTGGCCCTGGAGGGCCTCAACAACGCCGGCGACCTGCACAAGGACCTCATCGTCATCCTGAATGACAACGGCATGTCCATTGCCCCCAACGTGGGGGCCATGTCCTCCTTCTTCAGCCGCAAGCTCACCGGCCGCACCATGGTGTTCCTGAAAAAACGGGTGGAGCAGCTCCTGGGGGCGCTGCCCGGCATCGGCGACGACCTCCGCGCCCTGGCCAAGAAGAGCGAGGACGCCATGAAGGCCTTCTTCACCCCGGGCATGCTCTTTGAGGCCCTGAAGTTCACCTATCTGGGGCCGGTGAACGGCCACCGCCTGGACCACCTCATCGAGACCCTCAACAACGTCAAGAACCTGGACGGCCCGGTCCTGGTGCATGTCCTCACCAAGAAGGGCAAGGGCTATCCGCCGGCGGAGAACGACCCCACCGGCTTCCACGGCCTGGGGAAATTCGACCCCGACACCGGGGTGGCCAAAAAGAGCCTGGGGGAGATCCCCTCCTACACCGAGATCTTCGGCGACACCCTGGTCCGCCTGGCGGAGGCCGACCCCCGGCTGGTGGCCATCACCGCGGCCATGCCCGACGGCACCGGCCTGGTGGACTTCCGGGCCAAGTTCCCGGAGCGCTTCTTCGATGTGGGCATCTGTGAACAGCACGCCGTCACCTTCGCCGCCGGCCTGGCGGTGGAGGGCCTGCGGCCGGTGGTGGCCATCTACTCCACCTTCCTGCAGCGGGCCTACGATCAGGTGCTGCACGATGTCTGCCTCCAGAACCTGCCGGTGGTCTTCGCCCTGGACCGGGGCGGCATCGTGGGGGAGGACGGCGAGACCCATCAGGGCCTCTTTGACCTTTCATATCTGAGGCACATCCCCAATTTAGTGCTCATGGCCCCCAAGGACGAAGATGAGCTGCGGCACATGCTCTACACCGCGGTGCGCCATCAGGGCCCCATTGCTCTCCGCTACCCCCGGGGCCGGGGCGTGGGGGTGAGCTTCAGTTCCACCCTCCGGGAGCTGCCCCTGGGCAAGGGCGAGGTTCTCCGGGAGGGCGAGGATCTCCTCATCCTGGCCGTGGGCGCCTGCGTGCATCCCTCCCTGGCCGCTGCCCAGGAACTGGCACAGCAGGGCTATCAGGCCGCGGTGATCAACGCCCGTTTCATCAAGCCCCTGGATGAGCAGCTCATCCTGAGCTGGGCGGCCCGCACCGGCCGGGTGCTGACGGTGGAGGAGAACGTCGCCCAGGGCGGCTTTGGCAGCGCCGTCCTGGAGCTCCTGGCCGACCAGGGCCTGCTGGTGCCGGTGAAACGGATTGCCGTGCCCGACAGGTTCGTGGAGCACGGCGCCCCGGATGTCCTCCGGCAGAAGTACGGCCTGGACGCCGCGGGCATCCTCACCTCCGCCCTGCACTTCCTCAGCAGCCAGCCCGGGCGGCAGCAGAGGGTAGTCTGGGGGAGCTTCTCGTGAGAGAGGGCGGCCAAGGGGGCTGAGGCGCGGGTTCGATGTTCACCCGCACCGCTGCCGGGAAGAAAGGGGGGCGCAGAGGGGCGGAAGCATCCCTCCCCCATCCGCCTCACCAGACGGCTGGGCCTCTTCCGGGGGGTGGGTGAAAGGGGGGGGAATTATGGCCTGTCCCCCCTCCCCGGCCCGGGGCCAAACGGCGGCATCGCCCCCCACTCCTTTGGTGGGAAGGGGGATCCTCTCTCCCCTTCAAGTGGCCCTCCTCCCCCGATCCCGGGGAAAAGGCGGGGGAAAAGGGAGGGGGAGGACGGCGATTCGGTCATTCTCCCGCCTTCCCCTGAGTGCCCGTTGCGATTGACATCAAAAAAGCTGCGCCTGGATCACTGGCTGGTCCTGCACAACCTGGCCGCAAGCCGCGCCCAGGCCCAGGCCCTCATCCTGGCCGGGCGGGTGCTGGTGAACGGTGCCCCCGTGACCAAGGCCGGGGCCCTGGTGCCCCAGGAGGCGGTGGTCACCCTGAAGGAGGCCCCCCCCTACGTCAGCCGCGGGGGGGAGAAGCTGGCCCCCGCTCTGGACCACTTCGGGGTGGAGGTGGCCGGCCTTGTCTGCCTGGACGCCGGCGCCTCCACCGGCGGCTTCACCGATGTGCTGCTGCAGCGGGGCGCGGCCCGGGTCTATGCCGTGGATGTGGGCGTCGGCCAGCTGGATCCCCGGCTGCGCCGCGACCCCCGGGTGGTGGTGCGGGAGCGCACCAATATCCGCCACCTCACCCCCGATGACGTCCCGGAGCCCTTGGATCTCATCACCCTGGACCTCTCCTTCATTTCCCTGACCCTGGTGCTGCCGGTGGTGGTGCGGTTTCTTAAGCCCGGCGGCCGCCTCCTCGCCCTGGTGAAGCCCCAGTTCGAGGTGGGCAGGGGCCAGGTGGGCAAAGGCGGGGTGGTGCGGGACCCGGAGCTGCAGCGCCAGGCGGTGGAGAAGGTGGCCGCCTGCGCCCGGGGGCTGGGGCTGCAGGTGTCTGCCGCCTTTCCGGCCCCCCTGAAGGGTCCCAAGGGAAATCAGGAATATTTTCTGCACCTTAGCCTGACAAAATCGTAAGACCTCTGTCCGGTTTTTGTTGACAAGCCGGGTGAGCCACTGCATATTTTAACCAGGAAACCGCTCATTGGGGCGGACAAATTTTGTACATCCGGGACCAGGTCCTTTCATGACGGAGACTCCTTATGACCAATCAGATCAAGACCTTTCTGCTTTTGGCCGGGCTGACCGTGTTTCTGGTCTTCATCGGCAAGCTCATCGGCGGCCAGAGCGGCATGATGATCGCCTTCATCGTCGCTTTGGCGATGAACGCCTTCAGCTACTGGTTTTCCGACAAGATCATCCTGCGCATGTATGGCGCCCGGGAGGTGAGCGAGGCCGAGGCGCCGGAGCTGCACCGCATGGTGGCGGAGCTGGCGGCGGAGGCGGGCATTCCCAAGCCCCGGGTGTGCTACATCCCCGAGGAGAGCCCCAACGCCTTCGCCACCGGCCGCAACCCGCAAAACGGCGTGGTGGCGGTGACCGCCGGGATTCTGCGCCTCCTCACGCCCACGGAGCTCAAAGGCGTGCTGGCCCATGAGATCGGGCACATCCGCAACCGGGACATCCTCATCCAGACGGTGGCCGCCACCGTGGCGGGCGCCATCATGATCCTGGCGGACATGGCCCGCTGGGGCGCCTTCTTCGGCATGGCCCGGGACGATGAGGAGGGCGGGGGCCTGGGCACCCTGGGCACCATCGTGGTGGCCATCTTCGCCCCCCTGGCCGCCATGCTCATCCAGATGGCCATCTCCCGCTCCCGGGAGTATCTGGCGGATGAGACCGGGGCGCGTCTCGCCCACAACCCCGAGTCCCTGGCCCGGGCCCTGGAGAAGCTGGCCTACGGGGTGCAGGCGGTGCCCATGGACGCCAAACCGGCCACCGAACCCCTGTTCATCGTCAATCCCCTGACCGGCGGGGGCCTCATGAGCCTGTTCAGCACCCATCCGCCCATTGAGGAGCGGGTGGCGCGCCTGAGGGCCATGCGGTCCTACTGATGGCGCCGTTCTCCTCCAGGGCCGGGCTGCCGGTGCTGCGGCGGCTTGTGGTGTTGGCGGTGTGCCAGGCGTGGCTGTGGACCGCTCCGGCCCTGGGGCAGACCGCCGGCGGGGACCTGGCCCAGGGGCTGGCGGCCCACAAGGCCGGCCGCCATGCCGAGGCGGTGGAGCTTCTGGGCCGCCATCTGGAGAGCCGGCCCCGGGACACCGCCGCCCGCATCGCCCGGGCCGCCTCCCTGAGGGCCCTGGAGAAGTACCCGGAGGCCCTGGCGGAGGTGGAGGCGGGCCTGAAGCTCGCTCCCCGGGACCCGGGGCTGCTTTTGGCCCGGGCCCAGTCCCTGGCGGCCCTGGAGCGCCGGGGCGAGGCCATCGGGGTCCTCACCCGCCTCCTGAAGCTGCAGCCCAAAAACGTGGAGGCCTTGAAAGAGCGGGCGGAGCAGTTCACCCAGGAGGGCCGCCTCCCCGAGGCCCTCAGGGACCTGGAAAGGGCCGTGGCCCTGGCGCCCCGGGACCCCTGGGCCCACTTCAAACGGGGCATGGTGCTCTTCGCCCTCAACCGCAATGAAGAGGCGGTGGCGGCCTTCACCACCGCCATCCGCCTCAATCCGGAATCCCCCCTGTTTTACTTCGCCCGGGGGCAGATCTACCGCTACCATCTGCAGCAGCCCGACTTGGCGCGGGCCGATTTTGAGGCCGGCTGCCGATTGGAACACCCCCTGTGCTGCGGGGAATTGGAGAAAATGACCCGGCAGCCGACAAGTCCCTAATGCGGGGCGGCCACGGGAAAGCGCCGCCCCATGATCCGACCGGAGGCATGACAATGAAAAGATCCTTCTGGCCGCAGGGGGCCCTGGCGCTCCTGACCGCCATGTTGTTTGTGACCCTCACCTTTTCGGAGGCCCTGGCCCGGGCCGGCCGGGGCGGCTCCATGGGGAGCCGTGGCACCCGGACCTACAGCGCCCCCAAGACCTACACCGCACCGGCGAGGCCCCAGCAGCCGTCGCCCGCCATCACCCCGACCCGGCCCGCCACCCCGGCTCCCGCCCCCGCACCTGGCAGCATGGCCCGCCCCACCCCGCCACCGGCGGCGGCCTCCGGCAGCAGCTTCTGGCGCAGCTTCGGCGGCGGCCTGCTGGGCGGCCTGGTGGGCGGCCTGCTCTTCCGCAGCCTCTTCGGCGGCCCGGCGGCCCACGGCGCCACCCAGGCGCCCACCGGCGGCTGGGGCATCGGCCTGTTGGACATCCTGATCCTGGGAGGCATCGGGCTCCTGGTGTTTTACTACATCAAGCGCCGGCGGGAGGAGGCCATGGCCATGGCCCCGGCCTTCCAGGGCACGGCGGCGGAGCCGGTGCCCCAGCCGGGCATCACCCAGCCGCCTTACTATGAGCTGCCCCAGGGCGAACAGGACCTGGAGCGGGGCGTGAGCTACATCCGCCAGCTCGACCCCTCCTTCAACGAGGCGGCCATCCGGGAGAAGGCCCTGGACACCTTTTTCCTCATCCAGGCCGCCTGGGCCAACCGGGACCTGACCCCGGTCCGGGACCGGCTCACCGAGGAGATGTACCGCCTCCTGCAGGAGGACGCCGAGCGCCTTAAGGCCCAGGGCCGCATCAACCGCCTGGAGAACATTGCCGTCCGCTCCGTGGACCTCACCGAGGCCTGGCAGGAAAACGGCCAGGACTACGTCACCGTGCGCATCCTGGCCAACATGCTGGACTACATGGTGGATGACCGCACCGGCGAAGTGGTGGAGGGCAGCAAACTGGAGCCGGTGAAGTTCGAGGAGTACTGGACCTTCACCCGCCCGGTGGGCCCCAACGCCTGGAAACTCTCCGCCATCACCCAGCCGGCCTGAGAAAGGGGGGTGTGTGGGAGAGGGGGCCAGGGGCTCGCAGACCCCTCCCTCTCCCACCCTCACCCGCAACCGCATCTAGGGGGTTGGGAGGGGAGCCTGAGGGGAGGGCGGGGGAGCCACTGCTCTCCCGGCCCTCCCCTCAGTGCTTCAGCCCCTCGCCAAATCCCGCAGGCGCTTGGGGTGCGTATAGACGTTGAGCCGATGGGGGCGGGCGAAGCCCACCAGGGTAAGGCCCATCTCCTGGGCCAATTCCAGGGCCATGCTGGTGGGGGCGCTCACCGCGGCGAGGACGGGGATGCCGGCCCGGACGCATTTCAGGGCCATCTCAAAGCTGATGCGGCCGGAGAGCAGCGCCACCAGCCGGGAGAGGTCCAGGCGCCTCAGCAGGGCCTGGCCGATGGCCTTGTCCATGGCGTTGTGGCGGCCCACATCTTCGGCGCTTAAAAAGACGGCGCCGTCGGGGCTGGCCAGGGCCACCCCGTGGGTGCCGCCGGTGGCGTGGAACAGGGGCTGGGCCTCAGGCAGGCGGGCCACCAGGGCGGCCAGGTCCGTGAGGGTCAGGCTCAGGGCGCTGGCAACCGGGGGGAGGCTGGCCTTGATCTCGCTCACCGCCTCCTTGGCGCACAGGCCGCAGGAGCTGTAGGCCACCTCCAGGTGGCGGCGGCCGGCCCGGGCCCTGGCCTCGGGGGCGAGGCTGACGTCCAGGACGTTGGGCGGCAGCACGGGGTCGGTGGCGGTGCCGCAGAAATGCAGGCTGATGACCTCGGTAAGGGAGCGGATGATGCCCTCGGTAAAGAGAAAGCCCAGGGCCAGCTCCTTTTCCAGCCCCGGCAGGCGCATGAGCACCTGGAAGGGCTCCCCGGCCAGGCGGATCTCCAGGGGCTCCTCCACGATCACCACGTCCGTGGTGTGCTCCTGGCGGCCCTGCTGGAGGCGCCAGAGGCGGATTTCCCGGGTGGGGGAGGTCATGGGAGAAAAAAACCGCCCTCTTTCCGGGGCCGGGCCCCGGCTGCGGCCGCCGCTGCCGGCGCCGGCGGACAGGGCGGGGCTGCGGTGCCCCAGCCCAGCTTGGTGCGCAGGATCTCGAAATAACTCCGCCGGGGGGATTTCACCAGGCGCAGGTTATACGGCGCCGCCTTGATCTCCACCCGGTCATGGGGCTCCAGGGTCTCGCCCACCTGGCCGTCGATGGTGAGGTAGGTGTCCCTGACCTTGTCCCCCAGGGTGACGGCCACGGTGACGGTTTCGGGGAGGATGATGGGCCGGTTGCTCAGGGTGAAGGGGCAGATGGGCAGAAGCAAAATCTCCCGCAGGGTGGGATAGACGATGGGGCCCCCGGCGGACAGGGTGTAGGCGGTGGAGCCGGTGGGGGTGGAGACGATGAGCCCGTCGGCCCGGTAATTGGTGAGGTATTCCCCGTCGATCCAGGTGGTGAGCTCCACAATGCGGGCCAGGGCCCCCTTGTTCACCACCGCGTCGTTGACCACCACCTCCTGAAAGCAGGGGCGGCCTTCCCGGAGAAGGGTGGCCTGGAGCATGAGGCGCTCCTCCACCTCAAATTTTCCCGCCAGCACCTGCTCCATGGCGGGGTAGAGCTCATCCAGGGCCACCTCCGTGAGGAAGCCCAGCCCCCCCACGTTGACCCCCAGGATGGGGATGCCCAGGTGGCCGTAATGCCGGGCCACGCTGAGGAGCGTGCCGTCGCCGCCCATGACCACCAGCAGGTCGGTGTCCGGCGGCAGGGGTTTGATGGGAGGGCCGGGTTCATTTTCCGCCACTTCGGCCTTGATCCCATGGTCCGCCAGCCAGCCCCTGAGGGCCAGGCCCGCCTCCCAGGCCGCGGCCTTGTGCTGTTTGGTGAAGATGGCCACCTGCTCCACGCGTCGCCTCCTCGGCTTGACAATTATCACAGACCGCGGTAATTATCAAATCTTGTTGGCCGGTGACGGCAGCCGTTCGTCATCTCCCGCCGGCGCCTCCTCCTGCCTGTGCCCCCCTTTGGCCGCCACCCCCGGGTGTGCCCGCCTCCCCGGCAGGAGCCGCCTGGGACCCCGCCACCGGACCTTGCAGACCAAGGAGCAACCTCATCGTGGAACTGGCGCGACGCATTCGGCAGATTCCGCCCTCCGCCACCCTGGCCCTGAACGCCAAGGCCAAGCAGCTCCAGGCCCAGGGGGTGGATGTGGTGAATTTCGGCGTGGGCGAGCCGGATTTCGAGACCCCGGAGCACATCAAGGAAGCGGCCATCCGGGCCATCCGGGAGGGCTTCACCCGCTACACCCCGGTGGGGGGCATCCCGGAGCTCAAGGAGGCCATCATCCGGCGCCTTGAGGAGGACCTGGGCCTGAAGTATGAGCCGGCCCAGATCATGGTCTCCTGCGGCGGCAAACACGCCCTCTACAACCTCTTCCAGGTGCTCTTCGACGCCGGGGATGAGGTGATTGTGCCGGCCCCCTTTTGGGTCTCCTATCCCCCCATGCTGATGCTGGCGGAGGCCACCCCCATCATCGTCCGCACCCGGGAGGAGAACGGCTTCCGCCTGACCCCGGAGGAGCTCAAGGCGGTGATCACCCCCCGCACCAAGGGCCTCATCCTCAACAGCCCCTCCAACCCCACCGGGTCGGTGTATCCCCGGGCCGAGCTGGAGGCCCTGGCGGAAGTGGTCCTGGCCCACCGGCTCATCGTCATTTCCGACGACATCTACGACAAGATCCTCTTTGACGGACAGACCTTCGCCAATCTGGCCATGGTGGACCCCCGCCTGAAGGAGCAGACCTTTGTCCTGAACGGGGTCTCCAAGACCTACGCCATGACCGGCTGGCGCATCGGGTATGCCGCAGGGCCGGCCAAGGCCATCGCCGCAGCCACCAACCTCCAGAGCCAGAGCACCTCCAACCCCACCTCCATCGCCCAGAAGGCCGCGGTGGCGGCCTTAACCGGCCCCCAGGACTCGGTGGCCCAGATGGTGGCGGAGTTCGCCTGGCGGCGGGACGATATCCACCGGCGGCTGCTGGAGATCCCCGGGGTCAAGAGCCTCCGGCCCGGCGGCGCCTTCTACATCTTCCCCAATGTCAGCGCCTATTTTGACCGGATCCAGGCCGCGCCCGGACAGTCCCGCTCCGGGATGCTGGCGGAGTATCTCCTGGAGGAGGCCAGGGTGGCGGCGGTGCCCGGCGGGGAGTTCGGTGAGGACACCTGCATCCGGCTCTCCTTTGCCACCTCCCGGGAGCGCATTGCCACCGGGGTGAGCCGGATTGCCGAGGCCTTGCAGAAATTAGGGGGATAAAAGGAAGGCAGGGCGGGGAAGCGCGGCCAGGCGGGGCTCCCTCCGTGGCCGCGCTGCCCGTTCAACGTGGATTAGCGGCGGGCCGCCGAACGTTTGGAGGCCTTCAGTGGATTGATCTTCGCAGTCTCCGCGGCTGCCGGCTTCTGCACCTTGACATGGGTGGCCAGGTTGCAGCTGCCCCGGCGCCACTTCACCGCCGGATCCGGGAAGGAGGCGCAGTAGCGGTTGTCCTCAAAGGTGAGGATGCGCTCGCAGCCCTCACAGTTCTCCACGATCTGGTGGCACCGGCCGCCGTTGAACGAACAGCCCTTTTTGGTCATGAAGGTGCACTCCAGGCCCGGTTTCACAGTTTCACAGCGCATGGCGATCAGCCCCCTCTCTTGAAATAATCCTTTCTATAATAACTTCCAGGGAAAAAAAGTCAAGAGTCCGCACGCCGCCTGACATGGGTTTCCGGGACAGAGGTCACTGGGCAGGGAGGCTGCGGCCCGGGGCAAGGGTGCGCACCCCGCCTGCCGTGGGTTTCCGGACTTATGTCCGCCTTCCGGCGGGCGGCCGGGTAGGAGTTGATGCCTTGTCGCTTCGGGAGGGGGAGGCCCGGTGTCTGATCTTGTCCCACCGCCGCCGCAAACGTCAGGCCACCAGGTAGCCCCAGACGCTCACCTTGCGGGGGAAGGGCGCCCGATTGTAGACAAAGACCTCCACCCAGGGACCCATAACCGGGAACCGGGCCACCTAGCTGCTGATGTTGTGCGGGCTGCCGTGCCAGGTTCCTTCACCGGAGACGGAGATGAAATGAGTCCGCTGGGGCGAGGCCACATTCTGTTCCAGATTCACATAGCGCCGGGCTCCCATGGTGCCCTTGTCATCAAAGGCAAAGATCACCCCCAGATCCACCGGCGGCTCATCGAATTTCTCCTGGGTGAAGCGGACGAAGATATTGATGTAACTGTAGCCGTCAATGTTGGAGTAGGGCGGGATGCTGATCCCGACGTTGGCGGGGACCTCTTTGTCGGTCATGAACTTAATGACGCCGGTGCACGGGCGGACACACGGTTTTTCCTGAGGCGGCATGGCAGACCTCCTTGTCTGGGGGAATCGCCCTGGCAGGGCTTCTCCAGGTTCGGACGGTTGTCTGGAAGTTCCATCCGATGGCCACCAGGTCCCCACCCTTCCCGGGAGCGGCCGCAAGATGCTTCTCATCACACCATAAGACCGGGCTGCCACTGGTGCAATGGTAACAAAACTTTTACAAGAGCCTGGGTCACGGAGAGGGGACGGCCGCCTAGCCTGCGGCGGACAGTGCGGGGGAAGGACCGGTGGCCGCCCCCTGCGGCCTGTTCCTGAAGCGGCGGCTGCCACGACCTCTCCCGGCCCGGCCTCGGGCCTTCAGGCCGGCGGAGCCCTTACCTCTTTTTCGCCCTTGTGGTAGGATGGGGGTGGGGCCGGCCCACCCCGCGCCGGTCAGGACGGAGGGTTCACCAGCTCCGGGGAAGGCGCGCTTTGGGAGGTTGGGGCGGCCGGAAAGGATCTGTATGAGCCAGGATGACGCCCTCAAGCCTTATCGGGAGAAGCGGCAGTTCTGCCGGACGCCGGAGCCCAGGGGCGGGGAGCCCGCGCCCTTTGGGGGGGAGCCCCTCTTCGTGGTCCAGAAGCATGCCGCCCGCACGCTTCACTATGACTTCCGCCTGGAGGTGGACGGCGTCCTGAAGAGCTGGGCCATCCCCAAGGGGCCCTCCCTCAATCCGGCGGAAAAGCGCCTGGCCGTGCCCACCGAGGACCATCCCCTGGAGTACGCCCGCTTCGAGGGGGTGATCCCCGAAGGGGAATACGGCGCCGGCACCGTCATGGTCTGGGATATCGGCACCTTCCGCAACCTCACCGAGAAAAAAGGCAGGCCCGTGCCCCTGGGGGAGGCGGTGGCCCACGGCCACCTCAAGGTGTGGCTGGAGGGGAAGAAGCTGCGGGGCGGCTTCTCCCTCACCCGCTTCAAGAGCGGCAAGGACGAGGCCTGGCTTTTGGTGAAAAACCAGGACGAGCTGGCCGACGCCCACCGGGACCCGGTGGCTGAGGCGCCGGACTCCGCCCTCACCGGCCGCAGTCTGGAGGAGATCGAACAGCAGGGCTGAAGACGGGTGGCAGAGGGGGCAGGGGTCAAAGGACCGCCGCCCCTCACCCCGAGGGGGGACTCCCAGGGGAGAGGGAGCCGCTGCTCCCCCGGCCCTCCCCGCAGTCCACGGCAGCCAACGGAGGAGAACATGAGCACTCAGGCGCCCGGCACCCCCCGGGAAGCCATCCTGATGTTCCATTACGCCGACCGGATGAAATCGGAGCTCCTCATCGCCTCCCACCTGCTCACCACGGTGCTGGGGCTCAAGGAGGCGGAGCAGTTCGGCGGCCGCAAGGTGCTGGTGGAGTACTTCCGGGCCCTGGAGCGGGAGGTGGCCCTGGGGCAGGCCCTCATCGCCGACCCGGAGCTGGTGCGGGTGCGCACCGTCATGACCGGCCTCACCGGTATGGCGGACTCCGGGCCCCTGAACCAGATCCAGGAGCACCTCACCTGGATCATCAGCATCATGACCACCTTTGCCCAGCGGGCCATGAAATACTTGCTGGACCAGGATCTGCTGTAGGGGGGCGCCCTCTGGACCGAGACGGGGATCTATCGGTCAGTCCCGGCCTCCAGACAGGGGGGCCTGCTGTCGGGTCGGGCCCTTTGGCCCGGGAGGGCCCTTAAAGGGTGCCGCCCTGGGCGGTGGCGAGGCCGTGGGATTCTCAGAGGTCCGCCAGCCGCCGGTAGACCTCCAGGACGGGGAGGCCCTTGGCCACAGCCAGGCGGCGGCAGGCCTCATACTCCGGAAGGCGGCGGCGAAGGCCGCCATATTCCATCACCTTCACCGTCAGCGGGCCCCAGGGGGTGGCCACCTCCTCCTGCCAGCGCCGGGCCGCCACCCGCTCCAGCACCTGACAGCGCACCCCCAGGGTGGTGGAGTGGGTGAACAGGGTCAAAAGGAGATTCTCCCGCAGGGCCGGCGGGGCGATGACGGTGAGGGCCACCCCGGGGCGGTTTTTCTTCATGATGAGGGGGGTGAGGGCCACATCCAGGGCGCCGGCGGCGAACAGCTCGGCCATCAGGGGCTCGTAGAGCTCCGGATTCATGTCGTCGATGTGGGTCTCCAGGACCAGGACCTGCTCCCGGAGGCCCGGGGAGGGAGAGAGGGGCTCCCCCAGCAGCAGGCGCACCAGGTTGGGGTGGCCGGGGACCTCCCGGGAGCCGGCGCCGTAGCCCACCGCGAGGAGCCTGAGCGGCGGGCAGGGAGTGCTTTCCGCCTCCAAGCCCTTCAGGATGACCGCACCGGTGGGGGTCACCAGTTCCCCGGGCAGGTCGGTGCCGTACACCGCAAAGCCCTGAAGCAGCTCCAAGGTGGCGGGCGCCGGGTTGGGCAGGGTGCCGTGGGCGCCGGCGATGAGGCCCCGGCCCATGGGCAGGGGGCTGACGAAACAGCGGCGGATGCCCAGATACTCCACCCCGAAGGCCGCGCCCACAATGTCCAGGATGGTGTCTGCGGCGCCCAGCTCGTGGAAATGCACCTCCTCCAGGGGCACGCCGTGGCGCCGGGCCTCGGCCTCCCCCAGGAGGCGGAACATGCGCAGGCTGAGCTCCCGGGTGCGGGGCGGCAGGTCCGCCCCCTGCAGCAGAGCGACGATGTCCCGGTAGCTGCGCTCCGGCTGGGGGCCGAAGGAAAAGTCCACCTTGGTGCCGCTCAGGTGCTGGCGGCTCACCCGGCGCACCTCCACGTGGACGCCGGGCAGGCCCAGGCCCGCCAGCACCCGGGAGAGCTCGGCTTCGGGGAGCCCCGCCTCCAGCAGGGCCCCCAGGGTCATGTCGCCGCTCACCCCCGAGAAGCAGTCAAAGTAGGCCCAGCGTTCAGGCGGGCGGGGGGAGGACAAGCTCCACCTCCTTGACCGCCCGGGGCTCGGCCCGGCGGACGATGAACTTGAGGCCCCCCCACTCCACCACCTGGCCGGTGCGGGGCAGGTCCCCCGACTGGGCGATGAGAAAACCCGCCAGGGTCTCATAGTCGCCCAGGGGCAGATTCAGGTTCAAGGTTTCGTTCAAGGCGCTGATCTCCATGCGGGCGTCGATGAGGTAGCGGTTCTCCCCTATCCGGGAGAGGGGGCTGGCCTCCTGATCGAACTCGTCGGCGATCTCCCCGACAATCTCCTCCAGCAGGTCCTCCAGGGTGACGATGCCCACGGCGCCGCCGTATTCATCCACCACCACCGCCAGGTGAATACCCTGGCGCTGCATCTCCGTCAAGAGGCCGTCAATCTTTTTGATTTCCGGGACATAGGGCACCGGCCGGACCAGCGGCCGGATGGGCCGGTCCGTGGGGGGCTCCCCCAGGAGGTCGAAGCCGTGCAGCACCCCGATAAGATTGTCGATGCGGCGATGATATACCGGCAGCCGGGAAAAAGGCGAGGTGCGGAATTCCTCCAGGGCCTGGGCGACGGTGAGGGTGTCGGGGATGGCCGCCACCTTCACCAGGGGCACCATGACCTCCCGGGCCCGGCGCTGGCTGAAGCGCAGGATGCGGTAAATGATGCGCCGCTCGCCCCGCTCCAGGTCCACCTCCGGCCCGCCCCTGGCCACCACCAGGCGCAGGTCCTCCCGGGTGATGAAGGGGAGGCCCTGCCGGCGCCTCACCCCCAGCAGGCGCAGGGAGAGCCGGCTGGCCCCGGCAAAGACCAGGGTCAGGGGCGCCAGGACCCAGGAGGCCAGCCACAAGGGGAAGCCCAGCCGCTGGGCCAGGCGGTTGGGGTGCTGCCGGCCGATGGATTTGGGGGTGATCTCGGCCAAAAGCAGGATGAGGGGCGGCAGGGCCACCGCGGCCACCACTTCCCCCGTGGGCCCCAGCCAGAGGAGGAGCAGGGCGGTCACCAGGACGGTGTTGGAGATCTCCGCCAGATTGGCCCCCAAAAGGCAGGTGGCCACCAGCCGCTCCGGGGTCTTGAGAAGCCGCAGGGCAAAGGCGGCCCCCCGGTGCCCCTCCGCCGCCCGCCGCTGCAGCCGCCTGGGATTGGCCGACACCAGGGCGATTTCCGACAGGGCGAAGAAGGCCTCCGTCAGCAGCAGGGGCAGAAAAATGAGGAGCACCACCCACATCATGCCGCCTCCCGGGTGACCTCCATCTCCAGGAGGCGGGTGCCTTTCATCTTCAGCACCCGGAAAGTGAGCCCGTCAATGGCCACCACATCCCCCTCCCGGGGCAGCTCCCCGAAGTGGTGCAGCACCAAGCCGCCGATGGTATCGAATTCCGCCGTGGAAAAATCGGTGCCCAGGACCTCGTTGGCGTCCTCCAGCGCCAGGGAGGCCTTGAGCCGCCAGCGGCCGGGAGCCACTTCCTCGACGGGTTTCTCCTCCTCGGCGAATTCCTGGGCAATCTCGCCGCAGAGCTCCTCCAGCAGGTCCTCCACGGTCACCAGGCCCATGAGGGTGCCGTATTCATCCACCACCAAAGCCAGGCGCAGGTGCCGGCTCTGGAGTTCGGTGAGGAGGTCGTAGGCCCCCTTGCTCTCCGGCACATAGTAGGCCGGGCGCAGCCACTGGCGCACCGATTCCGGGCCCGTCAGCTTTCGGAGGTCGGCCAACAGCAGGTCCTTGGCATGGAGGATGCCCAGGACGTTGCCGGGCTGGTCTTTGTAGATGGGCACCCGGGAGAAGCGGGAGCGCTTCACCTCCTGGATGAGGCGGGGCAGGGGCAGGTCCACCGGCAGGCAGAAGATGTCCGGTCTCGGCACCATGATTTGGCTCACCCTGATCTCCCCCAGGCGCAGCAGATTGTGGATGAGGTCCCGCTCCAGGGCGGCGATGCCCCCCAGTTCGTGGCTCTCCTCCACCAGGTGGGCGAAATCCTCCTGGCGCAAGGCCGGCACCTGCAGCTCCGGCCGGAATCCCAGGGTGACCAGGAGCCCCCGGCTGACCTGTAAAAGGAGAAAACGCACCGGCGCCAGCAGGCGCATGGCCAGCTTCACCCCCGGGGCCACCAAAGGCGCCAGGCGCTGGGGGTAGGTGAAGGCCAGGGATTTGGGGAGAATCTCCCCGAGAAACAGAAGCAGCGGAGACAGGCCCGCCAGGGCCACCCATTTCCCCCGGCTCCCCCAGAGACTGAGGGCCAGGGAGGTGGCCACAATGGAGGCCAGGATGGTGACGATCTCCACCCCCACCACCAGGGTGATGAGGAGGAGCTGGGACTGGCCCAGAAGCTCCTCCACCAGCCCGCCCAGGTGGGGGCGTTGCTCCTTGAGGCGCAGACGGTCCAGGGGATTTAAGGCAAAAAGGGAGGTCTCGGCCAGGGAGAAGAAACCATACAGCACCAGCAGGCCGCCCAGGGCCAGCCAGCGCCAGAAATGGGGGGGCAGGGTCAGGCTATCCACACACCGAGTGCCGGAGAGACTCAGCCAACTGAAGCGGATGGTGAAGACCCGGGATGTCCCTCAACACCCTTCGGGGCAGGGGATGACGGGTGGTGGGCCCGTCCGCCGGAGCCCCGCTCCCTTGCCCAACCGGCCCGAAGGAATACGGGGAAGGCAAGGAAGCCCCCGGCCTCCCGGCCCTCCCCACCCGTTGGGCGACATTGCCCGCCTGCGTCATAGCCGGCACCCACCCGCATGGCGCCCCCCGGCAGGGAGGAATCCCCCGCCCCGGGTGCCGGCGCCTCAGGTCAAGGCCGGGGTCGTCGGCCGGGGCAGCCGCCGCCTGGAGGCCTTGGGCCGGGCGGGTTCCTGGAAGGGCGAGCGCACCAGCGCCTCCATCAGCACCTCGTCCATGTCATTCACCAGGACAAACTTGAGCCGCCGCTTCACATAGGCGGGAATCTCCGTCAGGTCCTTTTTGTTGGCCTCGGGGATGATGACCTTCTTCATGTGGGCCCTCAGCGCCGCGATGGCCTTCTCCTTGAGGCCGCCGATGGGGAGCACCTTGCCCCGGAGGGTGATCTCCCCGGTCATGGCCACATCCCTCCTCACCGGCACCCCGGTGAGGGCGGAGATGAGGGCGGCGGCCATGGTGATGCCGGCGGAGGGGCCGTCCTTGGGGGTGGCGCCGGCCGGCACGTGCAGGTGGATGTCCAGCTTTTCATAGAAGTCCGGCTCCAGCCCCAGGCGGTCGGCCCGGGAGCGGGCGTAGCTCAGGGCCGCCTGGGCCGACTCCCGCATCACCTCCCCCAGCTGGCCGGTGAGGAGGAGCTGGCCCTTGCCCCGGAGGAGGGAGGCCTCCACCGCCAGGATCTCACCCCCCACCTGGGTCCAGGCCAGCCCGGTGGCCACCCCCACCTCGTCTTTCTCCAGCTCCTTTTCCGGCAGGTAGCGGGGCGGGCCCAGGTACTTGTGCAGGTTGGCCCGGGTGATGGTGAAGGGGCCCGTCTCCCCTTCGGCGATGCGCCGGGCGATCTTGCGGCACAGAGCCCCGATCTCCCGCTCCAGATTCCGCAGCCCCGCCTCCTGGGTGTAATGGACGATGATCTCCCGCAGCACCTCGGTGGACAGGTGCAGGTCCCCGGGCCTCAGGCCGTTCTCCTTGATCTGCCGGGGCAGGAGATACCCCTGGGCGATCTTCAGCTTCTCCTCCTCGGTATAGCCCGGCAGCCGGATGATCTCCATGCGGTCCTTGAGGGCCGAGGGGATGGGGTCCACCAGGTTGGCGGTGGTGATGAACATCACCCGGGAGAGGTCGAAGGGCAGATTGAGGTAATGGTCGCTGAAGGAGTGGTTCTGCTCCGGGTCCAGCACCTCCAGCAGGGCCGCGGCGGGATCGCCCCGGAAGTCCATGCCGATCTTGTCCACCTCATCCAGGATGAAGACCGGGTTGTTGGAACCGGCGTTTTTCAGGCCCTGGATGATGCGGCCGGGCAGGGCCCCGATGTAGGTACGGCGGTGGCCCCGGATCTCCGCCTCATCCCGCATGCCCCCCAGGGAGATGCGGGTGAATTTGCGGCCCATGGCCCGGGCGATGGACTGGCCCAGGGAGGTCTTGCCCACCCCCGGCGGCCCCACCAGGCAGAGGATGGGCCCCTTCATCTTCTTGTTGAGCTTGCGCACGCTCAAATACTCCAGGATGCGCTCCTTCACCTTCTCCAGATTGTAATGGTCGGCATCCAGGATGGCCTTGGCCTCTTTTAAGTCCAGCTTGTCCCGGGTGCTCTTGCTCCAGGGGAGCTCCACCAGCCAGTCCAGGTAGGTGCGCACCATGGAGGCCTCCGCCGCGTCCGGGTGCATCTGCTCCAGGCGGTTGAGCTGCTTTAAGGCCTCGTCCTCGGCATATTTGGGCATGCGGGCCCGGGCGATCTTTTCCCGGTATTCCTCCAGCTCCTTGCTGATCTCATCGGTGTCGCCCAGCTCCTTTTTGATGGCCCGCATCTGTTCCCGGAGGAAATACTCCCGTTGGGTGCGGTCCATCTCCTCCCGGGCCTGGGACTGGATCTTGGCCTGGATGGAGGAGACCTCCAGTTCCTTGCGCAGGAAGTCGTTGACGATGATGAGGCGCTGGATGGGGTCCAGCTCCTCCAGGACCGCCTGGGCCTCCTCGATCTTCAGGCGCAGGTTGGCGGCCACCAGGTCCGCCAAATGGCCGGGGTCGTCAATGGAATCGAGAATGGAAAGCAGATCCGGGGAGAGGATCCCCTTGAGGGTGAGGATCTTCTCGGACATCTCCCGGGCATTGCGCATCAGGGCCTCGGCCTCGGGGGAGACCTCCTCCAGAGGGGTTTCGGGCACCACCTCCAGGGCCACCCGGAAATAGGGGCGCTCCTTCAGATACTGGCTGATGCGGGCCTTGGTCTTGCCCTGCACCAGGATCTTCAGCCGCCCGTCCGGCAGCTTGAGCATCCGGAGGATGAGGCTCACGGTGCCCATCTCATAGATGTCGTCCGGGCTGGGGTTCTCGATGGCCTGGTCCTTCTGGGTGGCCAACAACAATAAACGGTCTTCCGCCAGGGCGGCCTCGATGGCGGCCACCGAAGATTCCCGCCCCACAAACAGGGGCAGCACCATGTTGGGGAAGACCACCACGTCCCGCACTGCCAAAAGGGGCAGGGTGGCGGGGATGATCAATTCGCTCTGTTCCTCGTCCTTATGGGGAGTCATCGACACTCCTTGAGGGTGACGCCCTGCCGGGCCTGGAGGGCTCCGGCCGGCGCTTTCATCTGTCTCATAGTGTGCCACACACTGGTCGGCTGAATTTTATAGTAATATCAATGTGGGGCCGTGGCAAGCGCTACCGGCATGGCCGCCCCCCGGGCCGCCCCCCACCGGACCCCCCGCCCTCCGGGTCCCGGGGGAAGAAAAGCTTTTTGCCCTGGGGGAAAAAATAAGATAATCTTAAAGTCTTTTTAACTTCGATTCGGGGGTGACGCCGTTATGAGGGGGAGAACCGCGGCGGTGCCGGCACCGCCCGCACCCCGCGACCCTTTTCTGGCGGAGGTGGAAACCGCCCTGGTTCGGGCCACGGAGGCCCTCCTGGGGCTGCAGCACGAAGACGGCTACTGGTGGGCCGAGCTGGAATCCAACGTCACCATCACCGCGGAATACCTCATGCTGCACCGCCTTTTGGGGCTGGGGGAGGGGAAATTCCCGGGGATGGTGGCGGACCTCTTGTCCCGGCAGCTGCCCAACGGCGCCTGGTCGCTGTGGTACGGCGACGGCGGGGAGCTCAGCACCACGGTGGAGGCCTACTTCGCCCTGAAGCTGGCGGGCCTCCCGGCTGCCAACCCCCGCCTGGCCAAGGCCCGGGAGTTCATCCTCTCCCGGGGCGGCGCCCTGAAGACCCGGGTCTTCACCCGTATCTTTCTCGCCCTCTTCGGCCAGGTGAGTTGGGAGGGAATTCCGCTGCTGCCGGTGGAATTTGTGCTCCTGCCGGTGTGGTCCGGGCTGAGCATCTACGAGTTCTCCAGCTGGACCCGGGCCACCATCGTGCCTTTGAGCGTGGTCATGGCCTACCGGCCGGTGCAGCCGGTGCCTCCGGAACAGGGGGTGGCGGAGCTTTTCCTCAGCCCCGAGGAGCCCTTCCAGCGCCACCGGGTGAACTGGATTCCCGGCGGCTCCTGGCTGGAAAATTTCTTTGTGCTGGTGGACCGGCTCCTCAAGCTCTACTATCGCCTGCCCTCCCATGCCTTAAGGCGGCTGGCCCTCAGAAGGGCGGAGGAATGGATCCTGGAACACCAGGAGGAGACCGGGGACTGGGCGGGCATTCAGCCGGCCATGGTGAACTCCCTGCTGGCTCTGAAGTGCCGGGGTTATGACCTGCAGCACGAGCGCATGCAGAAAGGCCTGGAAGCCCTGGAGCGCTTTGAACTCCGGGACGGCGACCGCCTGTGGCTGCAGTCCTGCATCTCGCCGGTGTGGGACACCGCCCTGGCGCTGCGGGCCCTGGCCGCGGCGGGGCTGCCCCCGGGGCACCCGGCCCTGGCCAAGGCCACCCGCTGGCTCCTCGGCAAACAGATCCGCCGGCCCGGGGACTGGATGGTGAAATGCCCCGGAGTAGAGCCGGGGGGGTGGGCCTTCGAGTTCGTCAACCATTGGTACCCGGATGTGGACGACACCTCCATGGTGCTGGTGGCCCTCAAAGAGACCCTGGCCGACCCGGAGGCCCACCGGGAGGCCCTCACCCGGGGCATCAACTGGTGTCTGGGGCTGCAGTGCACCAACGGCGGGTTTGCCTCCTTCGACAAGGACAACACCAAGGAGTGGCTCAACCTCATTCCTTTCGCCGACCTCAAGGCTCTGGTGGACCCCCCCACCGAGGACATCACTGCCCGGGTGCTGGAGATGCTGGGGGTCTATGGCTATCCCAAAAGCCACCCGGCGGCGGTGCGGGCCCTGGATTTCCTTAAGCGCACCCAGCAGCCGGAGGGCTGCTGGTACGGCCGCTGGGGGGTGAACTACATCTACGGCACCTGGTCGGTCCTGGCGGGCCTCAGGGCCATCGGCGAGGACATGAGTCAGCCCTATATCCGCCGGGCGGTGGCGTGGCTCAAAAGCATCCAAAACCCGGACGGCGGCTGGGGCGAATGCTGCGAGTGCTACCGGGACCGGGAGATGATGGGGGTGGGGGTGAGCAGCCCCTCCCAGACGGCCTGGGCCCTTTTGGGCCTGCTGGCCGCCGGGGAGGTGCATGCCCCGGAGGTCCGGGCCGGGATCGCCTATCTCCTGAAAAACCAGCGTCCCGACGGCCGCTGGAACGAGGAGCACTTCACCGGCACCGGCTTCCCGTCCCACTTCATGATCCGCTATCATCTCTACCGGGACGTTTTCCCCACCATGGCGCTGGGACGGTACCTAAAGAAGGCGGGGGGAGAGGGCTGAGTCCTCCCCAACGCTCTTTACCATTATTCCATCTCGGGGGGCGGGGAGGGGGTGTGGGGAAGGGCGGGGGAGCCAGCCTCTCCCGGCCCTCCCCCACAAACTCCCACCATGGGCATGAAAACGCTCGTGACCGGCGGCACCGGCTTCGTGGGCCGGGCGGTGGTGGTGGAGCTCCTGGCCCAGGGCCGGGAGATTCGGGTCCTGGTGCGCCGGCGGGGCCATCCGGCCTTGGCCGGCCTGGAGGTGGAGGAGGTGGTGGGCGACCTTCGGAACCCGGACTCCCTCCGGGCGGCCCTGAAGGGCGTGACCCGGGTCTTCCATGTGGCCGCGGATTACCGCCTCTGGGTGCCGGACCCGGAGAACATGTACGCCACCAACGTCCAGGGCACCATAAATCTCCTTCAGGCCGCGGCCGCCGCCGGGGTGGAGCGCCTGGTCTATACCAGCACCGTGGGCACCCTGGGCAATCCCGGGGACGGCACCCCCGGCAGCGAGGACACCCCCGTCTCCCTGGCGGAGATGGTGGGCCACTACAAGCGCTCCAAGTTCCTGGCGGAGCAGAAGGTCCTGGAGTATGCCGCGCAAGGCTTCCCGGTGGTCCTGGTGCATCCCAGCGCGCCGGTGGGCCCCTGGGACTGGCGCCCCACCCCCACCGGCCAGATGATCGTGGACTTCCTCAAGGGGCGCTGCCCTGCATACGTGGAGACGGGCCTGAATCTCGTGCATGTCCGGGACGTGGCCCAGGGCCATCTCCTGGCGGAGGAAAAGGGCCGGCTGGGGGAGAAATACATCCTGGGCTGCCAGAACCTGAGGCTGTCGGAGATCTTCGGGCTCCTGAGCACCCTGAGCGGGGTGCCGGCGCCCCGCTGCCGCCTTCCTTATGCCCCTGTGCTTTTCATGTCCTACCTCAACGAATTCTGGGCCACCCACATCAGCCACAAGCCGCCCCGCATGCCCCTGGCGGCGGTGAAGATGGCCAGGAAATACATGTTTTTCGACAGCGCCAAGGCAATCCGGGAGCTGGGCCTGCCCCAGACGCCGGTCCGTCAGGCCCTGGCCGAGGCGGTGGCCTGGTTTAAGGAGCGGGGCTATGTGTGAAGGGGGAAGTGGGGGAGAACTGTGCAGGGGCCAGGTATGAGGAGGGGCGAGATCCTTTGGGCTTCCGTCGCTGCTCCCTGCAAGGGCGGGGCAAGGAGGTCGGCAGACTGCCACCCCCGGCCCTCCTCCCGCCGGCCCCGGCCTTCGGTTCACCTGCAAAATTGACCGCCCTCCCAAACCCGGGATTCCTGCCCCGCCTTTCTCCCTTGCAAAATGCCGGATGATGTTCAAGTATGAGATAAGACAAGCTGGTGAAACGGCGGCTGCCCGGGGCGGAGTGCGGCCCATGGTCCGGAGGAGGGGCTGTGCCGGAGAAGGCTGAGGGCACCTCCCCAAAGGCCCCCTCCCACCTGCCGGACGGAACAGTCGCCGAAATCCTGCCCAAGCACGGCGCGGCCCGATGCCAAGGAGGTGGCGGGTGCGATTCCCTTTGAGCCTCAGCCTGGAGCTGACCCGGTATTTGCTGGCCAAACGCCTGGCCGGGGAGGAGAGATTCCCCCTGGTGCTCATGCTGGAGCCCACCCTGCAGTGCAACCTGGCCTGCCAGGGGTGCGGCCGCATCCAGGAATACCGGGAGACCCTCTCCCGGGCCCTCAGCCTGGAGGAGTGCCTGGGGGCGGTGGAGGAATGCGGCGCCCCGGTGGTGACGGTGACCGGCGGGGAGCCCCTGCTCTATCCCCCCGTCTTTGAACTCCTGGAAGAGCTGGTGCGGCGCAGGAAGCACATCTATCTGTGCACCAACGCCATCCTGCTGGAGAAATCCCTCCCCCGGCTGCCCCGCTCCCCGCGGCTGACGTTGAGCGTGCATGTGGACGGGTTGGCCCCCACCCACGACCGGCTGTTGGGCCGGCCGGGGCTGTTTGATCTCGCCCTGCGGGCCATCCGGGCCGCCAAGGCGGCGGGCCTGAGGGTCTGCACCAACACCACCATTTACAAGGAGACGGATATCGGGGAAATTCAGGAGCTCTTCGGGCTCCTCACGGATCTGGGGGTGGACGGCATCCTGGTGTCGCCCGCCTTCAGCTTCGCCGGGGTGTCGCCGGAGCTCTTCCTCTCCCGGGAGGAGATCCGGGAGAAGTTCGCCGCCCTCACCCTCAACGGCCGGCCGGTGCGCTATTTCAGCACGCCCCTGTATTTGAGTTTCCTCCGGGGCGAGCGCCATTACGAGTGCACGCCCTGGGCCAATCCCACCCGCAACCCCTCGGGCTGGCGCTCCCCCTGCTACCAGATTGTGGACACCCACTACCCCTCCTTTCAGGAGCTCATGGAGAAGACCCCCTGGGAACAGTACGGGCCCGGGCGGGATCCCCGCTGCAGCCAGTGCATGATGCACTCCGGCTTTGAGCCCAGCGTGGTGCGTCAGATGGGCCTCAGGGACGTGTGGCGCATGCTGCGCTGGAATTTTTCCTGAGAATGCCGGGGCCGGGGGGGGAAGGGGGCCCCAGGGCCACGTCCGGGCCGGGCTTCCCAACCCGGCGGGCGCTGGGACTGCTCTTGGGTGCGGTGGCCGCAAGCTACGGCTGCAGCCTGACCCGGCTGCCCCTGACCCGGGCCGAGGCCATGTATGCCCTCATCCCCCGGGAGATGCTGGCCTCCGGGGACTGGCTCGCCCCCACCCTCCAGGGGGTGCCGTATTTGGACAAACCGCCCCTCCTCCACTGGCTGAACCTCCTGATCTTCAAAAGCGCCGGGGTGAGCGAAACCACCTGCCGCCTCGTGAACCTCCCCCTGGCCCTGTTGGCTGTCTGGCTCACCTGGCGCCTGGGGCGGGAGCTGCTGCCGGCGCGGGCGGCGCTTTGGGGGGCCGGGGTCCTGGCCGGCAGCCTGGGGTTTTTCGTCTTTCACCTGCAGTTGCTGCCGGACCACCTCATCACCTTGTGGCTGCTGGGGGCGCTGTATTTCTGGGTCAGATGGCATGCCGCTTCCATTGCCCTGGGCAAGGCCGGCTTCTTTGTCTGCCTGGCCGGGGGATTTCTCAGCAAGGGCCTCATCGGCTGGCTCTTTCCCCTGGGCATCGTGGCTCTCACTTCCCTGGCCGCCGGTCGCCGGGAAGGCCTACGGCTTCTCAACTCCCTTCCCGGCTGGCTAGTGGTGGCCCTGCCCGCGGCCGGGTGGCTTGTGGTTGTGGAGCACCGCCATCCCGGCTTTCTCTGGCATTTCCTGGTCAATGAGCAGGTGCTGCGCTTTCTGGGGGCCCGGGAGCCCCTGGATGTCCAGGGCTTTTCCCTCCCGGCTTTTTGGCTGCTCACCGGCCTGTGGCTGCTGCCCTGGACGCCTCTCTTTCCCGCCGCGGCGGTGGCCGCCGGGCGGGCGGCCGCCAGCTCCGGCCCCCATAAGCTGGGGGCCTCCCTCCTCCTTCTCTGGCCGGGGGTGATCCTCGGGTTCTACTCCCTTTCCGGCAGCCGGGTGGAGTATTATTCATTGCCGGCACTCCCGGCCCTGGCTCTCCTGGTGGGCTGGCGGCTGGAGCGGGGCCTGGCCCTTCCCCGGGACCGGACCCTGGTGATTGCGCTCCTGATTCTGGCGGGCCTGGCCTTCCTCCCCTTTGCGGCCCTGCCGGTCCTGGAGGAGATGCTGACGGCCAACCGCCGGGAGTTTGCCGGCCTGGCTGCGGCCCTGCGG
The DNA here is from genome assembly GCA_937943575.1 of uncultured bacterium. Classification (GTDB taxonomy): domain Bacteria; phylum Desulfobacterota; class Desulfobaccia; order Desulfobaccales; family 0-14-0-80-60-11; genus JAILZL01. The sequence goes on along the minus strand of CALEAV010000008.1, from coordinate 53,267 downwards.
CCGCTTCTCCCCCTGGCGGCGCTGCCGCTGGCGGCCCTGGCCCTGGGCGGCGCCTGGGCGGGTCGCCGCCGGCCGCGGTGGGCGCTGGTTTCCCTGGCGGGGCTGGCGGCGGGGGTGCTGACGGTCAGTTTCCTCGCCGTCACGGCCCTCTCCCCCTTCCTCGGCGACCGCCACGCCGGTGAATGGCTGCAAGCCCACGCCGAACCGGGGGATCTGGTGGTCCTGGACACCGTGGAGGAGTATGAATACGCCGCCTCCCTGGCCTGGTACGCCGGCCGCCGGGTCCACCTGGTGGTGCGGCAGGGTCTGCCCCGCTTCCCCCGGCCGGTGCCCCCCAGGGCAAACTATCTTCTCACCCCCGGGCAGCTTGAGGAATTATGGCAGGGACCCGGGCGGGTCTGGGTGCTGGTGGATGTCCCCGCCCTCCCCCGGGAGCCCTGGCAGGCGGGTGTGCCGGCGGCCGTCTTCCCGGGGCGGCACCTCCTTGTCAACCGGCTTCCCGGGATGGTTGCCGAAGGGAGGGAAAAAGACTATCATTTAGGCAATTTTTCGGGTCTGAAGCGGCCAGAGGAGAGCCGGGAAGCGGGGTCTCACCGTGACCGCGTCAGAGGCAGCCGCCTTCGGGATGAGCCTGATCCATGATTCCCCTGCGCGACAATATTCCCTCCCGCCATCCGCCCCTCATCACCTATCTCCTCATCGGGGCCAATGTCCTGGTGTTTCTCTTCCAGCTCAGCCTGACCCGCGGGGAGTTGGAGCGGCTCATCTTCACCTACGGTTTTATTCCGGGACGCTTCGTGGCCCAGCTGGGGGAGGCGCCCCTCACGGCGCTCTTCACGCCGGTGTTGGCCTCCATGTTCCTGCATGGGGGGTGGCTGCATCTCATCAGCAATGTCTGGTCCCTGTTCATCTTCGGCGACAATGTGGAGGACACCCTGGGAGCGGGTCTGTACCTCCTCTTTTACCTGGCCTGCGGGGTGGTGGCGGCCTTGGCCCAGATGGCCGCGGGGCCTTTCTCGCCGGTGCCCATGATCGGGGCCAGCGGCGCCATCGGCGGGGTGATGGGCGCCTATTTCGCCCTGTTCCCCCGGGCCCGCATCCTGACCCTGGTCCCCGTCTTTATGTTTCTTATCATCGAGGTGCCGGCTTATATCTTTCTGGGAGTCTGGTTTGTGATGCAGTTCCTGGCGGGCGCCCTGGCCATCCTGGGGCCCGGGACCCAGGGGGGCGTGGCCTTCTGGGCCCACGTGGGGGGCTTTGCCGCCGGCTACGGCCTCATCCGCCTGCTGGTGGGGCGTGTCGCCTCCCGGGATCTCTTCCGGCGCGGGTGGTGAGGCGTCTTCCGGGTGGCAAAGGGAGGTCAATGGTGAGGTGGCATCCGGGTGGCAGTGCATTTCTCCTGATAGTGTGGCTGGCTTTGGCCCCTTGGCCGGCGGCGGCCCGGGAATCCCAGCCCAGCCTCAGTGAAGTGAAGCTTAAGCAGGGCGAGGCGGCCCTGAAGGAGCGGCGCTTTGCGGCGGCCCGGCGCCATTTCCAGGCGGCCCTCACGGAGGAGCCGGACTCCGCCGCCGCCTTCCACGGCCTGGGCCTGGCCCTGGCGGGGCTGAAGGACTACCGGGAGGCCGCCGGGGCCTTTCAGCAGGCGGTGCGGCTGTCGCCCGCCTGGGGGCAGGCCTTCCTCTCCCTGGGCCTGGCCCACTACAAACTGGGGGAGTGGCGGGCCGCACAGGAGGCCCTGGAGAAGGCCAGGTCCCTGGAGCCGGACAGCCATGAGGCCCTCTATTACCTGGGGCTGGTGCAGGGCCGCCAGGGGCGGCATGCGGAGGCCCGGGAGGCTTTCGAGCAGGCCCTGGCCCTGAAGCCGGAGTTTGCCCCGGCACAAAAGAACCTGGGGCTGGCCCTCCTCAAGCTTAAGCGCTTCCCGGAGGCCGTCGAGGCCTTCCGGCAGGCGGTGCGCCTCAGCCCCAGGGATGCGGAAGCCCGCCTGGGGCTGTGGGCCGCCTATGTGCGCAGCGGGGAGATGGACAAGGCCGAGCGGGAATTCCAGACCCTGAAACTCCTGGACCCCGAGCTGGCCCGGAAGTGGCAGGGGGCGGTGCCGGAATGAGTGAGGACAGATGGGCGCCGCCGGCTGAAAGGGGGCCGAAGACGTTGTCCGCCCTGCTGGAGCGGCTCCGCCACAACTGCCACCTGGCCAGCAGCGCCCAGGCGGGGTTTTACTCCCTGTGCGGGCTGCTCCTGCGGCTGAGGGTCCTGTACAAGTGGGAGCAGGGCCTGCCGCCGTGGCGGGAGCCGGAGCCCGAGGCGGTCCTCGCCTGGGTGGCGGAGGTGGAGGGCACCTGGGAGGCCCTGGAGGGTGCGCCCCTGGCCGAGCTTGAGCTGCGGGGAGCCACCTTCGGGCCCTTTCAGGTGGAGGAGCTGAACGGCCGCCTCAGGCCCCTGGGTCTGGCCTACGGCGCCGGCTATACCCGGGGTCTGGCCCCCACGTTCTTTCTGGGGGAGTTGCTGGAGATCAGGCAGGAAGACGGCCTCACCATCCTGATCCTGGGGGAGGAGCTGGCCAGGGACCTGGACGGCACCCCGGCCCTGCGCCAGGGCTCCCTGATCTTCGCCCGCCGCCAGGCTCTGGAATACTATCTCTGGGACCGCCTCTCGGACCCGGCCCAGCAGGGCGATGCCCGGGTGGGGGCGGCCTTGGCGGCCTTCCGGATGGATCCGGGACGCCTGGCGGCTGATCCCGACCGCTACCGGCGGGAGTTCCGGGAGCTGGCCGCCCTGGAACTGGAGACCTGTATCCGCCACGAAATCGGGGAAGCCCGGGACACGGAACTCCTGGAGGCGTTTCCCCTTTTGCTGGAACTCTTTCCCCAGACCCGCATTGAACTGTGGCTGCGGGGTCTCAAGGATGCCCTGGCGGATGTCCACGATGCCGGCCGGCTGGCCTACATTATCGACCGGCGCCTCCTGGCCTCGGCGGCCCTGTTTTTCGCCTTTCAGCCGGGCCTGTACCCTTTGCTCCTGCCGGAGGTGAACGCCGTGTCCTGCCGGCTGCTGGCGGGGGACTGGCAGGCCCTGGCGGAGGCCCGCCAGGCCGCCCGGGACCGGCTGGCGGCCGAAGCGGCCCGGGTGCGGCAACTCGCCCTGGCCCTGGCGGATACCCCGGCCCGCCTGGAGCAGGAGCTCTCCCGGCGGTTTCTGGCGCCATTGGGACTTTAAAGGGCAAGGGAGGGCCGGCGAGGTGAGGCGATGCGGCTGTCCGACAAGGGGGCGGGGGAGGCGATGGCCAGCGGCCCTCTCCCGGCCGGGGAAGATGGGGAGGCTGGTCTTGGCGGGCCTGACGGCCATATTCACGGCGGCCGCCCCGGTTGAGGCCCTGACCCCCACAAAGGAGCAGGTGCGCCAGAGCTGACAGCGGCACTTCCAGGAGCTGGACCGCAACCGGGACAGGAAGGTGAGCCAGGCGGAAGATCTCAGCTTCTTTGGGGGCAGACTCCGGGGTGCGCCGGCAGGACTTCGACTATGAGTTCCGCCTCTATGACCGCAACGGGGACGGCGCCATTTCCTGGGAGGAGCACCTGGCGCCGCTCCGGCCGGAGGATGGGTTCCGGGCCCTGGATGTCAACCGGGACGGCCGCCTCAGCCGGAAGGAGTTCCGCTGCCGCCACCGGGATCAGGATTTCCCCCGGTTGGACCGCAACGGCGACGGGTTTCTCAGCCGGGAGGAGTTCCAGGCCCTGGAGCATCTAGGCTGACCGGGCTTTTCCCCGGGGCGGGGGAGGGAAGCCTGGAGGGCGGTGAGATGTCGGCGGCCCGTGAGCCCGGGCCCCGGAGGTGAATTTATGGGCACCGTGGGAGTCATCCTCTGCCCCTGTCCGGACCTGCCCGCCGGGGCGGCGGCCGTGGCCCGGCGCCTGGAGAAGGCGGGGGCGGCGGTGACCGTTTCCGCACCTCTGTGCAGCCCGGCGGGGCTGAGGGAGCTGGCATCCCAGGCCGCCGCTGCCGGGAGGGTGCTGGTGGGCGCCTGCCACCCCTTGGCGCAGGAGGTCCTCCCCGTCATCGGCGGCGCCGCCACCTGGCCGGTGGTGGATCTCCTCAGCGCCGCGGACCTGGAGGAGGCCGTGGGCCGGGTGCTGGCGGCCCTGGCCCGTCCCCTCCCCCCGGCGGCGCCGTCCCCCGTCGGCTCCCGGGAGGTCCTGGTGGTCGGCGGCGGCATCGCCGGGGTGCAGGCCGCCCTGGATCTGGCGGAGGCCGGGATCAGGGTCCACCTCTTCGATACCGCCCTGTCCATCGGCGGCACCATGGCCCGGCTGGACAAGACCTTCCCCACCCTGGACTGCTCCATCTGCATCCTGGGGCCGCGGCTGGTGGAGGCCGCCTCCCACCCCCTCATCAACCTCATCACCTGGGCGGACCTGGAACGGATCAGCGGCCGCGCCGGGGATTTCCAGGTGGAGATTACCGAAAAGCCCCGTTATGTGGACATGAGCCGCTGCGTGGGCTGCGGCGCCTGCGCCGCCGTCTGCCCCGTCATCCTGCCCAGCCGCTGGAACCTGGGGCTCTCCCCCCGCAAATGCATCCGCATCGTCTTTGCCCAGGCGGTGCCGCTGCGGGCCACCTTGGAGCGGGACTATTGCATTGACTGCCGGCTGTGCGAAAAGGCCTGTGAGCGGCAGGCCGTGGACCTGGCGGCCCGCCCCCGCACCCGGCGCCTGAAGGTGGGGGCCGTGGTGATCGCCACCGGCGCCGTGCCCTTCAGCCCCCGCCTCAAGGGGGAATTGCACTACGGCGACCACCGGCGGGTGCTCACCGGCCTGGAATTCGAGCGGCTGGTGTGCGCCACCGGCCCCACCGGCGGGGCCCTGCTGGGCCCTGACGGCCGCCCCCTGACCCGACTGGCCTTCATTCAGTGCGCCGGCTCCCGGGACCGGCGCTTCCTCCCCTATTGCTCCGGCATCTGCTGCGCCGCCTCCCTGAAGCAGGCCCTCATCGCCAAGGAGCACGACCCCGGGGTGGAGATCACCATCTTTTTCAATGACCTGCGGCTTACCGGCAAAGGGGGCGAAGACCTGCTGCGCCGGGTCCGGGAGGCGGGCATCCGCCTGGTCCAGGGGCTGCCGGGGGCTGTCGAGCCCGACCCCGGGGCCGGGGTGACCATCATCTCGGCTCCCCTGGCCGGCGGCGGGCCCCGGCGCCTCAGGGTGGATGTGGCGGTCCTGGCGGTGGGGCTGGCCCCTCCCCCGCCGCACCCGGTGCTGGACGAGCTGGCCGGACCCCGGGACCCCTCCGGCTTTTACCAGGCGGCCGACCCGGTGCTGGCCCCCCTGGACGCTTGCACCCCGGGGGTCTTTTTCGCCGGGACCTGCCTGGGTCCCAAGGACATCACCGAGAGCGTCTCCCAGGGGAGCGCCGCGGCGGCCCGGGTGCTGACCTTTCTGTCCTCCCTCCCCTGAAGGGTCTTTCCCCGCACCGGGATGCCTTGACAGCTCCTCCGGGGTCTTTTAAACTAAATTAGGTGTAAAATCAGGAGATAAGCCATCATCCCGGGGGAAACCGGGATGGGGGCCCGGCGCCCGGAGGCTGGCATGAGCACACAGGAACTCAAGGAAGAAAGGATTGAGGCGCCGCTTCCCGAGCGGCTGCCTCTGGTGCTGGAAATCCTGCCCGGCCAGGCGGCCGAGGGGCTGGTGGCGATCTTCGAGGCCGGGGAGTATGAGCATGCCGATCTGGCGGAGCTCTGCCAGCAGGCCCTGGAGCGCCGGGATCTCAGTATCGAGGAGCAGCTGGTGCTGGAGGACATCCGCCGCCAGCTCCAGGGCGGCAAGCTGCTCTGCCGGGGCCGGGAGGTGTCCGGCCCGCCTCTGGCCTGCGCCAGCCTGGAGGAGACCGAGGCCGGGGAGCGCTATTTCTATGTGGCCGTGCGGGCCATCCGGCCCCAGGAGGGGGGGTAGCATTACGGCCGCCGTCCCGTCACTCCCGACCCTGTGGGACCCGGGCCCCCACGTGGTGACGCCGGACGGTTTTCTCTGCCTGCCCCTGCTCTACGACCCTGAGGTGGCCCGGGACCTGAACCCTCACCCCCCTGCAGCTGACTCCGCCGCCTTCCCCTTCACCCTGCCACCCGGCGATGACGGGCAGGTCGTCCCCACGGTGCGCCTCCCTTCCCTGGCGGCCTGCTACCACCTCCTGTGGCCCGAGGCATATCAGGCGGTGCGGCAGGCGGTGCTTGCCGAGGCAGGGGCCCCTCCGGAGGAGCCTTATGTCCTCGGGGGCTGGCTGGCGCCCCTGGTCCTGGAGGTGTTGCCCCATTTTGTGCGCCTGAGCCCCGCCGCCGCCCGGGGGCGCCTGAGCCCGGAGGCGGTCATCACCTCTCTGGCCCGGCGCCTGCAGATTCCCGCCCGCTACTACGAGCAGGCCCGCCGGACCGCAGGCCCCGAGGAGCTGGCCCGGGGGCTGGCGGCCCTGGAGGCTATGGCCGGGCCGGCCCCGCCGCCTCCCTGCGGCCGGGTGGAGGGGACGGAGCTGGACCGCTGGCTGCATCAGGCCCTGAGAGCCCTCATCCTCCAGCGGGAGCGCCACGCCCTGGCCCGGCGCCTGGCGCAGTGCCGGCACCTGCCGGAGGAGAGCCGGCTGGCCCGCACCGCCCTGCTGCTCTATCTCCGGGAACGGGGGGAGCTGGAGCTGGACGGCTTCGGATTCTTCCCGGACTCCCGCAGCGCCGGGGATTACTGGGTCTATAAACGCACGGGGGAATATTTCCTCCAGGATTACTTCGGACGTCCGTATCTCTTTCCGGACTGCCGGGTGGCGGTCTCCACCCGGGAGCGCCTGCGGCCGGTGGTGTGGGAGAAGTATAAACATCCGTTCCTGCGCCGCCACGCCCCCCGGCAGGAGATCTGCCTGCCCCGGGAGTATCAGGTGCCCCAGGCGGCTGGCCCCCGGGAGATCATCGCGGCCCTGGAGGCGGGCCTCACCGCCTTGTATTACGGCTACAACCCCCGGCGGCGCAACGGCTACCACAGCCTGGACCGCCATCGGGGGGAGCAGCTGGTGAGCTTTGACGATTACCGCCTGCCGCCGGAGGATCCCCGGGTCCTTTCCGGGCGGGTGGAGGTGAAAAATCGCTATTTCTGATCGGAGGGGACGCCTGCGGCCCGCCCGGCGGGGCCCCGGGCCCTGGCAGCCCGGCGCCTTTGCGGTGGTGGCGGGGTTGCTCTTGGCAAGCCGAACGGGGGAGGACCTGCTGAAGCCCCTGGAGCCCGAGGAGCTGATGCTGGAGCGGCTGCTCCCCGGGGGGCGGCCCCGGGCCAAGTCCTCCTGGGAGCCGCCCCTGTTTCCCCTGCTCCCCCGCCCGGTCTTGGAGCAGACCCAAAGTGTCCTCGCCCGCTGGGACAACCCCTATCTGCCCTTTGCCCGGGAGGTGGAGGAGCTCCGTCTCTCCCGGGTGCTGTATGAGCGGCGGCCTGATCTCCCCGGGAGGGTGCTCAGCCGGGTGCATGTCGCCACCCTGCTGGCGCTGGAGCTCCTGCGGGCCGCCGGGGAGGGCGGGGACCGACACGGCCTGCGCCGCCTTCTGGAGGCATATGTGGCTCAGGCGACCGAAGAGCCAGCAATATAGGAGTGCATCACATGATTGATCATCTCGGCGACGCCCGGCGGCGGCGCCTGGAAGCCAAACTGGCGGACTTCCGGGAGCGCCAGACCGAAGCCACCCTGGCGCATATCCTGGAGTTCACCCACACCCCGGCCAGCCTCAAGGCCCGGATGGACCGCCATGTCATCGGCCAGGAGCAGGGGAAAAAGGTGCTGGCCACCGCCATCGCCTTCCACTACCGGCGTCTGGCCGCGGCCCTCAAAGGGGCCCGGGCCGCCGGAGTCCTGGACTGGGAGACCGCCCTGAAGCAGACCCGCACCCCCAAGGCCAATATCTTGATCATCGGCCCCACCGGGGTGGGCAAGACCTACTCCGGGGAGATCGTCTCCCAGTTGGTGGGGGTGCCCTTTGTGGTGGAGGACCTCACCAAATTCAGCGAAACCGGTTATGTGGGCCAGAACACCCAGGACATCCTGGTGGACCTCCTCATCGCCGCCGGCGGGGACCCCCTGGTGGCCCAGATGGGCATCGTCTATCTGGATGAGCTGGACAAGATCGCCGCGGAGGCCACCACCACCCGGGACGTCTCCGGCAAGGGGGTGCAGAAGGGGCTCCTCCGGCTGGTGGAGGGGGTGACCAACACCATCGAGATGGGGAAGGAGCGCCTGAGCCTGTCCACCAAGCATGTGCTTTTCATCGCCGGGGGGGTGTTTGAGACCCTGGGGAGCATCGTCAAGAAGCGGCTGGCCAAGCAGAGAATCACCGGCGAGTGGCGGGACCTGGTGGCCGCGGATGACCTGGTGGAGTTCGGCATGGAGCGGCAGCTGGTGGCCCGCTTTCCGGTGAAGGTGGTGTTCCATGGGCTCACCACCGAGGATCTGAAGAACATCCTCACCCAGAGTGCCGACAGCCCCCTGCTCGCCTACATCAATGACCTCAAGGCCTGGGACATCGACCTCTCCTTCACCGATGAAGCCCTCACCCTGGTGGCGGAGCGGGCCAAACAGGAGGGCGCCGGCGCCCGGGGGCTGGTGAGCGTGCTGCACCGCATCCTTTTTGAGGAGATGTTCCGCCTCCCCGGCACCTACACCGGGCCCCTGGTGGTGGACGAGGCCTTTGTGCGGGAGCGCCTCGCATGAAGCTGAAATCCCTGAAGGAGCTGCGGCGGCCGCCGAGCCAGGAGGTGGCCCTCGCTCCCCTGCCCCGGGAGATGAAGATCCGCCGCCTGGCCCTGGAGAAGGCCTTTGCCCTCAACCGGGCGGTGAGAAAGCTCTTTCAGGAGAGCTTTGAGTGGTACGGCTTCACCCTGGGCCGCCGGGAGGAGCCGGAGATCGTGGTGGACATCGGCCTCCCCCGCAATGACGACAACCTGGCGGAGTTCACCCGGGTGGGGGCGGAGCGCATCGCCGCCTTTCAGGAGGCCCTGCCGCCCCACCTGGTGGTCAACGGCTGGGTGCACTCCCACGGCAGCCTGGAGTTGCAGGCCTTCTCCGGCATTGACGCCGCCAACCAGGCGGTGGTGCTGGATTATGTCACCAGTCTCCTGAAGCGGCCGGTGGCCAAGCGGGAGGTGGTCATCCAGGACCTGGTCCTCCTCACCGAGGAGGGACTGAACCACAATGCCCTCTCCCGGGGCAGCGTCACCCTGGTCACCGATGTGGCGGTGGGCCGGGCCCGGCTGTGGGAGACGGTGCTGGGCGGTTTCTGCTACGCCCTGGTGGTGGGGGACGACGGCTGGCACCGGCAGGAGATTCACTACCTCAGGCAGGGCCTGCTCACCGGCCGCCGGGAGGTGAGCCACCGGGAGGCGGAGCTGGAGATCCTGGAGTGGGCCCCGGGGGAGTGCCTGGAGGAAGGTGCCCTCCTGGAGGAAGTGCGGGAGAAGCTCAGCCCCGTGCGCTACCGCCTGGAAAAACTGGAGCGGGTGTGAGCAGGGAGGCCCGGGGAGGACAGTGCCGTTGGCCCGTGACGTCACCGGTGGAAAGCACACCGCGGCCGCATGGTCTCCGGGGGGGGAGCCAATGAGGGCACCGGTTCCGGATGAGCAGGCCGTGGGGGGGAGAGCGACCCGCTTCTCTGAACGCCTGGACCGGCAGCTGCGCATCCCCGGCTGGCGCCAGGAGCTCCTCTCTCAGGCCCGGGTGGGGGTGGTGGGGGAGGGGGACCTCCTGACTGCCTTGGTGGTGACGGGGGCGGCGGCCTTGGGGCTTAACCGCCTCACCGTGGTGGCGCCGGCCCTGGAACCCCGCCTCCTTACTGCGGCCCGCCGCCTCAACCCGGATTTTTCCCTGGCCCATCTGGAGGGCTGGTGCACCCACCCCGCCGTGGCCCGGGTCTTTGCCGGCTGCCAGGTGCTGGTGGACTTAAGCCGCTACGGTCTGGCCACCAAGATTCTGGTGGAGGCGGGGCGCCGGGCAGGGGTGCCGGTGGTGCGGGCCCTGATAACCGGATCGCCTGAAGCCCTGGAGGCCCGCTTTCTCACCTGTGTGCCTGGCCGGGAGACCCGGGAGCTTGCCGAGGTGGTGCCCGGCTTCAGCTTCCCCCGTCCCGCCCCGGAAGATGCGGCCCTGGCCCTCATCCTGGCGGGACTGGCCCTGGAGGAGGTGAAAAACCGGCTCATGGGCCGGGCGGCGCCGGGCCCCCTTGTGGTGCTGCCGGCGGCGAACCGTGCCGCCGCCCCTGGGAAACCCCTCCTGATCATCGGAGCCGGGGCGCTGGGCAACATGGTGGCCCTGGGGCTGGTGTGGTCCGGCCTCGACCGCTTGGTGGTGATGGACCCGGACGCCATTGAGACCACCAACCTCAACCGGCAGATCCTCTTTTATGACGCCGTGGGGCAGAGCAAGGCCCTGACTCTGGCCCGGCGCCTCCAGGAGCTTTACGGGGCCGAGGCCGAAGGCCGGGTGGAGGCGTACACCGCGGCCACCGATCTCGCCCCTTACGCCGCGGTGTTCGACTGCGTGGACAATTTCGAGACCCGGGTGATCTTAAGCGAGGCCTGCCGGCGCCAGGGGACGATCCTGGTGAGCGGCGGCGCCGGGGTGGAGGCGGGCCAGGTGGTGGTCTACCATCCGGCTGAAGGCGGCCCCACGCCGGCAGAACTCCTGGGGCTTCAGGAGATCGTGGCCGCCCGGGAGCGGCAGGAGGCCCGGCGGACCCGGGAAGCCTGCGTCTATCAGCCGGACCCGGCGGTGATCATGACCAACCTCATCATCGGCGGGCTGATGGTGCGGGCCGGCCGCCAGGCCCTGGCGGGGCTGCCCCCACCTCCGGTCTTCTATGAGCGGGGGCGTCTGGCGGCGTGAGCCCGCCGACAGCCCCCTCCACTTCCCCTCAGGTTGGGATGAGACACCCCCTTAGTCCCGAGGAACTCAGCCGGCCCCGACCCGGGATTTCCCCGGGTATGCCAGCCTTGGCCTGGGATAGGTCCTCTTCGGCCATCGGGTTGGATCCGTGCCTCGACGAGCCGGGGGTGGCCGGTCTCCATCAGCCGGCGGGGGGGTATCTTCAGCCGTCTGGCTGGGTCCTCCCTGCGGCTGGCCCCGTTTTTGAACCCAAACCCCCCGGACTCCCAGGAAACTTCAAAGGCCGGCCCGGGCAGGCCTTTAAGCCGCCCAGGGGCCGCGGCCCCCTGCGTGCCCACTTCTCCCGGGTGACCAGGGCGTAGAGTCTTTTGCTTTTAGCCGCCCAAGAGGCGCGGCCGCCTTTGTGCATCTCCCGAAACCACCAGGGTTTCTATTCCCTGAGGCTCCGAAGTTTATGGATCAGGGCCAGGGTGAGCAGGATCACCGCCGCCCCCTCGCACAGCAGCAGAAATCCATAGAAGCCGAAGGTCAGCATGGCTCTTTCCCTTCCCGGGCCATAATCTCAGCCCCGCACGGTCCTTAAAGACTTCCCGTGACTGATGCGTCCCGTATGTCAGCCAGGATTTTTGCATCTTTTGTGCCAGAGAAGAACAAGGGGAGGGGGAAGGCCAAGCCTATGCGACCTGCTGCAAATGGATGTGAAAATCCTGCAAAGACCCATACTTGCAGGCACAGGGCCTAAGGGGAGGGGCGAAAGTCTAGGCTTGGAAGCAGGCCGGCAGGGGGAGGGCGGTGGATCTGATCCGGGTCCGGGCCACGCCGGAGAACAAGTGTTTCATTCCTGAAACAAAACTTTTCCAGCCGGTTGACCGGAGGGGTGCTGGGGTAAACAGGGACTGCCGCTCCTTTCCGGCACCAGCTGCCGAACGCCGGCCGCGACCCCATGGCGGTGCTGACGGGGACAGGTGACCGCCGGCCCTCTCCGGGGCGAGGGATTGCCGGTCCGGCCTCAGGGTCCCCGGGCACGGGGGCCAGCCCGGCAGCCGGAACCTCCATCAGGTCCGGGGGACCGCCCGAACACTTCTGGGCGCACGTTTCCACCGGGGGCGCCGTCAGCTGCTTCAGGCATTCAGCCGGAAGCGGGCCGGCCCCCCGGCCGGAGGAGCCTGCGGCTGAACCGCAAGGTGAAGTTCACCCGGGTAGAGGCCCGGTCCTCCCTCGACCGCCGGGCGGCCACCGGAGTCGCAGGCCCCCTCACCAGGAGCGCTGCCAGGGGCCGGGCAGGCCCTGCTGCCCCCCGGACGGGGCCGGGGCATCCTCGATCCAGGGGCGATCCGTGGCCCGGAAATAATCCCGCCTCCCCAGCCCCACCAGGCGGTTGTCCTGGAAGATGAGGGGCGTAAACCCACCCCGGACGGTGTTGCTGCCCTCATAATCCATGTTGTGGGTGCGGTAAAAGAGGAAGACGAAATGTCCGCCCCGGTAGTCACCCTCTTCCATGACCTGGGGGGGCCCCATGAGGCCCTCCACCTCCGCCCGGCTCATCCCCGGACGGACCTCCTGCAGGCGGAAGTAGGCCTGGAAGATGCGTTCCCGGGGCCACTGGGTGAGCACCGTCTCCCCACAACCCGCCAGCAGGCACAGAACCATGACCAGAATCCCGAAATGCCCCATAATCTCCTTCCGGCGGGAGGGGGAAAGGATCCGCCGCCCTGAACTGATGTGGCCGTCCTGAATTGAGGTGCCTGTGGCCGCCGTGCCCCGGGGAGCCAGGGGGCCGGACCCCTCGGGGCCTGTCCCGCCGCTGGTCCGGGCCGGCCAGACTGCCCTCTGCACCCCCGCCCTAGCGCCTCTCTACACCCGCTACCTGCACTATAATGCCCGCGGAGGACGGGGTCAACCACACCGGCAGGCAAATAGCCCGAATGACGAGCTTCCCCTGAGGGGCGCCCGAAGGCCCAGGCCGGGGGCATGAGCCTGGGGATTTCCTCCTGCAGCCGGCGTCAGGCGGCAGAGGTTTCCAGGGCTGGCGCCTCTGTCTCGGAGCTGAGGCTGAGATCGCGGTTGCGGGCCCGCTCCCGGTAAAAATTCTTCAGGCGGCGACGGATGACACTGCCTTCCCGGCCCATGGTGGCCAGGATGTGCTCAGTGAGCGGGTTCAGGTCCTCATGGGCCAAAACCACCGTGCGTTTGTTGCGTTTCATCGTCTTCCCCCGAGAGATTTTTTTCGGGGGACATTCAATTTTAATGCCACTTCGGTGAAGGCCCTTCCACCGGGGGACAGCCCGGTGCAGGGGGCGCTGCCGCCGGTGGGGCGGCAAAAATTGCCCAAAAATGTCGGCACCACCGGCCCACTTCCGGGACCCGGCGCCGGGCGTCAGCGAGGAGGCCAGCGGCCTCCGCCCCGCAGTCCCCAAGGCCCTCACGGCATCGGCCCGGAGCCGGCGGGCCGCATCGCCGGGCCCGGCATGGTTGTCGAACCGCAGGCCCACCAATCCCGGGGGCCTCAACCGGCGCCTCCGGGCGGCCGGAGCCTGAAGGCCTGGCGGCAGGGGGGGCCCCCCCCGGCCACGCCGCCCGAACACCGGAGAACGCCCCGAAAGACCCGCGAAGGCCGGATGAGCCGGGCCGGCCGGGGTGGGCTCAGCTTCCCGGCAGCCGACGGCCTGGCGGGGCAGAGGCCCCACCCAGCACCCCGGCAGGCGGGCCGGGAGCCGGGCTCCCAGACTGCAGCCCGGATGGGGGACCCCCGGGCCGGGCAGTCCGGATCAGGGCCATGACCGGCCGAGGAGAGGGGCGGCGGCCCTCCCGCCCACGTGGGGCAGCCGCCTGTCACGATGAGGCCGGCCACGGCAGAGGCGGCCGGCAGTTGCCCGCCCGGCCCTTCCCAGCCCAGGGGCTGGATGAGGGGAACAGGGAGAAGTGACGCATCCGGTTCATCCTTCGGAGGGCCGGAGTGCCGCCTCGGCCGGGGAAGGGTCAGGGCCGCCGGCGGTCTTTCCGGAGCCTTGAGGCTGTGATACAGTGCTGGCCCGGAGGGTGAGGCAGATGCAGGTGGGCCATTCCCATGGGGTGAAATACTACCTCTTTCCCCGGCTGGCGGCGCTGCCCGGGGTGCGCCATGCGGTGTTCACCCGGCAGGGCGGCGTCAGCCGGGGGGCTTTTGCCTCCCTGAACATCAGCTTCGGGGTGGGGGACGACCCCGGGGCGGTGCGAGAAAACCGCCGCCGCCTGGCCGCCGCCCTGGGGCTGACAACGCTGAGGAGCGCTCGCCAGGTGCACGGGCTGGGGGCGGCAGTCATCGAGGGGCCCCTCCCCGCCGGCCAGCCTCCGGAGACCGCGGACATCCTCCTCACCACCCGTCCCGGGCTGGGGCTGCTCATCGCCGGGGCGGACTGCCAGGCGGTGATGCTCTATGATCCCGGGCGGCAGGTGGCGGCCAATGTGCACTGCGGCTGGCGGGGCCAGGTGCAGGACGTCCTGGGGCGGGCGGTGCGGCTTCTGAAGGTCGAATTCGGCTGCCGGCCGGAGGACCTCCATGCCGCCATCGGTCCGGGGCTGGGGCCCTGCTGCGCCGAATTTGTCAATTATCGGCGGGAATTCCCCCGGGAGCTGTGGGACTATCAGGTGCGCCCCGGGTATTTCGACCTCTGGCGGCTGAGCACCGACCAGTTGGCCGCCGCCGGCGTTCCTCCTGGCCGGATTGAGTGCGCCCGGCTCTGTACCCGCTGCCTCCCGGAGGATTTTTACTCCTACCGCCGGGAACGCACGACCGGCCGCCACGGGGCGGTCATTGCCTTAAGCGGCGCCCCCCGCCCCTGAGATGCAGGCCCCGGGTGGAGAAGAGGCCGGCCCTCTCCCGGCCGCCCTCACAATTCCCGCCTGTAATTTTCCGTCATATGGCAAACGGGGGGAGGCTCAGGGCGCCCCTCCCCGGACCACCCTCCCCCACGCAGTGGTCATGGCCGCACTCTGGCCCCTCTCCCGGGGCGGGGGGAAGGCAAAAGGGCGACAGGCAATCCGGCCCATCGCCCCTGAGCTGATGCCTGCGGATCCTCAAGCCTCCGGGGGGGCCTGCTTTTTCATCAGTTTGTCTTTCAGGTCGCAGTAGAGCTTTTTGCTTTTGTCCACGGCGCTGTTGACCTGATCAGGATACTTCACCCCCACCAGTGCTCCGGCGATGAAACATACCAGCCCGAAAAGAACCGTTCCCATGCTGTCACCCTCTCTCAGAAGTGAAATCGTGTCCGTCGGTCTCCGGCCCTGTGCTCAGGACCTGGTGGTCAGCAACTCCAAAGCCTCCCGGGCCAAATCCCCCACGGTGGTCCGGCGGAAATTCCCCCCATCGTAGAGGCGGAAATGGCTGGCATCCCCGGTGAGGGCCGCCAGGGCCTCCCGGGCTGAGTCCAGATGCAGCCTCCCGGCGCACCAAGCCGCCAGGGCCCGCACCTGGGGGTCGGCATCCTGAAGACAGGGCACCACATAGGGCCCCACTTCCGCCAGCGCCTCGGGGTGCACCGCCGCCAGCCGCCCCACCCCCCAGAGCATGGGGGCCCGGGAGAACTCCTCCTCCAGGAAGCCGCAGAACATGGGGATGATGTCCTGGACCACCGCCAGGTTGTGCCGGCCGATCTCCCCCAAGGCCGCGGCGGCCCCCCAGCCCACGCTGGCGGAATCTTCATTGAGGAGCCACAGGAGGCGGCCGATGACCTTCTTGACCTGGTCGGGATGGGCCGCGGCCACATGCCCCAAGCCCTCCAGGGCGCGCCAATGCAGCAGGTCCTCCGGGTCATAGAGATATTGCAGCAGCAGGCGCACCACCGCCTTTTCCCGGGCGGCCAGCCGGATCACTCCGGCATAGTCGGCTTCCTCCAGCAGGGCGCTGAGGCGCTCCCGGAGCTCAGGTGCGGGCATCGGTCTCATCTGGGTTGCTCATCGGCTGGAGCAAAGCGGACGTTCACCGGTTGGCAGCGGGTCTGCGCCTTTCGGGGCACTCATGGCCCCCCTTCCCGGAACGCTCCGTTTCCTCCCGGCTAAAAGGGGATGTCGTCCTCCGACGGCGTCTCCGGTTGGCGCCACTCCGGTTCGGCCTCCCGGGGTTCGGCGCCCCGGCCGCCGCCCAGCATCTTCATATTATCGGCCACAATCTCGTAGGAGTAGCGTTTGACCCCCTCCTGCTCCCAGGTGTCGGAGCGGATGCGGCCCTCAATATAGACCAGCCGGCCTTTGGCCAGATACTGGCCGCAGATCTCCGCCAGCTTGCCCCAGGCGGTGACGCGGTGCCACTCGGTGCGTTCCTGCTTCTGGCCGTTGCGGTCGGTGAAGGTCTCGGTGGTGGCGAGGCGGAATTTGGCCACCGCGGTGCCGCCGGCGGTGTACCGTAACTCCGGATCGGCGCCCAAATGGCCCACCAGGATGACGCGGTTGACGCCTGCCATGTCCCCTCCCATGGGGCCTGAAGACTGCCCCTGTGCATATCACAGAAACGAGCCGGGAGCAAGTGCGATTTCTCACAAACCTCACCGGCGGGCGGCCGGTCAGGCCACCCGGCTCCAGTCCACCAGGTGATATTCGGGCACCAGTCTTCCCTGGAAATAGCTCACCCGGGGGCTGAAGGCCACCTCCAGCTCCCCTCCCCCCAGGGCCTGGCCGGCCCCGTCAAAGAATATGACCTCCTTCAGACAATCCCCCTGCGCCAGCTTCAGCTTCAGATGCCGGTCGTTCACCACCCGGAGATCCAGGCAGCGCACCCGGCGGCTCACCAGCACCGGCTCCGGGTTGCCGGGCCCGAAGGGCCGGAGAAGCTCCAGGTGGGCAAAAAATTCTTCATCCAGCTCCTCCAGGTTCACCTCGGCATCCACCTCCAGGGTGGGGGGCGGCGGCTCCCGGCCCACCTGCGCCTCAAAGGCCGCCTCCAGGCCCGCCTGCAAGGCGGGGAGATGCTCCGCCGGCACCAGAAAACCGGCGGCGGCGGCGTGCCCGCCATACTTCACCAGCAGATGGCGGCAGGTGGACAGGGCGGCAAAGAGATGGAAGGCGGGGATGGAGCGGGCTGACCCCCGGCCCTGGCCGCCCGCCAGGCTCACCAGGGCCACCGGCCGTCCCAAATCCTCCGTCAGGCGGGCGGCGGCGATGCCCAGCACCCCCGGGTGCCAGCCGGCGCCGGCGGCCACTATCAGCGGCCGCCGAATCAGCCCCTGGGTGCGGATCACCTCCCAGGCCTCCTGGAGAACCTGATCCTCCAGGTTCTGCCGCCGGCGGTTCAGGAGATTGAGCTCCCGGGCCTGGAGGCGGGCCTGACCTATCTCCGGGGCGGTGAGGAGGGCCAGGGCGCCCAAGGCCTGCCCCAGGCGGCCGGCAGCGTTGAGGCGGGGGGCCAGCCGGAAGGCCAGATCCCGGAAGGAGACGTGGCGGCCGTTCAGCCCCGCCACCTCCTTCAAGGCCAGGAGTCCCGGGCGCCGGGTCTCCTCCATCACCCGGAGGCCCTGGCGCACCAGGATGCGGTTTTCCCCCACCACCGGCACCACGTCGGCGGCGGTGCCCAGGGCCACCAGGTCCAGGTAATTTCTCAGATTGGGTTCGGGCCGGCGCTCAAACCAGCCCCGGCGACGCAGCTCTGCCCGCACTCCCAGGGTCAAAAGCAGGGCCACCCCCACGCCGGCCAAAAGGCCGAAGGGATGGCCGGGCACCCGCTTGGGGTTGACCACGGCCAGGGCCGGGGGCAATTCTTCGGGCACCTCGTGGTGGTCGGTGACGATCACCTCCAGGCCCCGCCGTTGCGCCCAGGCCACTTCCTCCCGGTCGCTGATGCCGCAGTCCACCGTCACCAGCAGCCGGCCCCGGGGGGCGAGCCGCGCCAGGGCGCCGAGGTTGAGGCCGTAGCCCTCGGTGAGGCGGTCCGGCACGTAGGTGGTGACGGGCACCCCCAAGGCGGTGAGGAAGCCGGCCACCAGGGCGGTGGCGGTGAGGCCGTCGGCGTCGTAGTCGCCATAAACCAAAACCGGCTCCCGGCGCTGCACCGCCCGGGCCAGCCGGGCCGCCGCCCGATCCAGGTCCGACAGGTCAAAGGGCGAGCTCAGGCGGGTGAGGGAGGGCTCCAGATAGGCCAGGAGCTCCTCTTCGCTCACCAGCCCCCGGTTCACCAGCAGCCGGGCCACCAGCCGGGGCAAGCCATGGCGGGCGCTCACCCGGGCCACCTGCTCCGGCCGCTCCGGGATCAGTTGCCAGACCTTGCGCCGCATCCCTGCTCCCAAGAAGGGGAAGGCAAACGCTCCCCCTCCTGCCTCCTCCTAAGAATAGGCTGGGGCGCCAGTGATCCTTCAGGGGAAAGCCGGGAGGCCAGCGGCCTCCACCCTCCCCCCGCCCTTCCCTTCCGGCCCCCGTCACCTCCGGCCGTCATGGCCCGGGGAGCGGGTCCGGAAGACAGGGCAAAAGCGAGTCCCCGCCCCCATTCCCTCACGCCCTTTCCCACAGTCTGACGATACCGGGGGGCCGGGGCGGCTGCCCCACCCATCCGACCCCACCCCCGTTATTCCACTGTCTCCCCGGGCTTGAGGGACAGGATCTGAATCCCGGGCAGGTCCTTGAGGTGCTGCGCCAGCTCCTCCGGGGTGCCGGTGAGCACCGGGAAGGTGCCGTAGTGCATGGGGATGACCCACCGGGGGGTGAGCAGCCGGCAGGCATAGGCCGCCTCCGCCGGGTTCATGACGTAGTGGCTGCCGATGGGGAGCATCACCAGCTCCGGCCGGTAGAGCTCCCGGATGAGCTCCATGTCCCGGAAGACGGCGGTGTCCCCGGCGTGGTAGACGGTGAAGCCGTCGGGGAAGCGCACCACAAAGCCCACCGGGTCGCCGGCCGCCACCATCTGCCCCTCCACCTCGGCGGTGGAGGAGTGCACCGCCTGGGTCATGGTGATGGTCAGGCCGTCGGCGGCAAAGGAGCCGCCCTTGTTCATGCCCACCACCTTGGCCACCCCCATCCCCAGAAGAATCTGGGAGAGCTCGTGGATGGCCACCACCGTGGCCCCGGTGGCCTGCGCCAGGGGCACCGTCTCCCCCACATGGTCGCCGTGGCCGTGGGTCACCAGGATGTAGTGCAGCGGGCCCACCTCGCTGATGGGGGTGGTGCGCTGGGGATTGCTGAGCCAGGGGTCGATGGCCAGGCTCACCCCCTGGCCGGAAAGCTTGAAGGCCGCATGGCCGTAATAGGTGATGGCAACCTTGCGTCCGATCGTCGCCGCCATAGTGTCCTCCTCGTCGGAAATCAGGATGGCGCCTTGTTCTTTTTTGTCGGGATCTCCTCCCGCCGCCCCGCTATTGTCCGGCGATGCGCTCCAGGGCCTCCAGGTTCTGCCGCATGCCCACCGCGATGACGGTGTCCCCCGCCAGCAGGGCGGTGTCGGGCGTGGGGTTGAAGATGAGCTCCCCGTCGGCCCGCTTGATGGCCACCAGGATGAGATTGAGCTCCCGGCGGATGCCGGTGTCCTTCAGGGGCACGCCGATGAGGGGGGAGTGGAGTCCGATGGCGATCTCCTCCATGCTCCACTCCACCCCCTGGTGCATGGCCAGCTCCATGAAGGTGACCACCGTGGGCCGCAGGATGGACTGGGCCATCTTGGTGCCGCCCATCTCATAGGGCGACTCCACCCGGTCGGCCCCGGCCCGCAGGAGCTTCTGGCGGGAGCCCGGCTCCTCCCCCCGGGCCACGATATACAGGCGGGGGTTGAGGCTGCGGGCGGTGAGGACGATATAGACATTGCCGGCGTCCGAGCGCACCACCGCCACCAGCCCCTTGGCCCGCTCGATGCCCGCCTCCAGGAGCACCTCCTCCCGGGTGGCATCCCCGGCCACGTAGTTGAAGCCGGCGGCCTCCAGGCGGCTGAGGGCCTCGGGGTGGTTCTCCACCACCACCAGGGGCACCCCGGCCTGGGCCAGCTGCCGGACGATGATCTCCCCGATGCGGCCGTAGCCGCAGATGATGTAATGATCCTTCAGCCGCTGCAGTCGCTTCTGCAATTTGCGCTTTCCCAGGACCTCCCGGATCTCCCCCTCCACCACCACCCGGGCCAGGACGCCCACCACGTAGAGCATCACCCCCACCCCGGAGACCGCCAGGACCATGGTATAGGCCCGGCCGGCGGGGGTGAGGGGCCTCACCTCGCCGTAGCCCACGGTGGTCAGGGTGATCACCGTCATGTAGAGGGCGTCGAAGAAGCCCCAGCCCTCCACCCACACATACCCCAGGCTGCCCAGGAGGATGGTGGCACCGAGCACCGCGCCGAGGAACAGCACCTGCTGCGGAGTCACCATGGCCATACCCGGGAGACCGCCGCCATCGCCGGCTCAGCTCTGCAGCAGCTCCTGGGCGGTGTAGGCGTCGGTGATGAAGACGTTGAAGTAGCGCCCCTTGAGACAGGCCCGGATGGCCGCCACCTTCTCCAGCCCGCCGGCCACGGCGATGAGGGTGCGGTCCTCCCGCTGGGCCCGCTCCCTGAGGTCCGGCGCTTTGACTGCAATGACCCGGCGCAGCAAAGCCTGGAGGTCCGGATCCTCCGAGTCCAGCAGGGGCTCGCCGTCGGCGTTGATGGGGGTGTGGTTGATCTCCCCCACCACTCCCTTGGCCGCCAGGTCCTCGGCGGTGAGACCCAGCTCCTGGGTGGCCAGGGCCCGGAAGCCCGGCAGCGGCCCGGTGAGGTAGCCGATGCCCAGGAGCATGAAGTCCACCTCCCAGATCTCCTTGTAGTTCTTCAGGAGCTCGGGGTTGGCGGCCATCTGCTGCTCGTACTCCTCCTGGGACAGCCCCGGGATGGAGGGCAGGTTGATGGCGGTGGCATCCGGGTATTTGGTGCTCATCATCCCCACCAGGGCGTTGGCGGTGAGCCCGGGCATGGTGAGGATGGGGGTCAGGGTCAGGGGATAGAGGTGCAAACCGGTGAGCTTGCCCGGCTCCAGATAGGTGATGAGATAATACAGGGTCTTGCCCCCGGAAAGCCCGATTCTGGCGCCGGGCGGCACCACCTCCTCCAGGTAGTGGGCCCCCTCCCGGGCGATGGTCTTCTGGATGGCGTCCAGGTCCCGGGCCCCGGGCTCCACCACCCGCACCTCCCTGAGATGCGGGTATTTGGCCTTGAGCTGCTCCTCCAGATCGCCCCGGCGGGGGATGGCCGATTTCTCAAAGATGAAGGCCATCACCTGGGGCAGGGTGGTGTATTCCATCTCATGCAGACCCAAGCGGTGCGGCTCGAAGGGCCCGTGGCACCGCATGTAGGTGGCGATCTCGCAGGCCTTGCGCCGGGCCTCGTCGTAGGCCACGTCGCTGAACAGGTCCACCGGGCCCAGAAGCTTGCCGTCGGAGATCTGGTAGCCGGCGGCGATCACCCGGGGCGGGCCGTCAAAGCGGATGGGCCGGGCGTCGGCGAAGCCCACCGGCATCAGGGGGCCGTGGTGGGAGCCCCGCATCCAGCCCTCCACCAGGTGCGGGAAGGCGAAGGGCTCCAGCACCTCGCCCACCGCCGGAAACCCCGACTGGCAGCGGACGATGAGCACCGGGTCGTCCTTGCCCACGTAGCGGCCGGCAATGAGGCCCAGCTTCTGGGAGGAGGCCACCGCCGCCACCTCGTTGTCCCGCTTGCGCTGCACGCACTCGATGAGATAGCGGCCGGAGGCCCCCACCAGCACCAGCAGGTCGTACATGTCCTCCGGGCAGGAGAGGATCCATTCCTTGTTTTCAAAGATGTCCAGCACCCGGAAGCGGAAGCCCCGGTGCATGGAGGGGTCGATGACCAGGCCGGCGGTGTTGAAGGGGTCGGCGAAGATGCGAAACAGCGGCAGGTTCCAGGCGCCGGGGGAGGTCTTGTCCGCCATGAAGATGACCACGGGCTCGCTTTGGCGTTCCACGAAGGAGATCTCCGCCACCCCGGGGCCCATGCCCTTGACATTGCCGGAGAAGCTGTCCACCAGCATATCCTGGCCGGCGCCATAGAGCTTCAGCTGCCGGGCCAGGCGGGTGAGGTCCATGAAGGTGTTCCAGGCGAGTTCATGAACGGCGGAGTCATTCTCCCCCCGGTAGTGGGTCATGATGAGCTCGACGTCGTCGCCCACATTCAGCACCTGGCCGTCGGCCAAAAGACCCCGGGCCACGGCTTTGTCCAGGTGCTCCCTGGCCAGCGCCAGCATGTCCGGGTGGGAGGTGCAATGTCCCACCCAACCGCCCACATCCGCCTTGATCACAGAAAGAGTGAGTCGTTCCGTCGCCATGGGACCTCCTTCGGTTCGAGCTCAAAAGATTGTCGTGGCATCCAGGCGCCGGGGTGTGATACACCACAAGGCATGAGGCGCCGTGGATCTCTTCTGTCCTCTCTCTGCCTCGGTCTGTTTTTGGCTGCGGGGTGCCTGCGCCCCTCCCTGCCCCCGGAGCCTCCCGGGGTGGAGCTTGGCCCTGGCCGGTATGTGCGGGAATTTTATGCCGCCCCCGATTTTGAGCCCACCGCTGGCCGCTACCATTTGGCCCCCATCCGGGTGGAGGCCGCCAGCGGCGCCGAGCCCGGGAGCGTGGCCCGGCTTCTGGAGTCGGAAGTCAGCCAAGCGCTGACGGCCAACGGCCTGGCGGTGCACTCCGCCCCCGGCGAGTACGAGGTCTGCCTGATTATCCATCGCCTGGAGGTCTCCCGGGCCTTCCGCTGGCTGAGGGGCCGGATCTCCGCCTCCCTGAGCCTCTCCGGCACCATCTCCCGGGGCGGCCGGCCGCTGTTTGCCTTCCGGGATGCCCTCTCCCTCACCTCCCCCCTGGCCCCCGGGCCCCCGGCCCCCCAGGAGACCCAGCTCCTGCTCCGACAGCTTTTCCGGGAGGCCGCCCGGCGGTGGGTGAACCAGATGCTCCTCTACCGCTTTTCCGCCGGCGGGCCCAGGTCCGCAAATACCCTCAGGTTCAGCCGGGGCCGGTTCTCATAGTTGGTGGCCAGCTCAATGCGGCCGGCGTAGTGCCCCGGATCTTGGGCCACGTTTTTCACCGTGACGAGAAATTCCCTCCCCGGGGTCGTGGCAGTGACCGCCACCTGCACCCTGTCCGGCAGGGAGTTGCGCACCTCCCGGATCTCCAGGGGCTTCTCCCCGTGGGAGAGCACCCTGACCCTGGCCTCATGGGCTTGGCTGACCGGCCCCTTGAAGCGCACAATGTGGCTGGGAAGGATCTCCAGCACCGGCTTGGAGACCCCCGTCAGCACCAGCACCACCTGGGGGGTGTCGGGGTCATTGGTGCGGATCCGGGTCTTCTTGATGAATTCCTTGAGGACCGAATACGGCTGGAGGGCCAGGGTGATGCGGCCTTCCCCCCCGGGGGGGATTTCCTTGTCGTAGGAGGGCACCGTGCAGGCGCAGTCCGGGTCCACCTCCAGGATTTTCAGGGGCGCCGTGCCGGGGTTGCGCACCACAAAGTCGTGACGCTGCTCCCGGTCCTGGATGAACTCCCCGAAATCCCGGCTGGTCTCCGGAAAGACCGCCCGGGGCCGTTCCTGGGCATTCAGGGGACAAACCGGCAGGGAAAGCGCCAGAGCGAGGCAGGCCACACACAAGGAGCGGATAACGGTTTTTGGCATAAGCAGCGGCAGCCAACCTTTATCTTTCTTGCCATCCATCATACCATAAACCTGAGGGGCCGGAGAAAGGAAAAAGGGGTCCCAAGGTGTCTCTGACGGGCCCCACCGTGGTAGAATAGTCTGTCCAATTGGGGGGAAGAACCCGGGGGCATGCCTCGGGCCTGCCGGGCCCCCAGGGGCGCCGCCAGGGGGCGGCCAGGAGAGGAGCGCCCATGAGTCCTCAAAGCCGGGTCCGACGCACCACCCGGGAGACCGACATTGACCTCACCCTGGAGCTGGACGGCCAGGGGCAGGCGGAGATCAGCACCGGCATCCCCTTCTTCGACCACATGCTGACGCTCTTTGCCGCCCACGGGTACTTCGACCTGAGGCTCAAAGCGCAGGGCGACCTGGAGGTGGACCAGCACCATACCGTGGAGGATGTGGGCATCTGCCTGGGGCAGGCCCTCCGGGAGGCCGTGGCCCAGCGGCCGGGGATCCGCCGCTACGGCAGCGCCCGGGTGCCCATGGACGAGGCCCTGGCCCAGGTCACCCTGGACCTCTCCAACCGGCCCTATTTGCACTTCCAGGTGAAACTGCCTCCCGGCGGCGCGGGCCTGGACCCTCAGATGCTCAAGGAATTCTGGCGGGCGGTGAGCGTGCACGGGGGAATCACCCTGCACATCGAAGTGCCCTACGGCGAGAACACCCACCACATCATGGAGGCGGTCTTCAAGGCCGCCGGCCGGGCCCTGGACGAGGCCACCCGGCCCGAACCCCGGGCCCAGGGCGTGCCCTCCACCAAGGGCGTGCTCTGATGGTAGTTGAAGGGGAGGGCCGGGGGACCGAAGGCCCCCGCCCTCTCCTCAAGCTCTCCTCCCCACCCCCCCTATGGGGTGGGGGGGGAGGGTCTGGGAGAGGGGGCAAAGGTCGGTGACCCCTGGCCCCCCTCTCCCAGCCTGCTTCGCCTCTCAGCCCTCCGCGGCCGCCCGGCGTCCCGCCGCCTCCGGGGGTTCCGGCGGCCGGGCCAGGATCTCCTCCACTTTCTCCTCCAGCCGGGCAATGAGGGGCGGGAGTGTTTCCGGGTCCAGGGCCGAGACGGCCACCCCCCCGTGGATGCGGCACTGCAAAGCCGCCAGGGCCGGCGGCACCAGGTCCATCTTGTTGAAGATCTTCAGCACCGGTTTGTGATCCAGCTCCAGGGCGGCCAAAATCCCCTCCACCGCCTGGATCTGCTCCGGGAAGCGGGGGTTGGCCAGGTCGATGACGTGCAGGAGCAGGTCGGCCTCCTCCAGCTCCTCCAGGGTGGCCTTGAAGGCTTCCAGGAGGTTCCGGGGCAGGTTGCGGATGAAGCCCACGGTGTCGGTGATGATGACCTCCCGTTCCCGGGGGAAGCGCAGCCGGCGGCTGGTGGGGTCCAGGGTGGCGAAGAGCCGGTCCTCGGCCAGCACCCGGGCATGGGTGAGGGCGTTGAACAGGGTGGATTTGCCGGCGTTGGTGTAGCCGATGAGAGACAAGATGGGCAACTGGTGACGCTTGCGCCCTTCCCGGCGCACCCGGCGTTCGGCCCGGACCCGGCCCAGCTCCTGCTGCAGGCGGTGCAGCCGCTCCTGCATGCGCCGCCGGTCGATCTCCAGCTTGGTCTCCCCCGGCCCCCGACCGCCGATGCCGCCGGTGAGCCGGGACAGCGAGTCGTCCCGGCCCCTGAGGCGCGGCAGGAGGTACTTCACCTGGGCCATCTCCACCTGCAGCTTGCCTTCCCGGCTCCGGGCCCGCTGGGCGAAGAGGTCCAAAATCAGCTGGGTGCGGTCGATGACCCGGAGGTCGGTGAGATCGGTGATGGAGCGCACTTGGGAGGGGCTGAGCTCGGCGTCGAAGATGAGGAGGTCAGAGCCCCATTGCAGGGCCTGGAGCATGAGCTCCATGAGCTTGCCCTTGCCCATGAGGAAGCGGGGGTCGAAGCGCTCCCGCTTCTGGAGCAGGGAGGCGGCCACCTCCAGGCCGGCGGAACGGGCCAGCTCTGCCAGCTCCGCCAGGGATTCCTCCGCCTCCAGCCGGTTTTTGCCGGTGACGCCGATGAGGATGGCCCGGTCCGCCCGGCGCTCCCCCCCCTCGGAGCCGACCCGGGCCAGCTCCTCCTCCAGGGAGTCCACCATGGCGGCAAAGTCCAGATCCACCCGGGCGGGATGATCGTAGTCCAGGACGGCCCAGCCCCGGCCGTCCACCTCCCGGGGCAGGAGGTGCGCCGCCTGCACCCGCCCCGGCAGCCCCGTAGGGGTCACCTCCACCACCGCCACCGCGTCCAGCTTCAGCAGGGCCAGGTCCATGAAGTCGTCCTGGGTGAGGGGGCTGGCGTCCAGGTGGGTGTGGAGCAGGCGCAGACCCTTGAGGCGGCCCCGGGCCCCCCGCTCCCGGGGGAGGGGCGGAATGAGCAGCCCCTTGGCATCCCCCACCAGCACATAGGCCACCTGGCCGCTGCGGTTCACCAGCAGCCCCACCTGACGGTGCAGGTCGTGGGAGATCTCCGTGAGCTGGCGGGCCAGCTCCGGAGTCAAAAGCTCCCGGGGCGGCACCCGGCGGCGATAGAGCCGCTCCAGCCTCCTGAGCTGCTCATGCTTGAGACCGATGAGATTGCCGAGTGGCTTGTTGATATACGGTTCTCCTTACCAAAAGTTAAAGTTAAAGACTCTTTAATTTATTAAGCCGGGGACCGGCGTTCCCGCCCTCCCCCTTCCAGTGGGGGGGGAATGGGGCTGGGAGGCAGGGGAGGGAGCGGCGTCCCCCGGCCCCTCCCCCCACTGCACATGCGCCTGCAGGTCCGGCCCGATCACGAGACTCGCTTCAGCCTTGGGATGCCTGCCTTCGCCTACCTCAGGCGCCTGAGGACCCGGGCTGCGGCGGCCACCTCCGGCAGGAGCACATCCGCCAGGGCGATCTCCAGCCCCGCCCCGGCCAGCAGCGCCATCACCATGGTGTCCAGGGTGACGGCGTAATGCTCCCTCAGGCCGCTCCGGAGGTTGGAGATGCCCGCCATGGTGCGGGCCGGCTCCCCCAGCACCTGCCCGGCGGCCAGCCAGCGCACCGTCTGGATCACCGCGCCGGTGCGGGGCAGGGCGTCGGGCCAGCTCAAGTGCGGCAGCACCGGGTCGAAGATGAGGCGCTCCGGCGCCAGCCCGGCGGCCACGGCCCGGTCCCGGAGCTCCGCCGCCAGGGCCAGCTTGCCCTCCACGTCCGGCGGCGAAAAGGAGCGCTCATCCAGAAGCAGCGCCACCAAATCGGTGTCGTGCTCCACCGCCAGGGGGAGAATCTCCGCCAATTTTTGCGGCTCGAGAGTGAGGGCGCTCAAGATGGGTTTGCGGCGGCAGGCCCGAAGCCCCCGGGCCAGCACCGGGGCCTGGGGGCTGTCCAGGATGAGGGGCAGATCCACCGCCTCCTGCACCGCCTCCACCATGAAGGCCAGGCGATCCCAGCGCCGCTTAGGCAGATACCCGGGGTTGAGGTCCAGAAGCCGGGCCCCCGCCTCCTGGCAGCGCCGGGCCAGATCCTGCAGAGGAACAGGGTCCAGCCTCTCCAGGGCCTGGGCCACCGCCGGCCGGGTGACCGTGAGGCAGTCCGCCGCCAGCCGGATCACGCCTGCCCCCCTCCCCTGCGGGCAGTCAGGGTGTCACGGGCTCTGGCCAGCTCCCGGTCCATGGCCGCCATCAATTCCTCCAGCCGCCGGGCCCACTTTTGGGATGAGGCCGGCGTAAGCCAAGGCAGATTGGCCCCGGCGATGGCCACCGCCCCCCGGCCGCTCCCGGCCAGGAGCTCTGTGGCCACCTGCACGTCCGCCACGAGGTGGCGGGCGCACCAGCGCCCCACTTCGGCTGCCAGGCCCAGCCCTTCCCGGGCGGCCGCCGCGATGCGGTAAGGAATCCGGGTGGCCTGCAGGGCCGCCTCCTCCCGGGCCTCCCCGCCGTGGCGAAAGTGGGCCGCCAACTCGGCGTAGGCCCTCACGTCCTCTTCCTGGAGCTGCGCCAGCGCCTCCTCCAGGGCTTCGGCCGCCTGCCGCCGGGCGGGCCAGGCGTCCGCCCCCTGCCGGCTCCCGGCGACCCGGAACTCCTCCAGCTGGGCCACCTTGAGGAGCAGCGCCACCCCCACCCGGGCCCCGAAGGCCGCGGCGGCGCCGCCCCCGGGATCGGGCCGGGGCCGGGAGAGCTCCTGCAGAAAACCGTCAGTCATGCCGTCGGACTTTGGCCAGCAGCCTTCATGCGCTGGGCGGGCAGGCGCCGCGGCTCCCACCCCCCTTCCATGGAGGGCCGCCGGACAAGGGGCCCGCTGCTGCCTCCCGGGATCTCCTGCAATCATTCTATCCCAGGAGTCGGGGAAAAGTAAGGGAATCCGGCCTGTAGACCCAAATGCCAGGCGCCGGCAGGCGGGAGCCGAGGGCCTGAGATCGGGGCCAGGCCCGCTGCACCCCCCGGGGCCGGAGGGAGGAGTTTCCGGGGGAGGCGGCTGACCCGCCCACCGGGCTTCCCCCCGGAATTTCTTCGCTTTCAGGCTTTTCCGACATATGCCTCCACCTCGGCCCGGGGGGCGGGGGCGGGCAGACCCTCCCGGAGGCGGGCCAGCCGGGCGGCGGCCTCCGCCAGGCGCTCGTGCAGGGAGGGGGTCTTTGCCAGTCGGTGGGCCGCCTCCCAGGCCAGGTCGGGGTGCTCACAGATCAGCAGCAGGTCGGCGCCGGCGGCCAGGGCCTGCAGGGCAGCCTCCGGCACCTCCCCCTGCTCCCGGATGGCCCCCATCTCCAGGTCGTCGGTCATCACCACCCCGGCAAACCCCAACCGGCCCCGAAGCCAGGTGCGGATGGCCACCGGCGAGAGGGTGGCCGGCGCCTCCCCCCAGGCCGGGACCCGGACATGGGCGGTCATCACCACCGGCACCCCGGCGGCCACCGCCGCGGCGAAGGGCTGCAGGTCCGCCACCCGCTCCGGGTCAGGATTTTCGGCCGTGGGCAGCACCAGGTGGGAGTCCCGCCGGGTGTCTCCCAGCCCCGGGAAATGCTTGGCCGTGGCCAGCACCCCGCCGGCCAGCAGCCCCCGGACGGCGGCCACCCCATAGGCCGCCACCTTCTCCGGGTCCGCCCCGAAGGAGCGCTCCCACAAGGGGCACTCGGGGCGGCGGGCCACATCCACCACCGGCGCCAGGTTGAGGTTCACCCCCACCAGCGCCAACTCCCGGGCCACCCGCTGATACAGGGCCTGCACTTCGTCCGGGCCGGCCCTCTCCTTCAGCTCCCGGGCGGAGGGGATGCGGGTGAAGGGGCCTTGGAGGCGCTGCACCGGCCCCCCTTCCTGGTCCACGGCGATGAAGAGGGGCCGCCCCCCGCGCGCCACCGCCAGCCTCTGGAGCTCCCCGGTGAGCTCCCACACCTGCAGGGGGTGTTCGATGTTCCGGGCAAAGAGGATGACCCCTCCCACCCCCAGACCCTGCACCAGCTCCCGGGCCGCCTCCTCCACCCGGGGCCCCGGCAGCCCCACCATGAACACCTGCCCGTAGGTCTGCATCACCCCTCCCCCCAAGGCTTGTCCGCACCCCCCTTATATCATGGCTCCTTCGGGGGAAAAAGCCTGAAGCCCAGGGAAAGGGGGCAGGAGAGGACGGCCGGGGTTGGGGATTTCCAGGCCTTTCCCACGGCCTCCCCGGGCCTTGCCCTATTTCCGGGGGGAGAGGCGGGGGCAGTGGACCCCCTGCCTTCCCTTCCCATGATCTTCAGCGGGGGGAAATCGACACCCAGGCCATGATCCCGGCAAGAGCATTCAGGGGGGAGGAAGTCGGGGAGGCGGGCCAGGGGCCGGGCCCCTCTCCCCCAGGTCTTCGCCTTGCTCGCGTGCCCCTGTGGGGGCCGTCCAGACTGGACCCTGCCCTTGCTCACGTGCGCCTGTGGGGACACCAAATCCCGCGGCCGGCCGGGCAGGGCTTGGCCGGGGAGATGGGTGAGAGAATTTTTGGGGGGAGGGCCGGGGAGCACTGGGTCCCCTCCCCTCCCCCTCCGGCTCCCTTCCCCACCCCCTGGGCGGGGCTGTGCGGGAGGGGCGGGGCCTTAAGGCCGGCTCCCTTTCCCGCCCGCCAGGTGAAAAAGGGTCAGATCCACCCAGCTCGCCGGGCGCTCGACCCCCTTTCCCGCACGTTAGGTGGAAAAAATCAAGGAGGGGCCCTGGGCCCACCCCCCTCTCCCCCTGGGAGGGGTGCTCATCCCGCCGGTGAGGCAGCCGCCCCCCACCCGGGACCCCTCCTCTCCCCCCGTCCCCTCCCGTGCGCCGCAGGCAACCCTCAGTGCACGAAGTAGATGCGGCAGGCCCGGTCCAGGAGCTCCGGGGAGAGGGTGGGCGGGATCTGGTGAAAGGTGCAGTAATCCACGATCTGCTCCATCAGGTCCCGGGGGTGGCAGGCGTCCATGGAGCGGCCGGTGGCGTCATAGTGGGTGGCCAGGAGATACTCCAGGGCCTCGGGGTCATACGGCAGCTGGAACTGCTGGCAGGTGAGGCGGAAGATCTCCTTGAACTGCTCCCGGGTGACGTGGTTCACCTTGACCTTGGAGCGGATGCGCCGCAGGAAGGCGTCGTCCACCAGGGAGCGGGGATCCAGGTTGGTGGCAAACACCAGGAACTGGTCGAAGGGGATGGCGAATTTCTGCCCGGTGTGCAGGCAGAGAAAGTCCTGGCGGTTCTCCAGGGGGATGATCCAGCGGTTGAGGAGCTCCTGGGGGGAGATCTGCTGGCGCCCGAAGTCGTCCACGATGAACAGGCCGTTGTTGGCCTTGAGCTGCAGGGGGGCCTCGTAGTATTTCAGGGTGGGGTTGAAGGCCAAATCCAGCATGGCCAAGGTGAGCTCGCCCCCCACGATGACCGTGGGCCGCCGGCAGCGCACCCAACGGCGGTCGCCCAGCTCCTGGGGATCCTGGCCGCCGGCGGGTTTGTGGCTGATCTCGTCGTAAACCCGGATGACATTGCCCTCCACATAGAGGGCATAGGGCACCAGAATGGCGTCCTCCCAGATCTCTCCCAGCCTCAGGGCGATGGTGGTCTTGCCGTTGCCCGGCGGCCCGTAGAGGAACAGGGGCTTGCCGCTCACCGCCGCGGGTCCCAGCTGCTCCAGCAGGTCCGGCGCCAGCACCAGCCCCTGGAAGACCTGCCGCAGGCGGCTGGGGGTGACGGCGCTCAACTTGATGCTCTGGCGGGTCACCTGCTGCCAGTAGTCCTCCAGGCTCACCGGCGCCGGCCCCACATAGGCGTCATATTCCAGCAGCAGGGAGGCCCGGCGCTTGCCGGCCTCGGTGAGGGCATAGCGGTTGGTGAGGCTCAGGGGGTTGGCCGCCGGCCTCAGGGGATCGGGGCCCCTGACCTCCAGGTACTTTTCCTTCTTCAGATATTCCAGCAGCAGACTCAAGACGGTGGTGGAGAGTTTCAGCCGCTCCACCAGGTCGGACAAATGAAAGGTGTCCAGGTAGAAACAGTGCTTCAGGGTGAGATTGGCGAGAAAGATCTCCGGCAGCCCCAGGTCCTTCATGGACTGGGGCAGGGGCCGGGCCTGAAAGGAGAGGGAAGACCCCGCCGGGGCGGCATTGAGGGCGGTAGGGGGGGTGATCACGAGACTGTTTCCTCCGTGGCCCCAAAAATCAATTGGCTCACAGAGAGCATCGGCCGCCGGCGGGGAAACTTGAAACGTCAGGAATGAGTGGCGGCCGGGAGGCAATTTAAAGTCGCCGGCGGCGATGCCGATAAAGGGAGTGACAGGAAAGACCGGCCACCGAGAAAGGCAAACCGTCCGAAAGGGCGGGGCGCAAAATCACCGGCCTACAGCCCCTGCGGGGCCAGGGCAGCGGGATTGCCGAAGTGGACAGAGACATCCTCTTTGGTGCCCTCGGTGGACGGGGCGGGCGAGCCGGCCGGCGCCGCCACCCGAGATGGGAGGGAGGTGAGCGGGAGCCCAGGCGGCGGCCGCCGGCCGGGCCCCCGCAGACCACTCCACCCGAGAAGGAGACGCGGCACATGAAGGATCTGATGGGCAAGGTGAAACACTTCATCCGGGAAGAGGAGGGCGCCAGCGCGGTGGAATACGGCCTGCTGGTGGCCGGCATCGCCGTGGTGGTCATGGCCTCCATCTACCTGATCGGCCAAAAACTGGACGCGAAGTTTAACGAAGTGGCCAACCAATTGTAGCGGCCTCAGTCTCCGTAACATGCAACCCGGCGGGGGCCGGCAGCAGCGGTCTGTCACCCCGCCCCAGGCAGGTCCGGGGGGCGAAGGCGCCCTCCGGACCGTCTTATCCTGAGAGACACCGGGAAGGGGAACTCAGACGATGCAGCAAAGGGCAGAGGCCGGACACCCGGAGCGGGGCGCCACGCTGGTGGAGTTCGGGCTCCTGGCCCCGCTCCTGGTGACAGTCCTCTTCGGCCTGGTGGAGTTCGGCCTGGCCATGTACACCAAGGGGCTTTTGGCCAACGCCGTCCGGGAGGGGGCCCGCTTCGGGGTGGTGTACAGCACCCCACGGAAATCCCAGGCGGAGATCGAGGGGAAGGTGCGGGAGTACCTGGCCAAATCCGGGTTTGCCGAGGCGGCCACGGTGGACGTCACTTTTCCCTACTGGCCTGCAGGGAAAAGCGGCGAACCCCTTAGTGTGCGGGTGGAGTACTCCTATAGTTTTCAGGTGCTGCCCCGGCTGGTGCAGGATCTGGTGGGGCCCCTCAACCTGACGGTGGAGTCCGTCATGCTCATGGAGTGAGAGCGATGCGGAGATTGCCTCCCTGGTTCTGGCTTATTCTGGCCCTGGTCTTCGGCACCACGGCCACGGTGATGGCCCTGGGCTGGCTCAAGGGCCAGTCGCAGCAGCAGGCCCGGCAGCAGCCGGCCGTCAAACTCCGGCCGGTGGTGGTGGCGGCCAAGGACATCGAGGCGGCCAGCGCCCTGTCCCCGGAGCAGGTGGTCATCCGCCACTGGCCCCAGGAGAGCTGCCCGCCGGGCAGTTTCACGCGCCCGGAGGAGGTGGCGGGCCGGGTGGCGGCCTCCCAGTTCAAGGCCGGGGAGCCCATCCTGGAGGTGAAGCTGGCCCCCCAGGGGGCCATGGCCGGGCTCACCGCCCTGCTGGGCCCGGAGAAGCGGGCCATGACGGTGAAGGTGGACGAGGCCTCGGGGGTGGCGGGCTTTCTGGCCCCGGGCAACCGGGTGGATGTGGTGGTCACCATCGACAAGGGGGAGTTCAGCAAGGATCCGGTCTCCAAGGTGGTGCTCCAGAATCTGCGGGTCCTGGGGACCGGCCAGAGCATTGAGCGCCGTCCCGGGGACAAGCCCCAGGTGGTGCCCACCGTCACCCTGGAGGTGACCCCGGAGGAAGGCGAACGCCTGGCCCTGGCCGCCCGGGAGGGCTATGTCTCCCTGGCCCTGCGCAACCATGCCAACCAGGAGGTCATCTCCACCGGCGGCGTGAAGACCACCCATCTGATGCAGGGTCCGGTGGCCACCGCCATGTGGGAGAAGAATGAGGCCACCTCCATGCCGGCCCCCCGCCTGGTGGAGATCATCCGGGGGCTGGATGCCAAAGTGGAAAAGGTGAGGCCGGAGGGGGCCCCCATCGCCCCTCATTGAGTCGTAGGAAGGCTCACTCTCCCGGTCATCAAGGGCGCCGCGGTGGGTGCCGGAGGGCCGATCCCAGCCAGGATGGACGTCGGAGATGGCCATCTCATTCTGCCTGTACTACAGCAATCCGGAGACGCGCGACTACCTGACCAGGGTGGTTAAGGCCTCCCGGCAGGGGACCCTCCTGGAGGCCCTGCCGCTGGCCAAGCTTCCGGAGCGGGTCAATTCCGGCGCCAACGCCATCTTCCTGGAATACCCGGGGGAGGATCCGGACCTGGACGCCTGGATCCGGAAGACCACCGCTGATCACCGCAACCCCCCCATCTTCCTCTACTTCCAGGAGATCACCACCGAGCAGCTGTGGAAGGCCCTGAGGTTGGGGGTGAAGGAGTGCTTCGTCTTTCCCATCCGGCCGGAGGAGTTCCAGGAGGCCCTGGACCGGCTGCCGGTCTTGCCCGCCGAGCTGGGGCCGGCGGAGCCCACCCGGCTCACCGCCTTTTTGGGCTGCAAAGGCGGGGTGGGCACCACCTTTGTGGCCGTCAACACCGCCTATCTCCTCTCCCAGGAGAGCCAGGGGCAGGTGCTCCTGGTGGATCTGGACCTGCGCTACGGCCAGATGGTGCATTTCTTCGACGTCAAGCCCCAGTACACCCTGGTGGAAGTCATCGAAAACGCCGACAACCTGGACCGCTCCTATCTCCAGAGCCTCTTTTACCAATACGACAAAAACCTCCAGCTCCTGCCGGCCCCCCTGCGGCTGGAGGACGCCGAGGTGGTGACCGCGGAGCGGCTGGATCAGGTCCTGCGCTACCTGAAAAAGCTGCGGGTCTTCTCCCACATCCTGGTGGATTTGGCCCAAAGCCTGGATGAACCGGCCCTCAAGGTGATGGAGATGGCGGAGAACATTGTCGTGGTGGCCAACCAGAGCATCCCGGCCCTGTCCAACGCCAAGAAGCTCCTGGATCTTCTGGAGCTGCTAGGCCTGGAGACGGCCGCCCTCGGGCTGTGGCTCAATGCCTGGCAGAAAAACGGCGACTTATCGGTGGAGGACGTCTCCGCCTTCCTGGGCCAGGAGGTGAAGGGCACCATCTGCCACGCCCCCCGGGAAGTGACCCGCAGCATCAACGAGGGCCAGCCCCTGGTGCGTCTGGAACCCGGCCACCTCCTGAGCCGGGACCTCCGGCGCCTGGCGGCCCAGCTCAGCGGCAGGGAGAGACCGGAAGCCAAAGACAGCCGCTGGGGACTCCTGAACTTGTTTCGGAGGTAAGCCGAGATGAGCATCATCGCCCGCATCCGGGAGCGCACCCCCACCGAGCGGGGCGCCCCTGCGGCGGCGGTCAGTGCGGAGCAGAAAAAGGAAAACGCCTTCAATGAACTGAAGGCCAAGGTGCATTTCCGCCTCCTCAATCTCCTGGATCTGGCCCGGCTGGCGGAGGCCGAGGAGGGGGTCCTCCAGGAGGACCTGCGCCGGGGCATCGACCTCATTTTGGTGGAGGAAAACCTGGCCCTGCCCCTGCCGCAAAAGGAGCGCCTGGTCAAGGAGATCCGGGATGAACTTCTGGGCTACGGGCCCCTGGAACCCCTCCTCCAGGACCCCACCGTGGGGGACATCCTGGTGAACGGCTATGACCAGGTCTTTGTCGAAAAGAAGGGCAAGCTGGTGCGTTCCAATATCCGGTTCACCGACAATGCCCACCTGTTGAAAATCATCGAAAAGATCGCTTCCGGGGTGGGGCGGCGCATCGATGAGTCCTGTCCCATGGTGGACGCCCGGCTGCCCGACGGCTCCCGGGTGAACGCCATCATCCCGCCCCTGGCCCTGGACGGCCCGGCCCTGTCCATCCGCAAGTTCGCCCGGGACCCCATCCGGGTGCACCACCTCATCGAGTTCAACACCATTACGCCGGAGATCGCCCAGGTGCTGGAGGGCATCGTCCAGGCCCGGCTCAACATCCTCATCTCCGGGGGCACCGGCACCGGCAAGACCACGTTCTTGAACGTACTCTCCAGCTTCATCCCCAACGACGAGCGCATCATCACCATTGAGGACTCGGCGGAGCTGCAGCTGCAGCAGGAGCACGTGGTGCGGCTGGAGACCCGGCCGCCCAACCTGGAGGGCCTGGGCGAGATCACCCAGCGGGACCTGGTGCGCAACGCCCTGCGCATGCGGCCGGAGCGCATCATCCTGGGGGAGGTGCGCCAGGGGGAGGCCCTGGACATGCTCCAGGCCATGAACACCGGCCACGACGGCTCCCTGGCCACCATCCACGCCAACACCCCCCGGGACGCCCTCACCCGGCTGGAGACCATGGTCTCCATGGCGGGACTCAATATCCCGGACAAGGCCATCCGGCACCAGATCGCCTCCGCCATCCACGTGGTCATCCAGCTGGCCCGTCTCAACGACGGCAGCCGCAAGATGATGAGCCTCAACGAGATCGTGGGCATGGAGGGGGACATGATCACCATGCAGGAGATCTTCTCCTTCAAGCTGATGGGGCTCACGGAAGACCGACGGGTGCGGGGCAAATTCATCACCACCGGGATCCGGCCCAAGTTCATGGACCGCCTGGAGGCCATGGGCATCCATCTCCCGGCTTCGGTCTTCAAGGAGAATTATTAACCGTGCCGGAGTGGACCATGAGAGGGCGGCAGCCTGAGTGGGAGATCATGGGAGGGCGACAGACCGAAAGGGGTGGGAGGAAGACCCTCGGCTCCGGGGCGGCGGCTTTTGGGTGCGGTCTCCTCCTCCTGCTGGCGGCGGCCGGGGGGTGGGCGGCCGAGGGCGCGGTCCCTGATCCCGAGGCCCCCGGGGGTCTGCTGGCCCGCCTGCACCAGATTTTTGCCGGGCTTCCCCACCTCCTCATCCTCACCACCTTTCTCTTCTTTCTCTGCCTGGTGGAGGGGGTGTTCCTCTATTTCTCCGATTCCGAGCGGCGGCACCGGCGCCTTCTGCAGAAGCGTCTCAAGTATCTGGACCGCCTGGAGAAACGCTTCACCCAGGAATCCCTCCTCAAGGTGGACAGCCTCAAGACCCAGGCCTGGCTGCGGCGCCTGCTGAAAAAGGTGCGGTCCCTGGAGCAGCTGCAGCGCCTCCTGCAGCAGGCCGACGTCACCTGGCCCCTGGGCGTGGTCCTGGGCCTCTTTGCCCTCTGTGGGGCCCTGGGCCTCTCCCTGGGGTATTTCTACCGGGGCGGCCTGGGGGGCCTCCTGGGGCTGGGGCTGGGGCTGTTTTTGCCCTATAAGCTTCTCGCCCTGAAGCGGGCCCATCGCCTGAAGAAATTTGAAAAGCAGCTGCCGGAGGCCCTGGACCTCATGGCCCGGGGCCTCAAGGCCGGCCACGCCTTCGCCTCGGGGCTCCAGATGGTGGGGGAGGAGATGGAAAACCCCATCGGCATGGAGTTTTTCAAGACCTTCAAGGAATACAACCACGGCATGGACATGAACACCGCCCTGCTCAACCTGTGCGAGCGGGTCAACCTCAAGGAGCTCAAGCTCTTTGCCACCGCGGTGATGATCCAGCGGGAGACAGGCGGCAACCTCACGGAAATCCTCGAGAAGATCGCCGGCCTCATCCGGGAGCGCTTCAAGCTCCGGAACCAGATCAAGGCCCTCACCGCCGAAGGCCGGCTGTCGGGGTGGATCCTCATCGGGCTGCCGCCCATGATTTTCACCGTGATGCTGAAGATCAACCCGGATTACACCCTGATGCTGGTGCACCACCCCACCGGGCGGTTCATGGCCATGACCGCCCTCTTCTTCCAGGTCGTGGGCATGCTGGTCATCCGCCGGATTGTCAATATCAAGATCTGAGGGCCCCCGATGCTCATCGCCATCCTCTTCGGGCTGTCCATCGCGGTGGTGATCATCTCCCTGGGCCGCTTCCTCCAGGCCCGCGGCTCCCGGGTGCGCCAGCGGCTGCAGGTCGAGGAAGGGAAAAAGGAGTTCAGGGGCAGGGAGGAGCACTCCCCGGAATTTCTCCCCAAGGAACTGGTGGATAAGGCGGAGGAGAAGCTGGGCCTCAAGCGGGGCAGCACCCAGGTCAGGGAAGTGAAAAAGACCCTGCAGCGGGCGGGGATCCACGGCGAGAGGGCCCTGTCCATCTTTTTGGGCCTGAAGCTGGGTCTGTCCGTGGCCCTGCCGGTGGTGGTCCTCCCCTTTCTGCACCGGGCCGGAGTGGTCAAGGGCCTGCTTTTGCCCCTCTTCTTCCTGCTGGCGGCGGCCGGCTATTTTCTCCCCAACCTCATCCTCAACCGCATGGTGGAGGCCCGGCAGAAGAAGATCCGGGAGAGCCTGCCTGACGCCCTCGACCTCCTGGTGGTCTGCGTGGAGGCCGGCCAGGCCCTCAATGCCGCCCTGAAGCGGGTGGCCGACGACCTGAAAATCTCCAGCCCGCCCCTGTCCCAGGAGCTCACCCTGGTCAACCTGGAGATCGCCGCCGGACTGGAGCGGGAGCAGGCCCTGCGCAACCTGGCGGAGCGCACCGGGGTGGAGGAGGTGGCCTCCCTGTGCTCCATGCTCATCCAAAGCGACCGCTTCGGCACCAGCATGGCCCAGGCCCTGAAGGTGCAGTCCGACACCCTGCGCACCACCCGTCGCCAGAAGCTGGAGGAGCTGGCCGCCAAGACCCCGGTGAAGCTGGTCTTCCCCCTGCTGCTGTTCATCTTCCCCGCCCTCATGGTGGTGATCATCGGTCCCGCCGCCATCCGCATCATGGAGAACCTGAAGTAAGTGGGGGGAGGGGAGCTCCGTGGACGCCATCGAAGGGCATGACCTGCAATCCCTGAAGGAGGCGCAGGGTCCCGCACAGGGAAGAGGTGGGGTGGCTCATCGCCCGAGGCTCTCCGCCCGCTGCGCCGGGAGATCGGGGTTACGCAGAGGGGAAGAGGGATGGGTCACTCCCCATGCCCCGCCGCCGTGAAGCATGGGGACAAGGGCATCTCACGGAGGGCCGGCAGGGGCCTTAAAGGCGTCCCGTGCGGGTTCCCGGGAAGCAATGGCGAACGGGCATCTCCCGGGGGGCTGAGCGGCAGAGGCTATCTGCCCTGGGCACAAAGCCGGTGATGCCACGGCGAAGGGGCATCTCGGGGTGATGCCACGGCGAAGGGGGCATCTTTGAGGGAGCTGAGGCTTAAGCTTCATCCCCCACCTGAGGATCTCGTCTCTTATCCCACGCCCCTCCTCAGGGGAGCGTCGGGCTCCCCGGTCTCCAGACCCCGCTGTGCAAACCTCGTCTCCCGTGCCACGCGTCTCCTTATGTGAGAAGCCCTGCACTTCCGCAGGGGGCCGGGGTTTTGAGGACCTCGTCTCTTATCCCGCCTCCCTCCCCGAGGGGGCGGTTCCATCGACGCCTCCGCCGGGGCCGCGGGACTTGCCGGTTTCCCTTTCACGGCGGAATTGACCGCGGCCTCCGGCAACGGGCGCTAAAGGGGGGACAGGGAAACCCGATCCTCCGCCCCCTCCCCCGGGAACCCCGCCCGTTCCCCAGGCTGCCGGCGGCTCGCGTGGCTAAGCTTTTCCCAGGGGGTCCTCCGCCCGTTTCCGATTCCTACAGGGGTTTGGCCTGCTGAAGGGCGGTGAGGGGCTTGATGATGATGTCCACCCGGCGGTTGAGGCGGCGGCCCTTTTCATCCCCGTTGTCGGCGATGGGGGCATACTCGCCGTAGCCGGCGGCGGCGAAGCGGGCCGGCTCAAGCCCGTGGTGCTCGATGAAATACCGCACCAGGGCGGTGGCCCGGTGAGCGGAGAGCTCCCAATTGGAGGGAAACTGGGGGGTGTGGATGGGGCGGTTGTCGGTGTGGCCCTCCACCGCCACCGGGTTGGGGATCTTCTTCAGAATGCCTGCCAGCCGGTCCAGGAGGGGGCGGCTCTCCGGGCGGAGAACGGCCTCCCCGGAATCGAAAAAGAGAAACTCCGGCAGATGGATCACCAGCCCTCGGCCGGTGATGAGGAGGCGGACCTCCTCCAGCTCCTGGCGCCGGAAGCTCTCCTGGAGTTCCCGGGCCACCTCCTGGAGCTGGGCCCGGGAGCGCTCCTGCAGGGCGGCCCCGGCCAGGTCGCCGCTGATCCCGGCGGCGGGCACCTCGCCCACGCCGCTTTCCACCGGAAAGCCTCCCAGAAACACCGGGGCGTGCAGGGCCCGCTGGATGGAGAGCTGCGCCTGGGCCAGCTTCTCGCTGTCCAGGCGGGTGATGCTGTACATGGTGACGAAAAAGGCCAGGAGCAGGGTGATGAAATCCGCGTAGGAGACCAGCCAGCGGTCCCGGGAGGGCGGGGGGTCAGCCCCGGGAAAGGGTGGTTTTCGGTCCGGCATTTTTGCTCAGGCTCCGCTTGGCCTTGGGGGTGAGACGGAACACCTTGCTGGAGAGCAGCTCCGGCAGGGAGCGGCGCAGCTCCTCAGGCAGGTGGCTCTGGAGGCGTTCGGCCATGAGCCGGGGGTGCTCCCCCTGGCCCAAGGCCACCAGGCCCTCCAGGAGCATCTCCCGGCGTCGGCGCTCCCGGGCCTCCTGCAGGCGGAGTTTGTGGGCCAGGGGCAGAAACACCAGGTTGGCGCCGGCCACCCCGTAGATGGTGGCTACAAAGGCCACCGCCACGCCGGTCCCCAGCTTGGCGGGTTCGGTGAGGTGCTGCATCACCTGGATGAGCCCCAGCACCGCGCCCAGGATGCCCAGGGTGGGGGCGTAGCCGCCTGCGGCCTCAAACACCCGGGCGGGGGTGAGCGCCGCCTCGTGTTCCCGGGCCAGCTCCGCCTGCAGGATCTCCCTCACCTCCGCCGCGGAAAAGCCGCTCACCAGGAGCTCCACCCCCCGCCGCACCAGGGGATCCGGCTCCTGGGCCAGGGTCTTTTCCAGGGCCAGGAGGCCGTCCCGCCGGGCCCGGTAGGCCATCTCCACCAGCCGCAGGAGCTGGTCCTGGCTGTCGTCCCGGGGGGTCCGGAAGACCCGGGGCAGGGCCCGCAGGGCCGTCAGGAGGGCTCCCGGCGGGAAGCTGAGACTCACCGCCGCCGCCGTGCCTCCGAAGACGATCACCGCCGCGGTGGCCTGGAAGATCAGGCTGAGGGAGCCGCCCTCCAGCAGATGGCCCCCGGCGACCGCCGCCAGCCCCAGGAGCAGTCCCAGCACAGTGGCCTTATCCATGGCACCCTCCCCCGGGGAGGCTCCGCACCGACGGCAGTCCCCACCGCCGGCGCGGAGGTAAGGGTGATGCAGGACACAGGGAGGGGCGGCAGGCCATAACTATCTATACTATCGGCAACTTCCGGAGCGGCTTGATTTTCAGGCATTGCGGCCGCTGCCCCCCTCCCACGCCTCTCCCTGGGCCTCATCGCCGGCCCCGCCGCGACCTTGCGCCTTGACCGGCAACCGGGCATTGGATATGATGAGCCATGCGCCGCCGTCCGGTGATCGCCTTGCTGCTCTCCCTCTTTGTCTTTCCCGGCTTGGGGCAGCTCTACCGGCAGGACACCCGCAAGGGGGTGCTCCTGCTGCTGGGCGCCAACCTCCTGGTGGGGCTTCTGCTCCTGGTGGGACTGGTCCTCTTTTCCCGGGAGTATATGGCGGTCTTCTACCCCGAACCTCTGACCCGGGAAGTGCTGGCGGTGGTCCTCCTGGCCGTGTTCCGCCATCCCCTTTTCCTGGTGCCCTTTCTGGCCCTGGCAGCATTGTGGGGGTATGCCGCGGTGGATGCCCTGCGCCCCCAGGAAACTGGAGGCCGGCATGAGCCCCAATGAAATCTTCTGGCTCTTTCTCATCCTCATCGCCCTGCAGCCCATGCTGAGGCAGCGCCTGCTGGAGTACTCCCGCAAGCGCCTCATCGCCCGGCTGGAGCAGCAGCGCAATTCCCGGGTCATCCTCCTGGTGCACCGCCAGGAGACCATGGGGTTTTTGGGGTTTCCCCTCTTCCGGTTCATCGACATCAATGACTCGGAGGAGGTCATCCGGGCCATCCACCTGACCGACCCGCAGATGCCCATCGACCTGATTCTGCACACCCCCGGCGGCCTGGTGCTGGCCTCCCTGCAGATCGCCCGGGCCCTCAACCGGCATCCGGGCAAGGTGACGGTGTTTGTGCCCCACTATGCCATGAGCGGCGGCACCCTCATCGCCCTGGCGGCCGATGAGATCGTCATGTGCCAGCACGCGGTGCTGGGGCCGGTGGACCCGCAGCTGGGCCAGCTCCCGGCGGCCAGCATCCTCAGGGCGGTGGCCAAAAAACCGGTGGAGCACCTGGAGGACAAGACCCTGGTTCTGGCCGATCAGGCGGAGATGGCCATTGGCGAGGTGCGCCGGAGCATCTACGAACTCCTGGTGGACAACTTCCCCCCCGACAAGGCGGAGGAGCTGGCCACCATCCTGTCGGAGGGCCGCTGGACCCACAGCTACGCCATCACCTCGGAGATGGCCCGGGAGCTGGGGCTGCCCGTGTCCACGGACATGCCCACCGAAATCCTGGAACTGATGAGTTATTTCCCACAACCCACCCGCATGAGCCCGGCGGTGGAATACATCCCCTTGCCCCGCCGGATCCGGCCCGAATGAGGGTGGAAGAGAATCTGCCGGGACGCCTGGACGCCCCGGTGTGTCGGTGGGGGAAGGATCGTGAGACAGTATCTGCTGGACGAAATCCGCAAAAAGGACATTCCCCGCATCCGGGAATACCTGGAGACCCACGCCACGGCCTCCGGGCTGGCGGATATCTGGTGGGTGGACCTCAGGGAGGACCTCCTGAGCCCCGCCCAGTACGACCATCATCATTGCCAGCCCTACCGCTTCGCCATCGAGCTGGGGGATGACTACCTGCGCTTTGAGTTCCTCATCCGCAGCGAGAAAACCATGCGCTGCGCCTGCATCGACTACGCCACCCGCCAGCAGCGGGACTTCATCCTGGCCTTCGCCGACCGCCTGGTGGAGGATCTGGGTCTGAAGACCTGAGCCCGGCGGTCGACCCGACCCGGCCCCATGGTGAAGGATGGGAAGGGAAGCGGGAGGGGGCGCAGGCGCCGTTTTTCCCCTCCGCCTCACCCGGGAATCCCGATGCGCCGGGAAGGGATCTGCCCCTCAGCGCGGCCAGGCCTGTCGGCCTCAGGCTGGGGCAGTGTCCCCTGCCCTCTTCCATTGGCCCTCCCCCTTGCCTCCCGATCGGGGGACAATCGGGTGAGGCGGAGAGCCCTCCTCCTTGGGTGAGCCATGCCGCATGGTGGTGAACCCGGCTGGCTCATGCTGGTGGCAGGGGGGCTGCTCCTTTGGGTCCTGTCCCTCCTGGCGGCCTGGGCTCTGGCGCGGCGCCGGCTCCTGAAGGAATGGGCCCGGGAGGAGCACCTGGCCCTGGCGCCGCCATCCGGCCTGCCGGAAGCCCGCCCCGAAGACCGCCAAGCCCTGGAGATCATCGCCGCCTGTCGCCGCCGCTTCCTCACCCGTCCCTGGCCCACGAGGCAGCTGCGTCTGGCGCTCATCACCGAAACGGCCCAGAGTCTCCTGAAAGACATCGCCAAGGTTTATTACCCAGAGGAGAAACGGCCGGAACTCAAGGCCTCCTTGGCGGACCTGGTGGGCCTGGTGGACCGGGTGGGTGGCCGCCTGCAGGCTTGGCTCACCACCCTGCCGGTCAGGCCCCTCAAGGACGTGGAGGTGGGAACCCTCCTCCGGGTGCACGAATTGTATTGCCAGGTGACGGGGCATCCGGTCTATCAATTTTTCAAGCGCCATCACCTGGACACCGCCGCCCGCTGGCTGTGGACCGCCAAAAACCTCCTCAATCCCTGGTATTGGAGCCGCCGGGCGGTGTATACCGGCAGCCGGGAGCTCTTTGTCCGCCTCTTTCTGGCCCAGATCGTCTCTCTGGTGGGGGAGGAGGCCATGCG
This sequence comes from uncultured bacterium, assembly GCA_937943575.1. Classification (GTDB taxonomy): domain Bacteria; phylum Desulfobacterota; class Desulfobaccia; order Desulfobaccales; family 0-14-0-80-60-11; genus JAILZL01. The sequence goes on along the minus strand of CALEAV010000008.1, from coordinate 10,330 downwards.
CATCTACGGCCGGCGTCCCCCTGGGCAGGCGCTCCCCTCCCGGCTGCGGCTGGCGCTCGGGGAGATGCTGCACCTCACCTGGCAGGATGGCGGCGTGCCGGCTCCCATTTGCCGGCAACTGCTGGGTTTTATCCTGAGGGTGCGGGGCCTGCAAGACCGGGAGCGCCTGGAGCTGGCCGGCCTCCTGGCTGCTCCCCGGCCCCCGGAGCCCCCGGAGCCCGCAGCTTGGGATGCCGGGGAACGCCGGCGGGTGGCGGCCCTGCTCAAGGGCCTGACCCGGCGCTGTGTGCCTGCCGGCCAGCGGGAGGCCTGCCTGCAGCGCATCCGGGAGCGCTGGCTGGGAGGATGAGCACCTCCCGGGCTGTCCTGGAAGGCCTGGGAAACGTGAGGGAAGAACCATGGGCCGCCGGGGAGGGAAGCCCCCGCCCCCCTCCCCGGGGAAATCCGGTCAATCCACCACTCTCACCCAGGTGGCCTGTGGCCCCTTGTCCCCGGGCTCGGCGGCGAACTCCACCCGGGCGCCCACCGGCAGGGTGTCGATGGCGGCATTTTTGAGGGCATTGGCGTGGAAATAAACCTCGGTGCCGTCCGGGGCCTCCAGGAAACCGTAATCCTCCTCCGGGTAGGTGCGCAGCACCGTGCCCATCCGGGAGACCTCTTCGTGCACTTTTACCTTCTGCTGGCGGATGCGGGAATACTCCTTCACCTGCCGGTCCATGGCCTGGAAGGCGTCCACAATCAGGGGCAAAACGTAGTCGCCCTGGCGGGTGACGGTGAGGGTCTGGCCGGCCAGCCCCACCACCAGGCGCAGTTCAAAGGCCCCGTGGCGGTGATGGCCGGTGCCGATGATCTCCACCCGGGCATGCAGGAGGGGCTCATAGGCATGCCGGTCCAGTTTCCGCAACTCGTCCTCGATCTTTTTCCGCCACTCCGGCAGGATCTCCACATGACGGCCGTCGATATGCAGATCGGTGGGCAGCATGATCTCCACTCCTGAACGGGATTGAGGCCGGGGCTCTCCTTTTGGAGAGGCAGGCTGACGGTCGCGCCCGGCCTTTCAGAGCTTGTCCCCCAGCCGAGGCGGTCTTTCGGTCTTGCCCGGGGATATGGAGGCACGGTCTCGGATCATGAGTCCCAGGGGGAAGGCGCCCTGGGGGCGGCGTCTCACTCCCGCCGTTCCCGGAGGCGCTCCTCCAAGGCCGCCACCCGCTTCTCCAGGGCCTCCAGGTCGGCGGCCCGGGCCAGCCCCAGGCCGGCCAGCGCCTGGGCCACGGCCTGATTGATCCTGTCTTTCACAGCCTCCTGCTCCGCCTGGGCCTTCTCCAGGATCTGGGCCACAGCGCCGGACCTGTCCTGCTGGGAGAGCTCGCCCCGGCGGATCATCTCCTCCACCACCGCCTCCACCTTCTCCCGGGTGAAATCCCAGACCCCCAGCCCGAACTGTTTGGCTTTGCGGAAGAAATCCTCCATGCCGCACCTCGTGTGGTTGATGGCTTCGGAAATGAGGGGCCGCCTCGCCCCGGGGCCGGCCCCCGGCAACCTCGGGGCGCCTCTTTGTCTTTGGAATATAACCTCCCCGGGGGGCCTTGTCGACCGGCCGGAGCCCGCCTCGGGAATCACGGGAAAAAATCTTTTCCTCACAGATTTCCCACATTTTTTTCTTGCTTTCCCTCTCTCTTAAACAGTAGTATGTGTATAGACCAATTTTCTTTTAGACCGACTTATGCCCCGCGGAAAAAACAAACTGGTGAAGGTGGGGGACCTCTTCCTCATCAATGACGTGTCCCGGATGGTGAACCTGTCCCAGAAGCGCATCCGGGAGTACGAGAAGGAGGGCTTCATCAAGCCGCTGCGGGAACGCAACACCAACAACCGCCTGTATTCCTCCTTCGACGTCGCCCAGATCCAGCAGATCAACCACCTCATCCACGAGCGGGGCTTCACCCTGGCCTGCCTGCGCAACCTCATGGTGCTGGCCCCCTGCTGGAATATCTTCGACTGCCCGGACAAAGAGAAATGCGCCGCCTACCAGATCCCCTGGCGGCCGTGCTATGAGGTGCGCCAGTACCGGGATACCCTGTGCAACGGCCCCTGTGAGCGCTGCGCCATCTACCTCAACCGGGATGTGAAAAAGGAAAGGATCCTCGAGCCTTTCCCCCGCACTGAATAAGCCGGCCCGGGACGGTGCTGCCTGTGCCTGATGCTTCCCTTGCCCGGCGGACCGTGAGCGTGGTGGGCCCCCCCGGCGCCGCCAAGAACGCCTTCCTCAGCGGGCTGGCCCGGGAGCTGCAGGCGGCCGGCCTGCGGACGGCGCTGCTGTCCCTGGAGACCGCCTCGCCCTTTGCCGATGAGGGCAAAGACACCGGCCGCTACCGCCGGGCCGGGGCTTGGCTGACGGCTCTGGCCGCCCCGGGGTGGCTGGTGCTCACCTATCGCCTCCCGGACCCCCTCTCCCCACCAGGATTGGACCAGATCCTCCCGCTCCTGGCCCCCTGGGCGGACGTCATCCTGGTGGACGGCGCCGCCCTCGGCCTGCCCCGGGTCCTTTTGGGTCCGATGGCCGGGGCTGATTCACCGGACGCCGAGGTGTGGGCGGTGGTGGCAGACCTCTCCGGGCACCGCCCGCTGCCGGACAGGGAGGTGGCCCGGGTGGCGGCGCTCCTCCGGGCCAGGTGGGGGGCCTCCTGATCTCCCGGCTGCCGGTGACCGGCGCCATTCTGGCCGGGGGCTTGGGCCGGCGCCTGGGGCAGGACAAGGCCACCCTGCCCTTTCAGGGCAGGCCCCTGGCCCTGCAGGTGGCCTCAGCCCTCCGCCCCTGGGTGCAGGAGGTCTGGCTCCTCACCAATCAGCCCCTCCTGCATGCAGGATTGGGGCTGCCCCTGATGCTCGACCTCTACCCCTTTCAGGGGCCCCTGGGGGGCCTGCTCACCGCCCTCGCCTTCAGCCCCACCCCCTGGGTGCTGGCCGCGGCGGTGGACAGTCCCCTCCTCCAGCCGCCCCTGCTGGAAGCGCTGCAGCGGCGGGGGGGGACCACACCCCGGCCGGCGGTGGTGGCAGAGAGCCCCCGGGGGCTGGAGGCCCTTCCCGGGCTCTTCCATGTGCGCCTCAGGCCGCGTCTGGAGGACTATCTGGCCCGGGGGGAGCGGCGCCTGCGGCCCTTCGTCACCGCCTGCCGGCCGGAGGTGCTGCCCCGGGAGGAGACCCGGACCCTGGACCCGGAGGGCTTAAGCTTTCTTAATGTCAACACGCTGGAGGAGGCCGCCGCGGCGGGGCTTCGCCTCCGTCAGCCTCAGGTCTGACAGCTTCCCCGCAAGAGCCGGGAAAACTGAACGATCTGAGAGGGCTGGCCGGCGGGGGCAGCGGCCGGGGATGGCGTGCGGCAGGCCGCCCCCGGGAGAGGCGGGGCGGTCCGAGGGGGAAATGCCTCCGGGACTGAGGGACCCCCTTGACAACCGGCATCCCACAGGTTAAAAAATGAAGTGTTCGGTCCCATCGTCTAGCGGTCTAGGATACTGCCCTCTCACGGCAGAGACACGGGTTCGAGTCCCGTTGGGACTACCATGCAATTGGTTTAAATCATTGCAGAAATAACAACCGAAGGCGATTCAGATTTTGTCCCCCAAGTGCCCCCGAGGCGTTTGGGGGACAAGTCTTTTCACCCTGCCCAGGCCTCCCACGCAGAGGGAGCCCCCCGTTAAAGCAGCCCGTTTTCACCTGAGCGACCCCGGGCCGACGACACTCAGGCCACCCCAATCTCCCAAATGCGAACCCGGGGGAACAACAGGCCGGCAACCCGAAGCCGGTCTTTGGCTGCCAATCCGGTCCGGTGGCCGGGGCGTTCGGGATCCTTGCTTCTTTACCTGTGGAAACTCCAGGAGAATTTTCTCCCCCGGGTGTTCTTTTGTAACTGACCATCACTGATTGGGGGAGAATTCGTGAGGGCAGGGAGGTAAAGGACGGGATTTTTTAAGAACGAAGATTTGGCAGAACGTTGACCCTGCCCAGCTCCTTCTCAAGGGGCTTTGGTGTCTCGCTGACAGAGATGGAAACCCGAAGACAGACCGAAGCAGATAACAGCTGAAATTTTCCTTATTACGGGCCGGCTTCTGACACGGACACCCTCATTTATCAACCCCAGGAACGAGGTTTCCTTGTCCGCCATGCCGCCAACAGTCGGAACCTCGTTAACATTCTGAATTTCGCCAAGCACCAAACACCGCATGGTCGTGAAAGTGCTTCGGAATTGCCGGCGCCAGGACAGGGTGCCTTCAAATGCCAGGACACTTCCCCGTCCGGGCCGAGTCAGTGCCAAAACCTCCTGACTCCGGGGCTTCGGACTCCTAAAGTTACCTTCCCTGAAGAGGGGGTGGTCAATGGATCGGCTGCGCCCTCCGCCGACCCCTCCCCTTCCCCGAGGTTGAAACCCCAATCGGCTGGGTTGTGGACCGCCCAGGGATGATACGGACAAACCCCGACAGGAAGCACATATCACGGCGGCGACCGGCGGCAATGGCATCGAGAGCCCCTTTCCGCCAAAAGCTCTGGGACGCTTGCGAAAGGAAAGAGCAGACCCAGTTCAAGGATGTGGCGGGATCCTTCCGGCAGACTTATGTCCGATTTGAGCAAGGGGTCTGCTTTGTGGCCCTGCAAAAAAGTTTGGGGCAAATTTCGGCCGGGCGGCGGAGTTGGCCCTGGGAAAGCCCTTGCTGTATCTCACCCCGCACCATGGCGCAGGGGAAAATATTGCGAAATGCAAAACGGAATGGATTGAGGACTTTCAGCCCTGCGCCAGTGAGTTCAATGACAAGGCCTGGGGTGCGGCGAGGTGAAATGTGGCAAACATCTCCGAAGCCATCAGGCAAGGGGAGACAACATGCTGAAGGGTTCCAGGTCGGCTTCGGCATCGGTTTGGGCCTCATCCGGGCATTAAATCGGGAGGGAAATCAGTTGGTGGAGTCTGCCGAGGGGGCCAGGCGGGGGAAGGCGGCCAGGAGGCCAAGGGGAAGGGAGGGCTGGCGGCCCAGGAGCAGGCGGCTCAGCTCCAGGGCGTTGGCTGCGGCCTGACCGGAGGGGTGGTTGTTGAAAATCACATACACCTCCGGGGCCTTGGTGAGGAGCTCCCGGGTGCGGTCCGCCAGCTCGGCCAGCTCCTCCGGCGGGTAGAGATAGTCATAGCGGACCTGGCGGTCCTCCCCGAACTCAAACCAGACGTCCCGGCGCCGGCCATGGGCCCTTAAATACCCCACCCGGCCGGTGACCCAGGCGGTGCGGCCCAAGGAATAGGACACCATCGGCTGGTCCAGGTTGACGAATTCCAGCCCCACCCGGGCGAGGAATTCCCGCACCTCCCGGCGCTGCCAGGAGCGGTGGCGCACCTCCACCGCCATTGGAAAGGCGGCGAAGAGGTCCCTGAGCCGCAGCAGGTAGGCCCGGTTCTCTTCGTCGTTGTGAAAGGAGTAGGGGAATTGCGCGAGGAGTACCCCCAGCCGGCCGGCAGAGAAAAGAGGCATAAGCCCCGCCTGAAACTCCCCCACCTCCTTCTCCGGCAGGCGGCGTTCGTGGGTGAAGACGTTCAGGAGCTTGGCGGTGAAGCGGAAGTCGGGGAGGTCGGCCACCGCCTGAAGCCAGCGCTCGGCCAGGCGGGGGGTGATGGGACGATAAAAGGTGACATTGATCTCCACCGCATCCAGGAGTCCCGCCAGGAAGCGCAGGCGGTCGGTCCCCCTGAGACCCGGGGGATAGACCACCCCGTCCCAATCCCGATAGTCCCAGCCGGCGGTGCCGATCCTGAGCATCAGACCCCCAAGAGAAAGCGGCGCCCGGTCCCCTTTCCGGTTTCAGGGGAGGCGGGTCACGGTCAGGGCGGTCGGCAGCGGCGGCGCTTCAGTCCCGGCGGCCTCAGGGGGCCGGATGGAGAACCCCTTCCCGCTTCAGCACCGCCGTGAGGGCGGCCAGGGCCACCTCCAGCATGCCGTCGTCGGGTTCCAGGGCCGTGAGGCGCTGGATGACCAGCCCGGGCCAGAGGAGCACCGCGGCCACGGGGTGATGGGGGTGGGTGCCCCCCCAGCGGATGATCTCATAGGCCACCGCGGCCACCGGAACCATGAGCCCCACCTTCACCAGCACCTGGAGGAGATTCTGCAGCAGGCCCTTCTGGCTCAGGGCCGGCACCCAGGGGAAGAAGACCGCAAAGACCACCAGGCTCACGAGGAGCACCACCAAAATGAAGGTGGTGCCGCAGCGGGGGTGGCAGGTGCAGTGCTGCCGCACGTGCTCCAGGTCCAGAGGCTGGCCCGCCTCGTAGGCGCAGATGGATTTGTGCTCCGCCCCGTGATACTGGAAGACCCGGCGGATGTCCCGGATGAAGGAGATCCCCCAGATGTAGGCCACAAGGAAGAGGGCCTTGAGCAGGCCGTCAATGAGGTGAAAGGTGACATCCGCGGGAGAGAGCGCCCGCCCCCAGAGATGGCCGGCCAGGCCGCTGAGATAGTGGGGGAGAAAGCCGAAGACCACAAAGGCCACCACAAAGGCGGCGGCGAGGGTGAGGGCCAGGCCGGCCCAGCCCAGCTGCTCCTCCTCCTCCCCCAGGGCCGCCTGGGCCGAAAAGGTGAGGGCCCGGATGCCGGTGAGGAGAGCCTCCAGCAGCACCACCGGGCCCCTCACGAAGGGCTTCTGCAACAGCGGGCAGCGCTCACCCCAAGCGATGTAGGGCTCCTCCTTGAGGAGGAGGGAGCCGTCGGGGAGGCGCACGGCGATGGCCACCGCCCGGGGGGAGCGCATCATCACCCCCTCCAGCACCGCCTGGCCCCCCACCGTCAGCGGCGGCGGGGACATTACTCAGTGGGGGTCTCCGCCGGGGTCTTCTCTTCCAGATGGGCGTACTTGCGCCGGAAGCGCTCCACCCGGCCGGCGGTGTCCACCAGCTTCTGCTTGCCGGTGAAGAAGGGGTGGCACTTGGAGCAGATCTCCACCCGGATGCTCTCCTTGGTGGAGCCGGTCTCAAACTCATTGCCGCAGGCGCAACGCACCTTGGCGACATAAAAAGTCGGGTGAATATCCTTTTTCATTGCGTCCCTGCCCTTAGCAGATATTCAAAAAGATCATTTTATCCGCCTCCCGCAAAAAGTGCCATTCTAAAATGTCCTCTCCCGGGCGGGGCGGGAGGCCTCAGCCGGCCTGAGGCACCCGGCCGCAGGGCGCCGGCTGGCACCGGGGGCAATAAAAAGTGCTCCGCCCCGCCTGCACCAGACGCCGGATGAGGGTGGCGCAGCGGGGGCAGGGCTCCCCCTCCCGGCCGTAAACCGCCAGCTCCACCTGAAAGAGGCCGGTGGCGCCGCCGGGCTGCAGGTAGTCGTTCACCGTGGTGCCCCCCCGGGCAATGGCCCGCCTGAGGAGGCGGCGGGCGGCGGCGAGCACGGCCTCCCATTCCGTCAGGGTCAGGTCCCCCACCGGGGTTTCGGGGTGGAGGCCGGCGGCAAAGAGGATCTCGGCGGCGTAGATATTGCCGATGCCCGCCAGGATGCGGCCATCCAGGAGGAAGTTCTTCACCGGGCGGCGGCGGTGGCGGGCCTGCCCCTCAAGCCAGGCCGGGGTGACCCGGCGGGAGAGGGGTTCCCGGCCCACCCGGTGGAGGGGCTCCGGGACCTCTCCGGGGGGAGAGACCAGCACCTGGCCGAAGCGCCGCACATCCTGGAAGAGGAGACGGTTCCCGTCCTCCAGGGTGAGGGTCAGGTGCACATGGGGCAGGGCCTTGTCCTCGCCCGGGTGCCCCAGGAGCAGGCGGCCGGTCATCCCCAGGTGAAGGAGCAGCGTCACCCCGCCCTCAAGGGTGAGAAGGAGGTACTTGCCCCGGCGGGTCAGGCGCACGATGCGCCGGCCCGGGAGCCACCGCCGGAGCACCTCCGGGGGTGAGTGGGCCCGCAGTCTCTTTTCCCCGCAGGCCAGGGCCACAATGCGCCGCCCCGTGAGATGCGGGGCCAAAGCCCGCCGGATCACCTCCACTTCGGGGAGTTCAGGCATGAAAGAGCGTTCCCTCCCGGGATGCGGGGATCCTGCCGCACTCGGCTTATGCAAAAAGAACAGCAGGGAGCCTCCCCGCTCCCCGCCTCAGCCCCACCATCCGGCCCCCTGCCGGTGCCCGCCAGGAATTATCTATCAGGGGCGCAGGAAAAATGCATCATTTCCTCAAGAAATTCCCCTGAAAGACGAGGAACTGAACAGGAGGGGAGGGAAGATTACGGGGTGACCGGGATGGTAGCGGGCCGGAGCGCAGCGGGGATGAGTCGGGGCCGGCGCTGGCGGCTTGTGGCGGGAGCTTTTGTCGTCTATCTCGGGCTCGCATGGGGCACCGCCGGGGGGGGCATGACCCCCCTCTGGCAGGAGGCTTTGCCCCGGGAGCCGCTGACCCTGTGGCTGGCCATGAGCCCTGAAGCCTCGGACCCGGAGGCCCGCCGGCTCCTGGAGGCGGCGCGCCTGCTGGCGGCCCTGCTGGCGGAGGAAGACCGGCTGGGGGTGATGGCGGTGTCCGATGGGCTTCGCCGGATCCTGCCGGCAAGACCCCTCACGGCCGCCCACCGCCGCGCCATCATCCAGAAGCTCTCCCGGGCCCTCCGCCCAGGCCTGCCTGCCCCCGCTCCCGAACCTCTCTCCGCAGGGGGGAGCGAGGCCCCGGAGGAACGGGGGGTGCTGCTGTTCCTCACCGCCCGGGCCTCTCCGGAGAAGGATCAGGAAGAGGCGGCACAAGGGGCCCGCCAGGCGGGCCTGACGCCCCTGTGGCTGAGCCTGGGCGCCGGAGGGAAGGCCGGATCCCCTCCTCCCGGCCTGCGGGTTTTTGCCGCGGACTCCCCGGAGCTCTGGGCGGAGGCCTGTCTGGAGCTCTTGGGCCATCTCAAGGCCTCGGAGCTTGTGCCCCGCCAGGAACGGGGGTTCTTCCTGGACGCCACGGTGGTCCGGGCAAGGTGGTGGCTGCCGGTGCAGGTCCCTGGGGGGCGGCCGGCGCTCATCGCCCCGGACGGCAGGGTCCTGCCCGCCGGGCGGCCGGCCCCGGGGCTGAGATGGCAGGCCGGAGAGGACTGGTTCCTGGCGGAGCTGACGGACCCGGCCCCCGGCTGGTGGCGGGTGGGGGGCGCGGCGGTGGAGCGGGCGCGCTGCTGGGTGGAGTCCACGGCCCCCGTGCGGGTGTGGCTGCCTGCGGGACCATTGAGAGCCCACCTCAGGCCTTGGCTGGCTGCCGGCTGGGAGGGGCCGGGGCCGGTGACTTTCCTCCTCAGGTGGCAAAGGCCCGATGGCACCTGGCAAAAGCTTGAACTCACCGACCCTCCGCCTGCCCTCCTTGCCGGGCTGCCGGCCGGGAGCCGCCTGGGGCTCCTTCCGGAGACGCTCCCCGCCGGGAACTGGAAACTCCAGGTGACCGCCGCCGGCCCGGAGCTGAAACGAACCAGGCTGCTGGAGCTTCCCGTGCTGCCGGCCCGGGCCCGCCTGATCCCTGAAGGGGACGGCCGTCTGCGTCTGGCGGTGGAGGACGAGGGCCACCCGGAGGGCTGGCAGGGCTGGCTCGGCCTGCACTCCCCCGGCCACGGCTGGGCGGGCCGCTTTGTGCACCTTGCCTCCCAGGGTGAGGTGGTGCGGAAGCTCACCGGACCGGCTCCAGGGGCCTACACCCTCGCTGCGGAGTTCCGGGGCCTAGGGATGCCCGGACTCCCCCCGGTGGTGCGTCCCGCTCCCATAACCTTCTCTCTCTCCGCGGTGGGGGCTGCCCCGGGGATGAGCCCAAAGGCGTCGTCAGGTCTTAGGGCCAGGGTCTCCCGGCTGCTGGCCTCCCGGCCGTCCACCCCGGCGACCTCCCCCGCCCGGCGTCTGGCCCAAGGCCTGGCGTGGGCGGGCCTTTTGGGAGGCGTGGCCCTGCTTCTGACCCTGGCCCTCATAATGCGGCGGGCCCCCGAAACCGAGGCAGAGGAACCGGTGGCCGGCGCCAGCCTCCTGGCCAGCGAACAGCTCCAGACAATGTTGCAGGAGCGGGCACGGCTGGCCGCCCGGCTGGAAGAGCTGGAGCAGGCGCTGGCCCACCTCGCCCGGGAGAACGACAGCCTGCGGCAGGAACTGGAGGCCCAGTCTCAGGCGATCCAGGAAAAAGCCCGGCTGGCCGGCCAATGGCAGGAGGAGGCCCGCAAGGCCCAGGAAGAGGCCCGCCTGATCCAGGAGGAATACACCGCCCTGTATGCCCGCTCCCAGAAAGACAAAGACGTGGTCAGGCGCTCCTGAGGGGCAGGTTGGAGGGGGATCACCGTTCCGGGGGGTCCTGCCCGGGGCCTGCTTGCAGGGAGGGGTGGGT